>DAOSWM010000041.1:28643-28713 GCA_035380045.1 Tenuifilaceae bacterium | reverse complement strand
CCTGCGACCCTCTGGTCCCAAACCAGATGCGCTAACCGGGCTGCGCTACACCCCGAGAGAATAATGTTTT
>DAOSWM010000041.1:12165-28543 GCA_035380045.1 Tenuifilaceae bacterium | reverse complement strand
TCGAAGAATCTGGTTCCAAACCAGATGCCCCGCCACCGGCGGGGCTACACCCCGAGAGAATAATGTTTTTCGAAGAATCTGGTTCCAAACCAGATGCCCCGCCACCGGCGGGGCTACACCCCGAAAAAGTATTTCAAAATTTCAACTTTATCAACTTTTGCGGTGAAGGGGGGATTCGAACCCCCGGTACCCTTACGAGTACGGCAGTTTAGCAAACTGCTGGTTTCAGCCACTCACCCACCTCACCAAACTTTTCAAAATGAATGTGAGCACTTCAGTTTATCCGCTAATCAGCGGATGGTTTCAGCCACTCACTCCTGCCTTACGGCAGGCAGGCACTTCACCAGTTCAGCCCAAGCCTTTCGTTAAAAGCACGACAAAAGTATAAAAACATATTAATATGACAAATTTTTAGTACGAAATAAATCTTTTTATCAAAAAAAAGGGTTGCAAATACATGCAACCCTTTTTTTTGTGTTTGAAAATGAGCGGTTTATTTCTTGCCCTTTTTTTCGCCTCCGCTTTCCTTTGCAATGTTTTCGCGCATGCTTGTGTCGGCTTCAATGTTACGGAACTTGTAGTAGTCCATAATTCCCAGGTTGCCACTTCGGAATGCTTCTGCCATTGCCTTTGGAATTTCTGCCTCGGCTAGAATAACCTTTGCCCTAGCTTCTTGAGCTTTAGCTTTCATTTCTTGCTCAAGAGCCACAGCCATTGCACGGCGTTCCTCGGCTTTCGCCTGAGCGATGTTCTTATCGGCATTCGCCTGATCCATTTGGAGCACCGCTCCAATGTTGCGTCCAATGTCAATATCAGCAATATCAATCGAAAGAATTTCGAATGCTGTTCCGGCATCAAGTCCTTTCTCCAGCACAACGCGTGAAATGAAATCGGGGTTTTCAAGCACTTTCTTGTGGGAATCGGACGAACCAATTGAGGAAACGATTCCTTCTCCAACACGGGCAAGTACGGTTTCCTCGCCGGCACCACCAACCAGCTGCTTAATGTTGGCGCGAACGGTAACTCTTGCTTTGGCAATTAGCTGAATGCCATCCTTTGCAACTGCGGTAACAGGAGGAGTGTTTATAACCTTGGGGTTTACCGACATTTGAACTGCCTCAAAAACGTCCCTCCCGGCCAAATCGATAGCGGTTGCCATTTTAAAATCGAGAGGAATGTTCGCTTTCTGTGCTGAAACAAGCGCATGAACAACTTTCGACACGCGCCCTCCAGCCAGGAAGTGTGCTTCCAAATCGTTTCGGAAAAGTTCTATACCAGCCTTTGTTCCTTCAATAAGTGCCTGAACGATAACGCTTGGCGGAACCTTACGCCACCGCATTAGGATAAGCTGTAGCAGTGATACCCTAACGCCGCTAACAAGCGCTGAGAACCACAACCCGATTGGTACAAAGTAGAGAATTATCCATAGCCCTACAATGCTAACTGCAAAAATTAGTAAGTAAACTACAATCTGGTTCATGTTTTATCTATTTTAGGTTTTACAATCACTTTCGATCCGTCAATTTTTATTACTTCAACCTCCGTTTTTTGGTCAATGTAATCGCCGGTTGATTTTGCCTCAACAACCAATCCGTTTATTCGGGCTTTTCCCATGGGCGATAGGCGGCTAATGGTTACGCCAGTGTCGCCAGGTTTAATGGTTTCGCTGCTAGCCGGATTTTCAACCTTGCCATCAACGTTTGTGTTGAGCATGAAGTACTTCCATGTTTTTGAACGGAGAGCCATGGAAATAACAAAAATGGTGAGCGCAATTGTACTGATAAGCGTAATGTGCCCAACGGTGCTGCCATGCTGGGTGTAGGCTATTACTATTCCGGCAATAAGAAAGCCAACGCCACCAATTCCGGCAATGGTTATCCCCGGAATTAGCAGAAACTCAACGAGGAACAGGAAAAGGCCAATCAGAATTAGAACTATAACAGCAGTCATTGAAGTAATATAGCTAAGGTTTAGTTGTAATAATTGACGACAGACCACGGTGCGTCAGCTCGTCTTTTAGGTTTTTTAGGTAAGTTTTATCGCCACTTTTTATGTCGCATTTCCCATTATGATGGGCAATTAGCGTGCACTGTTCCGCCTGTTCCCAGGTGTGTTTACAAACCTCAACCAGCGATTTTACAACGTAATCGAACATATTTACCTCGTCGTTGTATAGTATCAGCGAGTAATGACCTTTGGCTACTGAAAAGTCATCGCTACTAAAAAGAGGGTTGTTTGTGGTTTTTTTATCCATTGCCGCAATAAACACTAGGCTAATATAACACTATTTATCAATATCAACGGTAATAACCATGGCATTATTTATTCCGCTGGTAATTAGGTTGTCCTTCACACGCTGTGCTTCGCTCGCTGTTGTGAACGAGCTAATTGAGTAAACGAATGAGCCTGGGCTAGCTGTTTCGCGAACCAAATCTTTTCCCGGAGCCAGCGCTCTTACTGTTTGCGCTATATCATCGGGAAGTTTGCCTTTATAGGTGCCAATTTGCACAAGGTACAGCTTGTTAGAGTCTTCCTCAATTTTTATGTCAATGTTTGGTTTTGCATTTGGAGTTGAGAAACCTTCCATCTCTTCAGCTCTGTTGAGCTGAACGCTGCGTCCATTGTGCCATGCAGCAATAAAAGCATCCCTAAACCCTTTTGAATGCACGGTTGGTAGGGCTTTTTGCGCATCGGCAAGTGTTTTGAACATTCCAGCGTAGTATTTTGTCACGCGCCCGTTATTCACGGGTTCCTTGGAAAGCGGATAAAGCCCTTTGAAAACGCTATTCCCAACTGGGTTGCTGAAAGCTGCCAGCTGAATTTTGTAGATAACGCCATCGGGTAGGGGAAGGTGTGAGGGGATTGGATTCTCCTTGTTGTACGGTAGCTTCTCTAAAACTTGGAATGAAGGTTCCTCCTCGGGTCGGAATTCAATTTGGGTCTCAATAATCTCGTTGGTTGGTTCAAGAAGAGCAACTTGGTTCGTTTGTGCTGGTTTCGTTTCTTGAACGGTGGCTTTGGTCTCGGTTTTAGCCAATGTTTTGCCAAATATATCCTGTTCCTGCCGGTAAATTTTACTGAGAAGCTCCTGCTCAAAAAGGTGAATCCCCCAAATTTTTGCAAAGGCAAGTTCAAGGCGGTAAATGCCCAACTCGTCAAGAAGGAGCGCTTCGAGCTGGCTTTCGATTTTTGTCTCTTCGGTTAGATTGTTGCGAATAGCAGTGGCACCCCAAAAGTGGTTGTTTGCCCTGTCGATTTCAGCTTTTACACCGTTTTCATCGCTGACTCCGCGTTTAACCAGAGCAACAGAGATACACTCGCGGTAAAGGGTTTTTTTTGTGTCAACGTAGTTTGATGCCAGATTGTTAAACTCCTTTGCCTTTTCAATAAAATCTTTGCGGGCACTAGCATAGCCAGTGCTATCGCCTTCGGCTGCTTGCATTTTAGATTTAGCAGAAAGTGCCTGTTTTCTGGCAATTTCTATTTGCGGGAAAAGTTTTTCAACTCTGGCCAGCTTGTTAAGCTCATCTGTTTGAAAAACGGTGGATGCAAACTGAGCCTGGTATAGGAACTCGGGCTTATCGGTTGTAAAAGTTGAAGTTGGTTTGTCGGAAGGTTTCCGTTTTCCGGTTAGGTACTCCTGTTCAATTTGGCTGGCTTGGGCAAAGTAGGTATCGGCGTTGCGCTGGGCATCGAGGAGCTTGTTCTCCATGGCCACAACCTTGGCCTCAAGGCTTCGCCTTTCGTCGGCAGTGCTTATGTAATCGAACTTTTCCCTTAGCTTTTCAAGTTCAATGCGGGCAGTATCGGCCTTCATTTGCTCCGAGAAACCTTTCGCCAGCACTCTCATATACTCGGGGTCATTTTCTACTGCGTTGAACGATGCCGCTTGCTGCTTTTTGGGTTTCTTGGTAGCAACTTCAGTGCTGGCTTTGCCAGCAGATTGGGCAGGTTCCAGTTTGGCAACCGAGAGGAGTGTTTCGTGGTTGGTAACTGTTTTGCGAATTGGATTCTCTTCAATTTCAAGCAGAACAACTTCAATCATGTTGCCAACAACGTTCCTGTCGGTTACAAAGCAGGCCTGGGTGTTTGCTTCGTTGGGAACGAAAAGGTAATCGTTGAATGGTGAACTGAAAGGGAATCCAAGGTTCTCAGGCGTGCTCCACTGGTTGGTTGAGGGGCTGTAAATGCTTCGGTAAATGTCGAAACCGCCCATGCTATAGTGCCCTTTGGAAGCAAAGTAAAGGGTTACTCCATCGGGTGAGAGGTAAGGGAAATCTTCATCCTGATCGCTATTAACAACCTCGCCAAGGTTTTGGGGTTTGCTCCAAAAACCGTCGCTCTGGTACTCAATCATAAATATATCCTTGCCGTACATGCTGCTGGTACCGTAGCTCGCAAAGAATATTTTGTCGCCAACCTGCGGATTTAGAGGATAGAATATTATGGAGGAATCGCCTTTGTTTACGTCGTTTTTTGTTTTTAGGTCGTTTGGTTTTACAACGAAGGTGCCCCTGCTGGATTTTGTAATTATATATTGATGAAACTTGTCTGAAGCAACACTCTCTTTGGCCTTAATGTTGGGTTGGTAAAGGTACTTTAGCATGAATTTTCCGTTGTCGCACTGGTTCACTTTCTGCTCAACCAGCTCCTTTGGAATCTCTTTGTCGCCTCCGTTTAGTGTAAACCTTCGGTAGTACGAAATTGCCTCATCGAACTGGTAGCTGAACCTGTAGGCTTCGCCTAGGTAGAAGTAAACAAGGTTCGGAACGTCGAGGGTTGAGGCTTTGCTTAAGAGCTCAATGGCATTGTTAATGTTACGGGTGGCGTTAAGCGTAGAAACTCCAAGTTTGAATATAAAACTCGCATCCTGAGGGTAATCATTCACAAGATTTTGGTAGTAGGGGAGCGCCTCCACGTAATTTTTTATAGAAAAAAGTGAGTCGGCCTGTGAAATAATGCTGTCCTGCTGTGAGTTGTATTCTGTGTTCTGTGGGAAAGTATTCCCGCCAAGTAGCATTATGAAATTGGCTGCTAAAAATATATATTTGCTTATGTTGCGTAACCCCATTGCGTTGAAAATTTTCATAAAATTAGCAATAAAAACTTTAGCGAGGGTAAAATTGGTTGCTAACCTTACAAAATAACTGGGGATAAACTGGAAAAGTATTTTTAGTAGCGTTTAATTGGGTTGTAGAGCGAATCTCTCTCAACAGGGTTTTTGCCCATGCTGCGAATCGTAGCGCATAAGTTTTCGATAGTTATTGATGGATTCTTGTCCTCGGCTCCGGCCATGCTGTAAATTTTGGTGGAGTCGTCAATTGTGCCATCCAAATCGTTCACCCCAAAGGCAATGGCAAGTTGTGCGGCTTGTTTGCCCAGCATGGGCCAGTAAGCTTTGAGGTTCTTCACGTTGTCGAGGAATAAGCGCGAAACCGCAAAATTTCTGAAATCCTCAACAAGGTTAACCTCACCAATGTACTCCAACTTGTTTTGTGATGCTTTGAATTTCAAAGGGATGAAACAGTTGAAGCCCTTGGTTCTGTCCTGTAGCTTTCGTATGGCCTCCATGTGTTCAATCCTGTGCTGGTAGGTTTCAATATGCCCGTAGAGCATGGTTGCGTTTGAGGTGAGCCCTTCTTGGTGGGCGGCCTCATGAATTTCGAGCCAGCGTTCCCACGAGGTTTTCTCGCCACAAATTTTTTGCCTTATCTCGCTGTTGGCAATTTCGGCGCCACCGCCGGGAATGGAATCCAGCCCAAAGGCTCTCATTCTCTTTATTCCTTCGCGGGGTGAGAGTTTCGCTTGCTGAAAAATGAAGTCGAGTTCAACGGCAGAGAAGGCCTTAATGTGCAGGGTTGGCATCTCGGATTTTATGGTGGAAATTATTTTCCCAAAGTAATCGATGGTCCAGCGCGGATGAACGCCTCCGGTAATGTGAACCTCCGTGACACCCTTGGGGCGGAAACTCCTTACGGTTTCGCGAATCTGCTCGAGCGTCATCTCCCAGCTTCCTTCCTCGCCAACTCTTCGGCGGTACGAGCAGAAAGCGCAGCTATGGATACAGATATTTGTGGGCTCGATGTGAAAATTTCGGTTGAAGAAAACGTCGTTACCATTATTCTTGCGGGCAACGAAGCTGGCAAGAAGCCCAAGGAACCCAAGTTCAGCCTGGTTGTATAGAATTAAAGCATCTTCGGCACTTATTCGAATGCCATTAAAAACCTTCTCGGCAATGGTTTTTAGCTTGCTGTTTTCTATTCGTCCCTTTAATAAATCGCTGGGAGTTGATGCTTCTGTAAATTCCATTGGTTAATTGAATCGTTTGGAGTTGCTAGCTTGCAAAGCTACAAATAATGATTCTTATTTGTAAGAAAAAGTAAACAGCAAATTATTGGTTTGGTTGAATAAAAAAAAGGCCGACCCTTGTAAGATCAGCCATATGGAGATTATGCAAAAATTTGCAACTATACTTTGTGTCTTGGCTCGTCGGATACGGTGAGTCTTTTTCTTCCTTTTGCTCTGCGCGATGCCAATACTCTACGACCGTTTGCGGTTGCCATACGTTCACGGAAACCATGCTTATTTTTCCTTTTCCTGTTCGAAGGTTGGAAAGTCCTTTTCGTTGCCATAATTATGAACTATTTTAATGTTTTCGCTGATTCTCAGTAAATTTTCCAGCTCTTCCTGCTGGATTTAGGTTTGCAAAAGTAAAACCTTTTTTTTAAAACCGAAAAGAAAAGTTGAAAAAAGTTGGCAATTTTTTGTCAATTAATTCTTTGATTCTTCTGGTTGGTTAGTATGCTGGATTGAAAATGATAAATTTTTCAGCGAAGTACTCCTCCTTGAAGAATTTTTGAATGCTCCATTTTTCCAGCGTTTTTCGAAAGGGAGCAAGTTCCTCCTTCAGCTCTCCGCCCTTTAGGGCAATTACACCGTTAGGTAACGTGTTAAGCCCGCCGGGCCGAACCAACTTGCGCGACCACTTCACCACTTCGGGCATGGGTGCCACGGCCCTTGTAACTGCGAAATCGAAGTTGCCTTTCAGCTCTTCAACCCGGGCTTTCTGGGTAGTTATGTTGGTTAGGTTAAGCGACTCAGCAACCGATTGGGCAACGGTAATTTTTTTTCCAATGGAGTCCACCAGGTGAAACTTGCAGTGAGGGAAGAGGATTGCCAACGGAATTCCGGGAAATCCACCTCCGGTTCCAAGGTCGATAATGCTGGTTCCCTTGGCAAAATCGATAACCTTAGCAATGGCCAACGAGTGTAGAACGTGATGCAGGTAGAGTTTGTCGATATCCTTGCGGGAAATAACGTTTATTTTACTGTTCCAATCGCGGTAAAGCTCGCTGAGCATGCCGAACAGCTCCCTCTGCAAAGGCGTAAGGTTTGGGAAGTATTTGTTTATGAGTTCCATGCTGAAGGCTAGTGGTGTTGTGAACTGCTTTTCAGAATGTTGTAAAGAAGTTCGCGGGCTCTGAATAGTTGGGCTTTCACAGTTCCCAGTGGTAATTCAAGCTCATCGGCAATTTCTTCGTACGAAAATTCTCTGAAGTAACGCAACTCAATGAGCTTCCTGTACCGGGGTTTTAGCTTGGAAACCAAGCTTTGAATAAGCTTAATGTTTTGCTCCTTAATAAGAGTTTCCTCGGGGTCGAGCACGCTGGCTTGCAGGTTTGTTGCCGGAGCCGACATTAACCCTTCTGTGTCCTCGGTTTGCTGGTCGATTGATATTAGGTTCGCTTTTCGTTTCCGAATGAAGTCGATGCAATTGTTGGTGGCGATTTTAAACAGCCACGTGCTAAATGCGTAGTTAGGAGTGTACTGGTTAATGTTTTTAAAAGCCTTCCCGAAGGCCTCAATGGTTAAATCCTCGGCGTCGCTCTTGTTGTTCACCATCTTCAGAAGCATGAAGTATATGGCATCGCGATACCTGTCGAGCAGCTCGGCATAGGCTTTCTGGTCGCCGTTCACAGCTTTTTCAACAAGTACAAGGTCGAACTTTGCCTTGTCGGAAAGGTTCTGGTTTAGTTCCATTTACTCCTTTTTGGGGTTAAACGAATTGCGCTGTGAATGGCTATTTGCATAAATGGTGAAAGCAAATCATATATTAGCGAAATTATGAATATTTTCTTTTCATTCAAACGATTCAACACAATTTTTATTATGATTCCGTTAAGCACCAGCCTGAAAAGTATTGCCCCAAGTGCAATCCATGTTAGGTTTGGGAACGTTAGGGAAAAAATGGCAACGCTCCAAAAAAATATTCGAGAAAGGGGTTCGAGCGAAAGCAGGAATTTAATCCGTTTTTTGTATAGAACGCCGGTTGTTAAATGACGTTTCTTTTGGCTAAACCAAGCTTTGTAGGTTTGTTTAGGGTTCGATAGGGTGTGCGCTTGGTGTGAAATTTCAACTTTTGTATTCCGTTTATTAGCAACCTGATGGACAAAAAGATCGTCGTCGCCTGAAAAAATATGGCTGTGCGATGCGAACCCTCTGTTTCTGAAAAACATTTCCTTGCGATAGGCAAGGTTTCTACCAACGCCCATGTAGGGTGAGCCCGCAAGCGCAAAGCCCATGTACTGCATGGCAATAAAGAAAGCATCGAACCGAATGAGCTTGTTAAGCAGGCCCCTTTCGGGGAAGTAGCCTCCGTATCCCAAAACCAACTCGGTGCTATCGTCGAAATTTGAGGCCATGCTGGCCAGCCAACGGTTTGAAACGGGCTTGCAGTCGGCATCGGTGAGTAGTAACCAGCTGTTTTTTGCAGCTTTGATACCAACAGTAAGCGCCAGCTTTTTGCCATGCGTAAACTTGTCGTCCTGCTTTATTGTAGTGTAGCGAAGATTTGGGTACTTTCTGGTGAAAACATCCAGGAGCATGTCGGTGTCATCGGTTGAGCAGTCGTTAACCACAATAACTTCAAAGTCAGGATAGTCTTGTTCCAGAACAGAGGGTAGAAATGATTTAAGATTCAACTCCTCATCGCGTGCGCAAATAACTATTGAAACCGGGGGTTGGTTTTTTTTATCGGTTGTAACTTTCGGCTTGCGAGGCAAGGCTACACGAAGGTAAAAGTTGAGGTAGAAGAAGAGCTGTATGATTACAAAAAAAGTTAAGATGCTGAGTGTAACTATTTCGTATGTTGATAGTTGAAAAAAGAAATCTTTCACAATTCAGATTGTTAAATTCGCAAGCAATGTTATTAAAGTTTTTTGGGTTATACAAGGTTTAGGAAATAATGTGCGGTACAATTTGAGTTTGTCAATAAGTTAAAGTATTTACAGTGCCATTTTTTAAATTTTCAGAGCAAATTTACCAAGTAGATTCTCTAATTAAGGTAGATAAGAATTGTTTGCGGGGAACTTACTCTCTTGGTTTTATTGTGTATGTGAAAACCCGTTGGTTTTGTGTTGGTTTTGCTTGTTCAGTAACTTTGTTTTCTCTTTTCTTTGGGGTTTTATACTCGTAAGTAAAGGAGGTTGTACGTATTTTCTTCAACCTGAAAGGAACCTTCAGTCGGGTTGAAGCGGTTACCCGAACTCCTTTGTTTTTTACGGCATCGTGCTTCAGCAGCTTAACGAGCCGAACAGCTTCCTCGTCGCAGCCGTAGCCAATACCCTTCTCAACCGTTGCGTCGAAAACTTCTCCTTTCGAGTTTATTTTGTAGGCAACTATCACATCGCCCTGAATTCCCTTCTCCAAGGCTTCAGCAGGGTACTTTAGGTTTTCGGCTAGGAACTTGCGGAGTAACTCTTTCCCTCCGCTGTAGCGAGGTATTTGTAAAAACTGCTTCTTTTTGCTTTGTCCCATTCTTGGTTAGTTCTGATAAAGTTTGCCCAAGTATTTCCAGAAAGCACGGTGAAAATTTTCTCCCTTTTCGTTTGGGTAAAGTTGTAGGTACGAAATACCCTGTGATTCGTTTGGTAAACGGCGAAACTTTATGGTTGAGTCGTAAATAAATGTAGGCTCGGGATGGAACTGAACGCCAATTACATTCGGGAATTTTGTGTGCTTAACGGCTTCAACTATTCTGCCATCAACCGACCATGCAAAGGGAGTGAGGTTTAAGCCAAGGTTTTCGATACACTGATGGTGACTGCTAAGAACGTAGGGTTGATTGCCGGAAAAACCGTTGATGCTATCGAGGAAGGAGCCTTTCAGAAATTTCACTTGGTGGAAGTTTCCCCAAATTAAATCGTTGTCGGTTCCAAGGTTTGTATAGTAGTTCCTGTGTTGCTGGTTTTGCTCCAGCGAAAGAACTTGTTCAACGTTGCTGACTCCGAATAATTCGGTTGGAATATCCTGAACCATTGTTCCTCCGGTAGCAACATTCATGCTTTGCATGCCAAGGCAAATGCCAAGAATCGTATAATCATTTCGCTCATTAAGGAAAGCAATAGAAGTTGTATCCTGTGAACCTCCCAGAAGATGGAAAAGAAACGATAGTTCAAGGTAGTGTCGGTGCGGATCGGTAATCTCGGTTAGCAAATTGGTTTCTTCCCCGTAGCAAGCGGGTGGCATGTCGGGTCCTCCGAAAAATATTGCACCCTGCGAGTTGTTGAAAATTTCGTAAAACTGCGGCGAGCCGCTATTTTCTTTGTATATATTTTCGGGGTTTAGCTCGGCAGATATTTCTGTGAAATGAAAGTTTCCAATTTTTTCTTTTTCAATAAAATCCAACGATTGGCTGTAGTCGTACTTCTCTTTTGAGTGGAATACACCAATAACACCATAATCCTTGGGTAGTGTAAAAACATTATTTTTTGTGAGGTAAAGAAAAGTTTTCAGATTGTTAACCGTGGGGTGCAATAGAACAATGTTACGACCAGAATTCTCAGCACGTACCACTGGCTTTTGGCTTGGACTGCTACACGTAAACAAAGAAGCAATTCCAGCAGCGAGCAGAAGAAAGGTTAGGAGCTTTTTCATTTGCAATTTGGCTAGTGGCTGTCAATTCCCATTCGCATGAGGAACAGATGCTGCAAGGTTTTGGTGATTTCGTTCATGTACTCGTTCACGGCCTTTACGCTTCCGGGAAGCGTGTATACGAAAGTGCCGCCCATAATTCCTGCAACTCCGCGGCTAATGAGCGCATTGGGTTTTTCGGCTCCGTACTTTACGCGAATCATTTCCATAATTCCAGGAATCTCCTTGTCGATGGATTCCTTAACAACATCGGGGGTTATGTCGCGTGGTCCAATGCCAGTGCCGCCGGTAGTAATAACCACATCGTAGTTCAGCTCACGGGCCTTGAGAAGATTCCCGCGAAGCATCCTGTCGTCATCGGGAATTACAAGCGTATCAACCGAGTGGTGCCATTTTATTGTGCGGAAAAACTCGTCAACTTTAGTAACAACAGCGGGGCCGCTCTTGTCCTCGTAGGTTCCTTTGTAAGCCCTGTCGCTTAACGTGATTACAAGAATCTTGTAGATTTTTGGAACGTACTCTAGCTCATCGCCGGGGTAAAGCGTTCCCGATTTTTTTACCCAAAGGAATATTCCCTCCTTGGGCATTACGCAGTTTCCCACTTCGCGGTATATGGCGCAGCTATCGCCATGGCACTTCTTCCCAATTTGGGTTACTTCTAGCTCAACATTTTTTCCAATAAACATATCGCCAGGCTTGGTGTTAACTAGTTCCAGCCCTTCGGTGGTGATGTTTTCGGCGAACTCGCCGAAATTTATTTTACGGCCTGCCAGCTGCGCAAATCTGTCGAAGCTCTCCTTCCCAAGCATGCTTACCTGCCTGTGCCAATCGCCCGAATGGGCATCGCTAGTAATTCCCTGCTCGTTTAGTTCAATGCTGTTTACGGGTTTCTTTATAGTGCCCTTCTCGGTTGATATGTTTACCGAAAGTACTTTTACTTTAGTCATGTTTCTCCATTTTTTGTAATAGCAGCAAAGATACTTCAATTAAAAACTATTCAAAAAAAATCATTTTCGTTAAATTTCTATTTGATTTTGTAGAAGTTAAGTGCTAGAATTTCAAGTGATAAAATGTATTACAGAGGTTATTAGTTCTCCAAACATATATTCATTTGGAATATGTAGTAGTTATTCGAAAACTTTTTTCTAACTTTAGAATGCAAGCGAAATAATATAAATATCAGTTAACCAGCGGTATAAATTGAGTATAGAATACTTTTTTGTAGATATTCGTGCGTATTTTCGCCATTTCTTAGGAGTGTGCGCTCTTTTTTTGTTGCCCATACTGGTTAATGCTCAAGCATACGAAATTCACTCGAAACAATTCCGATACCCGTTAAACCAGCATCTACAGGTTCTGTCGGACATAAATGGTACTTATACTGCTAAGCAGGTACTATCGCCTGAGTTTTCAGAAGTTTTCCAATCCAATATAACAATAAATAAGAAAGCCAAGGTTCACTGGCTAAAATTGAAGTTTTTCAACTATTTGGACGAGGATATTCGTTGGCATTTATGGGTAACTCCATTTCTTGATAATAAGGTATTCTGCTTTACCGATTCCACAGTAGTATTAATTTCAGAGAATGGGAAGTATGTTAGGAACTCTGTGCGATGCTTCCCTGAAAACCCTAAAGTAATTCCTGTAACAATTTTACCCAACCAGGAAGTAAGTTTGTTGATCAGGGTCGATACGTCTGTTCCACAAGAGGTTAAGCAGTCTTTTGATTTAGAGTTGCGCCTTGAGAAACCTGAACTTAAAAGGTATCGTGAGTCATGGATTGTGCTTGCGGTGCTTGTGGGAATTCTGATATCGCTGGGTTTCTATATTTTGCTACAGTATTTCCTTTTCCGCGACAAAGGCTTCCTTTACTTTTTTCTATGCTTCTTCTTTCTTGCTATGTATTTCCTGCTATTCGACAGGGTGAGTTATGCCCTTTTTAGAACTGATTACATTACCCGTTTCACAGGAAACTATGTAGCGTTACTCAGCACCTTTTTTTACATTGGGTTTACTCGTCATTTTCTGGATCCGAATAATAATTATCCTTCGTGGCATAGGCTGCTTAAGTTATTGCAGGTTCTGTATATAATCCCGTTTGTATTAATAGGTTTAATAAATCTTAAGGTTTTCTGGGATTTTTCGCCATTTGTTCATAGCTACCATGTTATCGTTTTCATTTTTTTGCTAGTATTTGCTACCATTGTGTATCGTCGTAGCGGAGAACAGGCTGGTTATTACCTTTTAGCAAACTCTGTGTTCTTTATATTTCTGTGCCTTTTCATTGTATTTGTGCAGAGAAAACCCGCCGAAGGTTACTCATCAATTCTGCTTGAGTCGAGCTTAAAGATTGGATCGTTGGGGCAGGTTTTACTTTTTACCTTAGCGTTGGCCAACAGGTTTAGCAGGCTGAGCCGGCAGGTGGTTGAGAAGCAGCTAGAGAATGAACGGTTAGAGAAAGATAAGATACTGGAGATACAGGAAACCATTTCGAAAGTAAACCTCGAACTTGAGGATAAGGTTAGAAAACGTACGGCCGAAATTAGCCATCAAAAAGAGGAGCTGGAAACGCAAGCTGAACATTTAGAGCGTGCCAACCATGAGATTTTTCTGCAGAAGAGTCTAATAGAGAAAGCTCATACACAAATCACTGATAGTTTATATTACGCAGCAATTATTCAACAAGCCGTTTTGCCAAAACCTAGCCTGATGAAATTCTGTTTCAAGGAACATTTTACCCTGTTCATGCCACGTGATATTGTAAGCGGTGATTTTTACTGGACGACCCAAGTGAATGATATTACCCTCTTTGCTGTGGCCGATTGTACAGGGCATGGAGTTCCCGGAGCATTTATGAGCATGTTAGGAATTTCATTGCTAAATGAAATTGTTAAACGAGAAGGTTTGCTTAAACCCGACGAAATTTTAAATTTGCTGCGAGTACATTTAATCAACGCGTTACAACAGGAAGCGGTAGGTAACGATATTCGTGATGGGATGGATATCTCTCTTTGTTCCCTTTATAAGGAGGATCCTCAAGATCAGGATTATGTTCTTGAGTTTGCCGGAGCACATAATTCTGCGTTACTACTTACAACTTTTGATGATGTATTGAAAGCAGAGTCTTTGAATTACGAATCTGTTTTCTTGGAAAAACAAGATGGAATATCAGTTTATCAGCTTAAAGCAGATTTAATGCCCATTTCAATGCATTTCAAAATAGAACCATTTAGTCGAAGAACAATTCGGGTTAGAAGCAATGATATGGTATACTTATACACTGATGGAATTACCGATCAGATTGGCGGCCCTGAATATAAAAAGATGTCAAATGCACGATTACGTAATACATTTCTGAATGTGTTTGGAGAGCCTCCAGAAAAACAGAGGCAAGTGTTGGAGCAGGAACTCATCGACTGGATGAACCAACCCGATCCAATATCCGGTTCTCCATGCGATCAGATAGATGATATTTGTGTGCTGGGAGTTAGGATTCCCTAAATTGCATTTAAGAAGAAAATGAAGGTTAACGTTTCAGAATTTGGTAAATTAGCTAACGGATCAGCAGTGTCATTATTCTCTTTCCAGGCAAAGAAGGGTTTAGCTGTTAAAATTTCAAATTACGGTGGTATCATTACCTCAATTCAAATACCCGATAAGTATGGAGTGGTTGATGAAATAGTTGCGGGTTTTCCAACACTTAATCAGTACCTTCAGGGGCATCCTCATTTTGGAGTTATTGTTGGCAGGTTTGCTAATCGAATTGCGAATGGTAAGTTCGTAATTGACTATAAAGAGTTCAAACTACCTATCAATAATGGAGAGAACCATCTTCACGGAGGGAATAACGGATTTCATACTAAACTGTGGGATTACAATCTGACCGAATACGAGGATTATGCAAAATTAAAGCTAAACTTGATGAGTCCGCACCTCGACGAGGGGTACCCAGGGAACTTGGAGGTTTCGGTTACATACATTATATACGACAACAATGAGCTTCATATAGAATTTGTAGCAGCAACCGATGAGCCCACGCATGTTAACCTAACCAGTCATGGGTACTTCAACCTGAGCGGATTCAAGAATGATATTTTCGACCATAAACTTTTGCTCGATGCCTACGCGTACCTTCCTGTTGATGAGCATCAAATTCCAACAGGGGACATTAAGCGCTGGGACGAAACACCCTTCGACTTTTCGAAACCATACTCTCTAGGGAAAAAACTTGATGCTATTGAAGGTGGCATCGACAATTGCTTTGCGCTTAAGCAGCCAAGATCCCTTACAAAATCAGCCGCTAAATTGATTCATGAGAAGTCGGGTAGATGGCTTAAAATTTACTGCACACAGCCTGGGATTCAGATTTATACAGGTAACTCACTCGATGGTTCATTGGTTGGTCACAACGGAACCCGTTACAATAAACACAGCGCGGTTTGCCTAGAAACGCAACACTTCCCCGATTCGCCAAATAAACCAAACTTCCCAATAACCCTGCTGATGCCCGATGAGGAGTACTCGCATCAGGTGCGGTATGCTTTTGGAACTTCATCCTAAGCTTAATGTATGCAATTGCTGGAACTTAATGTTTTATTCTTCGTATAAACATTGATTTAGGTATTGTAAAAATTGGTCAAAAAACACCCTTTAAAGGGTGTTGCCTAAGTATATATTTTTACATTTGTTGCCTTAATTTTAATTCCTGTTTAAACCATTATTTTCCAATGAAAAGTTTTAAGTTTAATGTAATCGCATTGTGTTTTTTATTCTTTACAGCTTTTGCTTCTTTCACTTCATTCTCCCAATCATCAAAACTATCAGAGGCTCAGAGTGTGCTTGCTGAGCGAAATGAGCTGTACTTTAGCTTCAATGTTGATAATAAGGATATTTTGAATGAATTTACTAATGTGGTTTCAATTGACAACTACAACCACAAAACCGGAGAGGTTTTTGCCTATGCAAATTCCACCGAGTTTAATGAATTTCTGAAGTTTGGTATTGATTATAACGTTTTGCTCGCTCCGTCGTTACAGCAGGACAAGGCATTAACAATGGCAACCACAATTGCCGATATGGCTAACTGGGACAGGTATCCAACATATGAGACTTACCGAGAAATGATGAAGAAGTTTGAGCAGGATTACCCAGCAATTTGTAAGCTCGATAGCATTGGAACAAGCATTGAGGGCCGAAAAATATATGTTATAAAAATATCCGACAATGTTCTTATCGATGAGGCTGAGCCTGAATTCTTTTACACAAGCACCATGCATGGTGACGAGGCTACCGGTTATGTCTTGATGCTTAGGTTGATTGATTATTTCCTTTCAAACTACGGTTCTGATACCAGGGTTGATAACATGGTAAATAACCTGGCCATTTACATAAACCCGAACGCAAATCCTGATGGAACGTATAATTATGGGAACCATACAGTTAGTGG
>DAOSWM010000041.1:0-12065 GCA_035380045.1 Tenuifilaceae bacterium | reverse complement strand
ACCCGAACGCAAATCCTGATGGAACGTATAATTATGGGAACCATACAGTTAGTGGATCAACCCGATCTAATGCAAACGGTGTTGATATTAACAGGGATTTTCCTGATCCTCGAATTGGCGCAAATTCGCCCTACACTACAGAAACACAAGTTTTTATGAACTATGCTGAATCACGAAACTTTGTGTTTTCCGCTAACTTCCACGGAGGCATTGAGCTGGCAAATTTCCCTTGGGATGCCTGGACTACCTCGCAGAATGCACATGCCGACCATAACTGGTTCTACGATGTAAGCCGCCAATACGCCGATTTGGCTCAGGCAAATAGCCCTGCAGGCTACTTTACGGGTCTAAACAATGGGGTAACCCAGGGTGGCGACTGGTATGTAGTAGCCGGAGGAAGGCAGGACTACATGAACTACTGGCACCATTGCAAGGAGATTACTTTTGAAATATCCGATACTAAACTTATTTCATCCGACCAGCTACCCGCTCACTGGACCTACAACAAGGAGGCCATGCTAACCTATATCGAGCATCTTTTTACAGGGATTCAGGGAACTGTTACTAATTCCGAGGGCGATCCGTTGGATGCTACCATAACCGTGGAGAATCACGATAAGGATAACTCTCATGTTGTTACAAACCCAAACCATGGGAACTATATCCGCATGATTGAGGACGGAACCTGGGATTTAACCTTTGCTGCCGATGGGTACGCTTCACAAACCATTGAGGATGTTGTGGTAACCGATGGCGGACCTGTTCAGCTAAATGTTGTTTTGTACCCTAATAGCGAGTTTCCTGCTCCAACCGGACTACAAAGCGATGTGGAGAATATTCGTGATGTGGCGCTAACCTGGAACCAGCCATCATATTCCGGTAGCCTGGTTTTGGAGAACTACAAAATTTATCGGAACGATAACCTGCTAACTCAAACTTCATCAACCTCATATACCGATGAAGACCTTGCCGTGGGAAACTACTCGTACCATGTAACAGCTGTTTATTCGAACCCCGCTGGCGAGTCGAACCCTTCAAATACCGTTACAGAGAGTATTTCATTTTTTACCATCACCGCCACTGACGGTGAGAATGGGAGTATTAGTCCAAGCGGTTCTGTATTAGTTAGCCAGGGTAACTCGCAAACTTTTTCTTTTACACCAAATTCAACCTACGAGGTTAGCACAGTGCTCGTTGACGGTTCCTCGGTGGGAAATACTTCCAGCTACCAATTTACCAACGTTACCTCAAACCATACAATTCACGTTGACTTTAGCAAGATTGAGTACACAATTGGTGCAACACCAAATAACGAAAGTTACGGGAGTGTAACCGGAGCGGGAAGCTACGAGCATGGTGAAACCGTATCGCTTACCGCAACTCCTGCACAGTACTACCACTTTGTTCGGTGGACCGAGGATGATGTGCAGGTTTCAACAAACCCAACAATTTCGTTTACCGCAACTGAAAACAGAACCTTGGTGGCAGTATTTGACATTGAAGTGTTTACAATTTCTGCTGCTCCAAACAACCCCAATTTCGGAGAGGTTACAGGTGCTGGCGACTATAGTAACGGTGAAACTGTTACCCTGGAGGCTACGCCAAATACGCATTATCATTTTGTGAATTGGACAGAGAGCGCCATTGAAGTGTCGACTAATTCAACCTACTCGTTTACTACCGAACAGGACAGAAGTTTGGTGGCAAACTTTGCAAATGACACTTACACCATTACGGCATCCACTGTTGGGAATGGAAGCATTTCGCCCTCAGGCGAAATTGTGGTAAATTACAATGAAGACCTGACCTTTACAATAACTCCCGATGGAGGAAACTACATCCAAAACGTTAAGGTTGACGGTGTGAGCGTTGGAAGCGTTAACACATATACATTCACCAACGTAGCGGCTAACCATTCAATTGTAGCCACTTTTACTGATGTTGAGCCTACCTATTACACAGTAGCTATTACTACAAACGGAAACGGAACGGTTACTCCCTCAGGAGATGTTTCCGTTGCCGAGGGGAACGATTTAACTTTATCAATAATTCCCAATAATCATTATCACATTAGCGATGTTTTTCTCAATAGCGAAAGCGTTCTCGATGATGTTGTTATTTCTTCATCAGGCAATGGTACACTTGCATTAACAAACATTTCTGCAAGCAGCAGCGTTGAGGTGCAATTTGATATTGACACTTACATCATAACAGCTACGGCTTCTGAGAATGGAACCATTTCACCCAGTGGCGAGGTTGTTTGTGAGCATGGAGCAAGCCAGCAGTTTACTTTCATGGCTAGTGAGAACTACCATATTTCCAACGTTTTGGTCGATGGTGAAAGCGTTGGCGTGGTATCATCGTACACTTTTCAGGATGTGAGCTCATCGCATACAATTGAAGTATTCTTCGAGGCAAATACATTTGTAATTTCTGCTAGTGCTGGTAATTTAGGAATAATATCACCATCGGGGAATGTGGTTGTAAGCCAGGGTTCCTCCAAAACTTTTACAATCTCTCCCAATTCCGGGGCAAATATTGTTGATGTTCAGGTTGATGGAGAGAGTGTTGGAGCCGTTCGAAGCTACACATTCGATAATATCCAGGAGAACCATACAATTGTTGTGACTTTTGAGCTTAGCACATACACAATCACTGCTTCTGCTGAACTAAACGGAACTATTTCGCCTGAGGGCGATGTGGTAGTTAACCATGGGGCGAGCCAAACTTTCACTTTTACACCAAGCGAGAACTATAAAGTGCTCGATGTGCTTGTTGATGGCGAAAGCGTTGGGGCACGTTCATCGTATACCTTTGCCAATGTTACTGCTAACCACCAAATTTCAGTAAGATTTACGCTGCAAACCTTCAATATTTTTGCTTCAACAACAGGTAATGGAGCAATCTCTCCGTCGGGGAATGTGGAGGTTGAGTACGAGGCCGATCAACTTTTCGAAATAGTTCCAAACGAAGGCTACCACGTTTACGATGTTACTGTAAACGGTGAAAGCGTTGGCGCTGTTTCGGAGTACACCTTCGAGAGTGTTACCGCTAACGGAACCATTCAGGCTACATTTGAAATTAATTCGTACACAATTACAGCAACAGCGGGCGAAAATGGAACCATTTCACCGGTGGGTGAAACAGTTGTAAACCACGGCGATGATTTAACCTACACCATTTCCCCAAGCAATGAGTATCATGTAGAAGATGTGTTGGTTAACGGCGAAAGCGTTGGTTCGGTAACAACCTATAAATTCAGCAGCATTGGCGGTAACGCAACCATTCATGCTGACTTCTCGATAAATACATACATACTTTCCATTACCAAAAATGGCGAGGGACGAGTAACAGTTGACGGAGTTGACTACTCAGGGCCGTTGTCTTTCAGCTCGGGCACATCAGTAGAACTCGTTGCTATACCCGACACCGACTGGGAGTTTGACGGTTGGGAGAATGGAATAACTTCTACTCAAAATCCTGTAACTATTAGCTTCTTGAGTGATTACCAAATTACTGCCGTTTTCTCTTCAACAGTGGGTTTGAATACAGGTGAGTTGGCAAATGTTAATGTTTTCCCTAATCCTTTCAGCAACTTTGTTAAGGTAGCCAATGCCTCAGAAGTTGAACGCATTTTCATAGTAGCTTTAACCGGAGAGGTGGTTTTTGAGGGAACGGCAAACGGAAGCGCTGAAATTGAAATCGGAACAAGTAACCTTGCGCCAGGAGTTTACTTCGTAAATCTTGAAGCCCGAACAGGATTAACCAAGGTGGTTAAGCTGGTGAAGGTGAAGTAGTTTAACTAGAAGCCGTTCCATACGCCAACATCGCTAAGGGTTCCGGGTGTGTAACCGGTAGGGAGCGAGAAGTCGTTGGCATTCATTGAAATTCGGGTGGCTTCAACTACCTCGGATACGTAGGTGTAGCCGTCCGATTTTGTCATCTCAATTTTTACGGGGTAGCCTACCTGAATCATATCGAAGTATTCCTGTGAACTTTCGAAGCTGGCAGCGTAGGCTCCTCGGGCAAGCTGGTTGAGGAATTGGCTTAGGCTAACGAAATCGAAATCATTTGCAATTTGGAGAGTGGGAGCAACCCATATTGTTTCAAGGGGCATTCCCCCTTCATAAATGTTGTAAACAATGGTGCTAAACCCCGAAACCTTTTCGCCTGCGCCACCTTTCTGTGCGCTAAAATCTCTATGCTCAACCTCTGTGTCCATCGACTCGGGGAAGGAAGCGTTCAGCATTTCGTAGTAAACTTGGCGCATTGCTTCTTTCTGGTCGGCTTCCACTCCGTTTAGCTTTTCTTCAATCATCACTTCCAGCTCCGCTCTAACCTCAACGTTAAATCTATCGGGGTTCCCTTTCCAGTATGTTTGGTTGTTTGTGTTGTAGTAGATTATTTCGCTCTTGCCAACATCAAAAATGGTTGTAACATCCCCAGCCACCATCTTCATAAAGCTATTCTGCAGAAAAACTTCCTCTATTCGGGCGTTGGCGGGGTTTTCAAACTCGTTATAAAATCTTGTTTTGATGTGCCATCCATTCTGAGCCAACGTATGAATAGAAATGGAAACAAGTATCAATAGCAGAAATTTTCTCATGGTGGTTGTTTTATTTCAGCGTAAAGGTAACGATATCCGTGTATAAATAGCAAACAATTTTGTAACGCATTTATTGTTAGAAAGGTGTGTTGCATTTTGTGAAAGTGAACGAACCGAAAATATCGATTTTATCTATTGGTTGAAATTCCTACCTTTGCAGGAAAAAAAGGATGGTAAACACAGATCAGGTAAAAGAGCTTGTAAGGCGTGTGGATGCGCTGAGGAGGCATCTTTGACATCGATAGTAAGCTAATTCGGTTGGAGGAGGAGCAGGAGAAAACCACCGCTCCCGACTTTTGGGACAACCCAACAGATGCCGAGAATCAACTTCGCAAGGTTTCAGAAATAAAGCAGTGGATCGATGGTTTCAACGAAACCAAATCGATGGTTGATGATTTGCTCGTGATTTTCGATTTTGCCAGGGAAGGCGAGGCTACCGACGAGGAGGTTCAGCAGCAGTTCAATGGCGCACTCAAAAAAATTGAGTCGCTGGAGCTAAAAAATATGCTTCGTAACGAGGAGGATAGGCTTGGAGCCATCCTAAAAATTAACTCAGGGGCAGGTGGAGTTGACAGCATGGACTGGGCACAAATGCTTATGCGAATGTACCTGATGTGGGGCGAGCAGAATGGTTACAAAACAATTATTCTCAGCATTCAGGAAGGTGAGGAAGCTGGTATTAAGTCGGCAACAATTGAATTTGTGGGTAACCAGGCATATGGGTACCTGAAAAGTGAGAATGGGGTTCACAGGCTAGTGCGGCTTTCTCCTTTCGACTCCAACGCACGCAGGCACACTTCGTTCGCTTCGGTTTTTGTTGCGCCAGCAGTTGACGATACCATTGAAATAAAGGTTAATCCGGCAGAAATAAAGTGGGATACATTCCGCTCATCAGGAGCGGGAGGGCAGAATGTGAATAAGGTTGAAACCGGTGTTCGCCTTCATCACGTTCCTACCGGGATTGTGGTTGAGAATACCGAAACCCGATCGCAGCTAAACAACAGAGAGAATGCAATGAGAATTCTGAAAGCCCACCTCTACGAGTTGGAGCTACGAAAACGCCAGGAAGTTCAGGCAGAAATTGAGGGCAAGAAGAAAAAAATTGAGTGGGGTTCGCAAATCCGAAACTATATACTACATCCATATAAGCTAGTTAAAGATTTACGAACGAACCTTGAAACATCGAATGTGCAAGAAGTTCTTGATGGAGATATAAACGATTTTATAAAAGCCTACCTGATGGAATTCGCCGGGGACTAATTGAACGCATAATGAACATTTTCGAATTATTTTTGTTTACACTTCTTGTTTGTAAGTAGTTGTTAAAAAGGTTGATAGTAAAATATCGTGATATTTTTTTGTAAATATCACACTTTAATAGTTGTATATATTTATTTATGAGCTTATTTTCGAGCTCAAATGAAGATGTTTATAAACTAAAACCAAAACTAAATCTTAAAAGTATGATTATCAGTAATCTATTTTGGGTGGTGCCGATTGCATCGGTAATTGCTCTGGGATTTGCCTATTTCTTCTTCAAGCAGATGATGAAGGAGGATGAAGGTACCGATACCATGAAAAAAATTGCGCTCCACGTTCGTAATGGTGCAATGTCGTACCTTAAACAACAGTACAAGGTTGTAACAATAGTGTTTGTTGTCCTTCTAGCACTTTTTGCATTCTTGGCGTACGGGTTAAATGTGCAAAACGAATGGACTCCCTTCGCATTCCTAACCGGAGGTTTCTTTTCTGGTCTTGCCGGTTTCTTCGGAATGAAAACTGCAACCTACGCATCAGCAAGAACAGCCAACGCTGCAAAAAACTCGCTCAATCACGGTTTGCGTGTAGCATTCCGCTCGGGTGCTGTAATGGGTTTAGTTGTTGTAGGTTTAGCAGTACTCGACATATCACTTTGGTACCTGGTGCTAAACTACTTCATTGATGAGCCTGATTCGTCGCATAAATTGATAATCATTACGACTACAATGCTAACCTTTGGTATGGGTGCTTCAACCCAGGCGCTCTTTGCCCGTGTAGGTGGTGGAATTTACACAAAGGCAGCCGATGTTGGTGCCGATTTAGTTGGTAAAGTTGAGGCTGGAATTCCTGAGGACGATCCTCGTAATCCCGCAACTATAGCCGATAACGTAGGCGATAACGTGGGAGATGTTGCCGGTATGGGTGCTGACCTTTACGAATCGTATGCAGGTTCAATCCTGGCCACTGCAGCACTTGGTGCATCGGCATTTGCTTTGGCTCAGGGCGATATGCAATACAAGGCTGTTCTAGCTCCTATGCTTATTGCTGCGGTCGGGATAATCCTTTCTATCATTGGAATCTTCATTGTTCGTACAAAGGAAGGTGCCACAATGAAGAACCTTCTAAGTTCACTTGGCTTAGGGGTAAATATCAGCTCGCTATTAATTGCCGTTTCAACATTTCTAATATTGTACTATCTAGGTCTTCAGAATTGGCTGGGAATTTCTTTCTCTGTAATTTCTGGGTTAGTAGCAGGTATTATTATTGGCCAGTCAACCGAGTACTTCACCTCTCACTCCTATAAGCCAACCCAGAAAGTTTCAGAAAGTGCTGAAACCGGGCCGGCTACTGTTATCATCTCAGGAGTTGGTTTAGGTATGATATCTACCGCAATTCCTGTAATTACTATTGCAGTAGCTATTCTTATGGCTTTCCTTTGCGCAATAAACTTTGATGTGAAAAACATGCTTGATGCTCAGAACATCCAACTTGGGCTTTACGGAATTGGAATTGCTGCTGTAGGTATGCTGTCAACCCTTGGAATCACGCTGGCAACCGATGCATACGGCCCAATTGCCGACAACGCAGGTGGAAATGCTGAAATGAGCCATTTGGGACCCGAGGTACGTAAACGTACCGATGCTCTCGACGCATTAGGAAATACCACAGCAGCAACCGGTAAAGGGTTTGCTATTGGTTCAGCGGCACTCACCGCTCTTGCGCTTCTTGCATCGTATATTGAGGAGATTAAGATTGGATTGATGCGAATTGGCGAAAATGTGTTAACTTTTTCTAATGGTGAAACTATTGAAACAGCCAAGGCAACTATCGTTGATTTTATGAACTACTACCAGGTTAACCTAATGAACCCCATCGTATTGGTTGGTGTTTTTATTGGTGCAATGATGGCCTTCCTGTTCTCAGGATTAACAATGAATGCAGTTGGGCGTGCAGCCCAGAAGATGGTTGAGGAAGTTCGCCGTCAGTTTAAAACCATTCCTGGAATTATGGAGGGTACAGGTGAGCCCGATTACGCTCGTTGCGTGGCAATTTCAACAAAAGGAGCCCAAATTGAGATGATTCTTCCTTCACTTCTTGCCATTATTATCCCAATCCTAACTGGTATCGTTCTGGGTGTGGCAGGTGTTCTTGGTCTACTCGCTGGTGGGTTGAGTTCAGGATTCGTTCTTGCCATTTTTATGGCAAACTCTGGTGGAGCTTGGGATAATGCGAAAAAGTATATTGAGGAAGGAAATTTTGGTGGGAAGGGGTCAAGTAACCACAAAGCAGCTATTGTTGGCGATACAGTTGGCGATCCGTTTAAAGACACGTCGGGTCCTAGCTTAAATATTCTTATTAAACTTATGAGTATGGTATCTATCGTTATGGCTGGATTAACCGCTGCTTTTAGCTTGCTTTAATCAATTATTCATATTGCAGAAGGGCGCCTCGTACTCGAGGCGCCTTTTTTTTGGCTTCATTTTATCTGTTTTGTATATTTGTTAGTGGGATTGTTTCGTTATACAAATAAATGAAAAGGAGAATAGTAAAATGAAAAGGAGACGATTCATATTGCACCTACTTTCAATTTTTATTCTTGCATCGTGTGTAACTCACTATTTCGATAGGCCAATACCCGTTGATGTTAGGAACTACAACCAAATGCCTAAAGAAATTCAGGGAAATTGGACAAGCAACGATGGTGAGGATATTGTGATAGACAAAACCTGTTGGACTTTGAATTCAGTAGATTCAACCGGAGAAAAACAATCGACCATTGAGTTCATTATTCCCGACAGCCTAACCGTTAAACGCTGGCGTAAAAGTTACTACTTTAACAAGTTGGAAAGCAATGGCTACTGGACCGTTTACTACGGTCAAAAGGAGGGTGAGTTTTTCTATATTAAAGGGTTAGGCGATGATGATACGCTTGCTTTTAAGCAGATTTTAAATCTGGAGCCAACCAGAATTGAAAAAACAAGCCGATACTACAGTGCTCCGTTAAAAAAGAAACAGCTAAAAAAATTTGCCTCTAATGGTGGTTTCTGCGATACGTTAATGGTGTTCGATTTGAAGAAAAGGGAGCTAACTAAGTAGGTTACTGTGATTTTGTAGATGTTCCTCGTTGAATCTAAAACCAATTACACAAATATCATCAATCTGCTCGTGTTCGCCTCTCCACTCGAGAAGGGTTTCATCCAGCACCTCCATTTGCTCTGACATTGGTTTGCTTTGTATGCTGCCAAGAAGCCTTTTGAAGTTTTTAGTCATGAATTTTCTACCGTCATTGCCACCAAACTGATCAACAAAACCATCGGAGAAGATGTAGAAAGTATCTCCTGGTTCAATTTTGAATTCGTGCTTGGTAAACGGTAAATGATCCTTCATGTATGCACCAATGGGCATCTTGTCGGCTTTAATCTCGTTGAATTCTCCGTTCCGGAAGTAGTAAAGCGGATTGTATGCCCCTGAGTACTGAATGGTGTTTTGAACCCAGTTAATTATGCAGAACGAGATATCCATTCCGTCCTTTGTTTCCTCGCTATTTCTCGACTGTGCAAGTGTTGTCTTTACTAGTTTTCTAAGTTCTTGGAGGATAACATCAGACTCAGTATTCTTGTGGTATAGCACAATTTCGTTAAGGAATGCTACTCCCAGCATGCTCATGAATGCTCCAGGAACCCCATGCCCGGTGCAGTCGGCTGCCACAATGTAGGTTTTGTTATTCTGGCTGGCAATCCAGTAGAAATCACCACTCACAATGTCCCTTGGTTTAAATAGAACGAAATGCTCTGGCATAATATCTTCGGGTAGCTGCTCGGGAGGAAGAATTGCCCTTTGGATGCGGTGAGCATAGCGAATACTATCCGTAATTTCCTGTTTTTGCTTGGCGAGCAAATCTCGTTGGCATTCAATTTCCTGTTTCTGGGAGGCAAGCAGCACATTCTTTTTCTTCTTCTCTTGTAGCTGAATGTAAACGAAAACCAGGAAGATAAGTACGAAGCCAATGCCAACGCCCATTGATATTTTTACGTACCTGTCGCGTTTTATAACAGCATCGCGCAGTTCCATGTCCTTATTCATAAGCACAATTTGCTGCTCCTTTTTCTCAGTGTCGTACTTTGTTTGCATTTCTGCAATTGCCTTCTGGTTGCCCTCGTTAATAAGTTCTTCCCGTACCTCAAAGAAAAGCCGGAAGTATTGGAGGGCTTCGCTTTTATTGCCAAGGCTGTCGTAAGCATTTGAGAGGCTTCTGTAGTTCAGCGAAACAATTTCTTTCAGCCCAATTTCCTTTGCAATATCTAGGCTTCTGAAGAAGAAAGGGAGGGCTGACTGATATTGTTTCTGCTCGTATAACACATCCCCAATGTTGTTCGATATTAATGCAACATGTTTTCTGTCGCCTTTGCGTTGTGCTAATGATAAGGCTTTGCGATATGAAGTGGATGCTCTTTTGAACTCTTTGTTCTTTTTTAGGAGTGAGCCTAGGTTGATGTAGCTAGTTATAAGTGCCATGGAGTCCTTTAGCTGCTCTCTAATTTTTAACGCTTCGGTGTAAAATGCTTCGGCTTCATCGAGATTTTCGCTAAGCTCATGAATTATGCCTATATTATTGTAACAGTTCGCCATATTCTTCTTGTCGTCAAGCGTGTTGAATATCTCGAGTGCTTTATTGTAGTACTCTTTAGCAGTGCTATACGAACGGATATCTTTATGTACATTCCCAATGTTTACCATGGCGCTGGCAATCTGTTCTTTGTCGCCAAGTAGTTCCCTTAATTTCAGCGACTCCATGTAGTACTCCAGCGCCTTGTTGTAATCACCGCCTGTGTAGGCAGCTATACCAAGCGCATTAAGGCTTTTGCTTATCCATAAACTGTCGTTGTGATACATGCTCTTTTCGTAAAGAGCAGTGAATGTCTCTAACGAGTGGTTGTAGCTGCCCTGGAAGTAGTAGTTTATGCCTAGAGCAAAAATGATTTTAAAGTAGGAGTCGATTTGGTCATCGGAGGTTATATTCTGCTGGTCAACGTTGAAAACGTTACTGTAGGTTTCTATTGCGAAGTCGGGATCGATGGTGCTTTGCAAATCCCCAATGCTTCCTAGCACTTCAAGGTAAAGGCTAATGTCGCCAGCGTTTTTGTAATATTCAAGACTTTGAGACTGGTGTTTTAACATCTCCTCATAGTTGCCTGTATGGTAGTAGTATTTGGCACGTACCCGGTAAGCTTTTGCTAGCTGTAGGTTGTCGTTAAGTTTTTTTGCGCTTTCAAGGGCTAGTGTTGAGGTTCCATCGAGTTCCAAAAGAGTTTGTTCTCTAGCCTCGCCATCATCCATCGAGCTAAGTTGGTTGTCGTATTCAGTGGCAATATCGTTGAGGATTTTAGCCTTTTCTGCTTTTGATGATTCGGGGAGCAGGTTACGAAGGCTGTCGGTTTTTGTTTGAGCTAAAGATATTGTAAATCCAAAGCTGGATATAAAAAGTGTGACGAGTATAACATGCGAATATTTTCTATAATTCATTCGAGGCATTTTTGTGAAATCTGTTTAACAAACATACAAAAACTAATCGATAAAAAATTATGAATAATTTGTAAAGGTATTACCTGAATTAAATATTCCGGTTGGTTTAAAGCGATGTGGAAAATCCCTGAATTTGGGTATTTCTATTAAATTCATTTTGGCATACTTTTATAGTCAAAATTTATTAGTTAATGAAAATGAGACTATTCTGCTTTGTAGGGGTGTTCCCCCGTATTTGTAAATTTTAATCAATATGGGTTTGTAATTTTGACTAATGTACAAAATGTGTTGATGTAAAAGCTGTTTGTTTGTGATATTTGAACTAATTTGCATATGTAATAAATTCACTCGTTGGATTTGTAACATATTGATGCCTGAACCAGCCTTTCTTTTAAGAATTAGTGACCACGCGTTTTAACCATTACTCTTTTTTTACAGATATTTTTATTGTTATAAAGGTTTAATTCTGATGTAATTAATAAGAAACATAATAAAACCACCCTATTATGAGCCTACACCCATACACCAACAAGATGAAGATTTGCTTTGTAAGCATTCTTTTTTTATTGCTCGCTTCTGCTGGCTTCTCGCAGCCAATAGCAACTATAACATCTGGAGCAGCTAGCCCAACAAACCAGAATCCCATTCCAATAACAATTGAGTTTAATGCGGAGGT
>DAOSWM010000040.1:24756-28869 GCA_035380045.1 Tenuifilaceae bacterium | reverse complement strand
AAAATTACTTACTCCTATAACCAACAGAATTGAGAAGGTGCTTACCGCAAAGTAGTGGCCTATTGAGCTCCATTTTAGCTTTAGTACAACGTTGCTTCGCCAAATTATCAGAAACAAAATTAGCAAAACCAATATGGCAAAAGTAAAAGGCCATATACCAAGAATACTTGCAATTCGTGCTTCATCCTGGAACTGGAATCCCCCGAAAAAAATTGAAAAGAATCGACAGAAAACGGCAAAAAACAGGAAGGGGTAAACGTAAATTGATTTTGTTTTTTCAACAATTAGCAGCGCAACAACAGCCTGAAGAATTGTAAAAAGTGGTCCTCCCATACTAATATAAAAATCATGAGAATTGTCGATATAGTAACCATCCTGAGCATTGGCGTTATTTAAACTTAAAACCATATCGTTTCCTAAAATTTCGCCAATAAGCCAATGGCCAAATTCATGAAAAACGTATGTAAAAAACGCAACAGGAATAAAAAGTAGAGCAACTCCCCATGTTAATTTACTCTCTATTAAATCGTTCTTAAACCTCTCAATAAAAGCCATTCTTAAATCATCAAATTTTGAAATACCTATGAATTAATTGCAAAAATTGTGGGTCGCTTATGCAAATCGGGTAAGTTTCCCTGCCATTCCTTAACGCTTTTTGTTACAACAAACTCGCTAGGCATTGTTATATCAGCAGCAACGCACAATTTTGTATTCGGGTTTAGGGTTGCCAGCAACGACTTTAGCAGCTGGTTATTCCGGTAGGGAGCCTCAATAAAAAGTTGCGTTTGTCCCTCATCGTGCGCACGCTGCTCAAGCTGACGAATACGTTTTTCCCGATCGGGCGATTTTACCGGAAGGTAGCCCACAAACGCAAAGTTTTGCCCGTTAAACCCGCTTCCCATAAGCGCAAGGATTATGCTGCTTGGTCCGGTTAGCGGAATTACCTTCACGCCTTTTCGTTGCGCTAGCGCAACCAAATTTGCACCCGGATCGGCAACTGCAGGGACTCCCGCTTCGGAAAGCAGGCCAAGCGATTCTCCGCTAAAAATAGGTTTCAATAGCTTTTCCACTTCCTCAACCGGTGTATGCTCGTTCAAAAGCTGAAAATCGAGAGTGTCAATTGGGTTTGGCATTCCCAACTTTGAGAGGTAACGCCGGGCAGTACGAACATCTTCAACAACAAAAAACTTCAAACTTCTTGATATTTCTGCCACAAAATCCGGAATTACATCCTTCCAGCTTTCTCCGCCCAACGTGGTTGGTATAAGGTATAGATTTCCCTGCATTCTGATTTTTTTATTTTCAAAGTTAGGAAGAATTTGCCGATTACACTACTTTAGCAGATTCATCGATGCATAACAAACTTATAGAATTGAGTAAAACCGAACTATCAACCAGCTCGTGGCAGAAGGCCACAATTATTGGCAGCGTTTGGGGAGCATTTGAGATTGTAGCAGGAAGCATTCTGCACAACTTTGCCATTCCTACTGTTGCCGGAATAGTGCTTTCAGCACTTGGAGTTTTCGTAATGGTTTCGGGTGCCAGGGTTTTTGGAGGCAAAGGAATTTTTTGGCGCTCGGCATTGGTTTGCGCTGCGCTTAAAACCGTTTCGCCAAGCCCTGTAATCCTCTCCCCTATGATTGGGATAACCCTCGAGGGTTTTCTGATGGAGTTCGGTGTTCTTGCCCTTGGGCAAAATATTGCCGGTTTCATACTGGGTGGTGGTTTGGCTTTGCTTTCAGTACTAGGATTTAAGTTGGTGCGATTGATTATGATTTACGGCAGCGACATCGTTACTGCTTACCAATCGGTTTTTACACTCTCATTTAGCGATAATTTCCTACAAAGCAACGGATACCTTCTGCCAATTTTACTCCTTACACTTTTTTTTGTTGCCATTGGGGCAATGGCAGCGTACAGCGGCTACTTTGGGGGTAACACCATTAAAGAACGATTTGAAGGGCAAAGCATAATGCTTTTGCCAACCGACAACTCCTACAAACCCAAAGTTGTACATGGATACAAGGGTGGTATAGGATTCCTACTTTTTCACATTATTTGGCTTACCGTTTTTGTAACGTTAAAAGGAATTATTCCAACCTACTACTGGCTTTGGGGTGGTGTTATCTACATTTTGCTTTCAGTTTTCCGTTATGGAAGGATTCGAAAGTTAATTTCAAGGCCAACATTTTGGATAGTAATTCTCTCTGTCTCACTAATATCAACTTTTTTCATCCAAATTGGAAAGAACGGTTCGTTAACTTTCAATCAAGATTTCCTCATATACAGCTTTACAATATTTTTGAGGGCCACAGTTGTTATTATTGCTTTTGCATGTATTAACATTGAGTTAAAAAGCAAAGGAGTTTCACGTCACTTTCAAAATTCGATGTTTACTCCGCTTGCAAATTCTTACGCTCAGGCGCACGAAGCGCTTCCCTCTTTAATATCAACTTTTAAACAGGAACGGCATAGAATTCTAAAACCTCTTCCTATTGTTGAGCTTATGTATTCGCACTTTACCAACTCAAACCAAACTAACCAGCAGCATATTTTTATTATTTCTGCTGAAAGAATGGGAGGTAAAACAACTTTCATGATGAAAGTAATTGAACTTTTAAAAAATTCTGGCATTGAATTCAACGGATTCGTTGCCGAAGGGTTGGTTGATGAAAGTGGAAAGCGAATCGGATTTAACCTACTTAATGTTAAAACAAATTCGTCTATCCCTCTTTGCGATAAGGTTTCAACGCAATGGGAACAATACGGCTCATACTTTTTCAATCCCAAAGCTGTTGAAGAGGGGAACCGAATTCTATCAGAAACCAAGGAAAACGAAATTGTTTTTATAGATGAAATCGGAATATTCGAGTTGGAAGGGAAGCTTTGGGCTAATGCGTTTACCAAGCTTTTAAGTAAAAGCAATAATCAACTTGTTATGTCTGTAAGAAAAGATTTTCTCAAACCAATTTCAGATAAATGGAATCTTAGCAACCCCAAAGTTATTGATGTTAACAGAACAAATCCTACCGAATTGGTTCTGCTTTTAACTGCAGAAAACGAGTAATTTTCCATTACCCTATAGCGATTAATGTAATTTTTTCTACCTTTGTTTCGTTCGTGGTTAAGGGAATCCCGTGTAACTCGGGAGCAGTACCCGCTGCTGTAATCTCCATTAACTCTCAGGCATCCTTGCCACTGTCCGCCCGCTGGCGGATGGGAAGGCCGTTCTGAGAGGGAGTAAGCCAGAAGACCTACCAGTGAGCAAACCTCAACTCGTAAGCTTTCGGGAATAAAAGCTGAAGATTTTGGTACCAATCTTCAACAGGTTTACTTAATCCCCTGATTTTACGGTTTGAAGGTTTTGATTGTTTAACCAATTAAATCTTTAAACTCATGAAAATTTTTAACCGTTATGCAACTTTTGCGCTTATAGCGCTGGGTATTTTCGCTTTCTCTTCGTGCGAAGAAGAGGACAACTCAGAAACCATCAACTTCCAGAGTTTAATGCTCGAACCTAACAGCTACTGGAATGGCTCCGATGGGAACGGTGGATTAACTTTCAGTATCGCCAATTTCAACAACAGTTACGATGCCACCTACGACTACTGGGAGGGTTTTGCCTACTCAAATAAAATTGACATGGAAACTCCCGGCTGGACAAACCAGTACAGCGCCTATTTGCTCGATGGTGGAAACTACCAGAATGTTTATAGCATAGCCTATATTTGGGGTGAAAGCGCAACTATAACGTTTAGCCAGCCAACCAACATAATTTCTGCAAAAATTACCAACTCTACCTGGGCGTACCTGTCAATGCTAAACGGTGGCGGAAATACTAAAAAATTCGAGGAGGGCGACTGGTTCAAGCTAACTGCAAAGGGATATAATGCGAGCAACGAGGAAGTTGGAACTGTTGATTTCTACCTTGCCGATTATAGAACCGAGCCACATTACATTATTGATAGTTGGACAAAGGTTGATTTCTCAAGCCTAAAGAATGTGTCAAAAATGGTTTTCACCCTCTCCTCCACCGATGTTGGCGACTGGGGAATGAATACTCCTGCATACTTCTGCATGGACGATTTTGTGATAGAATACGAAAAATAGAAA
>DAOSWM010000040.1:0-24656 GCA_035380045.1 Tenuifilaceae bacterium | reverse complement strand
TGGCAAATGGAGAATGGAAACATCTGGATTTATCGAATAATTCTAATTCTCATCAAACATCTGGTTCAGTTAACCTTGAACTACCTACCGATTGCAAAGGAGTTTTTGCTCTATCAACAAACTACGGAACATTCAGCAGCATTTCATCAACAATCTCTTTGGAAATCGATGATATTTCAGATATTCAAGTAATTGAAGTTTATGCAATTGAAATGGTGCATATTTCCGAAGGAGAATTTTATGTTGGCGATGGCGCCTCAATCTCATCAATTGGCGATTCACAGGGAGAACCCTTTCTGGTTGATTCAGAAAATGAAATTACAGGAACATCACTAAGCATCGTGAATCCAAACACGTATTTTACCCCAGAAAGTTTGCCAGAAACTATTCCAACAACATTTCCAAAAGGTTTTAAAGGGTTCTACGTAATGAAGTACGAAGTATCACAAATTCAGTACGTTGATTTTCTGAACACCTTAAGTTACAATCAGCAAACGAATCGTACCTCAATTTCTCCCAACGCTGAAACCGGAACCTACGCAATGATAAACCACAACCAGCCCGACAGCTTGTATCGCAACGGCATTGTGATAGTTACTCCAGGGGAAGAAAACGGTGCGCCTGCCGTTTACGGCATAAATGCGAATGGGAATCAGAGTTTTAATGAAGATAGCGATGGGCTAAACCGTGCTGCAAACTTCCTTTCGTGGGCCGATTTGGCTGCTTACCTCGACTGGGCCGCTCTACGCCCAATTTCTGAATTTGAATTCGAGAAGATTTGCCGTGGTTCAGGAAACAAAGCAACTACTGGAGAATTTTCGTGGGGTTCAAGCGAAGTAACCAACGCCAACACTCCTGTAAATGATGGTACGGTTTTTGAAACAGTTAGCGAAAATGCTTCAAGCGGAAGCGGTTTGGCGAATCACGGAAACACTGTTGCATCCCAAGGTTGGGGCTTAAGAGGAGTTCTACGTACAGGTTTTGCTGCTACCGAAAACTCCACAAGAATGGAGGCTGGTGCAGGTTTCTACGGTGTTATGGAGTTGAGCGGAAATGTTTGGGAGCAAACAGTTATGGCTGCGGGTGAAGGCGTTCTTTTTAATGGGAACTTTGGCGATGGCCAAGTTGATGAGAACGGGAACGCTAATGTTGAAGGCTGGTGTAACAATTCTACGGCTAATGGCGTCATACTCCGTGGAGGAGGCTGGGGAAGTACAGTTTCTGAGGTTGGCTCCTATCGCGACCTTGCCGTTTCCGACAGGTTCTATAGCCATCTAAAACCCATTAACAGAAGAAATACCGTTGGAGGACGTGGCGCACGGTAAAAAACATACTAAATTAATGAGCCATGAAGAAAATTAGTAAATCAGTAGCAGGGGCATTCGCAGTAATCGCTATCATTCTAAATTCCAGCAATTTAATTAATGCCCAAAGTTACCAGGGTGGCGAAGGTGGTGGTTACGATTCATTACCCATATCGGTAAATACTTCGATTAGCACCAGCATTAACCAACAACTTTTCGATTTCAGCATATACCCAAACCCAATCACAAACGGCCAAATTCTGAAAGCAAAAATTCAAGGAGTTGAGGGAACCGAAAAAGTAAAGGTTACCGTTTTAGATATGATTGGTAGCAAAGTTTACTCCGATGAGGTTGATGCGTCAACCGATGTATCGTTGGATATTCCCCTAAATAAGCTTCGAAAAGGGATTTATCTTATAACGCTCCAGTATAAACACCATAAAGTTACCCGTCGTTTTACTTTTATTGAGTAGCACCACACATCCTTTTAGCAAATCCTCTTTATTTCGTGTGAAAAATGCTAATTTTGTGGGTCGAATTTGCCACAGAATTTCCCTATGAAATCACGAGTAAAAAACACACGATACTTCACAATTAGCATGTTTTCCGTGCTATTTATGATTCTAATTCTATTCACAATTGCGTTTCCTTGGCAGAAAGGCTGCTCAGGTGAAACAAGAGGCAGCTTCTTCTCCCCCGATTCGGGTCGCTTCCAAAACCCAACCTACCAGGTGCCAATTCCGAACGAACTCGCCTTTGCAGGCGAAAGTGTTCCGTTACAACTTTTCGATGTTCGCGAAAGCCTCGACCGCGAGTTGCAGGTTAACACCTACTGGCACTCCCAAACCGTTCTCTTACTGAAGCGTGCAAACAGGTACTTCCCAATTATTGAACCAATCCTGAAAAAGAACGGAATCCCCGATGACTTCAAGTACCTTGCTGTTGCTGAAAGTGCCCTCAGCCATGTTGTTTCACCATCACAGGCTGTTGGGTTCTGGCAAATTCTCGAAGCTACAGGTAGGGAGTTGGGCTTGGAAATTAACGACGAAATTGACGAACGCTACCACATCGAAAAATCTACCCAGGCTGCCTGCAATTTCCTAATGAAAAGTTATAAGAAGTATGGTAGTTGGACCATGGCTGCTGCTTCCTATAATTTTGGGCGCAACGGCCTAAACAAGCAGATGGAACGCCAAAAGAACGAGAACTACTACGATATGGTTCTGGGCGAGGAAACCGGACGATACGTTTTTCGTATTCTAGCGCTAAAATGCATATTTGAACATCCAGAAAAGTACGGCTTTTTAATAAATAAAAACGACCTCTATCCACCCATTGAATCCTTTGAGGTAAAAGTTGATTCAACAATAACCAGCATTGCAAATTTTGCTGAACATTTCAACACAAGCTACAAGATAATAAAACTATTAAATCCTTGGTTAAGAGAAGCCTACCTCACCAACAAGGATAAGAAAACTTACGTTATACTGATACCGGAAAAGGGATTCCGTGAGGGAGCCTATCAGTAAATTGAAACATAGCATACAGTTACATGCAAAGCGAAACCCTTAAGGTTGCCAAAGGTGAAGCCCTTGAAATTCAAGTTCAGGGTGCTAAGGTTCACAACCTTAAAAATATTGATGTTAATATTCCACGCAACAAGCTTACAGTTATTACCGGCCTAAGTGGAAGCGGAAAATCATCGTTGGCATTCGACACCATTTATGCTGAGGGTCAGCGTAGGTACATCGAAACGTTGTCGGCTTACGCTCGTCAATTTCTTGGCACCATGCAACGCCCCGATGTTGACAAGATAACCGGTCTTAGCCCTGTTATTTCCATTGAACAGAAAACAACCAACCGCAATCCTCGCTCTACGGTAGGAACCATCACTGAAATATACGATTTTCTTCGTTTGCTTTACGCCAGAGCATCAACGGCATACTCATCTGCAACCGGAGAAAAGATGGTGCGATACACCGATGAGCAGATTGTAAACCTAATTCTGCAAAAGTACGATGGCAAGAAAACCCTGATTCTTTCCCCAATTGTGCGTGGACGTAAAGGTCACTACCGCGAACTGTTCGAGCAGCTTCGAAAAAAAGGGTACCTCAACGTACGAATAAATGGTGAACTAACCGAAATTCGGCCAGCCATGAAGCTCGATCGGTATAAAACGCATTTTATCGAGCTGGTTGTTGATAAGCTTATTGTTTCCGAAAACGATAAAAAAAGGTTAAGCAATTCCGTACTCAACGCATTGAACCAAGGAAAAGGAATAATAATGGTGTTGGATGCCGACAGCCAGCAGCACAGCTACTTCAGCCGCTCATTAATGTGCCCAACAACCGGAATCTCCTACGACGAACCTGCTCCCCACACCTTCTCGTTCAATTCACCCAAGGGAGCCTGTCACCGCTGTAATGGTTTGGGAGTTGTCTCAGAGGCCGACATGGCCAAAGTAATTCCTAATCCGAAGCTAAGCATAAAAAAGGGTGGCATTGAACCTTTGGGTTCACATAAAAACTCACTAATTTTCTGGCAGTTGGAAGCAATTGCCTCCAAATACGGGTTCGATATCAACGATCCCATCGAAACCATTCCTGAGGAAGCTCTGAACGTTATTTTATACGGTTCCGAGGAGCAATTCACCATAAAACACCCGGCAATTGGAGTACGTTCAAACTACTTTCTTAGCTTCGAGGGCGTAATAAACTTCATCCATAACCATCAAAACGAGGAGCTAAACGGGCGTGGTCCTAAATGGGCGCAACAGTTTATCCGACACGTAACCTGCCCCGAATGCAACGGAACACGATTAAAGAAAGAGGTGGAATGGTTTAAGGTTGACGGAAAAAGTATAAGCGAACTTTCCCGAATGGATATCGATTTTCTGGCATCGTGGCTTAATGGACTGGAAAAAAGGCTGGAGAGCAAACAACGTTTAATTGCCACCGAAATTCTGAAAGAAATTCGAGAACGCATTGGATTTCTGGTGGATGTTGGCTTAGGCTACCTTTCGCTCCACCGGAGCGCAGCTTCGCTATCAGGTGGTGAAAGTCAGCGTATTCGGCTTGCCACCCAAATTGGGTCGAAGCTGGTTAACGTTCTATACATCCTCGATGAGCCGAGCATTGGACTCCATCAGCGGGATAACCTTCGTCTGATTGATTCCCTAAAAACGCTTCGCGATAGCGGCAACTCTGTTATTGTTGTTGAACACGATGAGGAGATGATTCTTTCAGCCGATCATGTGGTTGACATGGGTCCAAAGGCTGGCCGGCATGGTGGAAAGGTTGTTGTTGAAGGGACTCCTTCTGAGATACTTATTTCCGACTCACTTACCGCAAAATACTTAAGCCAACGGCTTGAAATTCCGGTTCCGGAGCAAAGACGCAAAGGGAATGGGAAAAGCATTGTTTTAACCGGAGCCCAAGGGAATAACCTAAAAAGCGTGAGCGTTGAGTTTCCTCTGGGAAAATTTATATGTATAACCGGCGTTTCGGGCAGCGGAAAATCGAGCCTCATCAACAGCACGCTCCATCCTGCTCTTACACGTAAACTTTACCGTTCGCTTGACGAACCATTACCTCACGAATCAATTATTGGGTTAGAAAATATCGATAAGGTTGTTGAAGTTAGTCAGGCTCCCATTGGCCGCACACCCCGTTCCAATCCGGCAACCTACACTGGAGTTCTAACCGACATTCGTAAGCTTTTCGAGCTAACACCCGAGGCTAAAATTCGGGGTTTTAAGGCCGGTCGGTTCTCTTTTAACGTTAAAGGCGGCCGCTGCGAAACATGTAAAGGCGCAGGAGTTCAGGTAATTGAAATGAATTTCTTGCCCGACGTTTACGTTACTTGCAACGACTGCAATGGTCGTAGGTACAACCGCGAAACCCTGGAAGTAAAATTCAAAGGGAAGAATATAAGCGATGTGCTGGATATGACCATCAACCAAGCGGTTGAATTCTTTGAGAATATCCCGTCAATTTACCAGAAAATAAAAACCCTGCAAAGCGTTGGGCTTGGGTATATTACGCTAGGCCAACCTTCTACAACCCTGTCCGGTGGCGAAAGCCAGCGCGTAAAACTTGCCTCCGAGTTGGCAAAACGCGATACCGGAAAAACCCTTTACCTACTTGATGAACCCACAACCGGCCTCCATTTTGAGGATGTTCGTGTGCTGCTCGATGTTCTCAACCGACTAGTTGATAAAGGCAACACAGTTATTGTGATTGAACATAATATGGATGTAATTAAGGTTGCAGATCATATTATTGATTTAGGTCCCGAGGGCGGCGCAAAGGGTGGAAAAGTAATTTGTTCAGGAACTCCGGAGGGAATTATTTTTAACAAGGATAGCCACACCGCAAAATATCTTCATAACCATATTTATAAAAACAAGGAGAAATAAAAAAATCCATCTATATAGTGTACAGATGGATTTTACTAGACTTTGAAACAACTTCTACTGTGAGAAGAAGAAGTTATTCAAATCGTAAATATCATCGAGCTTGTAGGTTGTCTTCTCGTCGAAGAAATCGTCAATTGTAAGAAGCAACTCCTGGAACGAAACGTACCCGTCACCATCCTTATCAACTGGTTTAAACTTATTGGGAACCTTACCAGGTTCAAAGGTTATATTCCTTGTCCAAATGGGCAATACCGGAGCAACACGTACTTCCTCACGGCGAACCGCATTGGGATTGGTAAACATTTCTGCCAGCATTTCGGGAGTAAGCTGTGAGCCCGTTTTATCGACAATAGAACCCGATGGTGTATTAGGCTCTAGATCTATAATATCGGGGATACCATCACCATCCATATCAAAAGGACATCCCAGCGAATCAACCTCTGCACCAACCTGTGTATCAGGACATTCATCTATTCTGTCCCAAATACCATCCAAGTCCTGATCTGCAAATAGGATCTCATACATTGATTCATCAAAATCGAGCATGGCAAAATCTCTATCAACCTTTAAATATTTTGGGTCGGAGAACATGTCGAAGTGTAGAGATACGTTTGTAAACAGGAACATATCGTTAAGCCCGTTATGCTCCGTTCCATATAGTTCTGCCACTCGCTGATCGTAGTTGTCAATTAAATCGGAAAGGGCATAAAAATATGTAGCAGAAACCCTCAAGTTAACACGGTACGAAAGGTAAAAATCTATACCAAACTCAGCAGGAAAAACGGCAGTTGTTGTTGAGTATTTGCCGATTCCATGAAAATCACGTCCTACCAGATCCGTTTCATAATCATTGTCGAAACTGCGAAATCTTGCATTCCAACTGTTTGGAGCCGATTCTGGGATATTTCTGATAGTTCCATCGCTCCAGAAGTTGTAGAATTGAGCAGGATTTGAAATATCATCTCCAAAAAAGATATTCCCTTTGGGAGAAAAAATCAACGAGGAAACGCCAATTGAAAAGTAGGGTTTAAATCTTCTATTTAAACTAGCAATATGCGAAAAACCATACTCAACATTTGCACCTAACATATAAGTTTCGGTACGAAAAGATGAGTTATGGTATATAACACGAAGATCGGTGAATCTATTATCGAAAGGTAACTTATCGGGGTCAGACTGCATGGCAAGGGAAATGTCAAAATCGTGACCCTGTAAATTCCCGTACATCAGGAAAAAATTCAATTTATAGTTATTCTTTTTCCCAATGAAGGTTGACACATTTAACTTGTACCCAAAATTTCCTAGCAAAGGATTTTTACTTGGGTTCTTTATATCGCCCATATAGTGCATTAAACCTGTACCAAATGATATTACAGGTTTGTAAACAGGGTTTTCAACCTCAACTACCTCTTCTAGAAATTGCAAGTAGAAATCTTCGTCATCCTGAGCGAAAAGCATCCCTGAACTTAAAAGCAACAGCGGCAAAAAAAGTAACTTTGGTAATACGTGCTGTTTAATTTTCATTTTATATGCTACTGGTTTAACAAGTTACCTATACCATTGCTGGCTTGTTATCATTAGTGCTTCCTGTACTGTTATACGAATACCATTATTATACGCAGCCACAAATGCATCATCGATTGTGGTTGTATTCCATATTTTCACACGGTAGTCGCGAGCTTCCTTATACTCCCCAAACGAACCTATTGAATACTTGTACCATCCTTCGTGTTTTTCGGTACGAACCTCCTCAGTTATCTTGTAGTTTTTAAAGTACCGTTTGATATCAACTAATCGGTGCCCTGCAGCTATTTGTACCCTGTAGTACACGCCCTCTTCTGGTTCAAGTAGATACGATTTATCTAACTCCAAAGGTTTTTGACTAAATTTTGGTTTATCGGGTATAGCCTGAAATTGGACTGGAATATCTCTTCCCCCATCACCTCCTGTGTACGAAGAACTAATCTCAGCACCAGTGTATGAACCAGTTGAGCCCATAGAAGGAGCAGGAACAGATGCTATTATTCCGTCAAGATTTTTTGGATCAAGATTCGATAAGTCAACATCACGTTGAACGATATCGATAACCTGAGTCGCTTCATTCACAATGAATGAAAACGTTCCGTTCAAATCCAGCACTTCCTTCTCAATGCTATCCTGAGGGCTTAAACGGTAGCTAACAACGAAACGCTGATCGGGTGGGAGATTCATCCAAAGGAACTTAACCGTTTGATCCTTAAATGTAAATATTGCATCGCGAGGATTAATAGCCTCAGCGGTGTATCCCTCAGGGAGAACCTCCTCAATCTTGGCAAACTTCTCGGTACTTCCCTTGTTTACGAGAATATTCACCATCATATCGTTCTCAAAACCAGTATAAAAAGGTGTTTGCCTTATGCAGCGAACATTGCTGGCTAAAAGTGCAACGGGTTGTTGAACCGGAACCATCTGCTGAAACTCAGAAATATCAACAATGAGGTTAGGATCGATACGGCTTGATGGTTGAATTACAATGTCGCTAACCATAACATCAACCGATTTTCGCTGATTCTCATCAATATATGAGAAGAGTCCTTTTAAATTGAATGTTCCCTTTAGCCTTTCGTTTACCTTAACCCTGTAAGCCACCTTAAACTCGTTATCCTGCGGAAGATTCAACCAAATAAACTTAACCTTTTGATCTTCAAAGGAAAAATTGGCGTTGGAGTTGTCAATTAGTTGTGCTGTTAACCCACGGGGTAACTCCTGCTGGAAACGGGCAAAACTTTCCGTTGACCCTTTAATTAGGGTAACCTCAACGTCAAATTCAGCGCCTGCGGTAACTTCTCTTGGAACATTCATTCTAAGAGCTACGTCCTCGCCACCAAAAATACTGAGGAACACCAGCCCAACAACGTTCATTAAGAGAACCAGGTAATGTACCATATTGGTAACTTAATATTACAATTAGTAACTACTTTTTTGTATTTGAATACAATTATAGCAAATATTTAAGTTAAGTTGGTAACAAATGCAGGTAAATATTAAGGTATTGTTGATTTTTTTAGGTTTTTGTTAACAACTTTTCATAAATCAAGTTTCATGTTTTTTTAATTATTACATTGATATACTGCAATTTAAACTAAAATAACTTTTAAATCAACTTTTTTACCCAAAATTTTCAAAATTAACTGTGTTTTTCAATGTTCATCTTTTGTTGTACTTTTAGGAGCAGTTAACCCATAAACAACTCAAGCAATGAAAAAGCTATTTCTAATAATTATCCCTTTATCCACATTACTACTTTCGTGTGGAACCGCTCCTAAAAATGAAGCAAATGAACCTGAGAAGGAAACTATTCAGGTTGAAATTGTTGACAAAGGCAACGTTGATTTCGGCGATTGGTTTCTCGATAAAACCATGCGATACGATTTTTACCATACCGGTAAATTCGATACCGAGCACTTCTCGCACGACAAAACGGTTTCCGACGGGATTTGGTCGGGTAGTAAAACCCAGCTAATCGATGAACTGATGTTCGGATTATATTTCTTCGAAGTAATTGATGCCGAAACCAGCCAGCTGCTCTTCTCCAGAGGATTTGCCAGCATTTTTGGCGAATGGCAAACAACACCGGAGGCTGAAAAGCAGTGGGGTACTTTCCACGAATCGCTCCGATTCCCATGGCCCAAAAAACCCGTGAAAATTATTGTGAGCAAAAGGAATAATAAGAACATTTTCGAAAAAATTTGGATTACTGAGATTGACCCCAACTGGCGACAGGTTATAAAAGCCGATATTGAGCCAAGCTATAAAATTTACCCAATTGTTGAGAATGGACCTGCCTGTGAGAAGCTCGACCTTGTAATACTTGGCGATGGCTACACCGAGCAGGAAATGGAGAAGTTCAGAAACGATGCCAAGCGACTAGCAGAAGCGTTACTGAGCGTAGAACCCTACAGTTCACGAAGGAACGATATTAATGTTCGTGCTGTTGAAACCCCTGCAATGCAAAGCGGTATTAGCAAACCCCACCACGGAGTTTACCGCCGTTCTCCACTTTCAGCACACTACAGCACCTTCGATTCCGAACGATACGTTCTGGCATACGACAACAGAACCATCCGAAACGTAGCATCAACCGTGCCCTACGATTTTATGGTAATTCTTGTAAACGAGCAAACCTACGGAGGCGGAGGAATTTACAACCTTTACACAACCGTTGCAGCCGATAACCTTTTTGCCGATTACCTGATGATTCACGAAATGGGCCACCACATGGGCGCTTTGGCGGACGAGTACTACACCTCATCGGTTGAGTATGAGGTACCCGATATTTCGATTGAACCTTGGGAAAAGAACATTACAGCCCTTCTCGACAAAGAAAACTTAAAGTGGAAGGAGCTGGTTGATGATGAAACACCCATTCCCACACCATGGAACAAGGAGGAGTTCGATAAGTTTGGCTACCAAATACAAAAAGAGCGCGATAGCCTAAGGGCAGCCCACGTTCCCGAGAAAGTAATGGAAGAACTATTCCTTCGCCAGAAAATGGCTGAGGAAAAGTTTATTGCCAACGAGAAGTACGCCGATAAGGTTGGTGCTTTTGAGGGAGCAGGATACCAACCAAAAGGGTTATACCGCTCGCAGCTTAACTGCATTATGTACACACGCCACACCGAGTTCTGTAAGGTTTGCCAGCATACTATCAACGAAGTAATTGATCAGTATTCAAAGTAGAGTTTAAATATTCCATTTATCAAAGGGGTGATACTTTCAAAAGTTTCATCCCTTTATCTTTTATAAAAGTTGACGAAATATTTTATTTTTTCGTTTTACTAACTTAATTTGCACTTAAAACCCACAATACCTAGCCATGATATACAAGTTTAGGATGATATCGAGCGACGACAAGGCATTCCTTCGTGATTTCGAGGTGAACTCGGATAGCACCTTTCTTGACTTTCATAATTTCATTCAAAAGAATCTGAGCTACGACCCGCACATGCTAGCATCGTTCTTCCTTACCGATGAGCATTGGAACAAAGGGATGGAGCTAACGCTAATTGACATGGAAAACGATGCCGGTCCGGCCGCCATTCCAATGGATAGTGTAAAAATCAACGATTTAATTAAGCACAAGAAAGAAAGGCTGCTCTACGTTTTCGATATTTTTAGCGATAGGGCATTCTTTTTAGAACTTTTCGAAACTCATCAGCCTGAAACTGGCAAAAAGTACCCCGCTTGTTCGGCCTGCATTGGAGAACCGCCCGTTCAAACTGAGTTGGAGGATATTAAGTACACTGCCGATACGCTTGACGACGATTTGCTGAATGAGATAAGTAACGACATAGGTTTCGACGATGATTTTAGCTCCGATTCGTTTCAGGAAGGGGATTACATTGACGAATGAAAGAGTTGAGCAAGTTCCTTATAGTTCTTCTTGGCCCAACAGGAGTTGGCAAAACTTCACTAAGCATTCAACTGTCAAATGCGCTGGATGCACCTATTGTTTCTGCCGATTCGCGGCAGTTTTTCCGTGAAATGAAGGTTGGGACAGCCGCTCCTACTGAACGCGAACTTAACCAGGCAACCCACTATCTTATTGGCAATAAATCGATAACAGAACGGTACAGCTGCGGAATGTTTGAGTTGGATGCGTTGAATACACTTGAAATCATATTTCAGGAGCATAAATCAGCGTTACTAGTTGGTGGATCAATGCTTTACATCGATGCGATTTGCAAAGGGATTGACGATTTTCCTACTCCCGATCCTGAGCTTCGAAAAACGTTAGAGAATCAGCTGAAGAATGAAGGAATTGATAGCCTACGCTCGCAGCTAAAAATTCTCGATCCGGAGCAATACAATAATATCGATTTAAAAAATCCGCAGCGCATTCTAAAAGCCGTTGAAGTTTGCCTGCAAACAGGCAGAACCTATAGCTCGTTCCTTACCCAACCCCAGAAAGTTCGACCCTTTGGAATTGTGAAAATTGGGCTAAACCGGCCACGAGAGGAGCTCTACTCTATGATAAACCAGCGGGTTGATAAGATGATTGAGAATGGCTTGGTTGAAGAGGTAAAAGGTTTGTACAAGTACCGAAATCATAACGCCCTTAAAACCGTAGGTTACCGTGAAATTTTCGACTTTATCGATGGGAAAATCAGTCTCGATGAAGCAGTTGAACTAATAAAACGTAACTCGAGAAGGTACGCCAAGCGCCAGCTAACATGGTGGGGTCGCGATAATGAAATTACCTGGTTTCATCCTGACGATGAAGAATGTATTCTTGAATTTATGAGAGGAAAAATTAGTTGCTAAAATTTCACATCGCAATTACAAATTGCATTTCCTTAATAAAGAAAAGAAGCAATCAATTGTTTCCAAAAAAGATTGCTTCACTTCTCGCCTGCCCACCCTGCCTGTCCTGTTTGCCGACAGACAGGCGCAGGCTGACTTAAAATTACGTACTGTAAAATTTATTTAGATAAAATCTTTTCTGCCATTTTCTGAGCTAGAATATCGCACTTCTCATACTTACTCTCAGATGGTTTTCCATAAATCTCGGCTGGTTCGGCAACCAACTCCAACTCCGAATCCTCGGCAAACTCCATAAGTTTCTTCACGCCTCCTCCATTCCAGCTGTAGCTTCCAAAAATACCGAGGTACTTATTCTTAACTTTCATATGATTTAGCTCACGGGTTAGGTTCTCCATTAACGGGAACATTTCGGAATTGTATGCACAGGAACCTAAAATAACCCCCTTATATTTCCAAATTTCGTTAATTAGGTGACTAATATGCGTGCGCGAAACATCGTGAATACGTATGTTCTTAACTCCGTTTTCGTTCAACTTCCGACCGATATAATCGGCCATTAACTCAGTGTTCCCGTACATTGAAGCCACTACAATAACTACGCCCTCCTCTGCCTCGTACCTGCTCCACATATCGTAAAGATCGATTACTTTCTTCGGATTTTCTCGCCACACAGGCCCATGAGTGGGTGCTATAACATTTACGGGTGTTCCATTTAGTTTAGCAAGCGCCTTCTGCACCATGTTACTATACTTGCCTACAATATTTGAGTAGTATCTACGCATCTCTTCCTCGAAGAAGTCGAAGTTGATTTCGTCGTCAAAAATACCACCATCAAGGGTTCCGAAGCTACCGAAGGCATCACCGGTAAAAATAATCTGCTCGGTGAAATCGTATGTCATCATGGTTTCGGGCCAGTGAACCCAGGGAGTCATTACAAATTTAAGGTTGTGGTAACCAAGGGGAAGAGTATCTCCATCCTCAACTTTTAGCAGCCTATCGGTGATTCCGTAGTACGCCTCAACAATTTTAAAGGTTTTAACATTTCCCACAATGGTCACGCCTTCGAAGTGGTCGTATATTGCCTTTACTTCGCCAGAGTGATCGGGCTCCATATGGTTAATAATTAAGTAATCGAGCTTCTTCCCATCGAGAAGTTTTTCGATTCGCTCAATGTAGTTACCTGCGGCTCTATCTTCCACCGTATCAACCAGGGCAGTTTTCTCATCAACAATGAGATACGAGTTATAGGAAACACCCCTATCGAGCGGCCACATGTTTTCAAAAAGTCGTTTACGCCGATCGTTCACTCCAATCCAGTGAACTTTACCTTTTACAGGAACTGAGTAGTGCATGGTATAATGGTTTTATAATTTGCGAAATTGAAGCGCAAATTTACAAAAAAGTTCCCTGAAACCATAACGCTACTCGTACTTGAGCGAGTCGATTGGGTTTGCCCTTGCAGTTTGCCACGAATGGTACGAAACGGTTACGAATGCAATAAGTAAACTTAGCAAAAGGGCAAAAAGGAAGAACACAAGGCTTATATTCGTTTTGTAGGGGAACCCTTCGAGCCATCTACTCATTGAGTACCATGCAATTGGCCATGCAATGGCATTTGAAATTAAAACGAGAATTGTGAACTCTTTTCCCATTAAACCAACTATATTAAGCGTTGAGGAACCTAACACTTTTCGAATTCCCATCTCCTTAATTTTCGATTGAAGAATGAACGCAGCTAACCCAAACAACCCCATGCAGGCAATAAAAATTGCTATAAACGAAAAGTGCCCGAATAGTTTTGCCATTCGAATTTCGGACCGATACAAGTTTTCGAAGCTTTCATTTAGAAACGAATACTCAAACGGAGTTTCAACAGAGTACTCCTCCCAAATACCTCTGAGCCCCTCAATAACCGAATGAATGTTGTTCCCATCGATTCGGATATTGAAAGTATTGTAAGCAGAGTTTCTAAAGTTCAATGCCAGTGGGCCAATTGGGCTGTGAAGAGAATTGAAATTATAATCCTTTACAATTCCAATAATGTATGAATCTATGTACTTACTATTGAGTTTTTCTCCAGTAATTTGGTTAATACCAAGCATTTTTGCAAAAGTTTCATTAATAATAACAGTCTCTTTTACATCCGAAGGCCTATCCCAATCGAAGTTTCTTCCTTCTACCAGCTCAAGTCCAAGGACATTAATATAATCGGGATCAACCGGTTGAAAAGTGAAATTATGGTGCTGCCCTAGGCTATCGTAGCAGCTTTCCTGCCAGGAAATTTCACCCGGTTTGGAATTTGAACGAGAAATTCCGAGAACACCTGAAACTTTTTGCACTTTTTCTTTCAGTGTTGGATATTCGAAACGAACTTTTCGAGGTTGCTGAATTGTTATAACCTGGCTTTTATCAAAGCCAACATCGTAGCCCGTAAAGTATTTAATTTGACTATATATAATTATAGTCACAATAATAAGGCCCACCGAAACCGAAAACTGAAAAACAATTAGCACTTTTCGGAACAAACCCTTCCCTGAGCCTTTGAGAAGTTCCCCTTTAAGCACTCTTACTGGGTTGAACGAGCTCAGGAAAAGTGCTGGGTAAAAGCCCGAAACGAGACCGATAACCAGAGAACCCATTATCATTGAAACAATCAACCATTTACTTGAGAAAAAGGAAGGGACAACCGTACGCTCAATGAGATTGCTAAAAACTGGTGAAAATAGTTCAACGAAAACAACAGCAACTAGCAGCGACAAGAAGGCAACTAAAACCGATTCTCCTAGAAATTGGGCAACTATTTTTTTACGATTACCCCCGCAAACTTTCCTCACACTTATCTCCTTCGCCCGGGTTGAAGCTCTGGCTGTACTTAAGTTTATAAAGTTAATACAGGCCAAGATTAGTATTAGAAAAGCCACAACAACCATAACCCTTATAAACTTTAGGTTCCCATGTCGAACTGCTCCCTCAAAGGGAAGCAACCCCTGAAAGTATATGTTTCTCACGGGGCGAAGCGTCATCTCAAATCTGGTGTTGGAATTTATTAATTTAAATATTTCATCTGACAGTTTCTGCTCAACCTTCTCCTTATCGCTGGCAAAACGTAATTTAAGGTATGTTGGATTATTCATATTGTTTAGCAGCTGGTTTCGGTAGTTTTCTCTACCACTTATAGCCACGTACTGTTCAAATGAAAACACTGCATTGAATGGGAAGTGAAAATTATCAGGATTTTTAATAACAGCCGTTACCAGCATCTCAATGCTATCGTTGAATGTAAGTGTTTTTCCTACTGGATTTGTATTACCAAAAACCCTTTTGGCTTCACTTAGTGTTAACACAAGAGAATTGGGTTGAGAGAGAGGGTTTTGGGAATCGCCTACAAGAACATCAAACCCAAAAAAACGAATGAAGTTGCTGTTTGCCGCTATGTAGCTGTTTGCTCTTACTGAGTTTCCCTCCTTTTTAACAGCGTCGTTACTCACTGCGTTGGGCTGTATCATTGCAGAAGTTTCAATTTCGCCACATAATTCAGCAGCTTTTTCAAAAAAACCAGGCCCCATTATAGCCCAGTCGCCACACTCAACCCTGAATATTCTGTTTTTATCATTAATAAACTTATCTATTTGTAGTTCCTGATTAATAAATATCATTATTAAGATGAAAACCCCCATACCCAAACCTAATCCCAGTATGTTAATGGTTGATGTTAATTTATTCCTTAGTATACTTCTTACAGCAGTTATTAAGTAGCTTTTAACCATGGCTATTTAGTATTTATTATCATTTAAATAACCAAGGTCATGCCAAAGCAACCAAAAACCTGTGTTACATGTACTTAAGGAATTAAAAAGATATTCATAACGTAATGATATGTTTCTATAAAGAACAATATATGTACGTTATCGAACAGGATGGTGTGTGTGCAAGAGCTTATTCTGAGAAATCTTTTAATAACTTTTCTACTTCCTCCTCGGTACTATGTAGCTGAGCCTTACAATACTTAAGAAGTTCGGCAACTCTGCTCACATTCTGTGGAAGCTCATCAATCTCAATTTCATTATTTTCAATTTGAGCAATAATATCTTCAATCTCCTCTATTGCTTGCGAATATGTAATCTTCTTTTTAGCCATTGCGTTACAAATTATTTAAAACTAAATCAAGGGAAGCGAGATATTGAAAGTTGAACCAAAACCCATTTTGCTTTCAGCCCATATTTTTCCACCATTCGCCTCTACGAATTCCTTGCAAACTATAAGCCCCAACCCTGTGCCCTTCTCTTTATGAGTCCCTTCTGTCAAATTTGCCCCATCTATACTAAAGAGCTCCGATAGATTTTTTTCACTCATACCAACACCATTGTCTTTAACGCTAACTAGAACTTCTGCTCCTTTTTGTTCTACCAGTAAAAGCACTTTGCTATCAACATTTGAAAACTTTATAGCATTGGAAACAAGGTTTCTTAGAACTGTTACAATAGTGTCCCTGTCGCAAAACACCTCAATACCTTTTGAATCGGGAATAATTACTTGAATATTTTTAGAGTTAGCCTGAAGGCTAAGTTGCTGTTTTACAGTTTCAAAAATATCGATAATATTAATTTTTTGGGAGTTTAGTTTTATGCTAGCAGTTTGGCTCCTCGCCCATCCCAAAAGGTTCTCAATTAGGTTGAGTAGGTTTTGAGATGAATCGTGAACATATCCTGCATACTCAGTAATTTCAATAGCATTTTCTTTCCCCGTTTTGCTTTTCATTACCTCTGTAAGCCCAACCAGTGCAGTAAAAGGGCTCTTCAAATCGTGCGCAATTATTGAGAATAGTTTATCCTTCGTTTTAACGGTTGCCTTCAATTCCTTCTCGGATTCAGTAAGTTTCTCATTCACCTCATTTAACAGAATATTTTTCTTTCGAATAACTAGATATCCGTACAAGCTTGCCGATGCGAGCAAAAGGATGAAAACTAGGCCTAAGGTTAGGAAATAACTCCTCATTTTCTGACGTTCAATCTCATAGGTTTTAATTTTGTCTTCCTGAACCAACCTGTTCACTTCGCTCTCTATCATTTTAATTTCTTCGGCTTTTTTATTTAGTTCCAAATCGAGGCTTGCCTGCCAAATTGATTCCTTCTGACTAATGCCCTCCAAACTATCACGAACAGTAATGTGCTTTTTATAAAAATCAAGAGCTTGATTATAGTTTCCTCTATGTAAAAAATAATTATGAAATGCAAGAAGTGATGTTTCGAGTAGTTTTCCGTTATTTGTTGAATTTGCCAGTGATAATGCCAGCTGAAGATTTTCATGAGCTATGGTATACTGCCCCAGCGTTACCTGAATTTCACCAATTTTTCGCAGGCATAGACCCCTTCGGTCTAGATCGAAAATTTTCCCGTATAAAATAGATGCTTTTTCGAAAGAAAGCATTGCATCCTCAAGTCTTCCTTCTTTAAGCAACACGTTCCCGAGCTCATTTTCAGTATCGGCGATTCCTCGCTGATCGTCATTCTCTCTAAATATATCTAACGACCTACCCAGCGCTTTTTTAGCTTCGCTAAAACTATTCATATCAGCATACGCATTAGCAACGCTCCGAAGTGCCTGGGCTGAACTTAACATGTTCCCAGTTTTAATACGTATATTCAACGCCTTTTTATAACTTTCAAGCGCTTGTTCAGGACTCCCCAAGTCTCTATATGTGTTACCTTGGTTTATGAATACATAAGCCTTCCCAAGCGGGTCAGTTTCCTCTGAAATTAGTTCAAGCGCACGGTTAAAGTAGTTTAACGCATTATTATTTGAGCCTAACATACGGTATACTATTCCAATATTTGTTAAAGTTCTCGATGCATCAGAATGTGCCCCAAGCTGTTGTCGAATTTTTAGAGATAGGAGATAATACCTGATAGCATCGGCAAGTTCTCCGTTCTGTAGGTAAATGTTTCCCATATCGTTATATGCAGAAGCCAACTTAATTTCATCATTAAGTTCATTCCTGATATCTATCGATTTGTGAAGAACCTCCTTTGCTTTCTCAAACTGGTTCAGCTGCGCATATACTCTCGATAAATTCTCGTAGGTTGATGCACTACTGCAACGGTATCCTGTCTCAATGCGAATTTCTACACTTTTGGTGTAGTATGAAACAGCGCTCGCTGGGTCGTTTTTCCGAAGTTCGAGACTTCCTTTCAAGTTCAGTATTTCAGCGATAGAAGGATTATCCTTCAAGGCAACGGCAATTTTTAGGGCATAATCTAAATCTTTCTCCGATTCGGGAAACCTGCCTAAATCTCTTTTCGCAATGCTAGCATCAATGTACGATTCAAGAACTCCAATTGAATCGTTCATTGATTGATAATTATCTGTGGCTATACCAAACTGCTGAATTGCTTCATCGTAATTACTTTGCATGTAGTATGAGCTGCCCAGAATGCTGAAGCATTCTGCAAGAATTAGCTTGTTATTTGTTTTTTGAGCAACCTCAATGGCGATATTTAACGTTAACACAGATTCTTTGTATAACGAGAAGTCCTTCTGAATCTTGGCCTTATGATGAAGCAGCTGAGTTTGAGTTTCCAAATCACTGAGACTTCTTGCTTTTTGGATTTTTTCATCAAGAAACTTTACTGCTTCGGAATAGCCAAAAACAAATGCCAGGTAGTTCGCTTTCACAAACGTAAACTCTCTTACAAAACGCCTTTTCTCAGTGGTGTTAACCTCTTTTTCGAGGCTATTCAGGTAGAACTCGGCTCTAGGTTTATCTTTAGCATTAACATAGATATTTGCAATAAGAATTGTTACTGCCTTCTGTTTTTCAGCATCGTTCTCAAGTCGGGTATTCTTTAATACATTATTTGCCAACAATAAAGCACGCTGAGGATCCTCTGTCATGAATTCCAAAGAGCTGTTCAACAAAGAATCATTGAATGATTGGTACCACTGAACAGTCCATTTTGCATTGGTGCTAGGAGTAGCAGACAAAGGGGAAATTATTGCAAAAAGAAGTACCAGCGTTTTAATAATGAGGGGGAAAAAATGTCGCATAAATTTATATTGATAAGGTATTATTCCTTAACCTATTATTATCCCCACCTATGAATCGGCAAGGTAAAACTAAACGTGCTTCCTTTCTCCTTCTGGCTGGTTACCCAAATTTTTCCACCATTCTTTTCAATAAATTCCTTGCAAAGAAGTAGTCCTAAACCTGTTCCCTCCTCATCCGCTGTTCCTTTTGTACTAAACGATGCATCGAGCCTGAATAGTTTATCGAGTTCATCCTTACTCATACCCACACCTGAATCAGTAATCGAAACTTCAACGTACTTATCTTGTTCTTGGGCATTTACAGCTATTTTCCCGCCAATGTTGCTGAATTTTATAGCGTTGCTAAGTAAATTTCTGATTACAGTAGAAATAATGTTCTTATCAGCATAAACCATTAAGTGATTCTCAACCCTTACTACAACTTTGATATTTTTGTTATCAGTAACTTTTTCAAGAAATTCAATTTCCTGATGTATTGATGGCAAAAGTGGGAAAAGTTCTGGTTTATAAACTATGGTTCCAAGTTGTGTGCGTGACCACTGCAGTAGGTTATGTAAAAGTTTAAATAGATTCTGAGCAGATTCATAAATAATTTTAATATACTCCTTTGATTCCTCCCTGGAGCTGGTTTCGAAGTTATTCATGAGGTACTCGCTAAAACCTAGAAGTGCGTTAAAAGGGTTCTTTAAATCGTGGGCAATTATCGAGAAGAACCTATCCTTCGTTGCATTCAACTCCTTCAAATGCTCCTCCGATTCCTTAAGTTTAGCATTTGCCTCCTCTAACTGCTTGTTCTTCTCAGAAAGAAGTTGATTCGCGCTCTTTTTCGATTGTAAATTACTATAAATTAGAACTGCTATTACTAGGAGAAGAACCGATGAAGCCCACCAAAATCGCTGGAGATTTTTTTGCCTTTTTATCTCTAGATTTTTAATTTCATCGTTCTTTTTGAGAAGCTGTATCTCCTGCTCCTTCCTTTCGGTTTCGAATCGAACCTGCATTTCCATTAACTTCTCATTCCTGTCAATATTGTATAGGCTATCTTTAAGTTCCATGAACTTTGCATTGTGCTCAAAAGCCTTCTTATAATCCTGATTGTATAGGTAAATTTTGCTTAAAATTTCTTGGCTTTCAGCCTTATATTGAAGGTCTGTTGTTTTGGGTTCATATGAAAGAGCCTCAAGAACATACTCCATGGCTTTTTCAATATTTTTTGAATGGTAATGTACCCAGGCAATATTATTCAACGTGTTCATACAACTTGAGTAATCGTATATTTCTTTAAAAGTTCGGAGGGAACTCATGTACGACTCAAGGGCGCTTCGGTAGTTTTTTATTTTTGCATGAAGATACCCAATGTTATTAAGGGCAGTAGCAATGCCCCTCTTGTCCTTTTCGTCCATTGCAATGGCAAGAGACTTGGAGTAAAAGTCGAGCGCTTTCTCATTTTCATCCAACTCATCGTAGATAATTCCTAAGTTATTGGAGGAAGAAGATATTCCTGAAACATCGTTCTGCTCCACGTAAATGGAATAAGCTTTTTTGTAGTACTCAAGCGCTAAAGAGATATTATTCAAGTCTCGGTGCAGAGAACCTATAAAACTGTAAGCTGATGCCATACCAAGTTGATCCTTGTAGTGAATAAAAATATTGGCTGCTTTAATACCGTACTCTAGGGCCTTATTAATATCACTTACAGTTTTATACACACCAGCAATCCCTAGTAGGATGTGCGCATTGAAAATATAATCTTCGTTTGCTTCACAAATCTCCACTACTTCTTTATATGCATCAATAGCTTCGGTATACTTACCCATATCAGCATACACCAAGGCCATATTATTCAAGGTAAAGGCTACCTTCTGCAAATCGCCTACTTTATCTCTTTGTTTTTTTGAAAGCGTGTAGTAATCGAGGCTTTTTTGGTTTTCATGGATAAAGGAGTATGCGTTGCCTAAACTATTGTATGCATCTCCCAATAACTCATCGCTATTGGTTAGTTTTGCAAAATCGAGTGCTCTGTTGGCAAAATAGATGCTACTATCGGGATTCGAAGCCCAGTATAATTTTGAGAGCTCAACATAAAGGGTTACCTTTTCAATGTCATTTGCTTGATGCACTCGCACAAGCAAACTATCTAACCTCTGTTGAAATCCTTGGGCTGAAACAACAATACTCCAAAAAAATAATACAATAAAAAAACCACTCTTTCGTTTCACTCGATTTCTAAATTTTTTGTGAAATATAGTCATTTTTACTAGGTTTCCTTTATTGAAACCGTTTTTTTTCGAACTTTTTAATCACACTTTCTACCCTTCCCTCAATAATATACGTTTCCATTTCATCATCAATCTTGAGTTCTTCAACATTTCTAAGCGGTTTGCCATTCACAAGGGTAATTGAGTATCCTCGTTGAAGAACCCTGGTTGGTTCAACCAAAACTAATGTGCTGGCAACTGAATTATGTTTGGTTCTTTGTCTCTCAATTTTATTATGGCATAAGTATGATAAACTCTTTCTAAAATTTGCCAAAGCATTCAATTCGCTCAAGGATTTATACTCAAGCAGGCTGGCTAACTGTTTTATCAGCTTTGCACTTTCTCTTTCTTTTTTAAGAGCATACCTCTTGGAGTAATCGTTCAAATTAAAGGCAAACATTTGTAGAGACAATCGAAGGTTAGCTGTATGCTTCAGAATGCTGGGAGCAATTTTAATCTGCAAGGTACTTAGGTTGCTTTCGTACTCGTTTAGCATCAGCTTCGTATGCTGCTTAAAATCGTCGGCCAACGTGTTGGTTAGTGCTTCTGCTTCGTAAAAGGCATTAACTAAAAACTCTGCGGCTGCAGTTGGCGTTTTAAGGCGTGTGTGCGCAACCATATCGGCAATTGAGATATCCTTTTCGTGTCCAATTCCAGTTATAACAGGAAGAGGGAACTGAGCGATATTGCTGGCTAAGGTGTAGCCATCAAAACACGACAGATCGGTTTGAGAGCCTCCTCCCCTAATAATTGCTACAACATCCCAACTTTCAACCTCATGGTTAACCCGATTTAATGCTTCAACAACCGATTCTTCTGCTTTTGCTCCCTGTACCGTTGCAGAGAATATTTTGTATGAAAAACGATAACCAAATGCATTAGTGTCGAGCTGATTTATGAAATCTTCGTATCCGGCTGCTGAGGGCGACGATACAATTGCAACTCGTTTTGGAAGCAGAGGGAACTCCAGCTCCTTGTTCATGTCGATAATTCCATCGGCCATAAGCCGTGCAAGGGTTTCCCTTCGTTGCTGCTCAATATCGCCAAGCGTAAAGGCTGGATCAATATCCTGAATGTTAAGAGAGATTCCGTATACTGAATGGAAGTTGACACGGCATAGTACCTTTACTTTTATTCCAACATCGAACTTAACTCCGGTTGATGTTTCGAAGAATGGTTTTATTACCCTGAATACACCAGCCCATACAGTAGCCCGAATTTTTGCTTTTGGCTGGGTTCCCGACTCTTCTTTCTCAACCAGCTCAAGGTAGCAATGCCCGGTTCTGTTAAACTTACAATCTGCAATTTCAGCTGTAACCCAGTAGCTATCGCCAACCCCTTCTTCTAAAACCTCTTGAATATGCTGAGTTATTTCAGAAAGAGTAAACTGATTTTTCTGAAAATCCCTCATAGGCTGGTTTTTACAAATTTTCCTGTGTAGTAATTATTCCCCTGGATTAGCCTTAAAAAGTAAACACCCTCAGGGTAAGTTTCTGGAATATCAATGTTTATAACGTTTCCCGTTGAACTGATAACTTCACCAACTAATTGTTTACCTGAAATATCGAAAAGGGAAAGAAACATTTCGTTGCAATTATTGCAAGGAATTAGAATGGTTAACTTTCCGTTGGTTGGATTTGGAAAAAGCCTGAGATTCGCTTCTCCTCTGGGGAAATTCGGTAATTCATTCAGCGCCAACTCAAAATCGGGTATTCCGTAGCCAAGCGTTGGCGAAGGGTTGCTGAACTGCGAAGCCGAGCGAATCGTAAAGTTGTAAATTTCTTCTGCCGAAGCATCGGGAAGCGCCTGCCACAAGCAGCTGATTAAACCAGATACTAATGGTGCTGAGAGCGAAGTTCCGTTTGCAGTCGATATTTCGCCTGACACCTGCTGAACAGCGGTTAAATAGCCCATCGATACTACATCGGGTTTTACTCGTCCATCGGCCGACGGGCCAACTGAACTAAACGATACGTATTCTCCCTCGCTATCAACGGCACCAACCGCAATGGCTCCAAACGCATCAGAAGGGGTAATAATTCGCCCCCACTCGTTATTTGCCTCGTTTCCTGCACTTGCAACAACAATCATTCCTACATTAGCAGCAATATTTGCAGCGCGAGCCGAGGGGGTGGTTTCTCCATCCATATCTGAGAATGTATGATTCTGCCACTCGGAATCAAACTCGTAGTAACCTAACGAGGAGTTGATAACGTCAGCACCTAAACTATCGGCAAGTTCGGCAGCAGCAGCCCAGTTGTACTCCTCGATAATTTGCTCGGAGGTGGCATCCTCGCTCCGAATAAGAATGTACTCCGCCTCGGGAGCAGTTCCCACAAGAACTTCGGGAATATTTGCGGCCATAGCCGACAAAACAATGGCACCGTGGTAATGCTCATTGTATATGTTGGATGTAGGGTTTACAAAATCCTTTGTGTAAATTATTTTGTTGTTGCTACGTAACGAATCGAATGCGCTCATAACATTCACGCTATTGAACCCTGAATCAAAAACAGCGATGCGCATTCCGTTTCCCCTGAACCCCAAATTATGGAGCTTGTGGCCGTTCATCATTTTTACTTGTGCTGCCGATGCACCATAGCTGTAGTAATCATCAGGACTTGCTTTCGATGAGTATGCCTGAAAGAAATCTTCGTCGGCCAGCGGAATACCCTTTGCTTGGGAATCGAAAACCATAAACACTCCATTCACAAAAGTTTTATCGAGAACATTGTTAACCATTTCCTCGGTGGAAATTACAGCAATAACCCCATTAAACCATTTCAACGAATACAGAATATTCACACCAAGCTGTTCAATTTCATCAATGTACGATTGCGACACCGGTAAGTCGCGCTCAGTGATAGCAATTCCTTGTTTTGCTCTTCGCTCAATCGAACGTTGTGTAAGAAATTCAGAAGGGTTATCTACACTGAACTGTGTTCCGTTTTTATCGGTAAATGCTATGAAATATTTCTCCTGCGAACTTGCATTCAAGTATAACATTGAGCAAATGAGGAGAAGAAGCAGATTTTTACTTTTCATAGTTGTATTTTATATGAATAAAACACTAAACTTCTGTTTTTTGTTGAACCTTCACAACTTTCCCATTGCACTCTACAACATCTCCATTGCGAATTTTTGCTCTTTTTCGGGTTTCCTTGACTCCGTTGAGTAAAACCATTCCATCAACAACCAGCATTTGGGCTTCGCCTCCGGTTTGAGCAATTCTGCATGCTTTAAGCAGCTGTATTAGCGGAATGAATTCTGTTTCAATAACGAACACCTTCATATCATATTTTTTATCTCACCAAGTTAATCACTTTAGTC
>DAOSWM010000039.1:0-28881 GCA_035380045.1 Tenuifilaceae bacterium | reverse complement strand
ATAGTAAACTGGTGAAAAAGTAAACTAGTGAAGTTTGGGATTTGCTCTTCGCTCTCTGCCCTTTGCCAACTGAGAACTGAGAATTGCCAACTGCCAACTGCCAACTGCCAACTGGGAACTGGGAACTGGGAACTGCCAACTGCCAACTGAAATTCTTGGCATTCTTATTTTGGATTTGGAAATAATCTATTAATTAATCGATTGTTTAAAAATTATCCTTAAGTTACCTTGTAACTTTTCGTATATTTATTTCGTCCTACCAAAGTTAATCGAAACAAAAAATCTATGGAACTGAAAATCAATAACCTAAACAAAACTTACCCGAACGGAGTGGTTGCCTTAAACAATGTGAGTTTGAATATTTCGAGCGGAATGTTCGGTTTGCTCGGAGCAAACGGTGCGGGTAAGTCAACACTTATGAGAACAATTGCCACCCTTCAGGAGGCTGATAGCGGAACAATTACGCTAAACGGAATTGATGTGTTGAAAGATAAAGATAAGGTTCGCCAGCTGCTTGGCTATCTTCCTCAGGAGTTTGGCTTGTATCCCAGAATTTCGGCTGAAACTTTGCTAAATCATCTGGCTCAGCTGAAGGGGATTTCAAATCCGAAGGAACGAAAAGAAACCGTAAAGGCTCTCCTGCATAAAACGAATCTATACGAGCATCGGCATAAAAATTTGGGTGGATATTCTGGCGGAATGAAGCAACGTTTTGGCATTGCGCAGGCGCTAATTGGCGAGCCAAAGCTAATTATTGTAGATGAGCCAACTGCTGGTCTCGATCCGGCTGAGCGAAACCGTTTCCACAACTTGCTGAGCGAAATTAGCGAGAGCATAATCGTAATCCTCTCATCGCACATCGTTGATGACATTGAGAGCCTCTGCAGCCAAATGGCAATCATAAATAAAGGCGAAGTGCTAATTTCTGCAACTCCAAGCGAAGCAATCAGAAACATCGAGAATAGAATTTGGCGAAAGGTGATTAAGAAGGAGGAGATGGAATCCTACAGCAACCTCAACATCGTATCGCATAAGCTGGTAGGAGGAAGAATTGATCTTCATGCATATTCCGATTCTTGTCCCGATGAAGGTTTTGAACTAATCGATCCTTCGCTTGAGGATGTTTACTTCTCGAGCGTTCTCAATCACTCAAAGAACTAGCAGCTATGTTTTGGGATGTATTTCTTTTTGAGTTAAGGTATCGGGTTAAGCGACCCGCTACTTACTTATACTTTCTAATAATTTTCCTTCTTGTTTTTGGCGCCATTGCCTCAAACAATGTAACCATTGGTGAGCAGGCAGGAAACTTATTAAGGAACTCGCCTGCTGCAATTTTTAGAATTACAGCAATTATGACTGCTGCCGGAATGATAATAATTTCAGCAATGATGAGCAACCCGGTACTACGCGATTTTGAACATAAAACAAACCATTTGCTATTCTCGTACCCACTTAGCAAATTTTCGTACTTAGCTGGACGATTTTTAGGTTCGTACGTTTTTGCGGTTTTTGTTTTTCTGTCAATTCCGCTAGGAATTATGCTTGGTTCGGTAATAGCTCCGGCTGCCGGCTGGATTGAAGCATCACGTTTCGATTCGTTCCGATTCATGGCTTACTTTTCGCCGTTCTTCCTGCTTGTTTTACCAAACGTATTTTTTGTTGGAGCGCTACTTTTCTCGCTCACTTCCCTGAAACGAAAAATGATTTACTCCTACTTGGGAAGCGTAATTCTGCTCGTGATATACCTAGGAGCCATGGCTAAAATACAGAATCTTGAGTCGAAAACTTTAGCCGCAATGCTCGATCCTTTCGGAATTGCAGCATTTTATATTGACACCGAGTACTGGACACCCGCTGAAATAAATTCGCTTCTGATTCCTTTGTCGAATAAATTGTTGATTAACAGAATTATTTGGATTGCTGTTGGGTTTGGCGTTTTAGCATTTACCTACGTTCGCTTTAAGTTTCTCGCGGTTTTTGAGAAGGATTCAAACCAAAAGGTAAAGCTAAAAAAACAAGTAATTGACGAAGAAGTAGAAAAAGCCGGAATCATTCCAAGAGCAAAACAGTTATTTAGCACATCGCTGAATGTTAAACAGTTTTTCTCGTTGGGTTGGCTCGAGTTTATAACCACAATTAAAGAGGTTCCGTTTATTGGTATTGTTGCTGCGGGTGTGCTACTGCTGGTTACCAACGCTGTTTCAATTGGTGAAATGTACGGAACAGATGCTTTCCCAGTTACCTACAATTTGCTCGAATATACTAGAGGAAACTTTGCGCTTGTTGTGTATATCATTATCACATTCTATTCAGGAGAAATTGTTTGGCGTGAAAGGGGATATGGAATTAACCAGATTACTGATTCGCTTCCATTACCAAGTTGGATTTTTGCTGGTTCAAAGTTACTTGCAATGTTTCTGATTCTGGTTCTTTTGCTAACCATTCTTTTCATTGTGAATGTTTTAACTCAGGTTTTTCACGGATTTTACGATTTTAATATTCCGCTATACTTAACGAATCTTTATACTCTCCAGCTTCCTGGATACTTGGCAGTTGCAATTCTGGCCATGCTGGTTCAAACATTATCAAGCAATAAGTATGTTGGACATGTTGTGGTAATGTTTTACTACATCATTTTCTTTATCGCGCTGGGATTAATGGGTGTTGAGCATTACATGTTTTTGTATCCACAAACACCCGGAGCCCCATATTCCGATATGAACGGATTTGGACATTTTCTGATGGGAGTTCGTTGGTATCAGCTAGCTTGGATTTTTCTATCGGCATTTTTGGTAATTTTAACAATCCTTTTCTGGAATCGTGGTATTAACCTAACGCTATCAAATCGGGTTAAAGTCGCAAGGCAGCAGCTGAGCAAACCATTCCGTTACGCGCTAACTATTGTAATTGCAGGGTTTATTCTTTCTGCAGGTTACGTTGTTTACAATACAACAGTTCTTAACCACTTTTTTACCCAAAAGCAGAGAGAGAAAATTGTTGTTGAGTACGAAAAGAATTACAAAAAGTATCAGAACATTCCACAGCCCAAAATAAAAGCGGCTAATTTGAATGTTGATATCTATCCGAACGAACGCGATGTGTTTATTAAGGGAGAACTTTTGTTGAAGAATGAAACAGGGTTCCCAATTGATTCGGTTCACTTCGTTCTCGATAGTGACGTTAAGCTAACCGATTGCAGAATTGGTGAGGAATCGGAGCTTGTGCTAAACGACAGGAAACACAGCTACTATATTGTAAAACTTGGGAAAGCCATAAATTCCGGCGACTCGGTTAAGTTCAGCTTTGGAGTAGAGTACATTTCTCGCGGATTTACTAACGGAAGCGGGAAAACTACAGTTGCTCACAACGGTACTTTCATCAATAGCGCTGAATTTATTCCTACAATTGGTTACCAACCTTCAAACGAGTTAAATGATAAAAACCGTAGGAAAAAGTTTGATCTCCCAGAAAAGGAACGAATGGCTCAGCTTAACGACTCGCTGGCTCTCCAGCGAACATACCTCGGTCCTATTGGTGATTGGATTGATTTTGAGGCAACTGTTAGCACAATCCCAACCCAAATTGCAATTGCTCCCGGATATTTGGAAAAGGAATGGAAGGAGAATGGAAGGCGGTACTTCCACTACAAAATGGATCGGCCAATACTAAACTTCTACTCGTTTCTATCGGCAGAATATCAGGTTCTTGAAGATAAGTGGAATGATATTGATTTGAAAGTTTACTACCACAAGGGTCACGAGTACAATATCAACAAAATGATTGAAGCGATGAAAGCATCGCTTGAATACTTCACTGCAAACTTTAGTTCGTTTCAGCACAAGGAGCTTCGGATTGTTGAGTTCCCTCGCTACGCAACTTTTGCCCAGTCGTTTCCCACAACCATTCCGTACTCCGAAAGCATTGGCTTTATTGCTAACCTAAAAGATGAGGACGACATCGATTACGTATTCTACGTAACTGCGCACGAAATTGCGCACCAGTGGTGGGCGCATCAGGTAATTGGTGGCGATGTTCAGGGAGCAACGCTTATGTCGGAGGCACTGGCTCAATACTCTGCATTGATGGTAATGGAGAAGCGGTACGGTAAGGATCAAATGAAGAAATTTTTGCAATATGAGCTCGACAGGTATTTGCGTGGTAGAAGATCGGAAATGAAGAAGGAGCTTCCGCTTAATCTCTGTGAAAATCAGAATTACATTCACTACAATAAAGGTTCGGTAGTAATGTATGCGCTTCGCGATTATATTGGCGAGGAGAATGTGAACAAAGCGTTATCGACCTACTTGGCCGATTGGGCATACCTTGCTCCACCATTCTCAAAATCAACAGATTTCATGAAGTACATCGATAATGTTACTCCCGATTCGTTGAAGTATTTGCTAGATGATATGTTTGAGAATATCACCGTTTACGATATAAAAGCCAAGGAAGCAAAAATGGAAGAATTGGCCGATGGAAAGTATAAGGTTATCCTTACGGCTGATGTTCAAAAGTACAGAGCCGACAGTTTAGGTTTCGAAAACCAAATTGCACTCAACGATTGGATTGATGTTGGAGTTATGACAAGCAAAGAGGTTGATGGTAAGAAAAAGCAGGTTGAACTCTATTTACAGAAGTATAAAATTGATAAAGCAAATCCAACCTTTGAAATTATTGTTGATGAGAAACCCGAAACTGCTGGGATCGATCCGTACAACAAGCTAATTGATAGGCATTCGGATAACAATACGGTAAAAATTACAACAGAATAGAAAACAGAATCTAGAGTTTAAATACCCGTCAGTTTGCATTATGCAATGGCGGGTATTTTTATTTTTTGAACACAAAAAAAACAGCAAGAACCAGAAAGCAGAATGCAATGATGTGGTTTAGCCGAATCGATTCGTTTTTGAAGGCAATCATTGTAAATCCCATGAAAACAATCAGCGTAATAACTTCCTGAATTACTTTTAGTTCTACTAACGAGAACGGACCGCCGTTCCCTTTGTAGCCAATTCGGTTGGCCGGAATCTGAAAGAAGTATTCAAAAAGTGCAACTCCCCAGCTTATCAGTACAATTGCAATTAGCCCAAGTCCCGAAAACCACTTCATCTCCTTGAATTTCAGGTGGCCATACCATGCAATGGTCATAAACGTGTTCGACAGAACAAGCAGCAGAATGGTGTAGAATGCTTTCATAAAAGTAGGTTGGAATTGCCAGCAAAATTACATAAAATTCTTTCTCGAAAACGATTTTGCTTTAAATCCCGGAGCAATATACCTTCGCCAGTAACGCGTTAAGGATGTGTAGATTAATAATGAGTTGAAAATTTTAAATCGTCCCAGAAAATGAATAATGTGGTAGCTTACCCAAAGCGTTGGCAGCGAGTAGAGTGTTAAAACCGAAAGATGAATTAACCCTTCAAACTTGCCTAGAATTGCCGGAGAAATATTTACAATCCAGGTAGTTGTAATATCTGAAATAGGAAGTCCAAAAATAAACCATAAAATTCCAACTGCGTAAAGGTGAATAGTATTTATCGATTTTTGTGGACAAATATTCATGCAGCGCATGCAGCTTTCGCAGCGAAATTTCCAGTAGGGGCGAGAATCCCTGATTTCAATTGCGCCCACAGGACAATTTATTTCGCAAATTCCACAGCCATTGCAACTTGAGGATGCGTAAAAAGTTTTTGCCAGAAAGAATCTACCTATTAAAAGGTAAAGAATGGTAATTGGAATTAATGCTAAGTCAATAGGAAGAGCAAGGTATGTTGCAGGGTGAACTATCCGTTTTCCATTCAATATGTTAGCAGAGAACTTCGATGTAATTCGCTCACATCGTTCCATAATTGAATTCACAACCTTAACCCTGAACCCCGGATGAAGCGAAATCCAGTTTGAGGGCGGATCGAGCGGAAGGATTCCAGCAATTCTGTATCCTTTGCATTTTAGAATGAGAAGGGGCAAAAAAATGGCAACTCCGCTAATTCCGGGTGTAAAAAATTTGCATACTTTCGCACCGGCGCGGGTGTTTAGCAGGTAAAAATACTTCCGATTTTGGTTTGCCCGTGGAAACCGCCAAATAAATTTTAGCATGTGCCACGGTAGATTGAATCCGTGGGTTGGGTAGTGAAATCCTATTAGCTGGTTAGGCGTTTCGTTATCAACTTCAGTAACTTTTAGCCTGTCAACAAGTTGAACTTCTGCTGGAATCTGATTTTCCTTAAAACCTTTCGTAATCCAACCAGCAGCGGTTAGTGAGTTTCCTGTTCCGCTAAAACAGAAAATGGAAAGTTTACTCCACTTTGGAAGCATTTTCTTTTGTAGTTGAATCTTTTTCAAGAAGTTGAATCTCTTTAACCAATTTAATCAAAAGTTGATTCTTCTTGTAATCGCTGAAAGCGTTAGGCAGAAGAATGATAAGCGCAACGAATAGTCCAATTACAACTCCCTTCACAACCAGCATGGTTTCTGGGCTAAATAGGCTCGATGCCAGCAGAGCCATAGTGCTAAGTATCGCAACAGCAAACAGGATGAAGTAGAACCAGCTTTGGAGGCGTCCTTTGCGTTTGTGCTGTGAAATTCTTTCGTCGAGGTAAATGGGATCGAAGGAACCCTTCGCCTTCGTTTTTTCATTTTCGCTTAATGAGCTTCCCTGCTCAAGGAGTAGTTCTATAATTGTATCATTTTTCATAATTGGTGAAAATTATACTCTCATAATTCTTTAAAAAACAATATATTTGATATTATATTGCAAAGTTTAACAACATTTTTATTTAAATTGAGTAAAACAAATTCAAGTTATTGTACATTTTTTGATGGTCGATAAGTATGCTATCAAAATCAATTTAAAATTATGAAAATTATTAAACATATTGCATTATTTATAGTAACTCTCTTCGCATTTTATTCTGGATTCGCACAAAACGATAATAGTTCAAATGAACGGTTGAATAATTTGAAACCGTTAGAACGAGTTGAAGTTTTAAATAGGTTAGCAGAAACATTTTCAGGAGATTCCCTTGAGCAAGGTTTAGAGTATTTAATTATTGCGTACGAAGAGTCGTTAGGAATTGATAGCGTAGAGTTAATAATTCGTCAAGCAGAAAAGATAGGTGATATTTACACTCAGCTCGGTAAGTACAATCAGGCTCTCGAATACTACAATTATGCGCTAAACTTTGCCGCTGAAACCGATAATTCAAAACATTTTTCGGGTATCTATAGGCTGATGGGGAATGTTTACTACTATTTGGGTGAAGACGATAAGAGCCTTGAATCGCACATGGAATCGTTGAAGTATGCGAAGGAAAACAGGGACGAGGGAAGCATTGCTGCTGCTTACAACAACATAGGCTTAATAAACATGAGGTACGAGAAATTGGATTTAGCCCTTGAGAACTACCAGAAAGCAGAAAAGATTTTTGCAAAACTCGGAAACCTCAGCAATCAGGGAATGGCCATAATCAACATTGGTAATATCCATTACTTTAAGAATGAGGTTGAACCTGCCCTTGAACATTATGAGAGGGCGTATAAAATATTTAAACAAACCGACAAGTTAGCTGATATAGGGCTTGCAGCGCAAAATATTTCGGCAATATACGATTTGAAGAACGACAACGAAAAGGCAATGCGTTACGCTGAGGAGGCTCTTACCCATTACCAGAAAGCATCGAATACCTGGGGAATTTCACGCATGGCTGTGAACGTTGGTTTCATGTTTCTTGATGAGGGTAACATCGAAAAAGCTTCAACCTATTTCAACATGGCTCATGAAAATGCGAAGCTAACCAACTCGCTACCCCTACAAATTAGCTCCTACTATGCGTTAATTGAGTTTTATGAGAGGCAGGGAAACTTTGAGCAAGCGTTTAAAATGCTGAATGAGCAGAATACTCTGGTTGACAGCCTAAATAGCAAGGAAACGGACGAAAAAATTGCCGATCTTGCATCGAAATACCAGCTGGAGCAAACCGAAAAGGAGTATAGAATTGTTCGTAAGTACTTGGTATATATTAGTGTATTGTCGTTTTTAGTTGTTGTAGTGATTCTTTTTAACTACAGATTAAAGGTAAAATCGAATAATAAGCTGCGTGAGAAGAATATATTTATTGAGCAGCAGAATAGGAAACTTGAGGAAATTAACGCAACTAAAGACAAATTCTTCTCGATTATTGCCCACGATTTAAAGAATCCGCTTGCTGCATTTATCGGTTTTATCGATGTTATTCAGGAACGATTAGCTGAACTTCCCAAGGAGGAAATTCAGGAGAACCTTTTTCAGGTCGGCCAACTTGCCGGAAATATGTACGATTTGCTTGAGAACCTACTAAAATGGGGACGTTCGCAGGTAGGTTCAATTGAGTTTAAGCCAGAAAACCTTTCCCTTTCCGATGTTATTGTTAACACGATAGAGGTTGTGCAAGGGAATGCTCAGGCTAAAAATATCAATATTTCGGTTGAAGTTGAGAAAGATTTTAAGTTAATGGCCGACCGGAACATGCTTTCAACTGTTATTCGTAACCTTGTAAGCAATGCAATAAAATTTACTCATCGGGGAGGAAACGTTACAATTTCTGCTGAAATTCAGGATTCGTTTGTAAAAGTTCAGGTGAAGGACAATGGAATTGGCATTTCCCCAGACGATCAGCAAAAACTCTTCCGAATCGATTCAAAAATTCGTAGCCACGGAACGGAGATGGAACCCGGAACAGGACTAGGATTGATACTCTGCAAAGATTTCGTTGAGCGTCACGGAGGCGAAATGTTTTACCAAAGTGAAGCTCACGTAGGAAGTATATTTGGCTTTACTCTCCCAATCAGTAAATAGAATTATCTTTGTACAACTTTTTTTAAATGAAACTTCTTCACTTACGTGATGAAAAATATTCTTATTGTTTTAATTAACTTACTATGTTCAACGGAATTAAAGATTTTTTGGTTAATGCCCTTAAGGGATTAGGAATGGGAGCAGCTAACGTTATTCCCGGAGTTTCGGGTGGAACAATTGCGCTGATTACCGGAATTTTTGAACGAATTATAAATGCAATCAAATCAATTGATATTGTTGCGCTCAGATTACTTTTCAAAGGAAAAATCAGGGAACTGCTCGATCATATTGATTTCTATTTCCTACTTGCAGTTTTCTTAGGAATGGTTATTAGCGTAGTTTCTTTGGCGCGAATATTTGAATATTTATTTACAAATTATCCGGTTTATATCTGGTCATTTTTCTTCGGACTAATACTCGCATCGCTTTACTACGTTGGAAAAACTGTAAGTAAATGGACTTTCAGCGTAATTCTAACTTTTATTATTGGAGCTTCGTTTGCAATCTGGGTTTCGTTTATGAATCCTGCCACTTCTGATGATTCGTTCCTGTACTTGGTTCTTTGCGGAATAGTTGCAATTTGCAGCATGATTCTACCAGGACTTTCCGGATCGTTTGTTCTGATTCTTATGGGAAATTATGAGCTAGTTATGATTGATGCTGTGAACGATGCGAATGTATCGGTTCTGTTTCCAGTAATTTTAGGAGCAATATTTGGTTTGGTTGCATTCTCTCATCTTCTCTCATGGATTTACAAGAAGTATAAGAACCAAACAATTGCTACACTTACCGGTTTTATACTTGGCTCACTGAGCATTCTTTGGCCCTGGAAACTTCCCGTTTACCGAGTTGATGAGGCTGGCGATTTTATTCTTAAGAACGGAGAAAAACTGGTTCAAGGGTACGATTTTTTTATTCCGGGAAACTTTTCTCTCGAGGTAATTGTTGCCCTTGCTATTTTGGTGGGCGGAGTACTCACAATAGTATTAATTGAAAAGCTGGCCGAGAAAACCAAGTAGAAGTAACTTTGTTTTCAAATGCGATTTTTCCTGCTCATATTAATTCTTTTATCAGCAAATCTTTTTGCACAGGAAAACCAGTGCAATGTTACCAGCATTCCCTTCAAAGCTGGGGAAAAAGTTACGTACAGAGCCGTGTACAATTGGGGTTTTATTTGGGTTAATGCCGGCGATGTGGTTTTTACGGTTTCCGACACCATTTACGCTGGCAAACCAGCGTTCCATTTCCTGTCAAAAGGTTGGAGCTTGAAACAGTACGATTGGTTTTTCAAAGTTCGCGACAGGTTCGAGTCGATTGCAGATACTGCATCATTAAAACCATTCTGGTTTGAGCGCGATACTTATGAGGGCGGATTTAAAGCCTACAATCGTTATGTTTTTGACCATTCCAAAAGCAAACTGGATATAATTAGCCAAACCAGCGACCGACCTTTTAAAAAGGAAATTCTTCCCCTAAAACCGTGTACTTTTGATGTGCTCACTGCAATTTACTATTGTCGGACAATAAATTTTGATAATAGAAAAATTGGAGAAACCATTCCGTTAACAATGGCGGTTGATAACGAAGTTTTCGAGTTGTATATCCGGTATCTTGGAAAGGAACAGCTGAAAACTCACAATGGAGAAATTTTCAACACAATCAAGTTTTCGGCAATGCTGGTTGAAGGAACAATTTTTAAAGGGGGAGAGGATATGTTTGTTTGGGTAACCGACGATCAGAATCATGTTCCGGTTTTAATCGAAGCAAAAATATTGGTTGGCTCGGTTAAAGCTGTAATTACCGGAATGGATGGATTGAAATATCCTTTAACTGCGCTTGTTGAAAAATAGATTTCAAGATTTAACCAGTTTGTTCAATTTTATCAGAAAAGTAACTAAAACTAAAGTTCAAGTAATTGTATTCTTTTATCTAAAAGTTCAGTGTAATCTTCTATAAGATCTTTTCTTAGAAAGGAATTATTTATTAAATCAAACCATAAAGGTATTGCATTTTGAAGTTCTTTAAGAGTCTTGTTAATTACTGTTTGGTTAAGATTCAATCTTTCCTCTCCCAAATAATCTATAAGAATACTTTTATTTAGACTTTTCTTTTTACCTTTAATGCTTAAAGCTGTTTCTTCAATATCTTTTCCAAGGACAATGCTAGAATTTAGAAAATCATATGCTGGACACAATTCAATTTTATCATTTTGAGAAATAATGGAATAGTTTTTAAGATGCATATCTTCATTTCCAATTAGAAAATTGAATAAAAATCTCTTAAAGAATTTAATTTTTTCAATTTGAGGAAAGGTACAGTAATCGTCAATTAATTTTATCAATTTTTCTATAGTATAATTATATTTTGTATCTCTCATTTGTCCAGCTAATTGGGCAAAATCTTCTACGTGTAATTTACTATTCTTGCCAACTCTATCATATCTTTTAATAAAGTATGTTAATGTGCCATCTTTAGAATAAACCATTCCATGTATTGGAGTATCAATTCCGCATTTTGATGCCATTTTCATGGTTAAATCTTCGTTTTCTGGCAGTTGTGGATATATATGATGTTGTGGTTTTAATATGTATTTTCCTTTTATATCTACAATTTCAAATTTTGATTGCTTAATATTTAGAATAGCGCTCAACTTAGGTTGCACACCTTGTATTGACATTTTAGTTGCGCGTTTTGCGGCTTCAAGTCTTTGTTCGTCAGCAGAGTAATTTAAATCTTTTAATTCAACAAGATTACGTGAAAGAATTTTAAGTCCATTCTTAGAGTATTTCCCTTCACAATTTTCATATGTAATAGGACATTTGCTCATAGCATTTCCTCCAAACTTACAGCACCTACCATATCTGCTCCAATAGCAACTAGTTGGCTGAAATAATCATCCTTATCTATTTTTTTAAATCTTAATAGACCATCCAACTGTATACCTTCAGGTAATAGACCATCAAAAAATGGTGGAAAAGAATTAAAATTAAATTCTTTAAATTCAACAGGCATAGTTAATGAGATAGGTTCACCATTATAGTTATCATCATAGTTGAACTTATACTTTTTATTTTTTTCAACCTCAATTAAGTAACCAGCCAACTTGCTATGCATGTATACTTTAGCTGTTCTCATTTTCTTTATTGTATTTTTCCATTAATGGACTATTAAGTTCTAAACTAATATTTAAAACTTTTAGCACACTAATAATTGATTTAAACTGTACTGTTTCTTTTCCTTTTTCAATATCAAATACAACTGTTTTCCCTACACCCGCTATATCAGCCAATGATTTTTGACTTAGTCCAGCCTTTTTTCTATGATATTTAATAATATCACCTAGATATTGTATATAATTCATATCAAATTACTGTTTAAACAGTAAAAATATATGTTATTATTCAATTTTCCAATTATTTTATGTGAAAATCGATAAAAATACTGTTTAGGCAGTAATAATATGTGTTTATAGATTAAAATTTGAGAAAATAAGAATATAGTACGTGTATTTACTGCTAAGGCAGTAATAAAATCATTAATTGAAGATAGAGCTGAAAAAAATAATTTTTATAAGTAGATTTCCATTCTAATTAGCTTTATATCACCAAAAGATTGATAACCTTCAATTCTTTTAAAACCAAAATGCGAATAGTATTTTTCTAAATAGTTGTGCGGTTCAATAATAATCTTATTAATTCCTAATTGGATTGCAATTTCTTTTATTTTATTCATTATTAATCTGCCAGCATTTAAATTCCTATATTCTTTTAAAATTGCAAGTCGTGATCCATTTGCTATACCTTTTTCAATTATTGTGATTCGTGCAGTTCCAATTACTTTATTGTTAAATAGTGCTATAAAATGAGTGCTTGAGTCATCATTTTTATCAAACTCCATTTCTTCAGGAATCCCTTGTTCTATATTAAAAACAAGGGATCTTATTTTTTTAGCCGAGTAAATCTCAGCTTGTGTTTTAGCTACTTTAACTTCTAACTTCATTTTTTCTTGATTGCATCCAGTAAAGAAAAACAATACTGATAACACATACTATTGTTGTCATTATACTTCCTTCAGGGCCGAAATCACCACCTCCTAAAAATGTACCTCCAACTCCTTTAAGAGATAAAACAGAAGCACCAAATTCTTTTTGATCTGAACCACTGATTGTAAACCCAAAAATGTTACAATATGCCCAGTTCCAGCTTGAATGGAATCCGCTTGCAGCCCACAAACTTTTTCCATCTAAAACTAAAAGAATAATTATTATGGCAATAAGAGTAATATTTACGGCAACCAATAAATTAAATCCGGAGTTACTAGCATGAAAAACTGTAAATAAAATCAATGTAGCAATTATACCAACAATTGGTTTGTATTTGGCGCCAAGTACTTGCATAAGCCAACCCCTGAAAAGTATTTCTTCACTTGCTCCCTGAAGAATAAATATAACCAAAGAAACTATGATGGTTATTTTTAACATATGAGAGTTTTCAGGATTCAGAACAACTTCAACACCACCAAATATTGCCATTAGACCAACAACTGCTGATGAAAGTAAAATACCTAAACCAAATCCTTTCAGGTATTTTTTTAGTGCATTTTCTTTCGTGAAACCTAATGTATAAAACTTACGTTTTTCAAAATATCGTGCCCACAAAATAATAAACAAAGCTATACCAACAAACATTCCTGTTGTGATATATGTCGTTTTATAATAGTTAAATTCTTCAGAAACTCCGAAAATAATATCAGCACTTATTGCAAATATGTAAACACTTAATAGAACGGTTATAATAATCACTGGTAGTATAAGGACCCAATGAGTTAATCTTTTCCCTTTTAATGCAAGCTGAAAAAAATCATTTCCATTTGCGATTATATTTATAATATTCTTCATTTTTTTATTTAAAAGATTTTACTCCATTTTGCAAAACTTTTTTTCTGTAGAGCATTCATTTCTTTGCTAACATATAGCTTATAATAATATAATTCTGGAGCATACTTAACAGTAACTTTTACATTGGTTTCAGCTCCTTTTCTTAGGATAGGAATAGTAATTTCTTCACCTTCCTTTTTATAGGTGCCATCGGTATTTCTGAAAGGCTTAAAGTAGTGTAAACCCATTGTTGAACCTTTTATCTTATCGCCTTCCATAAAAGGAGATGTTTCATTTACTTTATTTACTGAAATGTAATCAGCAAACTTCATACGTTTTTCGATGCCTAAATTTCTTTCAGGAGTAAGTTCGTTTACTTCACGATCGAAATGAATTCCAATCACATCAAAGCAAGATTTATAGTCTGGAAAATCATTACCAATAATATATTTGTCAAAGAAAATTTGCAGATCAGGATGAACCTGTGCAACGAATTCATTAAAGAAATTGTTTTCATCAAAAGGTTTGTCTGGTCCGTGCTTTTCAACTAATTCAAAAACAATATCTTTTAAGTTCTTTTCTCCATTTGTCAATTTCATGATTTCTGTGTCAAGAAGAAATGCCAGGATTGTTCCTTTACTGAAAACCTGAATTGCATATTTATTGATTTCTTCTTCCATAATACGTGTGCTGAATTCTGTAAATGATAGATTCCTTGGAAAATTATTTGTTTCGAACATTCTTGGTCGTAGTTCTTCATAGAGTATATCGTCCAGAGAAATTGTTCCGCTTTGCAGCTGTGCTTGTAACGATAAATAATCGATAACACCTTCGTATAACCATAAGTGCTTTGAAAATTCAGGATCGCTATAATTAAATTTTCCTACCAATTCGCTGTGTAAGCTGAGCGGGGTGTACATGTGTAAAAGTTCATGCACTACAACCTTTTTTAGCGGATCGATATATGATTCAGATTTACCCGTGTTTGGCATGTAGTAAAGCGATGAGTTCATGTGCTCTAATGCACCAAATTGTGGTTTACCATATTTAGCAACAACTTTTGCAATTCTAAACGGAGTTGTTTTCTTATTGTATACAACTTCTGCAGCACCAGAAAAATCTTCTAAATAAACCAGAAATGTATAATTATTTACAGGAATAGAATCGCCTGTATATTGTTCAAAAGATTTAAAATATGGAAGTAATTCTTTGGCAAGATTAGGTGCAATTCTTTCTCCTTGTTTATTGTAAACAGCAAAAGTTAGCTTAATATCTTTTAGCTGCAGGCTACAAGTATCAGGTTCAGAAAATAGGATAGGGCAATCAATAAATGATTTGTAATCGTTTGCCACAAATGATTGAATGCTGTCATTGTTGACACCCATTTTTAACGAAGAAACACCGAAGTATTTCGAATTCTTCTTAAAAACTGTTTCAATAGGAATATTCTGATAACCATCAAAATATCCAATAAAAGCCCAAGGATTTAGGAGGAAATGTGAATCTTCATCAAATTGAGTTGATCCAATTTTAAAAATATCTTTATCGTTCCATGCTTCTTTAACTCTGTATGTTATTTTATCTAGCGATACAGCATTACTTATTAAAAATGTATTGTCATCTTTTTGTTCAACACTTAGCTTATTCCCTTTTGCATCGAATGCAACGAACTTATCTACAAATTTCCCGAAATCTATTTTTTGGTAGTATCCGGGAATTATTGAAGGGAATTTGTACTCAATTTCATTATTATTGAATTTCATTCCAGTTAAAGTCACGTAAATCTTCCCAGATTTTGAGGTTGTTAAATCAATGTAGTAACTTAACGTTTTTTCCTTTGGTGTAATCCCGTAGGTTTCATAAATTGAATTTGTTGAGCTGCAGCAGCTTGTTACAAATACAATGATAAACGCATAAATAAAAACTATTTTTTTCATGATTTAAAATTTTTTGGTTGCTGCAAAGTTTGACGATATTTAAATGCTTAAATAATTTATGTGTTGTCCTTTCTTTTTTATATGATAAACTTGCGTATTGTATGACAAACTGCATTCGTCATAAAAATTTATACATTTCTCTACAATACTGTAATTTTGTAGTATGAATTTTAAGGAGTATATAAAAAGGATTTTATCAAAGAACTATATTTTTGATACTACATTTTGGCTGGTTTTTTTGATGATTTTTACGATAGCCATCAATAAGTTTGAGCCATTATCTGAGTCGCTTAGAGTTGGATTAGCGATTCTGATTCCGGTTACTATTCCGGTTTACTTACATAGCTACTTTTTTAAACTGTTTTTTATTCAGAAAAGGAGAATTGCTCTGTATTTTATTCTGCTTATTTTGCTAATCGCATTGTTTGGATACATTAATCTTTATTTTGGCCGTATTATTTCAGGAAATCCAAATGCACAATCGAATACGTACGTTGTTACGCTTGTTTTTATTGGTGTGTTTACAGGCTTGAAGTATCTTAAAAAATTTATTGTTCAGCAAATACAACTTCAAAAAGAGCAAGCAAAAGTATCGATAGCAGAATCGAAACAAATTCAGGCGGAGTTAGATATGCTGAAACTTCAGGTAAATCCTCATTTTTTATTCAATACGTTGAACAATATTTATGCGATGGCCTTGGATAAATCAGATGAGTTACCTGATATTGTGCTGAAATTATCCCGCTTAATGCGATACATTCTTGAAAGTTCAAAAATCAAATTTGTTAACCTTGATAAAGAAATCGAATATATTGAAGATTATATTGAGCTTGAAAAAATAAGGCTAAGCATTCCCAAGGAGATTAACATTTCAAAAAAGGGAAATCTATCTGGTCAGTATATTGCACCATTGCTTTTAATTGCGTTTGTTGAAAATAGCTTTAAGCATGGAGTGAATTCCAAATCAAAGGAGTTTAAGCTGGATGTGGCCATAGATTGTACCGATAATTTATTAAAATTTGAAATCAGCAACACAATTCCACCTATTGTTGAAAATGTAAAAAAATCGGGAATTGGTCTTGAGAATGTAAAAAGAAGACTCGATTTACTGTATCATGAGAAATATAAAATGAAGATTTCGGAAGAAAGAAGAAGTTTTCAGGTTTATTTAGAGTTAGAACTTAAAAATCCTAATCATGGAAACATTTAAGTGCTTAATTGTTGACGATGAGCCTTTTGCTCGTAGCGTGCTTGAGAAATTTATAAAAAAAATATCATCACTAGAACTTGCTCATCAGTGTTACAACGCTTTCGATGCTGTTTCGTATCTGCATAATAACCATATTGATATAATGTTTTTGGATATTAATATGCCCGATTTTACAGGGTTGGAAATGTTGAAAACCTTACAAAAACCTCCTAAAGTGATTATTACAACAGCATACTCAGAGTTTGCAGTGGAAAGTTACGAGTATAGCGTTATTGATTATTTGCTTAAACCATTCTCATTCGAACGGTTTTTAAAGGCAATAAATAAAGTTGTAAACAGTGAAGAAAAAGAGAAAACTCCAAGGATTGATTCTTCAGAAACAAAGACTGATCATATATTCATTAAAGTTGATAGGGCAACTCATAAGGTAAACTTATCAGAAGTATGCTACTTTGAAGCATATGGAAACTACATAAAAATTTACTTGCTTGATAAAAAGTTGATGGTTTACGAAAAGATGCATGAAATTGAGAGTAAACTACCAAAAGAGGATTTTATTAGAGTTCATAAATCGTACATGGTTGCAGTTAATAAAATTGATAAGATTGAAGGGAACAGAATATTCATACTAAACACTGAAATCCCAATTGGTCAAACATATAAAAAGGATTTGGAAGCAAGAATTAGTAGGTAAAGGTTTAAAATCTAATTTTCTGGTCTTTTAGCATATTTACGTATAGCCATACATATCTTGTTCCGATGGTTCTATAAGGAATCCAACTATCTGAAATTGAAATAATTTTAGAAATTAAATCTTTCCCAGTTTCCTGAATATTGTAGAGTTTTTTCATTCCCTGCTGTATTGCCAAATCGCCAACCGGAAAAACATCGGGTCGGTTCAGAGAGAAGATCAGAACCATTTGGGCTGTCCAAATTCCAACGCCCTTTATTTGCGTAATTAGCTTTACAATTTCATTGTCGGGCAATGAGTTGATTCGGTTGAATGACAAATCCTCTTTTAGAGAAAACTCTGCAATATTTTTTACATAGTTTGCCTTTGAATTTGAGAGTCCCACTTTTCGAAGAATCTCAATTTCAGTTTTACTAAGTAGAATAGCATCAGGATATCGATTTGGGAATAAATCGAGGAAACGACTGAAAATTACGCTGGCTACCTTCCCCGAAAGTTGCTGTGATATAACATCCTCAATTAGATCAAGATATATGTCGTTTGTAAGATTGACTTTGGGTAACGAATGTTTGATGGCTATTCCCTCAATGGTTTTGTCGCTGAAAGGCAATGTCTTCATGGGTAATTGCTTTTTAGTTTATTCAATATAAAAAGAAATTGAAAATTCCATAAAAGTAGGAATTATTAGTTCCAACAATTCTGTTTTGGCTTATGCCCTTAAAAATATTCTTCTATTTTTGCCCTTCGTGTAAATAAAAAAATGGAGGTTTAAGCAATGAAGAATTTTTCAAAAAAAGCGAGTGGTATTTCGTCGAAACTATTGGTTCGTACTTTAAACTACATCGAGGTAGCAGGTAATAAGCTGCCCCACCCGGCAACCCTGTTTGTTATACTTGCCCTTATTGTAATGTTGGCATCGTGGCTTGCCACAGTTTTAAACTACTCTGCCATTCACCCCGTTGATAATTCTGTAATAAAAGCAAATAACCTGCTTAGTGCCGATGGTATTCGGTGGATTTTTCAGAATATTGAGCACAATTTCGTTGAGTTTCCTCCCCTCGGTTTGGTTCTGGTTGTAATGATAGGTATTGGAGTTGCCGAGGGCTCCGGGTTATTCACCGTTTTAGTTCGGCAGCTTGTGCTGGGAGCGCCAAAAAGGTTGATAACAGCCGCAATTATCATCGCTGGTATTTTTTCTCACCTAGCATCCGAGGTTGGCTACGTAATACTTATTCCTCTTGGCGCTATGATATTTCATGCTCTAGGACGCCATCCCATGGCTGGTTTTGCAGCGGCATTCTGCGGCGTTAGCGCAGGATTTGGTTCCAATTTCCTTATTGGGTCGGTCGATCCAATTTTAGCGGGTCTTTCAACTTCTGCTGCGCAGATTCTTGACCCCGAAATGGTTATAAACCCGCTTGTTAACTACTTCTTTATGGTAGCCTCAGCAATAATGATTGTTATAGCCGGAACTTGGATTACCGAGAAGATTGTTGAACCTCGTCTGGGAACCTACAGTGGCGATGTTGAAAAACTCCAGGCCGTTGAACTTAAACCCATTGAGAAGAAAGGACTACGCTACGCGGGTTGGAGCATTTTAGCGCTCATTGTAGTTATTTGCATTATGATAATTCCTGCCAGTGGAATTCTTAGAAACCCTGAAAATGGCAGCGTTCTTCATTCTCCATTTATGGATGGAATAATCTTTGTTTTGCTGCTTATTTTTTTCGTTCCAGGCTTAGTGTATGGTGCGGTGGTTGGGACAATAAAGAACGATAAGGATGTGGTAAAACACATGACCCATTCAATGAAGGGTTTGGCTGCATACATTGTACTAGTTTTTTTTGCAGCGCAGTTTGTTTACTTTTTCCGTTACAGCAATATTGGTTTAATTGTGGCAATAAATGGTGCAGAAGGTTTGAGCAGCATCGGCTTAACCGGAGTACCTCTTATGATTTCTTTCGTGCTGCTAGCAGCAATAATTAATATGTTTATGGGAAGCGCATCGGCAAAGTGGGCCATTATGGCGCCGGTTTTTATCCCAATGTTCATGCTTTTAGGCTATCATCCGGGTTTAACCCAGGCTGCTTTTCGCATAGGCGATTCGGTAACGAACGTTATTACCCCAATGATGAGCTACTTTGCGCTAATTGTAACCTACGCCGAGAAGTATGACGAGAAGTATGGTATTGGAACCATTATTTCATTAATGATTCCTTACACCCTGCTGTTTTTACTTCTTTGGATTGTGCTACTTTTTATTTGGATGCAGCTGGGAATTCCAGTTGGTTTCGATGGCCCTTTACATATATAGAAGGTTGAATTAAACCTTTAAACCTAAAATGCAGATATCATCAATCTGTTCAGCATCCTTTTTGTGATTATGGTATTCGGTCAGGAGGATTTCCTTTTGTTTGGCCATGGGTTCGTTATGGATATCCTGAAGCAGTTTTATTAGCCTTCTAGTGCCATACTTTCTTACGTTACTGTTCATCTGGTCAGCGAATCCATCGGTTGTTAGGTAGATGGTTGTGGGTTTGGTAATGTCAAAGTCAAAATTGGTGAAGTATCGCTTGCTTTCACGCTGGTAACCTCCAACCGAACGGCAGTCGCCACTTATTTTTTTGTAGGTATTATTCTGAAACAGGTAGAGTGGCCTGCTGGCGCCGGCAAAGGTTCCTACACCTTTTTGGGGATCAATGGTAACAAGGCAAATGTCCATGCTGGCGTGAGCTTTGCTGTTTGTGTTATCCTGCTTTAAAGCTTTTCGTACCTGGAGGTGCATTAACTCAAGAATCAGTCCCGGATCGCGTGTTTGCCATTCGTTTATTATTTGGTTTAGCATGGTGTTACCAATGAGCGACATAAATGAGCCGGGAACACCATGACCAGTACAATCAATTACTGCTGCATACAGCAGGTTATCAATGGAGCTGAACCAGTAAAAATCGCCCGAAACGATATCCTTTGGAAGAAAAATAACCATGTGATCGGGAAAATATTGCGTAAGCTGCTCCTCGTTAGGGAGAATGGCTTCCTGAATGGTTTGAGCGTACTCAATGCTACTAATTATACGATCGTTTTTAGCTTCAATAATCTTCTGGGTTTGCTCAAGGTAGTGGTTCTTATTCTCAATCTCGTCGCGTTGAGCCAGAATTTCTTCCTGCTGTTGAAGCAGCTCCTCGTTTTTCTCAACTATTTCATCCTGCTGCATCCGCAGCTTCTCGTTTACTTTTTGCTTACTTTTAAATGCATTGTAAACTACAGCTACAACCACAATAAGCATGAGAACAATTATTGCCATTAAGTTTTGCATTAAGCGTTGCCGCCTAACAAACTCTTTGGCCATGGCATCCTTTCGGGCTTGTTCAAGTTTCGATTCATGAATCTGTTTCTCGAAATGGTATAGCATTTCAGCTTGAACCGATTTTTTTGTGTTATCCTCGTTGAAGAGGCTATCGCGGGTCTGAATGTATTTCTTGTAATGGCTATAAGCTTTAGTTTGGTTTCCCTGCTGCTCGTATATTTCGCTAAGCAACCTGTTCGATTCTGCAACTAGATCCAAAGCATTGATTGAGATTGCGTAATCGAGTGATTTGTTAAAATGCTTTATCGCTTTATTAAAGTGCTTGGTATTCTTTTCTAACTTTCCTAGGTTGACGTAGCATTCTGCTAGCCTCTGCTTGTTGTCAATCTCGCTAAATATCTGTAGGGCTTTATTCAGGTATGTTGATCCCAGGTTTATATCGCTTAGTTGACTGTATATGGAACCAATTTCGTTGTAAAGGATTCCGACCCCATCCTTGTCCTCGTCTTTTTCCTGATGCTTTTTTGCAAGAATCAGAGCGCGAAGATAGTAGTCGAGAGCTTGTTTTAAATCTCCCTTATGCTGGTACACTTCGCCAATGTTAATGTATGAAACGGAAATGCCATATTCATCGTTTTTTAAGAGCTCGTAGTTCAGCGATTGCTTGTAGTAGTCGAGAGCTTTATCGTAGTTTTTTTGGTAGAAGTAAACAATACCAATACTATTTAAAACGCTGGCAATGCTCAATGAGTCTTGAGTTTCGTTAGCTATTTTCAAACTTGAAAAGAAGTATTCCAAAGCGCCAGGATAGTTTCCCTGCAACCTGTAAATGGAACCAATTTGGTTAAGAGTAGCCGATTCGCCTTTCTTGTTATTTAGCGTTCTATAGTTATCGAGAGCAAGAAGAAAAAAGTTTAAGGCTTTATCATGCTGGTTGTCGAACCGGTAAAGGTTTCCCTGAACGTATAGCATCTGTACAACAGCATCCAGAATACCTTGCCTCTCGAACGATTTCATTGCCTTTTCGGCATAACTTACCGATAAAGAAAGGTCGTAGATATAATATAAATCGTATGTTCTGGTAATAATATGTTCAAGTGAATCAATAGAAAAATCGATACTATCCGATTCAATATGTTCTAGATTTAACGACTTATTTGCCAGGATGTAGAAGGGGAACAATACTAGGCATATTGCAAGAATTGTTAATTTAAAGCGGGTTCCCTTCATTTAATGGTTAGATGTTGATTTTTTAAATAATGTCACTGCATCAGAAACATTTATAAACGTTATTTACGTTTTTATTTCTGTTGAGTTGCACAAGTTTAACAATAATCTAAAACATTTTAGTATTTGGTAATTTAAGATTTAACAATTTTTTTGATAATGATTACTTTAGAGGAAAGGTGATTTTCGTCACCAGTGTTATTTCTTTATGAATTTACCAAAAAAATATTCTGAAATGGGTGTTAAAGTATTTTTATATCTTTGTGATAGTAAATCCATATAAACCATACCAAATGGAAATAAAAGGAACTGCTGTAAAAACAACTCCAGACTTTGTAAAAGAGAAGTTTCCGGGACATTTTCTGGAGTGGCTCCAATCGATGCCCGAATCGTCAAGAAAAATTTTCGAACAACCTATATATGCTACAAGTTGGTACAACCTAATCGATTCGGTGATAATTCCAACTCAAATGGTTGGTGACCTATTTTACGATGGGAATCATGTTAAAGCTGCACTTCTTCTTGGAAGGTATAGCGCAGATGTTGCCTTAAAGGGAATTTATAAAATTTTCATACGCGTAAGTAGCCCACACTTCGTGCTGAGCCGTGCATCCAGTATTTTTTCTGCTTATTACAAACCGTCTGATATTAAGGTAGTTGAAAGTAAGGATAAGCGATGTGTTATTGAACTTTCTAAGTTTCATGTTAGCGAAAAGCTTATTATGCACCGTATTGCCGGATGGGTTGAGCAAACCCTTGAGATAACGCTAAAATCGGCTTTGCGAATAGAGGTTATCGATGAGGTGTCGGGTGATGACTTAGTTACCAGGATAGTTATAGAATGGGATTAACTCCTACACGATTAGTGGTGCAATAACAACAATTCAGCCCGATGAAGCGACAGCTCATCGGGTTTTTATTTTTAAACGCGTTTATCGTTCTCAATTTTGCTGCAGAAAGCAAGATAAGTCAATTGGATAGCAACAAAAGTAAATCTTGCTGAAAGGGGTTAAGCAATCTTTGTAGCAAAAATAAAACCATGAGAACAATACTACTAGCAGCACTTCTTCTTTCGTTTTTTGTTTCGATAGGACAAACAACAATTAAAGGCAAAGTAACCGATTCGAAAGGCGAACCGCTAACCGGAGCCAATGTTTTTGTAAAAGGTTCCTACGATGGAACTGCTGCAACCGACGACGGTTCATTTTCTTTCAAGACTTCTCTTACAGGAAATCAAACTCTTGTTGCAACTTTTATTGGATTTGCTCTTCAGGAGAAGGAGGTTGAAATTACAGGGAAAGGTGTTGAAGTAGTTTTCAAACTTAAAGATGAATCGAATCGTTTGGGAGATGTTGTAATAACTGCAGGAACATACGAAACTGCCGATCGTAAACGCAGTGTTACTCTCCAACCATTGGATATTGTTACAACTCCCAGTGCTACCGGTGATATATACGGAGCGCTAACTGCGTTACCAGGAACTGCAACTGTTGGCGAAGATGGACGACTCTTTGTTCGCGGAGGCGATGGTTACGAAACCAAAACGTTTATCGACGGGTTGCTTTCGAAAAAACCTTACAGTTCCAACGTTCCCGATTTGCCGAGCCGTGGAAGATTTTCACCTTTTCTTTTTACCGGAACAACCTTTAGTACTGGTGGATATTCGGCTGAATACGGACAGGCACTTTCATCAGCGTTGATTTTGAATACAAACTCATTTCCCCAGCAAACTCAAACCGATGTTTCAATTATGACTGTTGGTGGAGGCGTTTCGCAAACAGTGAAAGGTGATAAAACTGCTGCTTCATTTGGAGTTGATTACACAAATCTCACTCCGTACTTTCAGTTAGTCCCAAGCAAATTCAGCATGAATCAGTATCCGGAGTCGGTAGGAACAACATTTACTTTTCGTCAGAAAGTTTCTGAGAGCGGAATACTGAAAGCATTCAGCACTTTCTCGGGAACACGATTTGGATTGGAATATCCAGATTTATCCATTCCCGGATCAATGGCCAATATTGCAATTGCAAATAAGAATAGTTACACCAATATTTCATACAGCGACGATTTGGGCAATGGTTGGATTCTTAAAAGCGGTGTTGCTTTTACCTACGATAAAAACAAGTTGGATATGGAAAGTTTTAACATTGATGAGGGAAATAACAATGCGCAAGCAAAACTTGTACTCAAAAAGAATTTCACAAACAACGTATCGTTGATATTTGGCGCTGAAGAAACTTACAATCACTACAACCAGGATTACTTTGTTGATACTACACTTTTCCACAATAACAGCATATTCAACGATTTTGGTTCTGCAGCATTTGCCGAAACAGAATTTCGTCCTCTTGATTTCCTAGCTGTTCGTGCCGGAGTTCGCTCAGAGTACAGCACCTTACTCAACGACTATAACATAGCAGCACGATTCTCAGCAGCAGTAAAACTTACAAAATCGGCGCAGGTTTCAATTGCCTACGGAAACTTTTACCAAACTCCCGAGGAAACATTACTTCGATTTACTCACTCGCTCAACTTTGAGCAGGCTAACCACTACATTGTAAACTATCAATGGGAGCGAAGCGACAGGATTCTTAGGGTTGAAGGGTACAGGAAAGATTATAAGGATTTGGTAACCTACAATTCCACAGAATTTTGGAATGGCGATTTGTACTCAAACTCAGGAAGCGGTTATTCTCAAGGAGTTGATGTTTTCTTCCGCGATAGAAGAACTTTCAAAAGTTTTGAGTACTGGTTTTCATACTCCTACGTTGATTCGAAGCGAAAATACCGCGATTATCCCGAAATGGTAACACCGCACTTTGCCCCAGAACATACAGCAAGTTTTGTAGGGAAAAAGTGGGTGCAAAGTATTACTACACAATTCGGTATGTCGGTTACTTTTGCCAGTGGACGTCCATACAACAACCCAAACAGCGATAAATTTATGGATGGAAAAACTCCCTACTACAACGATATAAGTTTAAACTGTAGTCACTTAACCACAATCTTCAAAAAGCCAACCATCATTTATATGTCTGTAAATAATCTCTTAGGACGCGATAATATTTTTGGCTACCGATACTACAGTAAACCAAACGAGGAAGGAATTTACGAAGCATTTCCGGTTAAATCGGAAAGTAAGAGATTTTACTTTGTAGGAATATTCATTACCCTATAGAACGCTGATGACGCTGATTAAGCGGATAATCGCTGATTTATTCTGTGTAAATCTGTTATATCGGTGTCATCTGCGTTCCATTCTTAGTCAATAAATAACTTTAAAAATCAAGAAAATGAAAAAACTAATTATCATCGCAGCAGCCCTAACCATGTTAGGAAACGTAATGGCTCAGAAGCCAAACTTTGAAAGCGCAATTAAGGAAACGCTAGCATTATATGATAGCGCTAAAACCCAAGTTGATATGCAGAATGTTGTCAGCCGGTTTGAGCGAATTTCTGTTGCCGAAGGAAACAGGTGGGAATCGTTCTACTACTTGGCATTCACTCAAATTAACTCCAGCTTCTGGGAAAAAGATGGCGATAAGAAGGATGCAATTCTCGATCAAGCTCAAAAAAGTATTGATAAAGCATTGGAACTTGGCGGAGATAAGTCGGAACTTTTTGCACTGCAAGGATTTTTATATCAGGGAAGAATCCAAGTTAGCCCCATGCGTGGGATGAGCTACTCGCAGAAAGCTGCTGAAGTTCTTGAGAAAGCTGTAAGCGAAAACCCAAATAACCCGAGAGCGGGTTTCCTTCTGGCACAGAACATTTACTTTACACCCAAAATGTTTGGTGGGGGAAGCAAAAATGCGCTTCCAAAGTTTCTGGCAGCAAAAGAGAATTTCGAAAAAGAAAATGGGAAAGATGGCATTGACCCAAAGTGGGGAGCCAAAAGTAACCAGCGAATGATTGAAAGATGTAGTGCAGAAAACCAATAAAGTAGTATAAAACTCGTCATTGTGTTGCTAGATTACTAGGTTACCAATGGCGAGTTTACTTTTACCACGAAAAATTCTTATATTTCTAAGTTTCTTCATTCAAAAAATTCTTCCAATGAAAAAGTTTCTACCTCTCATTATTGGTCTTTCTGTAGCAACTCTTTTAGAATTCATTTTAAGATGGTGGGGATTCTGGGTAATTTTTCCATGGATTGGCTTTTCCATTACGGTTGGAATGATAATTCGCGCTTCGCAAAAAGGGAAGAAGCAAATTATTGGGCGCAAAGTATCAATCCTGATGATTCTTCCTTGCTTACTCCTTTTTGTTCCAATAGTTAACAGGGAGAATTTTCAGCTGGAGGGAATTGTACTTATTGTATTGATTGGATTTTTTGGGAAAGGATTTATTCACTATTTGATTGCAAAAATTCTCGGGCCGCTTATTTGGGGAAGAGGTTTCTGCGGTTGGGCTTGCTGGACTGCAGCTGTTCTCGACTGGCTTCCAATAAAAAGTTCACCTCAAAAAGTTTCACCAAAATTAAAGCATTTACGATTTTTAACTTTAGCAATTTCAATTCTAATTCCTGTGTATCTGGTTTTTGCACTAAACTACGATGTAATACATAACTACATCAATAAACGGGAAATGTACTGGATGTTTGTTGGGAATGGAATTTACTACCTACTTGCAGTTCCTCTGGCATTTATATTCTCTGATAAACGATTCTTCTGTAAACATCTTTGCCCGGTTTCACTTGTAATGATTCCATCAAGCAGCGTAAGTTTGATTAAAATCAAACCTACAGGAAATCAATGTATCGAGTGTGGCGCATGTAACAAAATTTGCCCCATGGGCATTGATGTGATGAGTTACATCAAAGAAGGGAAAAAGATTAATCACCCGGAGTGCATACTTTGCACCGATTGTAGAAGCGTTTGTCCAACTAAGGCTATATAAAGTATTAAGTTGTAATTTTGGCTTATTAATGAATTTGCGAAAAGTAATTATATGACAAATAATAAGTGGGTTCGGTTTTCAGTACAACAGGCTAGGGATTTACTTTTGGCCTACACATTGAGCATTGTGGTTGTTTACTTCTTTATGGGTAATAGGCTTTTTAGTGATATTCATACATTCCTTAAGAACACACAGTTCGGATTCCTGTTGGCAATTTCAATTTGGAAGGGCAACCAGTTTATTGGCTGGTTTAACAGCAAGAAATTCCCCTGGAATAAGAACCCGAAGCTAACACTTTCGATGGATCTAATCCTATCGATTGTTTATACAGGAATAGCAATTTTTGCAGTTTACTTCTACGTATTTCAAACAATTTACAAGGTAAAAATCCAAGAGAATTTCGATTGGATTTTTCCTCAGATGGCGGTAACATTCATTATTTCGCTTTTCATTACAGTACTATTCTATTTTGTACAGTTCTTTAAATGGTGGAGAGTTTCAATTATTAACGAGGAGAAGTTGAAGCAGGAAACAATCCAGCTTCGATACGATGCGCTAAAAAGTAACGTAAATCCGCACTTCCTGTTCAACAGCTTAAGCGTACTGAGCTCACTTGTCGATTCCGATCCTGCAAAAGCCAAGGAATTTATTCAGCAGTTCTCGAACATTTATCGCTACGTTTTGGAACAGCGGGAGAAAGAGTTGGTTGCGATTGACGAAGAGATTCGATTCATAAAATCGTTTACATTTCTCCATCAAATTAGGCACGGTGAAAATTTAAAGGTTGATATTGATGTTAACGAAACATCGGGTTTAATAATACCGCTTTCGCTTCAAATTTTACTCGAAAACTGCTTTAAGCACAACGTAATATCTAACGAAAAACCCCTAACCGTTAAAGTGTGGCGGGAAGACAACTACATTATTGTGCAGAACAACCTTCAAAAGCGTAAAACCATTCTGGACTCTGGCGGAATTGGGTTAAATACAATAAGCAAACGGTACGAGTTTTTGTCAGACAAAAAAATGGAGATTATTGTTGATAGTGAGTACTATACAGTCAAAACTCCAATAATAGGTAGCGATAAGTTAAAGTAAAATTTATGAAATACATTATTACCGAGGACGAGAAACCCACAGCCGAACGGCTGAAAAGGATGATTTCGAATGTTTCACCCGACTTGGAACATTTGGTAACCTTCGATTCAGTTTCATCAGCGGTAAAGTGGCTTAACGCCAGTGAACATCCCGATTTGGCTTTCTTTGATATTCAGCTAGCTGATGGACTCAGCTTCGAAATTTTTGAGCAGGTTCAGGTTGAATTTCCTGTAATTTTTACAACTGCTTTCAACGAGTACGCAATAAAAGCATTTAAAGTTAACAGCATCGATTACCTGCTAAAACCTATCGATGAAACGGAACTGAAAATTGCAATTGAAAAGTTTCAGAAAGGTTTTACAAAAAAAGTAAAAGCTTTTGATAGTGATGCCATTGAGCGAGCGTTAGCTATGCTAACAAATACCTACAAAACCAGATTCGTAGTAAAAGTTGGCGAGCATATTCGAATGATACCAGTAGAGGAAATCGCGTTAATTTATAGCAGCGAAAAAAGTTCGTTTATTAGAGTAAAAACAGGTCGCGATTATGGAATAGATAATTCGCTGGATACGATTTTAGCAATGCTAAATCCAACTGATTTTTTCAGGGTAAGCCGCAAACATATCGTTTCTCTTTCGTCAATTTCCGATATTATTTCCTACTCCGGAAGCCGGTTAAAGCTAAAACTCAATGTGCAAACCGAAGAGGATATAATTGTTAGCCGCGAAAAAGTTGCTGAGTTTAAGGAATGGTTAGATAGGTAAAATAAAGCACCAAATTCCAAGCACCAAATTCCAAGT
>DAOSWM010000038.1:26290-29399 GCA_035380045.1 Tenuifilaceae bacterium | reverse complement strand
GTATCCAGAAATATTACTATACCCACTTAAGTTTCCTAAAAACACATTGTAACGGCCAGTAGAATTTGTAAACCCACTCTGATTTCCTAGGAAAACATTGTAACTCCCATAGTATTCTAAAGTAGAACTACCTGTGTTATTAAACCCAGACTGAAACCCAATAAACACATTTTTATGACCATAGGTTGTTTTTTGCCCGGCCGATTCACCAATAAAAACGTTCTGCTCTCCGTAGGTAGAATTCTCTCCGGCTTTACTACCTAAGTATACATTCCCTCCTTTGTTTTGGTGAGTCCACCCAGCATGGTAACCAATAAAGGTGTTGTCGTCTCCGGTATTTTCTAACCCTGCCTCTAAACCTAGGAAAGTATTCAAATTCCCAGCACCGCCAACTGCACCTGTACGGTATCCGATAAAAATATTTTCATTACCTAAACTATTATTCATTCCTGCGTCAGTTCCAATATAAACATTCTTACTTCCATCAGTTACATTACGACCTGCTTGATATCCCATAAATGAGTTATACTGACCATTGTTAAGCAATAATCCCGCTTGCTGACCAATAAGGTAATTCTCGGGAGTAATGTCCATAAACCTATCTTCAATTCCCTTGCTCTGAGTAAGACCACCTACGGCGAAACCACCCTTGCTCCCCGATTTTGTAGGGGAAGTATTAACATATATCCTTGAACTATCGCGGGTAATGCGAAGGTAGTCTTCAGCTATTCCTTTACTTTGGGTTAGCCCACCCACAGCAAAGCCTCCTTTGCTTCCGCTTTTACCTAAGGGATCATCATCAATGTAAATACGAGCGCTATCGGGACTAATGTATAGGAAATCGGAAGAAGCTAATTTACTTTGGGTTAAACCCCCAACAGCGAAACCTCCTTTACTCCCACTCTTTGCGGCTCCCCCATCTACATAAATACGTGTACTATATCCTGTAACTTTCATTAAATCGTAGGGTAAGCCCTTGCTCTGGGTTAAACCGCCCACGGCGAAACCGCCCTTGCTACCGCTCTTTGTAACTGTGGTTGTTGTATCAATATAGATACGAACACTGTCGGGGGTTACTCGGAAGTACTCTTCTCCTGCCTTGCTCTGGGTTAAACCGCCCACGGCGAAACCGCCCTTGCTGCCAGCCTTACCTACATCACTAGCTACGTACATTCGTACACCGCTTTCGTATACAGCAAATACGATTTCGTTGTTACTGTTTCGAACCACAAATAATGGGGATTCTGGATCTACAACTGGAGTTCCTACTTGTAAACTCTGCCCAATAAGTGCTCCGCTAGCTTTTATGTTTCCCTGGACATCAAGCTGCTCAGTAGGTGTAAGGGTTCCAATACCTACCTTCCCTCCACTAGGACCATCAATGGTCATAGCTATGGGAATGTCTGCTTTTCCCGAAGCTCCTACATCGTTTACTGCAAAGTGGAGCCTACCCTGTGACCAGCTGCCGGTTCTCTCGGCAACAATGGCAGCTGTACCGGTATAGGCACTAGTATTTCCCAAAGTAAACTTTATCCCAGATGCGTATCCATTGCTAGCAGTATTCTGCCTGAAATCGGCAGCAAGGCTATTTAGAAGAATTCGATTACCCGACATTGGACTTGCAGTTTGCCTAACAACCAAATTGCTCTGCATATCGGTGGTAGCCATGTTAATTCCAACAAATCCTGAGTTGCTATTGTAGATATTGTTTCCTGAAACTGTCCAGTTACTGTAAGAGGGAGCCTGCCAGCTGCCTAACCCTGTACCATCAGACGTAAGGACCATCCCAGAAGATGGGTAACCGCCTCTAATTCGAATGGTTCCGTTTACATCTAACTTCGCTGTTGGTGAGGTTGTGCCAACTCCCACGTTCTGTGAACCATCGGTGAATACATTCGAGCTGGCAGTCCAGCTAGTACCATTGTGTACCAGCATTTGGCCAGAGGTTCCACTCACAACTGGGCCCTCGGGACCAACGGTGCCATCCTGCGCTATAATGCTCCAAGTAGAGCCGTTGTATACGTAGGACTTGCCATCGGTTGTGTTGTAGTAAGCCTGATTAACTGTTGGGCTAACCGGAGCACTGGCCAGTTCACCCAGCCACTGCACCGACACGCCAGGATTTCCCTGTGGGCCGGCAGGACCAGTTTCACCTTGTGGACCCTGCGGTCCTTCTGGAGCCTGAAATTCCACCCAATTTGCTCCATCATCCTTCGGTTCTGTTGTTGAAGTATAGGCATCAGTCTCACAGATGAACATTGAGTTCACCCCCGGTGTTGTGGACGATTCTGCAAAAACGTAGTCGCCCGAATCGTATAACGTACCTGAAACCCAATTCCCCTGGTTGACAAGCCCAGTACCAGGCTCTCCCTCTGGTCCTTGCGGGCCTTGTGGCCCAACTGGCCCCTGAATCCCTTGCAAACCATCCTGAGTAATTAATTCCCACGAATCGCCATCCCAGATGTACGACTTGCCAAGGGTTTGGTTATAAAACGCCTCGTTTTCAGAGGGTGATATAGGAAAACTAGTGAAGGTTCCCAGCCAAGATAACGATACTCCATCGGCACCGGGGGCTCCCTGTGGGCCAGTATCTCCCGTATCACCTTTGGAACCCTGCGGACCCTGTGGCCCGACAGCTCCCTGTGGTCCCTGAATCCCATCCTTTGCCATTACATCCCAGCCCTCGCTAGTCCATACATAAGAAATGCCGTCGGTTGTATTATAGTAGGCTTGATTCAAACTTGGGGAAGTGGGAGCCGATTCAAACTCGCCTAACCAGTCGATGGGAAGTCCGGGTAAACCCTGTGAGCCAGTATCTCCTTTTGGTCCCTGTGCTCCCTGTGGCCCTGTGGCTCCCTGTGGCCCTTCAGGCCCCTGAGAACCTGTGGCTCCAGTTTCGCCCTGTGGACCTTGGGGTCCTTCAGGCCCTATCGAACCCTGAGGGCCAACCCCTCCATCCTGAGCAAGAATTTGCCATAGCACGCCATCGAAGATATATGATTTTTTTTCGATGGTGCTATAATACGCATCGTTATGTTCAGGGGTTTCGGGTTCAACATCCAACGAACCTAACCAATTAATTGAAGTACCTGGGTCGCCCTGAGGACCT
>DAOSWM010000038.1:16847-26190 GCA_035380045.1 Tenuifilaceae bacterium | reverse complement strand
ACCTGGGTCGCCCTGAGGACCTTCTGGTGCTTCGAACTCTACCCAATTATCACCATCAATATTTGGTGCTATTTCAGACAAGTAGCCATTAGTTTGACAAATAAACATTGAATTAACAGCAGGATTTTCAATAGATTCAGCAAACACATATTCTCCGGAATTGTAGTAAGTTCCAGTTACCCAATTACCCTTGTTTACGAGCCCAGTACCTGGCTCTCCTTGAGGCCCCTGAGGGCCAACAGGCCCCTGAGTACCTTGAGGCCCGATTTCGCCCTGAGGCCCCTCCAATCCATCCTGTGCAATTTGACTCCAACCAAACCCATTGTATACATACGATTTTTTTTGACCTATATCGTAGTAGGCATCGTTTACCAAAGGGTTAAGGGGTTCTGTTTCCAAAGAACCAATCCAATTCAGAGAAATCCCAGACTCACCTTTCTCTCCTTGAATTGCACTTAATTCGATCCATTTCTCAGTATCTAGTGAAGGTTCGTTACTCGAAACGAAACTACTTTGAGATTTAACAATCCAAACAGAAGACACCAAAGGGTTAGCTGAAGACGGAGCGAAAACATAATCGTTTGGGTTGTATGTTTCATTCAGAATCCAACCTCCCCTATTAAATAAGCTAGCACCCATAGGCCCCTCGGGACCTGTTAAATTTGCTGTAGTAAATGAGGTTCCATCAGAATAGTTAATGGTGAATGTTCCATCACCATTACCAACCGTTGATTCAACACCAACCCCAGCTTCCCCTTGGCTGCCCTTAAGCGATGCTATAAAGTCAGAAACTGTTCCTGTATTCCCCTCGTCAATCCATAAATTGTACGCCGATTTTCCATCAACTCCTGGCGTACCAGCCAGTGAGGCAATAAAGTCATCCTCAGTGCCAGTGTTCCCTAGCTCCAGCCATACTCCGTAAGCTGATAGGCCATCGGTTCCCGCCTCACCAGCATTTCCCTTTAGGGAATCAAGAAATTCCTGAATGGTTCCTGAATTTCCTTCCTCTAACCAAACCTCGTATGCTGACTTTCCCTCAGAGCCAACCAGTGAAGCGAGAAAATCGGCCTCAGCACCGGTATTTCCAAGGGCCAGCCAGATTTGGTATGCTGAAAGGCCATCAGCACCTGTTTCACCCTGTGGCCCAGGGTTACCACTGGCGGCAAAAAAAGCATATGGAACTGACTTTAGTGGCGTAACTCCTAACTCAATATACGCTGTTCCACCAGAAGGGTCAACCTCAACTTTCATTCGTATATTTCCGCTTGACCATGGAACTGTCGCAAATTCTCCCGACTCAGCAGTTCCACCTCCAACCGTTAACGAAACCACTCCCTGCGGAGATGTGGTAGTAGAATGAATTTCTATATAGTAACTTGTTGTAGCAGACGCATCCTGAAGGGTAATGCGAACCCCTACATTTTGATTGGAAATTGGATTTCCATTTTCATCGCGGATTACAGCCTGGTAGCTGAAGCCGTCGGAGGATTGAGAGTACACGCTTACGAATAGCAAGATCTCAAAAATGGTTAAAATTATCCTTTTCATGCCTTCAATTTTATAGTATTATTGTTCTATCGTTTTTTTGCAGCTTTTCAAGGGATCACAAAACAATCACTAATCGGCTAATATCTTGATTATTAAGTTTATATCATACATCCATACGCAATAAGCTATTCGTTGGTATTCGTTAATTATCATACAAACTCATCGCTAATATTTTATCGGGTTCAAAATCAATCAATACACTATCATGTATTTCAGGATAGTTCATTTTAAACTCTTCAACAATATTAAACCCAATTGTATATCCACTACAATATGGAATTTCGTTATTCCCGATCATCATTAAATCGTTCATTACAGTGCCATGTTTTAATAATTCTGGCTTAATAATACTCCAAACCTTTTTTTCATCATCTTTCCCAATAATATGTGTCCATGGACTATTTATATTTGGGAAAAGATGCTTTGCAAATGAATCAGCTCTACCCTCAAAGACGAGGTATTCCAAAGGTGTGAAATCTATTGTTTTGAAGTTCTTAGATGTCCAAACACTATGATGATATTCGTGAGCAAGAACATAGGGCAATTGTTTTTCCCAATTATTTGAAATTGGGTCAATTGAAACAATTATTTTCCCAGCGCCAACCGTTATGGCTGTTACGCTAATTTGATACTTTCGGTAAAAGGCAGCATGAACAGGATTCGCCGGAATAAACAATATTTTCGTATCAGGACCAGGTAACTCAGTCACTATTTTTCGTAAGGAAGGTTCAAGCATTTCTTTAAAGTCGATATTTCGCAACTTAACTAGAAATTCATTCAACTCATTGTTAGGTTCAATTTCATATTTTACTGATTTCAGGATAAATGGGTATTCTGCTCCCTCCTTAAATTCGTTTTCAATAACATTGAAAATATTTACCAGGCAGTCTTCTTTTGTACTTAAACAATTTACATACAATTCATTAGCCGTAAGCAACTCAAATTTTTGGTCACCTACCACCAAACTTGCTCTTTCAAAGTCGATCCTGGTTTTTGAACAACCTACCAACGATAGAAAGACAAGCATAGACAATATGGTTCTCATTCGTAATGCTTTTTTGAAATGGTCAACAATCAAAAAACACCAAAAAAGGCTAGGGTATAATTAAAGAAAACCATAAATACCAAAGTTAAACACAAACAAGGAATTATAACACCCCAAAAATTGAATAAAAAATAGATTTTGGGATACTTAACAATAGAGTAAGTTAAAACGAAAAAATCATATTGTCAAATAAAAATTTCAAATGCTAATTTTCTATTCCTTAAATCCTTAAGACACTACATATAACTATAAAAATTACCAGAAAAAATCAACGTTCATTTTCCCAATTCAAAATCTGATAGAACTATTTTGGGGGAGCCACAGATTCTGTCGAAGTTTTTTCACCCAAACCCATAGAAAGATAAAAAGTTTCGCCAATCATTTCTCGGTTATTATTCTGTAAACCAGCACTATTTGAAGATTAAGTTGTTTACAACCGATACTATCGTCTTTTGTTGTAACGCAATCTTTCATCAACCTGGTTACACATAACCAGAACTTGATACTTATAGGAGATTGGAGAAACCTGATAATTAGTAAAAAACTTTATTAGGGGAGATAATTAACATTGCATATTTGGCTCCCCAAACTTCACGAAAAGAGCCTCTGCATCAACGAATAGTCAGGTGATACAGAAACTCCAACACCCTGCGCTAGAAGTGCAAAAAGGAAACACAAAAAAAACTAGCTATCTCTTTAAGATAACAGAATTTACTCCTTAGTATTCTTATCCATTTCAACCAGAACACTCCAGTTATCATATAACGTGTGCATATCCTCCTCGGTAAACTTGCCGGCATTTACCATCTGCTTCACCATTTCTTCCATAGCAACATCCATAGTAAATGCCTCTGCTGCAACCTGCTCATCCTTTGGCGAATCGATAATGTGCTGAATAGCAAACAACCCGCCAAGGGTTTGAAAACCGTAGGCTGACTGCATGGCCGTGGCAACGTACTCCTCGGCAGTTTCGAAACCGTTAGCCTGAAGGGTTTTAAGAATCTCCTCCGTTTGTGTGTTTTCATACTCCTTGATTGCCATTGTAGCATCAACCAGTTTTTCCAACTTCCCAGCATTTACAACCGGGTCGCCATCATAGAAAACATCCTTAAACTTTTCGCATGCTTCAGCAGGAAACTTTTCTGGTTTATAGTAATCATCCATTTCAACCGATTCCTCTGCCACATCCTCCAGCTCCTTCCCAATTTTTTCCAGCTCCTTCACCCTCTCCTCAAGCTTTTGTTCGGTGAGGCCAGTAAAAGTTGTTGCTGCTTTTCGAGCACCCATGCCAATAATAAGAAACAGAACTAGAAGCGCCGCCAAAATGTACGATACAGTTCGTGCAGTTTTTTCGTTGGCCGCAAGCACTGTTGAAAGAGCAATGTAAATTAGGTACAACGAATAAAGATTAATTGCCAAACCAATTAGCGCACCCAGATAGAAATTCAGTCCGCTAAATATTGCCAGAAACGCACTTACAGGGTAGATTACCATAATGGAAGCGGTAACCCTAACATTCGCTTCAAAATTATTATTTCCCCCACAAATTGAGGAAAGAATAAGGAGAATAATTCCACCAATAAAAACCCCAATAACCGCACCTATTATGGCAAAAACTAACGCTCCAACACCTGCATAGGTTCCTAAAAAACCACCCACAGCGGCTCCAACATGCAAGAAGCTCCAAATCATATAGAAAAATCCCGCAACAGCGCCATATATAGCAGCCTTAATAATGGGTTCAACAAATCCCCCTTCGAGCGATAATGATGGGAAAAACTCCTTGGGTTTCAGCAGCACATTCTTGGAGTCATCAATAAACTTTGAGAAGTTAAATCCATTTTCATTCATAGCATTATTTTTTATGGTTTAAGTAAACTATTTTTGAACACATTCAAAATATTGTATTTTAAGCATTTCGAATTATCATATAACAAAAGTCTGAAAAATTTAAACTCAATGCAATTATTTTTTGTAAATTGTAACTAATATTACCTTTTTTCTATTAACCCATTCACTTCTCGTATCCTAAAAGGAATCGAGAACGTTATATTGAAAAAATAAAATGAAAGGCAGCGATTTAGCAAATAATTTCAACGAATTTTTCAACTTAACACTCGACTTACTTTGCATAGCAAATATCGAAGGATACTTCGTGAGAGTTAATAACTCGTGGGAAAGAATCCTTGGATACAAGCCTGAAGAACTTGAAAACAGAAGTTTTTTTGATTTTATACATCCTGAGGACATTAATCCAACAAAAGGTGCAGTAAAAAATCTTGCAAACCAGGAGCAGGTTATTAATTTCGTTAATCGTTACAAAAACAAAAATGGTGATTGGCATTACCTTGAATGGCGGTCGCAACCGATAGGAGATTTAATATATGCTGCTGCCCGTGAAATAACCGAACGTGTGGAAATTGAAAAAATTCTGAAGGAAAAGAATTTCGAGCTAACCACCCTAACCGAAGTGCTAAAAGAAACCAATCAGAAACTTGAGTCCGCCAAGCAGCTAGCCGAAGAGCGAGAGCGGAACTACCGTGATATTTTCAACTCAACCAGCGAAGCAATTTTTATACATCATGGAGAAACTGGTGAAGTTATTGATGTGAATGACACCATGCTGAAAATGTATGGCTTTAGCAGCAAGGAAGAAGTTATTGGTGCAAATTTTAAAAATATAAACGCAACAGAAGAAGGCTACACCAAAGAACGTGCCAACGAAATGATTAACAAAGCGTTGCAAAACGAAACAACCACCTTCGAATGGCGAGCCAAACGGAAAAACGGAAACGCATTCTGGGTTGAAGTTTCACTTCACACAACCCATATTAACAATGAAAAGAACGTAATTGCTTCAGTACGTGACATCACTTTACGCAAGAAAAGCGAAGAGATCCTTAACCAATCGCACCAAACTTACAAAGGAATCCTCGATAACCTAAACGAAGCTGTTTACATTCAGGACAAGGATGGCAAATTCCTGTTTGTAAACAAAACTGCCGAAAAACTCTACGGCTACCCCTTAGATTACTTCATAGGCAAAACCCCCGAGTTCCTTTCTGCCCCCGAAAAAAACAACTTAGAAGAAGTAGCTAATAGAGTAAATAAAGCCTTTGAAGGAGAGCCTGGCCTATTCAAATTCTGGGGATTGAAAAATAGTGGCGAAATATTTCCGAAAGAGGTTAGCGTTACCCCGGGATTGTTCTTCGGACAGAAAGTTGTAATAGCCGTTGCCCGCGATGTTAGCGAAAACGAACGTATTAAGTCGGATTTAGACGAAAGTGAGAAACGTTACAAAACCCTGGTAGAAACATCGCAGGACGGAATCTCCCTGATGGATTTGAACGGTGTAATCCATTACATCAACCAACGCAAGGTTGATATGTTAGGATACGAAAGTCCAAGTGACCTTATTGGTGTTAATGCCTTTGATTTACTTTCCAAAGAAAGCGCGATTAGCATTAAACAAAAAATGCCCACTCTTTTCGAAAAAGGGTCAGCCTCAAGCATAGTAGCCGAAGCGATTCGCAAAGATGGGTCGATATTTACTGCCGAGTTTAACGTTTCGGTAATAAAAGATTCCAAAGGGGAAAATCAGTACTTAATGGACACCATTCGCGACGTTACCGAACGTAAAAGTATGGAAAACGACATTGCCTACAAATCAAAAATTCAGAGTATACTAATAAACCTTGGCGCAAAATTCATAAACATTTCATCAAAAAATGTTGATGAAGAAATCAGTAATGCTCTTTCAGAGATTGGACAGTTTTCGGGCGTTGACCGAGCATACGTTTTCTCATACAACTTTTCAAAAAACGTGCATGACCTTATTTACGAATGGTCACTAAATGAAAACAATTCTATTTCAGCCAACCAAAAACAAAGCTACCCAAACATACTTACTACCAACTGGGTAGAGCAGCATCGTAAAAGTGAAATTGTTCACATACCGAATGTCGCTGGCTCAACCCTAAAAAAAGAATTGCTTCAAATCCTCAACCAGCAAAAAGTAAAATCGCTCATATCAATACCATTGATTTTTGAGAATGAATGCTGGGGGTTTGTTGGTTTCGACTCGGTAAAAAATTATAAAGAATGGAACGAGGCCGAGATATCACTCCTGAAAATTTTCGCTGAACTTATTGTGAACGTTCACGCAAAATCGGTTTTCGAGAATAACCTACAAAAAGCCAAGGATACCGCCGAACAGAAGCAGATGGAGATTAGAAACATAATTGATGTTTCCCCGGTTGGAATAGTTCTGGTTGACACCATCGGGAACGTAATCGATGTTAACGCTTCAGCAGTTCGAATGCTAGGTTCACCCTCTTTAGAGGCCACAAAAAAGATTAACCTATTCAAAACCAAACCCCTTATCGACATTGGATTTACTGAGGATTTATTGGAGTGCATTCAAAACAAGGAAGTTGTTTACAACGAAAAAAAGTACGTAAGCGTTTGGGATAAGGAAATTTTTGTGAAGTACTACCTATCGCCCATTGTAATAAAACATAAAACCGAAAGTGTTGTAATAAACATAGAAGACATTACACAAACAAAGGAGTACGAGCAAAAACTTATTTACCTTAAAGAAAAGGCCGAGGAGAGCGACAGGCTCAAAACTGCATTCCTCTCAAACATGAGCCACGAAATTCGCACTCCAATGAATGCAATATGCGGCTTCTCGAATCTTCTGCTCAGCCCAACAGTATCAGACGATGAACGAGAAGAATTCGTAGAAATAATTAACATTAACAGCCAGCAACTCCTCAGTATAATTAATGATATAATCGACATTTCAAGAATTGAAGCTGGGCAGGTAAGCGTTTCGAAGGTAAACTTCTCAATAAACGACCTAATAAGCGAACTGCATTCAATTTTTAGCCAAACCGTTAAGGTAAAAGGGCTTCAACTTTCGTGTACCTTTGGGCTACCTGGCTTCGAAAGCCAAATTTTTTCCGATGAATTGAAGGTGAAACAAGTCCTTAATAATCTTATTTACAATGCCATTAAATTTACCGAGAAGGGAACCATTGAGGTTGGTTACCTGTTGAAGGGAGGTTTCATTGAGTTTTTTGTTAAGGATACCGGCATTGGGATTAAACATGTACATTTTGAACGAATATTTGAGCGTTTCCAGCAGATTGAGGATGCAACAACCGAAAGCCGGAGAGGGACTGGGCTAGGACTACCCATTTGTAAGGCAATGGTTGAGCTGCTGGGGGGAAAAATCTGGCTCGAATCCACCCCGGGAGTTGGCTCAACCTTCTACTTCACAATCCCCTACACAAAATCGGCTGAACCTGTACAACAAGTTGTTGAGCCTAAGGCTCAAACTTATAGTTGGCACAATAGAACCATTCTGATTGCCGAGGACGATACTACAAATTACATGTATCTAAGGGAACTAATCAACAAAACCAAAGCAACCGTTTTCAGAGCAAAAACGGGACAGGAGGTTGTTGATGCCTGCACCTCAACGCACTTCGATATTATTTTAATGGACATAAAAATGCCCGACATGGACGGGCTGGAAGCTACAAGAATACTTCGGGAGAAAGGACTTGACATTCCAATTATTGCCCAAACAGCCTACGCATTTTCTGAAGACAAGGAGCGGGTTCTAGAGGGAGGCTGCAACGATTACATCTCGAAACCTATTCGGCAAAAGGAGCTACTCTCGAAAATTGCGCGTTGGCTGAAATAATAAAAGGCCAGCAATAGCTGGCCTTAATTTGTAAACTGTAATTTCAGTTAGGGCAATAGAACCTTATCAATTACGTGAATTACTCCGTTTACTCCCTGTAAATCGGTGTATACAACATTGGTATTATCGTTAATGGTAACCATTGAGCCAACTTCAATACTGATTTCTCCATTCAAGGTTGAAACATTTCTCGATGATAAATCGGATGACCTTACATTTCCGCTAACAACATGGTAAAGAAGAATTGGCACTAGCTGGTCTTTGGTTAAATCTTGAACTCCGCTAACTTTAAGTTGCGCAAAAAGTTCCTCAAAAGCAGCGTTTGTTGGTGCGAATATGGTGAAGGGACCATCTCCCATAAGGGTTTCAACTAACTCGGCCTTTACAACAGCTTCCACAAGAATTGAGAAACTTGAATTATCAATTGCCAAATCAACTACGTTTGGGGGAAGTAATACCTTGTTTATTACGTGTACAACACCATTAGTTGCCATAACATCAGCAGTAACTACCGAGGCATCATTATTTAAGAATAAAATATTGGTGTTAACTGCAGCTGCTGTATTCTTGTTGGATGAATCGTTATAACCAACTAGAAGCGATACCTGATTGTTATCTGGACCTATACTTAGAGTATTTACGTAACCGGGTTCAATTTCCATCGATGTAACTTTTCCATTCAAAACATGGTAAAGCAAAACATTGGTTAAAATATCTGTGCTAATATCGTCCAAACTTGTTGCTCCCAAATCGTTTAGTAACTGATTAAATGCCTCGTTGGTTGGAGCAAAAACGGTAAAAGGCCCACTTCCTTCAAGGGCACTTACTAAATTTGCTCGAGTTAAGGCTTCAGCAAGAATCGACAAATCAGGATTTGTGCTGGCTAGCTTAACAATATCAGCAGTTGGCTCGGTTGGAGTTGGGTTAATCATTACATCGTCGTCCTTCTCGCACGATGAAAAAGTAAATACTGCAACCATTCCCAGAACGGCAAGTATTGGCATAAAGTTTCTTTTTGTTTTCATTGTTTTTGTTTT
>DAOSWM010000038.1:8802-16747 GCA_035380045.1 Tenuifilaceae bacterium | reverse complement strand
TTTTTGTTTTCATTGTTTTTGTTTTTAGTGGTTTGTTTGGGATAGTAACACAGGGTTGTAATTTTTGTTTATTTTTTTTTGATTTTTTTTAGACATTATTCTTTATTAGCCTGATTTAATGACATTTATTTTTATGATTTTTTTATTTAAAATTTAAAATACTCGAATTTCATTTTTTGCTACATTTATAATTCTAAGTAATTCGATAGATATATGGTTAAAACAATAGCAAGAAGAGTTGCCATAGCGCTTCTGCTGCTAAATGCCATTGGAGCAATATATGGCGGGGCAATGTTAACATACGACCCTAGCGGCAAAGCAATTCAAATGCCTCTGGAAATACTGGAAAAGTCACCCTTTTCAAACTTCCTGATTCCAGGAATTATTCTTTTCATTTTTAACGGGGTGCTTAGCTTAGTGGCAGCAATAGTAACAATAAGGAAACGCAAACATTCTCCTTACTTCATTATATTCCAGGGATTTGTACTTGGAATTTGGCTTACGGTTCAAATAGCAATGATACGTGATTTCTACGCACCCCTTCACTTAACTTACTACATACTAGCAGCATTGCTACTTGCAGCAGGTTTTTATTTACTTAAAAAAAAGCCGGATTAGCATAAGGAGTTTACTCCTGAATGTAAATCCTTTTTACTCTTCGAGAAATGGAGGTAAGAATTTCGTAGGGAATGGTATCTAACTTTTCAGCCAACTCAATAATTGTGGGTTGCTCACCAAAGACCACAACCTCATCGCCTTCGCTAACATTTTCAACATTTGTTACATCAACCATGCAGGTATCCATGCTTACGTTGCCAATAATTGGCGCTGGTGTTCCGTTTACCAAAAAGTAACCGTTCCCGTTACTCAACCTACGGTTTAAGCCATCGGCGTAACCAATGGGTACTGTAGCAATTCTCGATTTAATAAGAACTTTGCCTTTTCGATTGTAGCCCACTGTTTCACCTGACTCCACCTCACGCAGCTGAGCCACAAAAGTTTTCAGCATACTCACGTTCTGGAGCCTCCCTTTATGTACTGCGCTAACTCCGTAAAGTCCAATTCCAAGGCGAACCATGTCGAACTGCGCATTCGCGAAACGTTCAATTCCTGCCGAATTGAGAATATGCTTCCATGGTGAGTATCCAATTGCTTCGGATATTTTTGCGTAAACTTCCTGAAATTGCTCAATTTGCCAGTTGGTAAACTCATCCAGCTCTGTATCATCGGAACCAACAAGGTGTGAGAAAATGCTCTTTACGTGAACGGAATCATGCTGGGTTAACTTTTCAACAAGCGCATCAACCTCAGTCGCCTCGAAGCCAAGGCGATGCATTCCAGTGTCAATTTTTAGGTGTATTGGATAGCCGCTAACACCCATTTTTGCTGCTACAGCAGCGAATGTTTCGAGGCTGGTTAAGTTAAAAATCTCGGGTTCAAGGTTGTGCTCAACCATTAGCTCGTAGCTTCCGTACGCTGGGTTCAGCACAATTATTGGAACTGTTATTCCTGCCTCACGCAAAGCAATGCCCTCGTCGGCGAATGCAACACCTAAGTAATCAACCCGGTGGAACTGCAGCATGCTGGCAATCTCGTGCGATCCGCTCCCGTAGGCAAAGGCTTTCACCATAACCATGGTTCTTACCTTGGGCTTGAGCAAACTTCGGAAGTAGTTCAGGTTGTGAACCATTGCATTCAGATTAATCTCAAGAACGGTTCTGTGGGTTTTCTGCTCAAGCACCCTCGAAATTCGTTCGAACTGGAACTCACGGCTTCCCTTGATAAGTATGGAAGTGTTTGACACTAAACTTCTACTAAACTCCCTAAGGAATGAGCTGGTGCTACTGTAAAAGCTCGATCTCATTTGGAACAGATGCCCGAACTTCGAGATGGTTTCGCCAATTCCAACAATTTCATCAACGCCCTTGCTAGCCAAAATTTGAGCAACATCTGCATACAGCTGCTGGGGCTCAATTCCGCTCTGCAGAATATCGGAAAGAATCAGCATCCTGCGGGGATGCTGTTTTTGTCGCGCCAAAAAGTCGAGCGCTACGGAAAGCGAGCCCAAATCGGAATTGTAGCTGTCGTTAATTACTGTGCAGCTATTTACGCCTTCCTTCAATTCAAGCCGCATGGCTACCGGCAGAAGGGTTGCCATTTTTGCGACAATTCTCTCAATTTCAACACCTAAAAAAACCAGTACTGCAAAGCAGTGCATGGCGTTCTCAACCGAGGCGCTATCGGTAAATGGAATAGAAAACGTTACCTCACTTTTATCAAACAGCACATTTAACTCTGTTCCGTTGCCTACAATTTTTTGCTGATTTAGAACTATATCCGAATTCTTGCTTCGTCCCCATGCAAAAAGTTTAAGCCCCTTCTCCTGCTTTTCAAGCATTGCCAAACGGTCAATCTCATGAAAATCCTTGCAGTAAATCAGCGCCTTCGACTTACTGAATAGCTTCATTTTCTCTACGGCCTTGCTTAGCAAATCAGGGAAGTTCTCCTGGTGCGCAGCACCAATGTTGGTAAAAACTCCTACCTCGGGAGAAATTATGGGCTCCAGCTTCTCCATTTCGCCGGGTAATGATATTCCTGCCTCGAATATGGCCAAATTGAACTCGCTGCTCATTTGAAGTACCGAAAGTGGAACGCCAACCTGCGAGTTGTAACTTTTAGGGCTTCTCACCACGCGTTTCTCATTGGAAAGAAGCTGACTTAGCCACTCCTTTACTATGGTTTTCCCGTTGCTGCCTGTAATGCCTACAACCGGATACGAAAACTGCTGACGATGGTAAGCCGCAAACTCTTGCAGCGAGGAAAGTACATTGCTAACCAGAAGGAATGAAGCATCTGAGAATTTCTCAGGAAAATCGGAAGGATTGCTCACAACGAAACATCTTACGCCTCGGGCGTAAAGGTCTCCAACGAATTGGTGCCCATCGTGGTTACTCCCTACAATTGCAAAAAAGAGGGAACCTTCGCCCACCGAAACCGAACGGCTATCAATTAAAACCGAATTCAATAAAATATCACTTCGCCCAAAAAGCTGAGCGTTAAAAATGGTTTGCAGCTGCGATATTGTGTAGTTGAGCATTCTTTTTGATGAAAGTTCCTTTATAAAAAGCTATTTCTTTCTGGTTGCTTCAATAAAGCAACCCCTACAAAGCGGTTCGTACAAATCGGTTTCGCCCAGCACAACCAGCTTCTCGGTATCGGAAAGGCGATGCGAAAACTGCGCAAGATTTCCACACTTCACACAAATTGCATGAACTTTTGTTACGTACTCGGCGCAAGCCATTATTTGTGGTATGGGACCAAAGGGCTTGCCCTTAAAATCCATATCCAACCCGGCAACAATTACTCGAATTCCCTGGTCGGCCAGCTTGGTACAAACCTCCGCCAGGTTATTATCGAAAAATTGGGCTTCGTCAATTCCAACCACATCCACATCGGAGGCAAGTAATAAAATATTTCCCGACGAAGTAACTGGTGTTGAATGGATTGAGTTCGCATCGTGCGATACAACCTCCTCCTCAGAGTAACGCGTATCAACCTGCGGTTTGAAAATTTCCACACGTTGCTTTGCAAAGCGGGCACGCTTGAGGCGACGAATTAACTCCTCCGTTTTCCCAGAGAACATGGAACCACAGATTACTTCAATCCAACCCTTACGATTTTGGTTTTCAATGGAATTTTCGATAAAAAGCATGGCAATAATCTAAAATATTGTCGTTAGTTTTACAAAAGTAAGCAAATTCTTAATTTTGTGGCAGAATAATACCAACCATGACAAACCTAAATAACCTGAAAAGCGCCATTGAGCGCCTGCACGAGGCAGAAAAAATAATAAAAAATGTTATCAACAAGGGTGAACTTTCCGCTATCGACAGGGACATGATTCTCGAAAAGCTAAGAAATACCTACGAAACGGTTCTTCTTGGCATACAATCTCCCTTAAAAGATGCTCAACCAAATATTCCTTCTAAAAAAGAGCAAACCAAGGAACCTGTGCAAACCGAAGTTGAAGAAACAATCCAAAAGCAAGTTCAACCTAAGGATGAAGAAGAAACTGTTGTTAGCAGTGAAAATATTTCCACAATAACCCAGCCCCAAGCCGAGAAGGAGGAAGATGAGCTGGTTGAATTGGAGGAGGAATCAGCACCCGCCCAAGAGTTTGAATCCGCAGAGGATGATGAAAACCAAAAGCCCAAAACCTCAGCAGAAATAATTGGCGAGAAGTATCAGGGAAAACGTAAATTCCGCAACGAATCGCTTGCCGGGGACAAAAAGGATGTCGCTACTAAGCTACAGAACAAACCTATAGTAGATTTATCGAAATCGATTGGCATTAACGACAAGTTCATGTACACCAAGGAGCTCTTCCATGGAAACGCCGAGCTCTACGCAAAAACCATCGCCAAGCTCAACGACTTTACCGACATGAACGATGCCATGTTCTTCATTCAGGAGAACTTCGATTGGGATTCGAAGAATGAAGCAGCAAACCAGCTAATCGAACTTGTGCGCAGAAAACTAATGCCTGGCTATTAAAAATGAGTAAACTTTACGTTGTTCCAACTCCCATTGGTAACCTCGAGGACATTACTCTTCGGGCGATTCGTGTACTAAAAGAATCTGCAATAATTCTATCCGAGGATACGCGCACAAGCGGCTTTCTGCTGAAACATTTCGAAATAAAAGCGCCCTTGTGGTCGCATCATAAGTTTAACGAGCACCGAACCGTTGAGCAAATTGCCGAACGTATTGCTAGCGGGCAAAACATCTCCCTAATTTCCGATGCCGGAACTCCTGGGATTTCCGACCCGGGATTTCTCCTAATTCGCACCTGCATTGAAAAAGGGATTGAGGTTGAATGCCTTCCGGGAGCAACCGCGTTTGTTCCTGCGCTAGTATCCAGTGGATTACCATGCGACAGGTTTGTTTTCGAAGGATTTCTCCCACAGAAAAAGGGCAGAATGAAGCGCATTGAAGCCCTGAAGGAAGAGGAGCGAACCATCGTGTTCTACGAGTCGCCATTCCGTTTGGTGAAGCTGCTTCAGCAACTTGCTGAGGTTTTGGGAACCGAGCGTAGGTGCAGCGTTTCGCGCGAAATAACGAAGCTTCATGAGGAAACAGTTCGGGGAACACTTAGCGAGCTTATTTCTCATTTTGAAACAAAAGGCGTTAAGGGAGAAATTGTTGTAGTGGTTGAGGGGCGGATTGATTGAAAAGATTGAACGCAGATGACCCAGACCCGCCTGCCGTCGGGTAGGTTTAACTGACTCTCGATGATTTTTAGATAACTAAAAAATGTGTTCAGAAGTCTCACAGAGCCAGTGGGCAAGCAACTTCAGAACTCTGAAAGGAAATAGATTGACCAGCAAATGGGCAAGGCCAGGTTTCGCAGTTTTTTATAAGTAAGGAATAGTGTCCAATAAAACTTTAAAAGATTTCTCGCTTCGCTCGAAATGACAATACGTACAGAAGCTCAAAGGTAGGGGAGGCTTGGTGGCGGCTTCGCCGCCACCAAGCCTCCCCTACTAAAACGTAACAATCTGTCATTTCGAGCGAAGCGAGAAATCAATTGTTTAAAAATTCTCAACAAACAAATTTAAACGAACACTAATGATTATCAAGTACATTGTACTCACATTTTCCCCAAGCATAAATGTTTCGGCATGAAAAAAGCAGCACTTATAGTACTTTCATTATCGGTAATGCTATCGTGCCAGCGAAAAACCGAGACTAAAATTTGTGGACAAATAGATGGTTACAACGGCAAGCCCATTCACATTTTCCCGGCAGAATCAGTTTACAGCAGGCAAGTTTTTGGCGAAAGCAACGCTTCCTCGTACACAAGCATGAACGGCGAATTCTGCATAACCCTGCTTCCGAAGGAAGCAATGTTTTACCATTTGGTTTCCGACGATGGCAACCTGGTTACCGAAACGCCCATCGAAATTCATAAAGGCGATTCGGTTTGGGTAAAAACCTCAATCTACAATAATTCGTTCCCAAAGTTTTGTGGAGATAATAAAACATTCAACAACTTCATTGTTGATTTTAGGCACTCGCTAAATGCCGCTTTCAGGAATTTAAGCTATCGGCAAAAGAGTGAGGCCGAATTCTGTAACTTCGCCGACAGCATTCTCTCCACTCACGCATTATCAGTTGATTCTTTAAAAATTCACGGTCAGGTTAGTTCAAACGCCACGAATTTACTTCTCGCTGAGCTGGAGCTAACCGTTGCTGCAAATCGGTTAAGCTACCTTCGCTACCATTTATACGACACTGAGGCCCGCTGGGAATACTACACGCCAAACAATAATTTCTACCATTTTTCAAACGGGCTTCTCGGCAAGCATTCCAATTTCTGGTTCCTACCCTCCTACTCACAAGCCGTTGAAGCCGAGCTGGAGGACAAATACCAAAGGTTTCCAAAAGGGGAAATGCATAACGAATTTGAACAGAAAACCGAACTGATTACTACTGACTTTCATGGAATTGCCAAAGAAGTTGCTTTGTGCCAGCTGGCAAACCGTTTCACAATATTTTTAGCTTCAGACCGCTTCTTTCAGGTTCTCCCACAAACCAACAGCCTAATGAGGCAGTCGAATTCCCAACCGGCACTTCAGAATTATTTTGAAAAGAAATACCTGCAGGTTTCAGCGCTTCAAACCGGCAGCAAAGCCCCTGTATTTAGCCTTCCGAACCGCGAGGGGAAAATGGTTTCACTGGAATCGTTCAGAGGCCGGGTTGTGCTGCTTACCTTCTGGGGAACATGGTGCCCGCCCTGCCTGAGCAACATACCCAAGTACATTGAAATTCAAGAGCATTTTTCGAAGGAGGATGTAGCCTTCGTATTCATTGCGCTGGAGGCAAGAAGCAGCGATGTGGAAAACTGGAAAAACTTTATTTCCGGAGAGAGCCAACTTTCAAAGGATATTACCCAGGGGAAGCCATTCCCCGGAATTCACCTTGTTGCAAAGCAACAATTCAGAAACCCCGAAATTGAACCCTACGCCATTTCGTTCGCCCCCTCGTACATTCTAATCGACAGGGATGGGGAAATTGCCTATCCACGCGTTTCATTCAACGATGAGCTTATCAAAATAATTGAGGAATTGCTGGAAAAACATAAGTAACCTTTTAAAATCTTTACTATTTTTAAGGGAAAAATAAACATTCACAAATGGAAACACTGGGGATTGACATTGGAGGATCGGCAATTAAGGGAACCATAGTGAACACCGAAACGGGGAAATACGTCCAAGAGCGTTTCAGGATTGCAACTTCGCAGCCTGCTTCCATGGAAGAAACCGTTGATACGGTAAAAAAACTGGTAGAGCACTTCGGATGGAGAGGGAAAATTGGGTGCGGTTTCCCGGCTGTTGTTCACAACGGGGTTGTAAAAACTGCTGCAAATATAGATAAAGCCTTTATTGGCGTAAACGCCAACCAGCTTTTCAGCGAAGCCACTGGCTGTGAGGTTAACGTTGTTAACGATGCCGATGCTGCCGGTTTCGCCGAACTCAACTTCGGGAAAATTAAAAACTACCGGGGCTTCGCAATTTTCCTCACCATTGGAACCGGCATTGGCTCAGCCTTGTTTAACAAGGGCAACCTGATTCCCAACTCGGAGTTAGGCCATATATTCATGAAGAATGGGTTGAAGGGCGAAAAATTCACCTCCGATGCTGTTCGCAAACGCGAAGATTTAAGCTGGGGCGAGTGGGGAGCACGATTTAACGAGTACCTACTGTACCTGGAGAAACTGTTTTACCCCGAACTTTTCATAATTGGTGGTGGCACCAGCAAAAAGTTCGACAAGTTTGAATCGGCTCTTTCGCTAAACACACCCATAGTTCCAGCTACGCTCCTAAACGATGCCGGAATAATTGGAGCAGCCATGTTTGCATAGTTAACGTTTTTATATGATTGC
>DAOSWM010000038.1:5774-8702 GCA_035380045.1 Tenuifilaceae bacterium | reverse complement strand
ACTGGAAGGGGCGAAATTATTGAACCAATCGATATAAAAACCGAAAACCTTTACATTGCTCTGGTAAATCCGGGCATCCACGTTCATACCGGACGCGCCTACTCGCAATCGAATCCGCAACCCGCACCTTTCAACCTTCGATTACTCGAAAATTTCCCCATTGAAAAATGGGAGAAACTCGTTAGCAACGACTTCGAAAAATTTGTTTTCCCTATGCATCCAGAAATTAAACGGGTAAAAGAAAAACTTTACGAGCTGGGAGCCGTATACTCAAGTATGTCGGGTAGCGGCTCAACGGTTTATGGAATTTTCAGGAACCCACCGTTAATCGAGGGACATTTCCAGGAGAACTTTGTTCACGTTTCAAAACTATAGCGGGATGCTCTTTTTGCGCAGCAAAAAAATACTCTTCCTAACTCTACTTGCGGCCTGTATTTCACATACAGTTTCTGCCCAGCACTCAGTTTTCGACCCAATTCCTACAAGCGAATGGGTTGAGGAAAACAAGGATTCGCTTGAGCGAACCCTGCTTCGCAACAAAAAGGTTCCTGCTAAATTCGAGAATTCAATTCTTACAGCACTCATGTACTACCCCGAACTCGAAAATACTAGTATTAAGTTCAAAACCCGTGGCATTGCCACAACCATGGCTGCCCGACCAACGCTTTTCAGCATTTTCAAACGGAAACATAAAAGGGATTACATTATCAGCATAAACAATAAGGAAAACAAACGGAAAGCCCCATTGCTAGAAGAAGTTTCGTTCGAAGCGCAGGCCGGAATAGTTGGGCACGAGCTGGCCCACATTGTCGATTACAACGATAAAAACGCCATTGGGGTTATCGCCCTTGGAATTGGATACGCATTTAGCAACGAGTACCGCAGAGATTTGGAGTACAAAATCGACCGAATGGCAATTAACCGTGGACTTGGCGATGGACTCTACGCCTTCCGCCTGTACGTTGAGGAGGATGCCAAAACAACGCAAAAGTACAGGAACTACAAGGAGTATATATATCTGACTTCCACCGAAATTGCGCAACTAATTAAAAGCATCGACGATTTGGCAACCAGCGAAACGGTAATTGAGAACGCCATAAAATACTGAGCCAAAAGCTTTCCAATTTTCCCAATTCTTGTTCTCAAGAATCTCCCATTTAACCTTAACTTTGCATTTCAAATCCGCTAAAAAATGCAGCAAGGAAAAGAGAAAAACGTGTCGCTTAAATTTTTTGTTCCTGAGGTTTCCGAAGAGCTGGAGCTTCCGCTGGTTGATGCGTACATTAACGCTGGGTTCCCATCGCCCGCCGACGATTACCTTGAGGGGAAGCTCGATTTAAACAGCCTGCTCATACGGAATCCCAGCTCCACATTCTTTGCCCGCGTTCGCGGTTCATCCATGAAGAATGCAGGCATTCACGATGGCGATATTCTTATCATCGACAAGTCGCTAACCCCTTCTCACAACTCGGTGCTGGTTTGCTTTATCGACGGGGAGTTCACCGTAAAAAAAATTCAGAAGAAAAACGGCGAGTTCTACCTTATGCCCGAAAACCCCGATTTTGCGCCAATAAAAATCGACCGTGAATCCGATTTCCGCCTCTGGGGCGTAGTAACCTACTGCATTCATAAGCTGTAACCATGTACGCGCTAATCGATTGCAACAACTTCTACGTTTCGTGCGAGCGAATTTTCAACCCAGCGCTCGAGGGCGTTCCCGTAGTTGTTCTCTCGAACAACGATGGCTGCATTATTTCCCGCTCCAACGAAGCCAAAGCAATTGGACTAAAAATGGGCGAACCCGTTTTCAAACGAAAGGATGAAATTGAGAAGCACCAAGTTCGGGTTTACTCATCGAACTATGCCCTTTATGGCGATATTTCACAGAGGGTTATGGATACGCTCCGTAGCTTCACTCCGCAGCTGGAGATTTACTCCATCGACGAAGCCTTCCTCGACCTTTCGGGAATTGAAGTTGATTTCGGCGACTACGGGAAAAAAATTCGTTCAGCCATTTTCAAAAGAATTGGGATGCCCGTTGGAGTTGGAATTGCACCTACAAAAAGTTTGGCAAAGGTTGCCAACCACATTGCAAAAAAACGCGAGGGCGTTTTCGTAATTGCCAGCGAGCGCGAACGCGATTGGGCACTGCGAAACACACCAATTGACGATGTTTGGGGAATTGGTCGCCAGTACACAACCCTCCTCAAGCGGATGGGTATTAGCTCTGCCTTTGAGTTCACCCAGCTTAGCACCGATTGGATTCGAAAACACATGACCGTTACCGGACACCGACTGCGCGAGGAGTTACTGGGAAACCCTTGCCTTAGCGTTGAATCCGTAATGCCCGCAAAAAAGAATATTGCAACCACACGCGCCTTTGGAAAAAAAATTTCTGACGTTGAATACCTGCGTGAAGCCGTTTCAACCTATGCCGTGAAGTGTGCAGGCAAGCTGCGCCGACAAAAATCGGTGGCAGCATTCCTCACAGTTTTCATTCACACCGACCCGTTCTCCGAAAAGGAGAGGTACATTTCTCGAAGTTTAACCCTAACACTGCCAATACCCTCAAACTCCGACATGATACTGGCAAAGGCTGCGCTGCACGGGCTCTCGCAAATTTTTCAGCCCAACCTTCTTTACAAGAAGGCAGGCGTAATTGTTAGCGGAATTTCGCCCAACACCGCTATTCAGGGAAACCTTTTCGTTCAGCACGATAACGAAAAACTTGGCAGCATTTCACAGGTTTCCGACTACCTAAACGCACGCTACGGAAGCGGAACGGTTAAGTTGGCCATTCAGGGGAGTGGCAGAGAATGGCGTTTGAAACAGGAGAAACTTTCACCGGGATACACCACACGATGGAACGATATTTTGAATGTGAAAGCGTAAAAGAATTAAGTATGATGTCAGATGGCAAATGGCAAA
>DAOSWM010000038.1:0-5674 GCA_035380045.1 Tenuifilaceae bacterium | reverse complement strand
CTTAAAAAAATTATGTACGATGTATGATGGCAAATGGCAAAAGTCAAATGTGAAAAGAATAAAGTTTTGTATCTTTATTTTAAAACTCTAACATAATACATCATACATTTGACATCATACATTTGACATAAAAATGTGTTTCTACTACGCCATAGTAAAAAAGAACCCTAAAGCCCTCATCAAGAGCGGCGTTTTAAACGCCAAGCAGCTTTCAATGTTTGACGACCACTTTCTGATAAACGGGTTCGAGCACCCGTCCATGCCGGTAATTACCAACGAGAACCCTCACGAAATCAATTTTTTTCGCTGGGGTTTTATTCCAGAAAACGTTTCATCCGAAGCCGAGGCGGCTAGCTTCCTAAAAAGCTACAATACGCTGAATGCCAACAGCAACAAAATCTTCGAGAGCAAAATCTACAGCGAACCTGTGTTGAAACAGCGCTGCCTTGTGCTCTGTTCGGGTTTCTTCGAGTGGCGGAAAGTGAAAGGGAAAAGGGTTCCATACTACATCTCGCTGAAGGACGAAAGCCTTTTCGCGTTCGCTGGTGTTTGGAGCAAGTGGACCGACGAAGCGGGACGAGATAACTTCACCTACTCAATCCTCACAATCGATGCGAATGAGTTGCTGGCTCAGGTTCACAATACAAAAAAACGGATGCCGCTAATTCTAACTCCCGAAAATGCGAAACGATGGATTGCCCCAAATCTGAGCAGAGAAGATGTTGAGGAACTTTTCACACCAATTCCTTCCGAAAATCTCAACGCATACACCATTAAACAATTTTTGCCTTTGGCAAAGCAGAAGCCCGATTCAGATATCATTGCGTACTACCACTACCCGGGGCTATCTGAAATTGCAACCGAAACTGCCAGCAAAAAACCACAGACAGAATCGGGGCAGCTTAAGCTGGAGTTGTAGTTTATTTTAAAGCAACAACAAGCAACGGAAAAGTTATTTTGCTAATTTTAGCAAAAAAATAACGCAAAATGAAGTTGGACAAACTCCTTCCCGTAATTCTCATACTGCTATTATCTTTCATTTCTGCACGCACCCAGGAACGGCATCGGGTTATGTTCTACAACGTTGAGAACCTATTCGACCCGTTTAACGATACGCTCACCAACGACGATGAATTTACTCCCGAAGGAACCCGTTTCTGGTCGTGGAAACGTATGACCGACAAGCTGAATAAAATCAGTAAAGTGGTAACCGCCGTGGGCGAATGGGACCCTCCCGTTGTTGTTGGATTCTGCGAGGTTGAAAATGGACTCGTAATGAACCAGCTAATCAGCGAAACTCCTCTGGCCAAATTTGGGTACAAGCTTGTTCACCGCGAATCGCCCGACAGGCGAGGAATTGATGTAGCCCTCATTTATCGTCCCGATAGGTTTGAACTCGAGGAGGAACATTTCTTTCAGGTAGTTAACCCCGATGAACCAAGCCGAACCACACGCGAGGTTCTATACGCTCGTGGCATAGTAGCAGGAATCGACACCGTTCATTTCTTCGTAAATCACTGGCCCTCGAAGTTCGGCGGAGCGTTAGCCTCGGAACCGGGTCGCCTTGCTGCCGGCAAACTTGTTCGACAAAAGGTTGACTCAATCAGAATATTTGAACCCGAAGCCCGAATTATTATTATGGGCGACTTTAACGATGGCCCCAACAGCGCAGCCATTACTGAGGCGCTGGGTGCTGTTCCTGTTTCTGAAAATTTTGAGATTGATAAATTGTATAACCTGCACCACAAGTACGATGGCAGCAGCACAGGTTCGCTTAAGTACCAGGGCCAATGGGAAACCATCGACATGATGATTGTTTCCGGCGGTTTGCTTAGCCGCAACCACAATCTATACGTTAATCCCGACGGAGGCATGATTTACAGCAACGAATTCCTGCTTGAGCAGGACGAAGGTTTCGTGGGGGTTCGTCCGTTCCGAACGTACATTGGATTCAAGTACCATGGTGGCTTCAGCGACCACCTTCCAATTTACATCGATTTGCTCCCCACAAAATAGTTTTGAACCCTGAGGAGCCTTTGGTTGTTTACAAATTCTAACCTACTTATATGGAAAGCGCAGGAATAATAGTTTTTGTTGGACTCATCGTTTTCGTTTCGCACCTGTTCACCGGAATTTTTGAACGGAAACGCATTCCCGATGTGCTTCTCCTAATGATAATCGGTTTGTTTCTGGGGCCTGTTTTCGGACTAATTTCGCCAGCCGATTTTGGCATTGCGGGTCCAATGTTCACAACCATCACGCTGGTTATCATACTTTTCGAAGGAGGACTTGAACTTCGCATCGATACGCTACGGAACGCTATTAAAGGAACCTCCGCGCTAACTACCGCAAACTTCTTCGTAACAATGATAGTTGTTGGTTTAATCGGCTGGCTCCTATTTGGGCTTCAGCCGGTAGCGGCATTCATGCTGGGGTCAATACTTGGTGGAACCTCGTCGGCGGTAGTTATTCCCATGGTGCGACATCTTCGGATAAAGGAAGATTCAAAAACCATTCTGGTGCTCGAATCGGCTGTGAGCGATGTGCTCTGTATTATTTTTGCCCTCGCGCTGCTCGAAACCTTCGATGTACCCGAGGTAAAAGTTGGCCTAATAATCGGAAAAATAATTTCATCGTTTGCCCTTGCTGGTGTAATGGGCTTGGTTGGTGCGGTGGCTTGGTCCATTTTGCTCAACCGGGTTCGAACCATCCGAAATACGATTTTTACAACGCCAGCATTCGTTTTCATAATTTTCGGCATAGCCGAAATTTTGGGCTACAGCGGTGCGATCTCGGCCCTTGCCTTCGGCATAACGCTTGCAAACATCGAAATTTTCAACGTTAGCCTTCTTAAAAGGTACGTTTCATCGAACCCCATAACCCTAAACGAAACCGAAAAAGTTTTCTTTGGAGAAATCGTTTTTCTGCTCAAAACTTTCTTCTTCATCTATATTGGGCTTTCAATTCAGCTGGTTAACATTTGGGCAATTGTACTCGGACTAATCGTAACGCTGGTAGTTTTTGCGCTTCGAATTCCGGTAGCCCGTTTCTCGCTCAGGAAGAAATTTCCAACCTTCGACCTAACAATGATTAGCGTAATGGTTCCAAAAGGACTGGCGGCTGCAGTGCTTGCATCGCTTCCATTCCAAAAAGGGATTGAAGGAGGCGAATTCATTCGCGATATCACTTACGCCGTTATTCTCATTAGCATTACACTCAGCAGCGTTCTAATTCCGTTGGTTGAAAAATCAGTAACGGTTAGGGGTTTCTACGAGCTTTTCCTGCGGAAAGGGAAGCAACCCGACACCAATGTTGAAGAAAGGGCAAAACCAAAAATGGAAGAGTTCACCACCCTGAACTAGCGGAATAGTGAGGTATAACACCATTTGCAATGTGCATTTGTTTGCAAATCGCTTTGCTGTTTATAAGAATTATTCCGACTTTTGTTGCATTAAAATTTTCCGTTAAAAATGATTTCTCTTCAAAATGCGATAAGCACCGTTCTTGAGCATTGTAAAAACATTCAGCAAACCGAGATTGTTCCCCTTTGGGAATCGTTGGGGCGGGTTCTGGCAACCGATGTTGCATCGGACATCAACATGCCACCTTTTAACAAATCGGCTGTTGATGGTTTTGCATGCCGGAAATCCGATATTCACATCGACCTAAGAATTATTGAAACCGTTGCAGCGGGGCAATTCCCAACGATGGAAGTTACCAAGGGAACCTGCACAAAAATTATGACAGGTGCTCCGGTTCCAAAGGGTGCCGATTGCGTGCTCATGGTGGAAGACACCGAAATGGTTAACAACAACCTAATACGTTACACTCGAAACGAAACAAAAACAAACATTGCCTACTTCGCTGAGGATGTAAAAGAGGGCGACACAGTCCTTAAAAAGGGAACATTTCTTGAACCTCAACACATTGCAATCCTCTCCTCGGTTGGAGTTGCTAACATTGAAGTGGCTATAAAACCTACAGTTTCAATTCTCGTTACCGGCGATGAGCTGGTTGAAACCGAACAGAAACCAGGTTTAGGGCAAATACGAAACAGCAACGGTCACCAGCTGGTGGCACAGGTAATTCGGGCTGGGGCAAAACCCCATTACGAAGGAATAATTGAGGACACAAAGCAGGCAACGCTTAACGCCGTTTCGAAAGCGCTAAGCCAGAGCAACATTGTTGTGCTAACCGGCGGAGTTTCCATGGGCGATTTCGACTACGTTCCCGGAGTGTTGCAGGAACTCGGCGTTAACATCCTTTTCCAAACCATGGCCGTACAACCCGGCAAACCCACTGTTTTTGGTATAAAAGGTGAAAAGCTGATTTTTGGTTTACCAGGAAATCCGGTTTCATCACTTTTTCAGTTCGACTTGCTGGTACGTACTGCTATTCTCCGTTTAATGGGCTCAAATAAACCAGTACGAGAAATTGTGAAGGTACCAATTGCAAACAATTTCTCGAGGAAACGTTCCGCTCGCCTTGCCCTCGTTCCTGCAATCATTAACGCCAGCGGCGAAGTGGAACCGGTTAGCTACCATGGCTCAGCACATATAAACGCAATGGCAACTGCCACAAAAATCATCATCGTTCCAATTGGAACCGATACTATTAAAAAGGGAGAACTTGTTGATGTTCGATCGATATAACAGAAAAATTACGTACCTGCGCATTTCGGTAACCGACCGCTGCAACCTGCGTTGCACATACTGCATGCCCGCTGAAGGTGTTAAACTTTTAAAACATGAAGATATTCTTTCTTTTGATGAGATTGTAGACTTCACAAAAGTTGCTGTTGGTTTGGGTATTAGCAAAGTTCGAATAACGGGTGGCGAACCGCTGGTTCGAAAGGGAATTGTTGACTTGGTTCGCATGCTTGGCGATATAAAGGGTATTAACGACCTATCGATGACAACCAACGGAATTCTGCTGAAGCAGTTTGCCCAGCCACTCTTCGAAGCAGGAATTAAACGAATTAACGTTAGCCTCGACACCCTTAATCCCGAAAAATTCAAAGAAATCACCAGAGTTGGCAATATTGATGATGTTTTATCAGGGATTTTTGAAGCAAAAAAAATTGGCTACGATCCAATAAAAATTAACTGCGTTGTTAATAAAACATCCAACGAACCTGATGCAATTGAAGTTAGAAAGTTTGCAGCAGAAAACGGATTGTATGTTCGTTTTATTCCCATGATGGATTTAGACAACGGGACACACGGAATTGTTGAAGGTGGCGATGGTGGAAATTGCGCTGCATGTAATCGACTCCGATTAACTGCAAATGGAATTGTAAACCCTTGCCTTTTTAATGAAATAGGTTTTAGCGTTCGAGAACTTGGAGCAGAACAAGCAATTTTAAAAGCAGTAGACACAAAACCCCGATGCGGAACTTTTAACAAAAAAGGAGAATTTTACAATTTAGGAGGGTGATTTTGTGAATTTATGAAATTGTAAATTAGTAATCAGTCTTCAGTTGGCAGTCTTCAGTTGGCAAACTCAGGCAAATTCTGAAAACTGAAAACTGTGAACTTTAATTTGACTTCATACTTTTGACTTCATACATTTGACATCATACATTTGACATCATACATTTGACATCATACATTTGACATAATACATTTGACATAATATGAACTTTTCCCACACCGACAGCCAAGGCAAGGCCAAC
>DAOSWM010000037.1:0-29750 GCA_035380045.1 Tenuifilaceae bacterium | reverse complement strand
GAGTTCATAGAGTTTTAGTTTTTAAGGGTTTTACCGATGGAGCAGAAGATTGCGAGAAGTTCATTTGCTTCGTTTAGCATTTCAAGAATTTCTTTCTCCTCAATCCACAGGAATTCCTGAATAATTTCGAGCCAGTATACTGTTTCGCTTGCTTCGCTTTCGCAAATCCTCAATCTGGATATAAAATCAGCCTTACTCCGACTTCTATTCGCTTCGCGATAATTTGCTCCTACACTTGTTCCTGATTTTGAAATCTGATTACGAATAACCCTTGCTTCAACTGTTTTCGGGAGTTTTGCTGATAATCTCAAAATTTTTACAGCAAACACTTTCGTCCTTTTCTCCAGTTCCTTTGCAAACTCTTTATTTTCCATACTTTTTCTTTTTAGAAACTTTAATTCACTTCAAAATTTAAATCACTTTTTTAATTCTAGTTCACTTTCAACTCTAACTCACTTTCAACTTTAGGCACTTCATACACTCATAACTTTAGGCACTTCACTGTATCTTCCCCCTTAACGCTTCGGTTGGATTCATTTTTGCAATTTTTCGTGAAGGCCAGTAGCTCACTATGGTTGTTGTAATCACCACAATAAGAATTGTTGAAACCACCAACCCTACGCTGTAAACAGGATATAGGGTTTGGGCAATGGCCATTCCAAGTTCACTAACATCCATAGGCATAGTCCAGCCCACTTTTGCCTGCCATGCAAGAATAGGTAAACCGTATGCTGCACCAACAAGGGCTGCAAAAATGGAGTACATTGCTCCCTCAACAGTGAAAAGTCCAACAACTTCCCTGCGGGTATAGCCCAGTGCAATGTACGTTCCGATCTCCTTCTGCCGGCGGAATATTGACAGAACCATGGTATCGAAAATGGCAAGCATGGCTAGAAGAATAAGTATGAAGTAGAAAATTGTTAAACCAGTAGACTTCGTTTTTATTAACTTATCAACCGTTTTTGTAAGTTCCTTGCTGGTTTTAAGGGTCCAACCTTCAACCTGAGGTCTTTCAACACCTCCATCCCTGAAGGTGAGAATTGTTGTGTGCCCTTCAAGTAGCGATAAGGACTGAAGAGTGTCCAGCGAAACATAAACCTGAGCATTCTCAACTGCTGGAACATTGGTTGCAAAAATATCAACCACACAAATATCGGTTGCATCGAAAGTACCATTTGCATCGCGCCAGCGAAGGGTAACGTAGTCTCCTTTTTTTATCTTCATATCCTTAGCCATCATTGCACCAATAATTGCAGGCACTCCGCTCACAGTAGTATCGAGTTTATGGGTTGGCTGCTTAAAAATTGTCTGGCCAGGGTTAATCCCTTTTATGGCAACGGATTGCATTCGTCCCTGTGGGTATAGAGTTCCCTGAACGATAAGGATTGGCTCCATATCGCCGCGCGCTATCTCATCCTCAAATTCCGTTGGAATAACATCGTGACTATCAGTGATTGTGAAAGGATCGTAGGTATCGTAGGTATGATGCCAGTACTGGCCTCCTCCAATCTGCCAGTCCTTCATATCGTGCTTTGCCTGCTCCTCCCAACCAATCATCACTCCGTTCATCCAAATTATTACTACGTATGAGAACGATAGCACAATCACATTGAGCCAGGTTCGGAGGCCGGCTCCAATGAGATTACGGATTGCTAATTTTATTGCTAGTCTCATTATTTTTTTTGAATTATGAACAAGGATTAACGATTTCAGATTTAAGAAGAAATATTTGAGAATAATCGGTATATGTTTTTGTAATCTTTCATTTCTAAAATCATAATTCGTTAATCGATATTCGAAATTATTATCAAATTCAAGTGCAAACAGTTAATTAACTGTAACCACTTCATCCTTATCAACCTTACCGTCTAAAAGATAAATTTTTCGGTGTAAGTAGCTAATCACCTTTTCGTCGTGAGTAGCAAATAGAAAAGTTGTTTCCAACTCACGATTTAGTTTTTCCATGGTTTTTAGGATGTTGTGCGAATTTGCCGCATCGAGGTTTGCTGTAGGCTCATCGGCCAAAACCAGCGATGGCCTTTTCACCATTGCCCTTGCAATGGCAACGCGCTGGCACTCTCCTCCGGAAAGCTGAGGCGGTTTTGATTTTACCTTATCGGTTAGCCCAACCCACTCGAGCGCATCCATAACCATTCTCTTCCTTTCAGATGCTGAAAGATTTAGCAACAGCAGCGGAAACTCAACATTCTCGAAAACCGTGTGGACCTGAAGCAGGTTGTAGCTTTGGAAAATAAACCCAAGATTCTCTTTCCTGAGTTTTGCGGCCTGCTTCGCGTTCAGCTTGCCGATTGAATTTCCCAAAACCAACGCCTCTCCCTCGGAGGGCACATCGAGCGACCCAACAATGTTAAGAAGCGTTGTTTTTCCCGAACCGCTTGGGCCAACAAGTCCGGCAAACTCGCCCTTTCCAAATGTCAGGTCGATTCTCTTAAGGGCTGTAAACTCACCTTTCCCCATGGGGAAACGTTTGGTGAGGTTAGATATTTGGATTATTTCCATAGTAAAAGGTATTAATAAAAAGTTATCAAACTATCTGTTTTTCAATTCCATCATAAGTTATGAAGAATTTCAAAAATATTTTACTCTATACATGATTGATTTATTCCAAATTATCGATTTCAACTTTATTTAGTGATTAAACACAAACATGAATTGCACTCCTTTCCCTCCAAATAGGTTACTATTCAAACTCTGCTGAGGTAAAATAATATTCTCAGGATTCCAGTACGCCATTAAATGCAATGAAATTCGATTATAGGTTCTTTGCCAGTTAACAAAGCTGTAAACCTGCTCCATGTCCCAGCTGTAGTAGAATATGGCGCTTACGTTATCGAACAATCCAACCGGATATGAAACCGACATTAACGAAAAGTTTATTGGGTTTTCGAACTTAAAAGAAACGCTATCCTGTGCAGCCAAAAGATGCTCGTATGTAACCAGCAAACCATTTCCAATTCCAAAAGTGTAGTCGGCACCAATGTTTATCAATGTTTGGTTTGTGAATAATTCATATTCCTCGCTGAGTTTTTTCCACGATGCTTCAACCCAAAGCCCAACATACCAGTCGATTTTTGCATCGAAACCGAATCGATTCTCAGGAAAGATCATCTCCCTCATTTCTGTAAATCCATAATAGAATGCTGTGCGATGATGATACGATAATGCAGCTTCGCCCAATGGAATTGGGTACTGAATTCTTCCCCCAAATTCAGGTGTTTTCTCTTTGGTTCCAAAAAACTCCCAGCCTTTAGGGTCGTTATTCCCGTAAAGCCCCCAAATCCATATGTTTGCATTGTTCAAAAAGTAGTATCGACCCAACAAACCCCAAACCCCGTCGGTAAGTTGCAGCGGATCGCGCGGGTCCATTTGGTCGAACCACATAAGCGGGCGCAGCATGGTTGCCGAGCCAAAGTTAATTTTTTGTAAGCCTGCTCTAATTTCAAGCTGAGGAGTTGAGTAGCGAGCCCAAACCCTGTAGGGTTTTATTTCTCCATCGGGATCAGCATTACTGTACCAATTCAAATAGATGTTGGCTGATAATTCTACATCAAACAAACTTTTCTGTGAGAAACGGTTCGAATAGTTTACCTGCGGAATGTACCTACCGCCAATGGCCAAATCATCACCCGTGATGTTGTAGTTTGTCCATGCCGAAAGCTGCCCCTTAAATAAAGTGGTATCACTTTCATTTCCATGCGAAAACGAAGGAAGACAAATTGCTAGCGCTACAAAAACAAGAAACCTTTTCATCACTAATCGTGATTAGCAATTCCGTAAGTAATAAAGTTTGCAATTTCCATAATAAACTCCTGCGGGCTACCATACAACCTCAACGCATTTTCATCCTTAACCAGCTCCATAACTTTTTGTGAAAGAATAAGAATTAGCTCTGGTTTAAAATCTTTTCGAATCCAGCCTTCCTGCTGCCCTCTCCGAAAGTCCTCAACAATACTATGCCAAACCTCAGCTGTTCTTTTTTCTATGTAACCTGCAACGCCTAAATCGGGGTTGTTATAGAAATCCATCAGAAACTCTTTGCTAATATCGTTCGTACCTTCCAACTTCATTAGCAGCATTCTGCGCATTTTTTCCGATGGTGAAATATCCTCATTTATCAGCACCTTAAAATCCTTGATTGCATTGTCGATAACCATATCAAAAACCGCCTTTGCCAACTCCAGCTTATTGGCGTAAAAACGGTAGAATGTCATCTTGCTAACCTTCGCTTTTATACAAATCTCCTCTACAGTAACCCTTCTGTAACCATGTTTCCAAAACAACTCCTTTGCTGTATGGATAACACTTTGTTGTTTTTTACTAATTGCCTCCATATGTAAATTACTATATTGATGCAAATATACGTTTTTTTTCTTTTTATACTTTATTCGTATTATTATTTTAAATGTTTCATTTTTTTTGCAATTTTTTATTTAAAAATCCAAAAAGTTATCAACTATCGTGTTGATGCGTATTTCGCTATAATTATGCACTTTACATTTTTTATAAACCAACCACACATAGCTTCAAACGATTGCAGTGATAAACCTCATCATATTTCATGCGTAGGTTTATGCGTTTTTAAAAACCAAATTCTGTTTTTATACATATATTTGCCACCTTAAATTATTAGTGTCTTTTTGAACTAACCAATTTTTAATGGTAGCATACAATAATTTAACAATCAGGGATGTACTCAATCGATCAAGAGTACAATTTACGGACAAACCTGCCCTAGCTTTCGTTGGTGAACAACCAGTTTCGTACAGCAACCTATCAATTCATGTAAGAAATACAAGTGGGTTGCTTATTACATTAGGAATAGAAAAAGGCGATAAGGTTGCCATTTTGGCTGAAAACAGTCCAAACTGGGGAATTGCCTATTTTTCAATTACCTGTATGGGTGCTGTAGCAGTTCCAATTCTTCCCGATTTCACAAGCGGTGATGTTGAACGAATCCTGGAGCACAGCGAAGCAAAGGCAATATTTGTTTCTGCAAAGCAGTATAGTAAAATTAAGAACACAGGCAAGGCTGGGTCACAAGATGTAATTCTGCTAAACAACTTGCAGGTAGTAGAAGCCGGAAACGAAGCGAACGATTTAACCGACACCTACATTCAACCTGAACCAATAATCAACATCGACTTTTCCGATTTTGCTTTTCCCGTGCCTCAGGAGGATGATGTAGCTGCCATAATATACACATCGGGGACTACAGGTAGGCCAAAGGGCGTTATGCTAACGCATAAAAACATTATCTCAAACAGCCTTTCAACTTTCCAAATTCAAGAAATAAAATCGTCCGACAGGTTACTTAGCATCCTTCCGCTATCGCACACCTACGAGTGTACCATAGGATTTATTATGCCCATAATGCGAGGTGCATCGGTATACTATTTACAGAAACCACCCACAGCACCGGTTCTGCTTCCTGCAATGCAGGAGGTGAAGCCCACCATGATGCTTGTGGTTCCGCTTATTATCGAGAAAGTCTTCAGAAGCAAAATACTCCCCCAGCTAACATCGTCGAAGCTATCGGCGAGGTTATACAAAGTTTCTGCCTTTAGAAAAGTTCTGCACCGAATTGCAGCCAAAAAACTGCATAAAACCTTTGGCGGGGAGCTACATTTCTTTGGAGTTGGTGGCTCAAAGTTATCGTACGAAGTTGAACGCTTTTTGTACGAAGGAAAGTTCCCGTACTCCATTGGCTACGGCATGACCGAAACATCGCCGCTTCTTTCGGGGTGTACACCTTCACTGGTTAAGTTCCGTTGCGCAGGCTTTTCGCTTCCAGGTCAGGAAATGAAGATTAACAACCCAAACCCAGAAACAGGCGAAGGGGAGGTTGTTGTCAGAGGCTCCAACGTAATGGCGGGCTACTACAAAGAACCCGAGCTCACCCGTGAAATGTTTACCGACGATGGCTGGCTCAAAACTGGTGACTTAGGATACTTGCACGCCAACGGTTTCCTCGAATTAAGGGGCAGGCTAAAGAATATGATTGTTGGCCCTAGCGGAGAAAACATTTATCCCGAAGACATAGAGGATGTTATAAACACTCATGCGCACGTACTCGACTCGTTAGTTTACGAAATGAAGGGGAAGCTGGTTGCCAAGGTTCACCTTAACTACGCCGAACTTGAGGCAAAATATGCGAACTTTAAGGAAGCAGCCATAACCATGCAACAGGATGTTAAGGATGCAGCATCAAATGTTCAGCAAGAGTTCAACCTCAAGGTTGACGAACTAATGGGAGAAATCAGAAAAAGCGTAAACTCAAAGGTTGCTACGTTCTCAAGGCTTTCGGTTGTGATGGAGCAGATTGAACCGTTCGAAAAAACGCCTACCCAAAAAATTAAGCGTTACAAGTATATAAAATAGCTGGCAGCTTGCATTATTACTTTTTCAAACTGCCAGCCTGACTGTATTAAATATCCCTAATTCATTAGTTTTCGAATAGCGTTTGCTAAACGTTTAACCCCCTCCTCGTTCTTCTCCTTCGATTCGTAGGAAAAGTTGATTCGCATTGTATTTAATCCGCTTCCATCGCAGTGGAAAACATGCCCAAGTACAAATGCCACATTCTCCTGAATAGCGATATTGAACAAATCTTCCGACTTCATATTGCCGGGTAGGGTGAGGAAAAGGAACAAACCGCCCTCAGGCTCAGTCCACGAAACCCCCTCGGGCATATACTTTTTGAATGCAGCCAGCATAGCATCACGCTTCTCGCGGTAGCTCGAAATGATAAATTGCAGGTTCGTATCGAAGTAGCCCTTTTCAAAATATTTAGCAGCAATTTTTTGCAGGAAAGGCGAAGTACACAAATCAGTTGCCTGCTTAGCCATAACTATCTTATCAATAATAGTTTCGTGCGCAACAACCCAGCCGATACGGAAACCAGGAACGAATATTTTCGACATGGTTCCCAACAGAATTACCTGACCGGTTCCCTCAAGCTCGTAGATTGTAGGCTGGGCTTCTCCCTCGAATCGAAGTTCACGGTAAGGGCTGTCCTCAACAATCAAAACATCGTACTTGCGAGCAATCTCAATTATTTCGAGCCTGCGCGATTTGGGCATGGTGATACCCGCTGGATTCTGGAAATCGGGGATAATGTAGATGAATTTCGGCTTTTCACCTTTGGCTTTCATCTCGGCAAGGGTTTGCTCCAGCAGGTCGGCACGCATACCTTTTTCGTCAAGCTGGATGCCAACCATTTTAGCACCATAGGTGTTAAAAGCGGATAGACCGCCCAGGTATGATGGCAAACCACATATAATTTTGTCGCCAGGGTTAATGAATATTTTTGGTATCAAATCCAACCCCTGCTGCGATGCAGTTGTGATAATCAGGTTGTTAATATCAATATTCACCCCATCCTTCCTGTAGCGCTCCACCAGAATTTCACGTAACTTCATATCCCCCTCAGTGGCTCCGTACTGAAGCGCTTGCGCACCTTCCGTATCGAGCACCTCAGAGGTAATTCCTTTTAGCTGTTCAATGGGAAAACTTTCAGGGGATGGTAATCCTCCGGCAAAGGAGATGATGTCCTTCCGCTGTGTTAGCTTCAAAAGCTCGCGAATAGCAGAGCGTTTCATGGATTTAGAGCTAACCGAAAAAATTTCATTCAAATCAGATATCATGACATTATAGGTTTTAAGTAGAAATACAAACAGTAAGGAATATGCATGTTTTTTGCAAAAAAAGTAACCAAAACACGCCTACGAAGTTACAAAGTGTAATTGAAAATGGCAAATTGTTTAACGATTATTTGCACCCATCCTAGTTTTTGGGTATAGAATACCATCAGGTATTTTTATGGATAAATCGTTAACCGATATGATGTACTGGGTTTTGGTCTGGTGACTAGAACCTTCCGGCGCTAAGCATCACTAATGTGCAATCGAATAGCACATCTATGCCATTTTCTCTTGCAAGTTTCAGCAAATCTGGATTTTCTGTACCCGGATTAAAAATTATTCGTTTAGGTTTCAGGGAAAGAATGTATTCGAGGTACTGCTTCTGGTTTTCGGGATTTAGGTAAAGCGTTACAGTATGAATATCAGCCGGAAAAACCGGGTAAGTACATATATTAACCCCTTCAACATTCCCTTCACGCATTCCTACAGCCACAACTTCAACCCCATGCTTCACCAAACTTTTTATTGCTAAATAAGAAAAACGTCCTGCACGTGTACTTGCTCCCAGCACTAAAGTTTTCTTATTCATACACTTCTACAATTTATTTAGAAGAACAATGGCGTACGCGCTCACTCCCTCCTCGCGACCAACAAAGCCCAACTTTTCAGTTGTGGTTGCCTTTACCGAAACCGAACCAGAACTGAGTTTGAGAACCCGCTCAAGGGTTTCCTGCATAAAAGGTATAAAACCTTTTAATTTGGGATTTTGTAGGCAAATTGTTGAATCGATATTTCCTACTGAGTACCCTGCGTCATGTATAATCTTGTTGGTTTTTTCAAGAATAATTTTGCTATCGATTCCTTTAAGTGAGGGGTCGCTATCGGGGAAATGGAAACCAATATCGCGCTGACAAGCAGCGCCGAGCATGGCATCGCAAATGGCATGAATCAGCACGTCGCCATCGGAGTGGCCAACGGTTCCCTTAACATGTTCAATTTGAATTCCTCCGAGCCAAAGGGGATACCCTTCAGCAAGCTGATGAACATCGTAGCCGATACCAACCCGAAATTCCATTTTTAATTATTACGCTGTGAGCCACCGCCTCTTCTGGAAGGCTCAAACTCAAAACCAAGGGTAAAACGAACTGTATTTGCCAACGGATTGGCCTGTCCAGCACGCGGAACCAAGTATGCAAAATCTAGGTTGAAAACGTTATACTTCAACCCCGCTCCTATGGTAAAGTACTTTCGGTTTCCTTTTGTTTGGTGCTCATCAAAGTAGCCTGCCCGAATGGCAAACTGCCCTGCATACCAGTACTCCAAACCAACCGAAAAGCTAAACTCGTGAATTTCTTCCTTAAATCCACCGGGAGCATCGTAGAACGACTGCATCATACCTGCTGGAACCGAAACTAGAGGATCCATCCCCGCAATAATAACCCCCTCTTCTTCAGTATCATAAACAGGAGGTGTTGGTACAAGCAATTTATTCGCATCGACCATTATGCCAATGGCATTGTATATGTCCATATTATAGGTGAACCTACCCCCCAAGCGCATGTTTATAGGAATAAAGTCCTTGGTTGCATCATCGTTGTAAGAAATTTTATTTCCCATATTAGAGATATTTAGCCCCAGCGCAAACTCATGGTCCTTATTATCGAGAGAGATGGGTGTTTCGTAGTACATTGAGACATCGGCTGCAGCTGAACTACCCGCTTTTGCACTAGATTGTCCAAGTTGCGAATATCCTCCTGTTAAATCGGAGCGAATGTACCTGAAAGCGATGGCTCCGCCAATCTTATCGGCAAATTTCCGTGAATAGGCTGCATCAATCGCAAACTCGTTGGGATTGTGTGTGGTCATGGTTTGCCCCTGATCGTTGGTAAAGATAATATCGCCCATTGAAAAGTAGAGCAGTGATCCACTAATTACCTGTTGGTCGTCAAGCCTGTAATAGCCAGCAAGGTACGAAAGGTTAATATCATTTATTAGATTCCGAAGCCATGGTGTGTAAGATAGCGACAATCCAAACTGTTTATCAATAAATGCGTACTTAGCCGGGTTCCAGTGCTGACTGTGAATATCAGGTGTTGAAGCAACACCAGCATCACCCATTGCTCCTGCCCTAGAATCGGGGGCAATTATAAGAAACGGAACCCCAACCCGGAGGGCATTTAAACCACCAGTCAACTCACCAATATCAATTGTCTGACTAGAAACTGGTTTCAAAGCCAACAAAAGCATAAAAACCAAAACTGAAATCTTAATACTCTTCTGCATGTTTTCAAAAATTAGAACCGCAAATTTAATTATTTGATTTGTTTTTAAAAACCGAACCTCTCAACACAAAAACTATAAACTTGCAAAAATATTATGTACATTAATACAACAAAATTAATCTATCTTAAGTTTACCAATTTTTCGTACCGCTCAATTGTTTTTCCGTTGGTTAACCGAATTTTCACCCTGTAAAAGTAAACGCCCCTTCCAATTCTGTCACCAAAATCATCGAGCCCATCCCAGTGAATTGGACCAATTCTATAGCTGCCATCACCTGGGAAGAAGTACTCCAGAGTTTTCACAAGTTTTCCCGAAGGGGAAAGCACCTGAATCAATACATCAAACGGCTCGTAAGGCTGATTGTGCTCAAAGTAGAATGCAGTACTTTCAGTAAAAGGATTTGGATAGTTAATAACGTGTGTTAGCTCAAAGTTATTATCAGTTTTCACTAAAAAATCAATTTCCGATTCGGAGCTATTATTGTAAACATCCCACGCTTTAATTTTCAGAGAATACTTCCCTGGTTTCAAGTCGGTTAACTGGTACTCAACCTGCCCCTTTTGGTAGCTATCCACATTAGCTATGTAGTAGTCGTTAAGCACAAACGACGATTCCGACTCCCCAATCAGGGTGGCCACCAAATCGTGGCCTATACCTGAGCCGGTAGTATTCAGTCCCGAACTGTCAGTAAAAAAGGCTAAGAGTTTAGGGTTGGGGTCGGTTATTCCTCCGGGCACGAACTTGTTATCATTCATAAAAATTTCAATTTCAGGTCCTGTAATATCCCCGCCAGAATTACTGCTAATCCCCCCCACAATAAAATCCTCGAAAAATCCCGAACCAATATTTTCGTTACTCGTAGCAAACAAACTGAAACGACCACTACCAAAGCTATACGAAATGTCCTTCGGAACAATAAACGTAGCCTCAAAAACACCGTTCTGTATACTCGATCTCCCTCTGTAAATCACATTCTCGCGGGTAGAAAATTCGAATGGTGTTTCGCCATCGTTAGAAAGAGTAGTGATATCCTTTGTTTTATCGAATAATATTATCTCGGCTTCACCCGATAGATCCTGATTTTTTGAGGTTCCCTCCACCATTGCTTGCACCGAAACCTTACTTAACGATTTCAGGGTATCGAGTGGTTCACTAACCGGAATCGAGTTTATGCTTGTCACTCTAAGCTCATAATCAGGGTAGTGCAGCATGAGGGCAGGGTCACCCAGGAGCATAAAACTTCTTTTATTGTACCCCGAACCCGAATTAATTTTTGTGTACCTGAGCACTTCTCCTAACGAGTAGAAATTTTTATCTACCTGATTTTTGTTGCTACTATATTCTCTTTGTTTAAAAACCCACCTATAAAAATTCATATTTAGCACATGGTTCGACGATGCAAAAACGATTCGTGTGGTTGAAACGAGTCCAACCCCTCCCCCTTTCGAAGCAAACAGGACATACTCGCCCGCTGATTTTCTTCCAAAATCATCGAACCGGCTAAACTCGCAGGTTGCCGTAACAAAAAGGGGCAATCGCTCGAAGTTACGCCATGAAATTATATCGCTAACCATCAACACCTTCTCCTCTGAAAGCCACATTGCATTGGCATGACCAGTATAGTTCATTATTAAAGCACCCTGATTAGCCCTGCTATTAATTGCTTTCGTAACATCTGGGTAACGATTCCCCTGCGTGGTTGAAACCTGAGGGAATGCATCAAAAAATATTTTTTCTATGTTGTATCTTGGGTAAGTACTTTCAACCAACAAAGCAAGCTCATTGGCCTGTCGCATGTGTAGGTTACTATCCTGATCGTCGCCAATAAACGTAAGCTGATTCATCCAGCTTCCTGGTTGAGTAGAGTTGAGGTACTGATCAACCTTTCGGACAACCACATCGGCCTCCTCCTTTAAGGAGCATGGGATTCTACCAATGCCAATATCAAGCAAGCCTTCGGCCTCCCCCTCATTCTCATCGAGCAACCCATAAAAATCGTCGCTAACAAACGAGTACATTTTATTCACCGAACTTTCCGACTGGTATGTCGGGATGAAGTTGGTGTTCACACTTCGTTGTGTACGGTTGTCGTACGAACCATCCCCTACCAGCATTAAAAAATGGGGAATATCTGTATCGGATGTTGAACGATTGTAGAACATTCGAACCATATTTCGAATGGCTCCCGCATCGGGCATGCCCGACGAGAACTCGTTGTAAACCTGCTCGGTAGTAACCACCAAGCTTCTGAGTCCGCTATGATTGAAATGAATATCTGCCAGTCCCTGGGCTTGCTCCAGAAAGTCAGGGTGTGCCACAACAATCATCTCAGGTTGCTGCTCGCCATGAATATTCTGATTTGGGACTTCTCCTAAAACTGTGACAGGAAAAGCTTTTGCAGGGTCAAAAGCTAGAAATTCGCGTAGGGTGTTTGTTTCACATTTAAAAACAGTGGTACCTTCCTGCGATTCATGCCCTAAACTCTTTACATCGAAAATATCTGTCACATCCCAAATCATCATGTTCGAAGAAGCGTCGCTAACCTCAAAAGTGGTTATATTCCCTTCGCCAACACTCTCAATATCTCTAAACCCAAGCTGTGCTCCATTGAATTGAATCTTTTGCCGGGCATTTACAACCAAATAATCGAGCCAAGATTTCGCAGCGGGTGTTGGTTTGCTATATGTCAACTCAATATCGAGGGTCCCCTGCGTGTATGGGAATGAAAAAAACTGCTCGCGCTGCGAGAAAAAATCGGCATGCTCGTTACTGATTGTCACAGGCATTAGCTGTATGCTGCCAACGCTTGCACCATTTGCTTTAACATAGAAGATGCTCCCCATCGATGACCTTGCAGCAACATTTACTGCAATTTTAGCAACACCATTTGCAATAGGGTTTGAAAAACCCGACTGGTAGCTACGGGAAGAATACACATCGAATGATTCGCCAAACCACTGCCTACCGGACTTGATAAGGTTCGTGTCATTCCTCTCAAAAAACATTCTTGCATCGTACGAAACGGAGACTCTATTTGCAGTAAGTCCATTATTATTAATGGTTTCCACCCTTTTTGTATCGGAGCGACTGGTTGTAATAAAGTAGCCTGCATACTCCGAATAATCATGCAAAACATGCATAAACATTTGCTTTTCGGGACTATAACTCCAAGAAACGGGGCCAGACAGGTACACCAGGACATAATCGCCCTGATTAAAAACCCCATCATTACCCTTACTCATCAAGAGCGGAACTTGAACCAAATCATCCAGGGAGGGTTCATTGTTCATATATGGAAGTTGCTTCCCATCGTGTCCCCATACTGACACATTTTCGGGGTTGGGTAAACCCATTGCTTCAATATCAGAGTACGACAACCTGTAAACCCCCGTTTCCACAACCTTCAGTTTCATCCATTTTCCAGCAGATAAAACCGATTGACTTACCGTGTTCGGTTGAATTGTTTTTTTATAGGAAGTTTCGCTATACTGAATTACAATATCGAAAGAGATGAGTCTCTCCAACTTATCACCAAAAGCACTTCGTCTCACAGTAGGAACAGTAACCTGTAAGAAGCTCTTTTTCCTAGAAACCCCAACTTCAAATGTTGGGTTAAAGCCCTCGTCAACTTTTGTGAAATCAATAATCGTAAAATCATCTGGCATTGCCTCGTACACCCTGTTAACAACTCTAGCAACAACCTGTTCGTCATTGTACACCCCGCTTTTCAAACCGATTAGCTCAAAGTAAAATGGAAGCATCGTTTCAGGGTTCGGGTAAATAGCTTGTTCAAAATGAATGAAACCCTTATCAGCCTGATGATTTTTTTTTGAATCATCTTTTTTCATTTCGATTTCCTTGCTACTTTTGAACCAATCAATTGTTCTTTTATAGGTTTGCCCATGCACAGGCAGGAAAAATATATTAGCAAGAAGAATTAAAAATAGGTTGCGAAACATTTACAGTTAGTTTTTTTACAAATAAACAAAACTTTCAATTACCTTTAACAAGCAAAATAAAAACGTTGCCATACAGTTTTTATTTTAAATTGTGTTAATTGACATTTAACTTATTAATGCATAGGTACTGCCATTTTTTTTTATTACTAACATTAATATTTATCTTGGCTCAAGGAAAAACCTTCAGCCAAGACCCAGGCTTTTCACAATTTTTTTCTAACCAGCTTTACCTAAACCCCGCATACGCTGGAAACCCGAAGTACCAGCGCATCAGGCTCGTTTATCGTAATCAATGGCTCACCACACAATCACCCTTTGTAACCTACGGTGTAAGCTACGACAGGTTTTTTATTGAAAAGCAAAGCGGGCTTGGCGTAAACATAATAAACGATGTGCAAGGCCAAGGAGCATTAAATAGGCTTTCCGCCGATGTTATCTATTCGTATAGCACACAGGTTGCATATAATGCACAAATAAGAGGCGGAATACAGGTTGGCGGAATCCTAAAATCACAGAATACCAGTAATTTAGTTTTCCCTGACATGATTGATCCTTCCGGAGAAATAGTTGGCACTCCAGGGTTTCCTGGGCAAACGAAAGCGTTCTATGATTTTGCCGCCGGGGTTGCCGGCGAATGGGATATTTTTTACGGAGGTATTGCCGTTCATCATATCGCGCAACCCATTGAAGCAAAATTTGGAGGTGAAAAAGCAAAGTTACCCCGCAAATATACCGTTCATCTTGGGTGTGAACTTAACCTATATAAAAACTACCTTTTTAGAAACGTTCTTCTGTTTTCTCCTAACATAATGTACCAACAACAGCAGGACTTCAAGCAAATTAATATTGGATTCTATCTCACCCGCCAACATGTATCTGCAGGAATTTGGATAAAAGAGAACCTGACACTAGCTAGCCACACCTTTGTTATTATGGCGGGATATTCCGATGATAAATACTCATTTGCATACAGTTACGACTTTAGCATAATAAAAGGTGGCTTCAGGGGGATAAATACTTCCACTCACGAGGTAACCTTTGGAACAAAATTTAAGTATAAGACAAGAACAAGGAAAAAATTTCGTTATATTAAATGTCCGAAATTTTAGTTTTTTTCGTTACATTGCATATATATACTGGAAAAGTTTCTATATTTGAAGTTGGAAACAGTAAAACCCATTGGAAAAAACAAAAAGTATGAAATTGAAGCACAGCTATTTTGTCCTATTGCTTGCAGGAATTGCCGGAGCAACCTCCTGTAAAATGGTGGGTGGTGGATCAAGAAACCAATCATCCACTACCGGTTGGAACTACAACGACCCCAATTTTGGTGGTTTTGAAGTAGTTACAGATTACGTACCTAAAACAGGCCCCGGTTTAGTATTCATTGAGGGAGGTACATTCATCATGGGCAGAGTGGAACAGGATTTAATGTATGACTGGAACAGCACTCCCCGTCGTGTATCGGTAGCTTCCTTCTATATGGATGAAACTGAGGTAAAGAACGTTGACTACCGTGAATATCTCTTCTGGTTAAGAAGGGTTTACGTTTCCTACCCAAACGTATACAAAAGTGCATTACCCGATACTCTCGTTTGGAGAAGCCCCATGGGATTCAACGATCCGTACGTTAATAACTACCTAAGGCATCCAGCTTATAACGATCATCCTGTTGTTGGAGTAAACTGGATACAAGCCAACGACTACTGCCTGTGGCGTACCGACAGGGTAAATGAAATGTATCTTGTAACCGAAGGTTACCTTAATTTAGATTTACAACAGAAGGACGAGCAAAACTTCAACACAGATGCCTATCTACTTGGAAAGTACGAAGCCTCCGTTCGTAAGAACAAGGAGAGCCTTGTTCCAGGGCAAGAAGAAGGAAGGCAAATTACATTTGAAGACGGAATACTTCTACCAAAATACCGACTCCCAACCGAAGCCGAATGGGAATTTGCTGCTTCAGGCTTAATTGGAAATACCTACGATGAACGTATTGTCGAACGTAAGCTCTACCCTTGGAATGGGCACAACGTTCGTAATGCAGAATCGAAGTATCGCGGGCAAATGATGGGGAACTTCGTAAGAGGTCGTGGAGACTACATGGGTGTTGCCGGAAACCTCAATGACCACGAGCCAATCCCCGGTCCTGTTAAAAATTATTGGCCAAACGATTATGGGCTCTACTGTATGGCTGGAAACGTAAACGAATGGGTTCTTGACGTTTACCGCCCACTTACTTTCCAGGACATGGATGAGTACCGTCCATACCGTGGTAATGTTTTCCAAACCCTTGATTTGAATGCTGACGGTTCCGTGAAAAATGTTGACAGCTTAGGACGCATGCGCTACAGGGATGTTACCCCTGAAGAAGCTGCTAACAGACGCAACTACAACAAAGCATACTACATTAACTATAAAGATGGCGACTTAGCTTCGAGTACTGAAAACTGGGACGCACAAACCGAATACGGTGTTACATCCGACAAAATGTACTACCAGGGCGAAACTACCCGTGCTGACAGACCAAATGAGAACATGACTACTCTTATCAACGACAGGGTTCGTGTATACAAGGGAGGATCGTGGAAAGATCGTGCATACTGGTTAAGCCCAGGAACTCGACGCTTCCTTGACGAAGCGTCGTCACAAAGCGATTTGGGTTTCCGCTGCGCCATGGAAGCTATTGGTGCCCAGTCTGCCGACAGAAGATAATATTCCAATTCTTTATACTGTTAAAACCCCATTTTAAAAAAATGGGGTTTTTGATTTGGTTACAAAAAAAACTACAATGGGTATTATTGGCACATTATACGAACAATTCGTTAAATACCAAAGAGTTACCACCGATAGTAGAAGCATTGAAAAGGGCGCCATTTTTTTTGCGCTTAAAGGCGATAATTTCAACGGTAACCATTTCGCACTGGATGCTCTTTCAAAAGGAGCAGAAATTGCTGTGGTTGATGATATCAATCTCAAAAACAAAAAGGGATGCATTTACACAGAGAATGTTTTATTGTGTCTTCAAAAGTTAGCGAAATATCATAGAGAGCAACTTAGCATCCCAATTATTGGACTAACCGGCAGCAACGGAAAAACCACCACGAAGGAACTTATTCGCCAAGCATTGGCATGCAAGTATAAAGTAGTTGCAACACAAGGAAACCTTAATAATCATATTGGAGTACCTTTAACCCTACTCTCCATAAGCAAGAGCGATGAAATTGCAATTATTGAAATGGGGGCTAACCATGTAGGTGAAATTCAAACACTTTGTAATATTGCACAGCCAACTTTTGGCTTAATAACCAATATTGGGAGAGCTCACATTGGTGGGTTTGGCGGGTTTGAAGGGGTGGTTAAAGCAAAAACTGAACTTTTTGGTTACATGAAAGATAATAATGGAACCATTTTTTTTAACGCAGACAATGATTTAATAAATGGTAAAATTTCTGAATTTAACCTTTCTAAAAGTAGTATAGATTACTCCATCAAATCATTTAACGCTAAAACAATACCAGGAAGAGAACCTTTCCTATCGGTTTCCCTCTCGTTTCCAAACAATAACTACTTAATCCACACGAACCTTACGGGCAGCTACAACCTAGAGAATATTCTTGCAGCATGTAGAATCGCCACCCATTTTGGCGTTGAGCCAAAAATGATTAAAGAATCAATTGAAAGCTACACTCCCAGTAACAGCCGCTCCCAGGTAGTTGACACACCACAAAACAGGGTCATTCTGGACGCCTACAATGCAAATCCCAGCAGCATGGAGGCAGCCCTAGCAAACTTCGCATCGCTCCCATCAGATAAGGGGAAAGTGGCTATAATTGGAGAGATGCTTGAGCTGGGAGAGTACGCAGATGCTGAACATAATCGTATTGTTGGCATAGCTACCAGATTCGATTTTGAGCAAATTCTTCTAGTTGGAACCTTGTTCCCAAAATCGCATCCGGCAACCAAATGGTTCGAAACATCACAAGAATGCCTTAAATACCTAAAAAGGAATCCACAGAAAGAGAAACTCATCCTGGTAAAAGGTTCGCGAGGGACGAGGATGGAGGTAGTAATGGATGCATTATAACCATTGTATATTTTTTCACTCGTAAACATACAATCTACACAATGCTTTCCCATTCTGAAGTAAATAGTTTCCTCGAAGAGAAGTACCGGCTATACGCATCTCCCAGTTTCATTGAACATGACCCAATTCAAATTCCACATAGGTATTCAGCTAAAGAGGATATTGAAATTGCAGGATTTTTGACAGCTTCGCTGGCATGGGGCCAACGAACAATGATTATTCGCTCAGCTGGTAGGCTACTGGACAGAATGGGAGAATCGCCCTATGAGTTTATACTGAATGCAACCAACAACGAGATTGAAGCACTATCCGATTTCTACTACCGAACGTTCAAGGGTACTGACTGCGTAGTGTTCCTCCGCTCACTTCAACGCATTTACTTACAGCACGATGGCCTTGAAAGAGTTTTTACTGAAGGTTTTCAGGAAGCAGAAACTGTAGCATCCGCAATATCATATTTCAGAAATGTTTTTACTGGAGACAGCTTCCCAAAAAGAAGCGAGAAGCACATCTCAAACCCACAGTCAGGCTCAGCAGCTAAAAGGCTCAATATGTATCTTCGGTGGATGGTTCGCCCTAAAACCGAAGGTGTTGACTTTGGTATTTGGAGAGAGATTCCACCATCGGCGTTAATGCTACCTCTTGACGTTCACACCTCACGTGTTGCAAGGGCTCTGGGGTTGCTTTCCCGCAAGCAGAATGACTGGAAGGCCGTGGAGGAGGTTACGCAAAACCTTCGTACCTTTGACCCTACCGATCCGGTAAAGTACGATTTTGCTCTATTTGGGTTAGGGGCATTCGAAAAGTTCAACTAAGTATGGCCAATAATTTTTTTCGATTCAAACAATTTACCGTTCGGCAAGAAAATGCTGCCATGAAGGTGGGTACTGATGGCGTGTTACTTGGTGCATGGGCTGACACCACCGACGCAAATACAATTCTGGATATTGGAACCGGAACTGGACTTATTGCAATAATGTTGGCACAACGCTCGCAAGCGAAAATTGATGCTGTGGAAATAGACACCCCCTCGTTTTACCAAGCGAAAGATAATATTGCCAAATGCCCCTGGAGTAATAGAATTTCATTGTTCAACATTTCATTTCAAGATTTTTCAAAGCAACACAGAGGTACATACGATTTAATTGTATCAAATCCTCCCTATTTCATAAAATCATTAAAATCAACCGAAACTTCTCGAAACTCAGCTCGACACAACGAGGAATTACCTCAGGATGATTTGGTTGAGGGAGTAAATCAACTACTAACTAACGAAGGTACATTCTCAGCAATATTCCCCTACATAGAAGGGAATATTTTTGTGGCGAAAGCCGCAGCAAAAGGTTTATTCTGTTCAAAAAGGGTAAATGTAACTGGGAAGCAAGGAACTGGAGTTAAGCGACTACTTTTAGAGTTCAGCAAGCGTAAGTTCCCATACGAGGAGAGTGAACTTACCATTAGAAATGTGGACGACGGTTTTACGCCAGAATATAAGCTACTAACAAAAGATTTTTACCTTGCCTTCTAAAAAAGAAAAGAGGGTGTCTTAAAAGTTATAATGGATTAGATATACTACTCTGTGGAACTCTGTTATTTCTCTGTGATACACTGTGATACATAAATTATAAATTCCACAGAGTTTCTCAGTGTCCTTCACAGAGTCACACAATGAACTTTTGAGACGCCCTCTATGTTGCAAATTAGAAATCAATTAAAGTTTTCGACCTGGGTATTTAAGAAGAGCTTGCTCCAGCGTTTCCATAGCGTTCTTTAGATCCTCAATCTTCAGAACATAGGCAATACGAACCTCGTTTTTCCCTAACCCTGGAGTTGCATAAAAGCCTGAAGCTGGGGCAAGCATAACGGTTTGATTCTTGTACTCGAAACTATCAAGCAGCCATTGGGCAAACTTATCGGAGTCGTCAACTGGAAGTTTAACAACCGTATAGAAAGCCCCTTTTGGCTTGGGACAAACCACACCTTCCATCTTATTCAGCGCATCAACCATAAAGTTTCGACGCTCAATGTACTCGGCGTAAACCTCATCAAAATATTCTTTTGGAGTATTTAATGCAGCTTCGGCAGCAATTTGCCCGTACGATGGTGGGCAAAGTCGAGCCTGAGCAAACTTCATGGCAGCAGCCATAACATCGCAATTTTTAGAGATAAGTGCGCCAATCCTTACACCACACATGCTATATCGCTTTGATACGGAGTCCATAAGGATAACGTTGTTCTCCAACCCTTGCAGGTTCATGGCAGAGAAGTGGGAATTCCCATCGTAGCAGAACTCACGGTACACCTCATCGGAGAAAAGGTATAAATCGTACTTTTTAATAATAACTGCCAGCTGCTCCAGCTCCTCCTTGGAGTATAAGTAACCCGTTGGGTTATTGGGGTTACAAATAACAATCCCCTTAGTTTTTGGAGTTATTAACTTCTCAAACTCCGAAATTGGAGGAAGCGCAAAACCATTCTCAATTTTTGAGGTTATGGGTTTTATCACTACGCCTGATTGAATGGCAAAGCCATTGTAATTTGCGTAGAATGGCTCAGGAGTAATAACCTCATCGCCTGGGTTAAGGCAACTCATAAAAGCAATGGTAATGGCTTCTGAACCACCAGTAGTAATAATAATGTTATTATGTGTAATATCAATACCAACGCTATTGTAGTACTTAGCAAGCCCTTTACGGTAACTTTCGTTACCGGCGGAATGGCTATACTCAACAACCTTTAAGGTATTCTCTTTAATTGCTTTATGGGCAGCATCAGGAGTTGGAATATCTGGTTGGCCGATGTTTAGATGGTAAATTTTACGTCCCTTCCGTTTTGCCTCCTCTGCAAACGGTACAAGTTTACGAATGGGCGATGCAGGCATCGCTTTCCCTTTTTCAGAAATATTTGGCATGATTTAACTTTTAAATGATTTTACCTTTGGACAGGTGTCGAATCTTTGGGTTTAACCGTACCCTTTATTCTAAGAATAATTGGGGATGGTTGTCCGTTTGAATATACTGTAATGGTTTTATTGAAGTTACCAACCGACCGCGTGTTGTACTTAACATTAATTACGCCCTTTTCGCCTGGCTTAATAGGATCCTTAGGCCAATCCGGAACTGTACAACCACATGAAGAGCGTACGTTGGTAAGAACCAGCGGTTCTTCACCTAGGTTTGTGAATTCAAAAACACATGCTCCATCACTCATGAATTCTATTTCACCATAATCGTTAACCAGCTTGTTGAATTCGATGGTTGTTTTTGTTTCGGTTGTTGCTGCAGGTGCGGTGTCCTGACTGAATGCGTTAAGGCCAGCCATAGCAACTAATGCAAGGATAATTATTATTCTGTTCATTGTAGTAAGTTTATTAAATTGTGCATCAAAGGTAGCTGAAAAATAGTAAAGAAAATATGTTAAAGAAAATGATTATTCGAGTCAACAACAATTCACCAATCACCACAACATTCTGAATTTCTGACTTATACCTTAATTATTTCTTATAGCATCAGAAATTTCTCTGAAATAAGAAACCTCAATTTTAAGCTTTGCTTCATCGAAAGCTTTCAGACTAGCTGAGTTATAATCGAAATGCGTCCCCGTAATTCCCTCGAATGCTTTGAAATAAATTTGATTTCCTTTAAGAGTTTCAACCTTAAGGGTGCCTTCAAGCGAAACGTTTTTGTACGAACCATTTTGCCCCATTGGGGATGTTGAAGCTTTAATGGTAACCAAGTAGTCTGCTCTGTTTTTTTCAGTTTCAATTAGGAACCCACTTTCTACTGCTTTTTTAATAAAAGCATCCTTAAGAATGCTTTTGTTCTGTTTGGAACCTAATTCTGATTCCCACGAAACAACACAGAGAATTGGCTTTTCAATAACAATTATTACCGATGCTTCGGGTTTTGGTAATCGGTTAACTAACTTTCTAATAAACTGGTTTGCTGTTGCTTCAATCGCCAATCCATCAATATCGGCAGATATTGTAAATGTTTCCTGTAGTTTTGTAGACTTCACTCTTTCAACCGAATACTTTACAACCCCATCCTGCTCAGTTCTTTTCCGTGTGTCCTTAATAGGTTTCTCGGAGTAGCTAGCTAATATTGGAAACTCATATACAGCACCATAAGTTTTATGTTTTACTTTAAACTGAAGCTGGTTTCCACCAATTGAGCCGCCCGATTTTACAACAATCTCTTTTTTAACGGGAGTAATATTGATAGCAGAAAGGTTTGTGGACAGCTTAGTAAGTATCTCATTCCCCAGTTCTATTGATTCCCCTCTGAAATCAGCAGGAATCTGTTCTCCGAAATATGGTTTTATGGGTTCCAACGCCTTTATGAAGTTAACTAAAGCTAACCTCACATCATGAGAACTAAGCGCATCCAACCCTTTACCGTACGAATCGAGCGACCGGGCAATGGCATCCCTCTTCTTCCTTTCCTTTATGCGCTGATGTTCGGCTTTGGAAAGCCGGTAGTAAACCCAGTAGCTGTAATCATCTTCCCAAGTATCAACCATTTCAAACCCTTCAATCTCTTCCTGAGCTTCGGTACGAATTGTTTTAGTAAAATCCTCGCGAAAATCATAGTTTTTCTCCAAAACGTGAAGCACTGAGTTTGCAGACACATTAACCGAAATCTCGCTTGCCAAATCGGCCTGGGCATTCTGCTTGGCAGCCATTTGGTACTGGTTTACATCAACCGTTTTGGTGGTGGAGCCAATTCCAATATAGTAAGTTTGTGAGGTGGGCCGACTTGAAACCCATTCGGGTTTAGGTACGGAAGGAACTGTTTCTACCTTCTTGGTGGAAGTACAACCTGCGAAAAGGAATAACAATGCTACAACACTATATGCAATAAACTTCCGGCTCATTGGTTTTCAGGGTTAAAGTTGTTTACTTTTTGAGCAACTCTCGATGCAATATCATCGAACACGTTTCCCTGAAGTTTATCGATAGATTTTATTTTTTTATTTGCTTTGAAAAGCGACTGCAGCTCCTTTACTGCACTTGAACCTTCATTTTTCTTGTCTTTGGGAGAATCTTTATGCTGGAACTCCCAGTAACCTGGAATTAAATTCTCTGAGTTTCCTTCGAAGGTAGCATAGTGAATTTTATCCTCATCGCTGGAGTTGACTAGGTCGGAAATTAGCACCGATCCCGTTTCGGTTGAGGAGAGTTGATACTGAAACGACACTTCCACGCTATTCTCTTGAATGTACTCGAAGTAAATAACCTTGTGATACCGGTACTGTTTACGGGTTTCACCCGTAGTTTTATCCTTAACTGAGTATTCCTCCTTCAGGTATCCTCGCTTCTCCTCCTTTCTCAGGTCGCCCTCCGTTTTTGAAAGGTTAACAACATTACCGGAAAGTAGAGCTCTGGCAGCAAGAAGTTGCCCTGCCTCTACATTGTTGCCTCTCTGCTGTTGACTGAGAAAAATCTCAGTATTTTTTATATCCACCACTTTCACGAAGGGATTGTTTAACGAAGTTAACTCGTGGCTTATTTTCCCTTCAAGCAACGAAAGGAGTGTACTGCTAATTCGATGCTTGGATTTTACAGGAGCAATTGCAATGGTAACCATTCCTTTCTCCAGGGCTTCATCGCGTAGGTACTTCGAGTCCTTGTAGGAACCATGGTCTAAAATTATTCTATTGAAATTTGCGTATGCTCGCCTGAAGGAACCATTTTCAAGGTAGGTAGAGCCCTCCCTGTAGAGCGGTTCACACTTCGAAATCTTCATATGCTCATCAACTCCCTGATAACTCGGATCGATGCTTTTAATTTCAGCGAATAGCTTCTCGGCGTCCGAAAAGTTTTCTTCGTCGAGAAGTATTCTTGCCTCGTCGTACAGCTTACTCAGGTAGCGTGGCTTGGCTTCGGTAAAGTAATCCTCGGTTCGCTGCGGGTACGAAATCTGCACGCCGGTTGCATTCACTTTATCGCGGTAGGCCTTGGTATCGAGAAACTTATAAACCGTTTCCTTGTCGTTTCCCGCAGAATACGCCTGATGCACCGCAAGTATTTTATCGTCGAGCAAACGTTGTCCGTTTGTCTTTAATCCAATCGCCGCATCAATATTTTTCGGGTTTTTCAGCATCGACTGGTAAAACATATCGGCAGCCAGCTCGTACATTCCAGCCTGCTGGTACTTCATCCCTTTTTTTGCATAACGTTTTGATGCACAGCCGCCCAATAGCACCATGCCTGGAATTAGGATTAATAGTATATACTTTTTCACAATTAACTTAATATTTGATTTACACCTATGCTTAAACTTACGATTCAAAACCAGTACCAAAAACTAGGATTGATGAGGCTAAAATAGTAAAAAATGAGAAAGGAATAGAATAATTCGCTGGTAGATTAGAGTAGAAAGTTAAGTAACTGCAATGAGACCTTACTGGCTGTATGGGTGTCAGACTGTATTGAAGGCTTTAATCCTTTTTCTCAACATAATAAAGGCTAGCGGTGAATAATATGTGGAAGATTGGCTACGCCTAGCTCCCAAAAAAATGCTCGGGTAAGACGGTTTTCTTTCCTACGTAAAGAAGTTCGGTTTGAAACAGAAACACCTGCCTTTAGTCTGAATATCAGTATATTATTTACCGTTTGTTAGCGTTTCGTGACTTAGTCGTCGAGGTCAAGAATAATTTTGATATTTTCCTTAACTCTTTCAGAAAGTTCTTTTGGCAATTCTCCAATTTTTTTGATTAATCTTTTATTGTCAATTGCTCTTAACTGGTCAATCATTACATCGCAGTCTTCTTTAACTTTTGCAGTACCTTTTTTGATATTCACTCGAAGTATTTTGCTCTCAAGTTTTACGTTAGTTGTTATAGGGCAAATTAAAGTCGAAGGGTGAACTTTATTCAAGAAGTCAGTTTGTACTACTAAAACGGGTCTTGTTTTTCCTGTTTTCGTTCCAAATCTTGGGTCAAGGTTTGCAAGCCAAATTTCATATTTTCTAGCAATCATACTCTTCTAGGTTTTCAAATTCAGCAAGTACCTTCAACGATTCGTCACTAACGAGTTTGGATTCTGTTTCAAGAAGTTTTGCAATAATTTTCTTTTTCTGAATTCGATTGTAGTATTGAAGGGCTTCGTTTATATAACGGTTTCTGGGCTTCTTGATTTTTTCAAGCAATTGTTCCGTTTCTTGGTAAACTAAGTCGTCGAGTTTGAGTGAAAGCGTTTTCATTTTATTCCGTTTTAGTATACTGTAAAAGTATATACTTTCATGGGAAATTAAAAATTTTCGACGATGTTTTTTCCTTTCATGAACGCTTACTATGGTATATAATCAACATGTAGAATACAGGCATCTTCTTTAAAACTTTTTAACAATAGTTGGATGTAAACTTAATTGTTTTTGAACAATCAAACAAAAGTTAATAAATTGTACTAAAACCAAACCAATTTTATAGTTATGAAAAAATTACCAATACTAAAATTGATTTTCTCCCTTTGGGTTCTGTTTCCAGGAATGGTGCTTGGAATCAACACCAAGGATACCAGAATGTTAACCCAGCCTGCTGTTAGCCAAAACCACATAGCATTCATTTACGCTGAGGATTTATGGGTGGCTAACTCCGATGGCACGAACCCCATTCGATTAACAGTTGATGAGGGAGTGGAATCGAATCCTTTCTTTTCGCCTGACGGGAAATTTATTGCGTTCAGCGCGGAGTACGATGGGAACACCGATGTTTTCATTGTACCTGTGGAGGGTGGAATTCCAAAGCGTTTAACATGGCACCCATCATCGGATTTCGTGAAGGGTTTCACTCCCGATGGGAAAAGTGTTCTATTTATTTCACGTCGTGCTGTCTATACCGGCCGGTATTTCCAGCTTTTCACAGTTCCTGTTGAGGGCGGTTTCCCAACACAGCTTACTATTCCCAACGCCTACCATGCCAGCTACTCGCCCAATGGCGATTACATGGCCTACACACCAATCCCCGATGCCTTCAGGCAATGGAAAAACTATAGGGGTGGAACCATTTCAACCATTTGGCTTTTCAGCTTTGCCGACCATTCAATTACTGAAATTCCCAAGCCTGAGGGTGGCTGCAACGACATTTACCCAGTGTGGCATGGTGAATTGGTTTACTTCCTGAGCGACAGGAACGGCGAATTCAACATTTTCTCATACTCAAAAAATTCGAATGAGGTAAAACAGATTACAAGTTACACCGATTTCCCCATCGTTAGCATGTCGAACTTCGGCGATAAAATTATTTTTGAACAGGCAGGATACCTGCACACCTATAAAGTAGGTTCGGCTTCGCCCGAAAAATTAACCGTAGGCATTGCCGCCGATTTACAGGAACTTCGCCCACGATTTGTTAGCGATCATTTCTACATTCGCAGCGCTGATATTTCGGCTACAGGTGCCCGCGCTGTGTTCGACTACCGAGGCGATATTATTACCGTTCCCGCTGAAAAAGGTGACCCGCGAAACATTACCGAAACAACGGGAGCCCATGAGAAGTACCCAGCTTGGTCGCCCGATGGGAAATGGATTGCCTACTTCTCCGACGAATCGGGAGAGTACAAACTTGTTATCAGCCAGCAAGATGGCAAGGGAACGCCAAAGGTTTTCAGCCTGAACGGAGCCGGTTTCTACGCTTACCCAAAGTGGTCGCCCGACAGCAAAAAAATTGCCTACGTTGACAACAGCCGAAGCCTCTTTGTAATTGACACCGAATCGGGTGCAATTAAAAAAATATCATCGGACATGCTCTACTCGCCCGGTGTTTTCAGAGATATTTTTGGTTCCTGGTCGTTCGACTCGAAGTGGATTTCATACACGAAGGTGCTGGAAACCAACTTTAAAATGGTTTACCTATATTCAATCGATCAGGATAAATCGTTCGCAGTAACCGATGGGCTAAGCGATGCCTCCGAACCCATTTTCGACCCCAGCGGGAAGTACCTCTACTTCTTCGCCTCAACCGATGCGGGTCCGGTTGTAAACTGGTTCGACATGTCGAACGCCGATATGCGCATGAGCAAAGCAATCTATCTTCTTACCCTCCAAAAGGAAACCATTTCTCCATTTGCCAGGGAAAGCGATGAGGAAACAGTAAAAGAAGAAGCCAAAAAGGAGGATTCAGAAGAAGGAAAATCGAAAAAGGATAAGAAAGACAAATCGGCCAAGGAGGAAGAAAAATCCTTGCAGATAGATTTTGACGGCATAGAGAACCGAATTTTAGATATCCCCATTAAACCGGGCAACTTCTCAAGTCTTGGCGTAGCCAAGGAGGGCGAAATTCTTTACATTGAACGTGAGTACAACTCGCGCAAACCCGGAAACCTTCACAAGTACGATATTAAAAAGCAGGAGGACAATGAGGTGATGGAGATGTGGGGCTACACCATATCTGCCGATGGCAAAAAGATGCTGTACAACTCCAACAGCGGATGGGGAATTAGCAACGTTGGCGAGAAACCCCAACCCGGAAAAGGAGCACTTAACCTTGCCGCAGTTAAAATAAAAATTGATCCCGTTGCTGAGTGGGCCCAAATATTCGATGAGGCCTGGCGAATAAATCGCGATTACTTCTACGATCCGAACATGCACGGCGCCGACTGGCAAGCAATGAAGGCAAAGTACTCCGAATTCTTACCGCACCTCTCCTGCCGCAGCGATTTGAACCGTGTTGTAATGTGGATGTGCAGCGAACTTTCGGTTGGTCACCACCGAACTGGCGGAGGCGATGAGCTGAACAACCCCGAACGAGTAAGTGGAGGATTGCTTGGCGCCGATTACCAAGTTTCGAATAACAGATACCAAATTGCAAAAATATACGGAGGACTGAACTGGAACCCCGAAATGCGATCACCACTTACCGAACCTGGCGTTAACGCCAAGGAGGGTGAGTATATTCTTGCCGTAAACGGCAAAGAGGTAACCGCTGATGTAAACCTGTTCAGCTTCTTTGAGAATACCGCTGGGAAGATTGTTGAGTTAACAGTGGGGCCAAATCCAAATAATACCGACTCGCGAGTTGTTAAGGTTGTTCCAATTGACAGCGAATACTCGCTACGCAATCGCAACTGGGTTGAAAACAACCTAAAGAAGGTTACCGAAGCAACTAACGGACAGGTAGCCTACGTTTACGTGCCAAATACTGCAGGACTAGGCCACCAGTACTTTAAGCGGTACTTCTTCCCACAAGCCAACCGCAAGGCAATTATTGTTGACGAGCGCTATAACGGTGGCGGAGCGTTGGCCGACTACTACATCGATATACTTACCCGACCTTACCAGGCACACTGGAACTTCAGGTACGGCATGGATCTTAAGTCACCTAGCGCCTCCATTCAGGGACCAAAAGTTATGATTATTGATGAGAATGCTGGTTCTGGTGGCGACATGCTTCCATTCATGTTCCGCAAGTTTAAAGTTGGAACCATGGTTGGCAAACGCACCTGGGGCGGACTGGTTGGCGTTTTAGGATTTCCCGAATTGTTGGATGGCGGCTACGTTACCGCACCAAATGTTGCAATTTGGACCAACGATGGGTTTATTATTGAGAATGTTGGCGTTGCCCCCGATATTGAGGTGGAGCAGCTTCCTTCGGAAGTTATCAAGGGGAATGATCCGCAGCTTGAAAAAGCCATTGAGGTTGCGCTGAAGGAGCTTGAGAAAAACCCTCCTGCTGAATACAAACGACCCGAATATCCGGTTAGAGTAAGAAAATAGTTTAGCTTGTTATTAAAAACGAAGAGTGCAATTTTTCTTTTAATTGCACTCTTTTTTTGTACCTTTATTGATAGAAACCAAAGGATAAAATGCATGGAATCGATAAACGAAGTTCTCGAATCAATTCGCCAGTTTCTTAACTACACTGTATTTTCGAATGGGGCATCAAAATTAACCATTGGAAATATTCTTTACCTGATATTTGGAACCTGGCTGGTTTTTTTCCTTTCAAAACTGATTCGCAGGCTGGTTATTGATAAACTGCTAGCAAAGTATGGCACCGATAAGGGAGTTTCCCACGCCATAGGAGCCATTTTTCGCTACGTGTTTGTATTTGTTGGATTAATAATTGTTTTTCAAACAACCGGAATTGATTTAAGCGCCTTAACCGTTCTGGTTGGTGCGTTGGGTGTTGGTATTGGATTCGGGTTACAAAATGTTACCAATAACTTTATAAGCGGAATAATTATTCTATTTGAACGCCCAATAAAGGTTGGCGACCGGGTTGAACTTCCCGAATTGGATAATATAATTGGAAACGTAGTAAACATCTCAGCTCGTAGCACAACAATTATCACCAACGATAATATTGCCATTATTGTACCCAACTCGAAATTCATCTCCGACACAGTAATCAACTGGAGCTACAACGATGCGAATGTTCGTTTCAACATACCTGTAGGCGTGGCCTACAAGGAGGACCCAGAGGTTGTTCGTGAAATTCTGCTCGAAGTTGCGCTTTCACATCCGGGCGTTCTGAAAAAGCCCGCACCCGATGTGATTTTTGATGAGTATGCTGACAGCAGCATAAACTTCTCGCTTAGGGTTTACACAACCGAATTTGCAAACTACCCTCGCATTCTGAAAAGCGAACTCTACTACGCAATTTTTAGGAAGTTTAAGGAGAAGGGCATTGAAATTCCTTTCCCACAACAGGATGTATACATCAAGCAGAATGGTTAGGTAAAATTCTTTTAGTTTAGTGTATTAAGGAAAGATTACCGGTGCTCTGCACCTTTATAGGTTTTAATTTATTCTAGTACAA
>DAOSWM010000036.1:0-30279 GCA_035380045.1 Tenuifilaceae bacterium | reverse complement strand
CACCGACCACCGATCACCGACCACCGATCACCGACCACCGATCACCGACCACCGACCACCGATTATCTAACCCTCTTCATATTCTGCTGTGAAAAGAATGAGTCCTCTATTGGAATGTTAAACTTCATGCTGCTAACTGTAACCACCGTTTTCTGGTTGTTCTTGTCGGCCGGAATAATCTCGATTTTAGTTGGTATTTTTCGCCCGTCCATCTCTTTTACATCAAATGAGAGTTCAGTTTTCACAAGGTATCCATCCTCATCGTAGTACTCCGACTTCATCTGTATGTATTCCTTCTTGCTGATCCACTTCACAATTTTTCCCCAAACAACTACAGCATCTTCGTTCGGGAGTAGTTCAATTTTCCAGCAATCCCAGCCTTCAATGGTTTCGCTTCCAGCAATCGTATGTGTAAAATCAACAACTATTGATGATTCTTTCAGAATGTCGTCGTTCGTGTAGTCCGATCCCATCCACCCATCTGCCATCATCGATGGAGGGAGTTTAATCATTCGGCTAATTGTTGGCATCCAGTTCCACATTTCGGTGCTTCGTTTCAGGAAAGCTTGCCCTTTCTCCTTCGCGGGGGCAGTAATTAGCGTTAGCGCGTTGTCTTTCCCTTTTGTCCAGTTTTTAAACTCCAGGGTACGTTCCCAGGTTGGACGAACAATGGTCATGGTCATGTGGCTTTCGCTCGACTTCTCCCCATTCCACTTTTCGTCAGCTTTTCGTACTATTTCGGTAGCGTTCTGGCTGTATCCCGACTGTGAAAGAATTGCAAAAAATGTTGCAGCTCCGAGTAGGATGTTTTTTGTAATCATAGAGATCTATTTTAGGAATACATTTTAATTATTCGTTGCTTTATTGCATCAAGAGGGAACTCTTCCGGATCCATTACATAGTTCATAGCAATGCCATCGAGCATTGCGCTGAAAAAGCGCATTTCTGCAACAGGATCCTCATATTTCTGCTCCTGAAAGTAGGCAGATATCATCAGAAAGTACGAACCTAACTTCGACATTAGCTCCTCGCCAAACAGGGTCATAATTGGAGCCTGCATCATTATTGAAAAGTAGAGTTTCCAGTAGTTCCGGTGAATTTTTATTTGTTCAAATGATTCATCAATAAAGAGGAGCAGCTCTTCTTTTGTGAGAATCCCGTCGTGATTTGGATCGAATGATTGGGTTATGTATTCAATTCCTTCGAATACAATTTCTTTTAAAAGCTCCTCCTTGCTCTCAAAGTAGTTGTACATTAAGCCTTTCGAAATGCCTGCTTTGCTTGCTATTTGGCTTATTGATGTTGTGTGAAATCCTGCTTCGGCAAAAAGTTCTAGCGCTGCGTCCACAATTTTTTGCTTCGTGGTTTCTCTTATTTCATGAAACTGGTCTGGTGTTCGTGGTGACATTTTGTTATGAATGAACGGTTAGTCATAGTTTTTGCCTCAAAAAACCGTGCAGGTTTATGACTGAACGGTTGGTCAAAGATAGGTTCAAAAAAAGCACTTTCCAAATTTTTTTTGAAAAAAATGCAAAAAATTTATAAATAACTAAAATGTAGGGAGGTATGAAGGTTATCCGTACTCGCTTATCTTTTTTAGCAGCTCGAAGTTTGTAATATTTATTGTTTTTCCAGTCATTTGAATTAACCCATCGTCCTTGAATTTTTTTAGCATGCGTATAACGCTTTCGGTTGACATACCGGTTAGCTCAGCCAGCTCCCTGCGCGAAAGATTCAGCTCAAAGTCTCGCTCCTTAAATATTCGCTCTGACAAGCAGAGAAGGATATCGGCCATTCGGCCGTAAAGCTGCTTGTGGGTTAAGCAGAAGAAACGCCCAAAGGTTTGGATAGTGTTTTCGCAAAGTATGTTAATAATTGAGTTTGCAAACTCAGCATTCTGCTTGAGCACTTTTCTAAAAATATTAATGTCAATTAGGCTTGCGGTTGAATCGATGTATGCCATTGATGAGTACTGGAAAATGGTATTCCCCTCAAAAATTGATGTTAAGCCAATAATGTTGCCCGAAGTAATTATTTTTAGTATTAACGAATCGTTGAGTCCCTCAAGGTATATTTTAGCTAGCCCTTGCTTGAGGAGTACAACGTGTGGTGCCAGCGTTCCGTGCTTACAAATTACCTCTCCCTTTTTATACTTAACGTTAATTGAATTGCTTTCAATTAGCTCCATCTCCTCCTTGGTAAGCATGTCGAAACATACACATTTGGCGTTGCTAACTGTGCAACTATTAAGTGCTGAAAAGTCCTCCATCCCTCATTGTTTTAAAAGTGCAATTTATTAAAAATAACATTAAATCAGGAAAAAAGTTGACATAAGTCAGTTTTTCTAATGACAGATTTCTGTGTTTGTCTTGGTGTAGTATCATGCCCATTTTCTTTTCTACTGTTAATTGATTAACAATCTTTGTACGAGTGCAAACCATTTAAAAAATCATAAAGCTATGGACGTAAAAATTACACTAGATTGCAAAGGGCTTTCATGCCCCATGCCTATGATGAAGCTTGCAAAAGCGATGAAGGAATTAAGCTCAGGCGAGGTGCTTGAGATGCTAGGAACTGACCCTGGTACCAAATCGGATTTGCCAAAATGGTGTGAGAAAACTGGCAATGAGATGCTCGAAGAGAGTGATGCTGGTGGTGGCGTTTTTCGATACTTAATTAAAAAAGCGTAGGGCATGGCTGAGCAGAATAAAAAGCCCGGTATTCTCAGGGAACTTTTCAACACCTTCTTTGCCAAGCACTGGCCCGTTTGGGTTGGTGGGATTACTCTTGGGTTTCTAAATATCCTGCTATTTGCGGTGAAGAGTCCCTGGGGAGCCAGTGGCGGGATTAATAACTGGGGCGAAAACGTCTTTAAGTTACTGGGAGTAAGTGCATTCGAAAACGCATCGCCAACAGGAACCAACCTGTATGCCATGCTTTGCCTGATTCTCATTGTGGGTTCGTTTGTTGGAGCGCTTCTGTCAAAAGAATTTGCTCTGCGTATCCCTCCCAAAGGAGAAATAGTTAAAGGTTTTATAGGTGGTGGACTTATGGCCATTGGTGCAACTCTTGGCCTTGGATGTACTATCGGTTCCTTCTTCAGCGGGGTTCCTGCCCTTTCGGGTGGCGCTATTATTTTCACCATTGGTCTTTTTGTGGGAACTATAGTTGCGCTGAAGTACTTGCTTTGGGAAATGGAGAAGTTTCCGAAAGTTAGCTCCGGAAAGAGTTTTACCTTTTTGGCTGCTTCTGAGAAGAATGGTAAGTGGCAAGTATGGCTTGGATGGATGGTTTTTGCCTCTGTTTTGGTTTTGGCCTACAGGGTTGCTGGAACTAATGGGGTTTTGGCCTGGTTCATAATTTCAGGTTTACTCATGGGGCTTATCTGTCAACGTTCCCGCTTCTGTATTGTGAAAGCATTTCGCGATCCGTTTATGACTGGCGAGAGCGATGGATCGGTTGGTGTAATGGCAGGGTTGGTTATTACCCTCATAGGGTTTACTGCCATAAAATATTTTGGCGTAGGTGTAGGCGAAACTATTCGTGCCCGTGAAATGAGTTGGGTTTTCGAACAGTTCTGGTTACGTGGCCTTCTGGGTGGTTTCATTTTTGGAATAGGTATGACTGTTGCAGGTGGCTGTGCCGTTGGTACTCTCTGGAGAGTTGGCGAAGGTCAGGTAAAACTTTGGATGTCGGCTTTAGGTTTTCTTCTTATTTCGCCCATTTCAAAAAAGTACATTGTCCCGGGTATTGTTGATTTGTTACCTCATACAATGAAGTTTAAAAACTACCTGCCCGATTACATTGGTTACGCAGGAGCCTTCATGCTTGTTCTTGCAATTATTCTTATATGGTATGTTTTTGTAAAATGGAATGAGCGTACCGGGCGATTTAGCGCTTTCTAAACCATAAATAATTCGAAAAAGTGATGAATATTCATAGAATGAAATCAAGCCTAATGCTGCTTCTTGTGGTTGCGGTTACATCATGTACAGCAATATACGAGGATGGGAAGGAGCTCGCCAGCGTGGTAAAGGCCAATGTGAAAGAGATGCCAGCTGATAGCCTTAAGGCCATGATTGAAAACGGAGAGGAATACCTTCTTATTGATGTTAGGCAGCCAGCTGAGTACGAAGCTGGAAATATTACAGGAAGTTTCTCAATCCCACGCGGAGAGTTGGAATTTTTGATTTCCGATGAAATGTTCTGGGAGGAGCAGTTTATGTACGTACCCCTTAAAACAGATAAGATTATTTTATACTGTAAGGCTGGCGATAGGGGCATCCTTGCTGTAAAATCTTTACAGAATCTAGGATTTACAAATGTTTATAACCTCAAGGGTGGCTATACTGCTTTTGCAGGTGAAAATGCAGCGCCGGTAAAAAAGATTGAATCCGGTGGTTGCGGTGGATAATAGCTCAAATGTTCAATAATTTACAAATAACTAAAAACTAAAACTATGAAAAGATTTTTTAAGTATGCTCTACTAGTAGCATTGGTACCTGCAATTTTTCTAACCTCATGTAAGGAGGAGAACGAACCAACTCCAGAACGTCAAACCGACGTTGAGTTCCAGACTCTAAAAACCTACCTGATTGATCAGAATCTGGATTTGGACGATATCCTTACCGATTGGGTTATCCCCGCTTCAAGCGTGAATGCCGATTTGGCAAATTTCTACGTAATTGATATTCGCTCTGCCGATGCATTTAACACCAGCCATATTCCCGGTGCTGTAAATTCAACCTTTGCCAATATACTAACAGCCGCAGAAGGTGCAAGCGGAAAAACCATTGTTGTTGCATGCTATACAGGACAAACTGCCGGACACGCAGTAGCAGCTCTACGCCTTAGCGGGTACCCAACTGCAAAAGTACTTAAGTGGGGAATGAGCGGTTGGTCGTCAACTCTAGATAGCTGGAGCAACAATACCCATACCCTGGATCATGCAAATTGGATTGCTGCACCAGGAGCCACTATTGATAATACTACCGAGTACAACGATCCCGATATTACAGAAACTGGAACTGGAGCCGAAATTCTTGCTGCCCGTGTTGCCCTTCTTCTTTCGGGAAGTTTGCGAGGGGTTAATGCAACTGACGTGCTCGATTCACCTGCAAACTACTTCATTAACAATTACTGGGCATCAACCGATGTTGAAACTTACGGAAACATTGGTGGAGCATACAGAATCAATCCACTTACCTTAGGTGCAGAGAGCTTTAAGTACCTTGATCCTTCTAAGAATGTTGTAACCTACTGCTGGACTGGTCAAACTTCTTCAGTTATAACCGCATACTTGTACGTTATTGGATACAACTCGAACAGCCTGAAGTTCGGAGCAAATTCAATGATTTATGATAATCTGGCTGCAGGAGGAACCAAGTGGGCTGCTGTTACAACTGATTTGCCTCTTGAGTAAATAATTCAAATAGAGTAGCCGGGATTCCCCGGGTACTCTATACCATTAATTTAAATGTTACTACACATGTTTCAGAAAAACTTATATAGAGCAATACTGTTCGGGTTGGTTTTTACCGTTGCATGGCAAAACGCTGCCTTTTCGCAGGGTTGTGTTGAAGTTTCATCCGATGACGATGGAGTTAAGCTATTTGGATACATCCAACCACAGTGGGAGTACTGGCAAAATGCAGACAATACATACGGAAACAGTTTCGCTTTCGACCGTGCTCGCCTTGGTGTAACAGGAACCATTCCCTACGATGTTAGCTACTATGCCATGATAGATTTTTCGAGGTTTAAGAATGGATCATCCTTTATTCTCGACGCATTTGTTAGCTACACCCGTTTTGAATGGGCAAAAATGTCTATTGGTCAATTTAAGTCACCATTAAGCCTTGAGCAGAACACGCCTTGCCAATCGCTTCACACAGTTTACCGTTCAAAGGTTGTTGATGAGCTGGGTGGACCGCAGCGCGATATGGGCTTTATGCTTTTTGGAGGAACAAAGGAATCGAAAATTCGCTATTCCATAGCGCTTATGAACGACTACAAGCAAGGGTTTAAGGATGAGAATAATGGTAAAAGTGTAAAGAGCCGGGTTGTGTTCGCACCGGTTGAATTCATTCAGGTTGGGGGTAGCTTTGGTTACGGAGTAACCGGTATCAACTCTGATAACAAGAAAACTCGCGCAGGTGCTGACCTTCAGGTTAGCTACGGTAACTTTCTGCTTCAGGGTGAATACCTGTGGGGCGACGATACCGGCGATTACACCACCGGTGGTGGTTGCGACGGAAGTCCGCTGGTTACACATACCGGAGGAGTTACTCGAAGTGGATTCTTTGCACACGCCATGTACATGACCCCCTGGAATCTGCAACCAGTCTTTAAGTTCGAGTCGTACGATTCCGATATGTCTATTGATAGTAACTCGGAAACCATTATGACTTTTGGGTTAAACTATTTCATGAACGACTGGACCAGAATACAGGTTAACTACAGGTATAAGGCCGAACAGGCTTTCGAGATACCGAACGATCAAGTTGTTATTCAGGTACAGGCTAAATTCTAAATCATAAAATAATTTAAAAATGAGATCAATAGTTAGTATCATCATTCTGTTTCTTGTATCGTTCACAGCCGTTGCCCAAGATATGATTTCGGCAGCCGATGCAAAAAAAGCTGTAAACAGCGCCATTATAGTTTCAACTCGTCCAGCTGAGGATTACGCAAAGGTTCATGTCAAGAACGCTATTCATGTTAGTGTTGACGAGTTGGCATCTACTGAGGATCCAAAGGGAGTTCTTAAGTCTCCCGCCGAGCTGGCTAAAATTCTGGGCGAAAAGGGTCTCGATCCTGCAAAAAAAATTATTATTTACGATACGGGTTCGAATAAGAGCGCTGGGCGCTTATACTGGATACTTAAGTATCTGGGATTTTCCGATGTAAAAGTTCTCGATGGCCATATTAATGCTTGGCGTGCAGCAAGGGCGCCTGTTACTAATGCGGCTACATCAACAAAATCAGTTGCTTTTACTCCAAAGGTGAACGACAAAATTTTTGCCGACATGAAGTACGTTAAGTCAAAGCTGGGCACTGCTGTACTTGTAGATGTTAGGGACGACAAGGAGGTTGCAGAGGGAATGATTCAGGGTGCTAAGCACTTTGAGTACAAAAAGGTGATTAACGAGGACGGTACGCTGAAGTCAAAAGAGGAGCTGGCCAAGCTGTTTTCTGAGGCAGGTATCACCAAGGATAAGGAGATTATCCTTTACTGTGCAACTAGCGTTAGAGCGGGAATCGTTTTTCTGGCTTTAACAACGGTTCTCGATTATCCTAATGTTAAAGTATACGATGGAGCATACAACGAGTGGAAATTAAACTAGTATAGCTATGAGATTACCCCTAAAAAGTTTTAGCGTTCTACTGTTTGGATTTCTCATACTAACAGGGTGCGTTAAAAACGACACAACTGTTTACGAAACCCCAGATGATTTAGTGGCTGCAGCCAAAGCAGAGGTTAAATCGATTGGGATGGAGGAACTAAAAGCGTTAATTGACAGTCATGCTAAAATTCAGATTGTTGATTGCCGTGAGGATTACGACTACATGCTGGGGCACATTCCTGGTTCTATTCACATTCCCCGAGGAGTTCTCGAGTTCTCCGATAAGCTGTCGAACCGTAGAGTAAAAACGCTAGTTCTAGGCAACGAGATGGGAAGTGGAGCCCTTGCTGTGCAAACACTCGAGTTGCTAAAGTATTCCAACTGTTACCTGCTTGATTTTAGCTGGTTCGATTGGGAAGGAGCGTATCCCGAGCTGGTTGAGCAGGGAATGGGGAATGCACAACCCGAAGCACCAAAAAAGAAGGAATCATCAGGCGGATGCGGAGGTTGATAATAACTAACAAATAAATTAAAAGAAATGGCAAAAAAGTTAACCATAGGGCTGGGCTCTGGCTGCATAGATAAGCTTACCAGCGTTGGAGTAATTCTAAGCGGTGCTGCAGCCGATGATATGGAGGTTGATGTTTTCGTACTTCTCAACGCTGCTGGAGCATTTTTACAGAATAAGAAAGTAGATTTTAGCTGCTCAGGAAATCAAACTGCTGAAGAGTTTCAGAAATCTTTGGATGCTCTGAGTTCGCCCGGTTGGATTGAGTTTTTTGAAATGGCTAAAGAGATGACCAGCGTAAAGGTATACATGTGCAGTCTTGCTGGCAAGGTTGTTGGCGGTGAGAAGAAAGAGGACTTTATTGACCTTGTTGACGACATTTGCGGTATTGGCGAGTACATTACTTCCATTCAGGAAGCCGACGTAAATTTATTCATTTAACCCAAAATTAAAAGGAGATAAAATCATGACAACAGAAGAGTTACAAGCATTGAATGTTGACAAATCAGTTGATGCACGAGGAACTGCATGTCCCGGTCCGCTTTTGGCAGCAAAGAAAGCCATAGGCGAGATAAAATCAGGACAAATCATGGAGGTTCTCTCAGCCGACGAAGGAACCAAAAGGGATATCCCAAAATGGGCAGCGAAGCAAGGGCACGAGTACCTTGGAACCGTTGAAGAGTCGGGTTACTTTAAAATTTACATGAAGAAAAGCTAATCGAACCATGGAAAACACAGAAAATCCAAAAATTCTGGTTTTTTCAACGGATAAGATTTCAGACCCCGCCATTGATATGGCGGGGCTCCTCAAAAAGCACTATCCAGCAACGGTTTATACGGTTAACGTGCCCTGTTCCAGCGGGATAAAACCGAAATGGATTCTGCATGCTTTTGAGAAGGGTTTCAGCGGAGTATTCATTGCTGCCGATGGCTCCGACTGTCCGTATAGCGAATCCTGCTCCGAGAAAACCTCGGAGATTGTAAGGAACACTCACGAAATGATGAAGGCCAAGAATATTGACCCGGCACGTTTGAAAATGGCAGCCATTTGTTCGGTTTGTGCCGAATCGTTTGTGAAGCATGTTCAATCGTTCCATAAATACCTGTCGGGAAGTAAGGAGAACTAAAAAAAACCAATATGTTAAGATCAGAAGAATACGATGTGCTTATTATTGGCGGAGGTATTGCAGGGGCAGAGGCATCCATAAACCTGGCAAACCAAGGGTATAAGGTGATTATCGTTGAAAAGGACTTGTCGGTTGGCGGGAAAATGATTCACCTTAGTAAGGTATTTCCAACCCTCGATTGTTCAGCCTGTATTACTACTCCGAAAATTTCGCAAACAGCTCGTCATCCGAACATAACCATCTATACGAATAGCCAGGTAAATGATATTGAGAAAAAGTCGGAACACGATTTCAGGGCTGTTGTTACAAAGCATCCTCGCTATGTTATTGAGGCCGATTGTACCGGATGCCAAATTTGCGAAGAGAAGTGCCCTGTTGTGGTTCACGACCAGTATCAGTATGATTTAGTTGGCCGAAAGGCGGTTTACGTTCCGTTCAGCATTGCAAACCCACGGGTTGCTGCTATTGACATTGAGAACTGTAGTTTATGCGGTGCTTGCGAGAAGGCATGCCCTTCGGAAGCAATTGATTTTAGCCAGGAGAAGGAGGAAATTAGCATTAAAGTTAAATCGGTTGTATTGGCAACCGGTTACCAGCTTTTCGATGCCAACCTCATTCCTCGCTACGGTTATGGCAAGTTTAAAAATGTAGTAACCGCTATGCAAATGGAGCGTCAGCTGGTGCCAACACGCCCATTCAACAATGTGCTCCGCCCCCTCGATGGCAAAATGCCCGATAAGGTAGCATACGTTCTATGCGCTGGTTCACGCGATGAAACTGTGGGCAATACCATTTGTTCACAGGTTTGCTGTATGTATTCGGTTAAGCAGGCACAGCTGCTTATGGGAGCGCTACCTTTAGCCGATGTAACCATTTACTACATAAATATCCGTTCGTTTGGAAAAGGTTTCAACGAATTTTACCAGCAGGCAAAGGATATGGGTGTAAACTTTGTGAAAGGGAAAATTGGTAAAATAACCGAACAGGAAAACGGCGACCTGCTAGTACGCTACGAGGATATTCAGGAAGGTGTTGTTAAGGAAGCAAAACACGATTTGGTAGTCCTTTCAACAGGAATTCTGGCGAATAACGGAGTTGCTTCAATGTTTAAAGATAAGCTTGAACTCGACCCGTTCAACTTTGTAAAGCAAACCGATGAGCTGGCCAACCCAGCACAAACAAACATTGGCGGAGTTTATGTGGCCGGAACGGCTTCAGGTCCAATGGATATTCCCGATTCAATTCTTTCGGCGGGTGCCGCATCAGCCGAGATAGCAGGATACTTGAAAGGAGGTTCCCATGAAAAATAAAATTGGTGTTTACATATGTATGTGCGGGTCCAACATTTCCGATTACGTTAATGTTGAAAAGGTTCGCGAGGAGGCAACAAAGGTTGATGGCGTGCATATTGCTAAAATAACTATGTTTGCATGCTCCGATTCAACCCAACAGGAAATTGCCAATGATATTAAGGAGCAGAATCTCGATGCTATTGTGGTAGCTTCCTGCTCACCGAAACTACACCTGTTTACTTTCAGGAACGTTGCCATTCAGGCCGGATTAAATCCTTACAACTATGTTCAGGTGAATATCCGCGAACAGGGTTCCTGGGCGCATTCCGATAACAAACCTAAAGCTACAGAGAAAGCCATTCAGCTGGTTTTGGGAGGGATTGCCCGCGTAAAATACTCCAATGAGCTTGAAAGCGTAAAGATACATTCCGAGAATTCTGCAGCCGTTGTTGGAGCAGGCGTTGCTGGAATGAGAGCAGCTCTCGAGCTGGCTGATATGGGAACCAAAGTGCACCTGATTGAGCGTGAGTATTTTGTTGGTGGTAGAACATCGCAATGGAATGTGCTTTTCACAACTAACGAAACCGGTCAGCAGGTTGTGTCAAGGTTGTACGATCGGATTATTACTAATCCCAATATTACGCTCTACACCTCTACTTCAATTACATCAAAAAAGGGTAGCGTTGGCGATTTTACGCTTACTCTTACAACCAAACCACGCTACGTGAAGAAGGAGTGTAAGCTCGATAAATCGAAGTTTCTAAAAGCAATTGAAATTTGCCCGGTTGAAGTTGACGATGAGTTTAACTTCGGGATAACAAAACGCAAAGCAATTTTTAAAAACTACGATAGCGAGTTCCCTGAAATTCCGGCTATTGATTACGATAACTGCACAAAGTGCGGCGAGTGTTTGAAAATTTGCGATGAAATAGATTTTAACCAGGAGCCAACCCAAACCACGATTAATGTTGGAGCAATACTTCTTAGCACAGGCTTTAATCCATACGAACCGCCTAAGGGCGAATTTGGCTACGGAGAAATTGAAAATGTTATCACTCTTCAGCAGTTTAAGAGGTTAATTGAGCTAAGTCCCGAAAGGTTGGCTTACAAAGGGAGGGAGATAAAGAATATTGCATACATATACTGTGTGGGTAGCCGCCAGGTTGAGGGCGAAAATAAGTACTGCTCGCGCTACTGCTGCACCTCGGTAATACATACAGCAATTCTTGCGAAGCAAAAGTATGGCGGAATTAACAACTTCCATTTTACCAGGGGAATAAGAACCTACGGAAAGCAAGAAATTCTGTACCATCAGGCATCGGAGCAGGGCGATATTTTCCTCCAGTCGTTTGAGGATTCTCCTTCGCGGGTAGAAAAAAATGGAGCTGATACAGTTGTTAAAATCAACGATATTCTTACAGCCAACGAGGAAGTTGAAGTAACTGCCGACCTTGTTGTTCTTGTAACAGGAATGACCCCCCGCGAAAATTCAGATATTATCAACTTGCTCAAAGTTCCCGTTGGCCGCGATAAGTTTTTCAACGAGGTTCACCCGAAGCTTCGTCCGGTTGAAACGGTTATTGATGGTATCCTGATTTCCGGTGCATGCCAAGCACCGCTGAACGTAACCGAGTCGGTTAAATCGGCTCTAGCAGCATCATCAAAAGTTAACTCTCTAATAAGCAAGGGTGAAATTGAGCTGGAGCCAACCATGGCTGTGGTGCACAACGACAAGTGCACATGGTGTGGTAAGTGCGCCGAAGCTTGTCCGTACGATGCAATCTCTGTAAAAGAACACAGTGGGAAACAGGTTGCCGAAGTATCCAAAGCGCTTTGTAAGGGATGCGGAATGTGCCTGCCAGTTTGCCCTGAGGATGCTCTTGACCTTATTGGTTACACCGATAAGGAGATGGAAAGCATGATTGAAGCCCTAATTAGTTAAAACCTATTGATATGGGAAAAACTATCGATATTATTAAGCAGAAGAGGAGCGTTCCCGAAGCTGTAAAGCACAATATGAAAGAATTCAACGCTCTGAAAAAGAAAGTTCTGGCAACCATGGAAACCGAGCAAAAGTCGATTCCACAGATTGCTCAGGAAACCCAACTTCCGTTGGATGTAGTGACCTATCACTTAATGACGCTTCAAAAGTTCGGATTTGTTGAGGTTAGCGAGTTGGATGATATGGACGAGTACTATTTTTATAAACTGAAAAAGTAAGCGCAATGGCAAAGATAAATCCTGATTTTGCAAAAAAACTATTCAAGTACGGGAACAACGATTTTCATGCCTGTTACAACTGCGGCAACTGTACCGCGGTGTGCAGCCTTTCCGATGAGAGGAACTCGTTCCCGCGGAAAATGGTTAGGCTAAGCGTTCTGGGACTGGAAGATAAGATTGAGAGTTCCCTCGATCCTTGGCTTTGCTACTATTGTGGCGATTGCGCAACAACTTGCCCCCGCGAGGCAAATCCTGGCGAGCTTATGATGTCATTACGCCGTTGGCTAACTGCAAAGTACGATTGGACAGGCCTGTCGGGTTTGCTTTACCGAAGCTTGCCGTTTACACTATTCGCATTCATTGTAACTGCGCTTGCGGTTATATACTTTGCCTTTACTAATAATTTTGATGTTGAAACCATTATGCATTACGGGCATCAGTTTGAGATGTGGGCCATTATATCGGTTTTCGCATTGATTCTTTTACCTAACCTGGCTCGAATGTGGTGGTTCGTAATTTTGAAACCAAAAGTAAAGGTCAAGTTTGTTTCCTATTTTAAGGGAATGCAGGAACTTTTTACCCACATGTTCACCCAGAAGCAAACCCTTGGTTGTGACGATAGCAGGCCACGCTGGTTTATACACCTTATTATTGTGTTCGGATACCTTTCGCTGCTATTTACTACCGTTGTGCTCGATTGGTTTGGGACTACCAGTAGGTTTATTATTGTGCTGGGTTACGTTGAAAGTATTGCGCTTTTTTCGCTAACATTCATCTTTGTACGAGGCAGAATTATTAAGAATATGGAGGCTAATAAGTTTTCCCAACCTTCGGATTGGTTCTTTGTAATTTGGTTGTTCCTTATGGCTTTCTCAGCATTCCTGGTTCGTATATTTATTGATTTGCATCTTATTGAAACGAACCTGTGGTTGTACCTTTTTCATCTTATTGTTTTGGTTCAGTGGGCTGTAATAATTGTTCCTTTTGGCAAATGGACCCACTTTCTTTACCGTTCATTTGCTATGTACTTCGAAAAGTTAAAGCAGTCTGCTTAGTGGTTTTATGTTATAAGGGTAAGGAATTCCTGCCGGGTTATTTGGCAGGAATTTCTTTTTTTATGATATTTTTAGAGTGTGTCTTACTCTTTTCTCGAACATGGTTAGCTCTTTAAACCCAAGTGCTTTCAGCTCCATTATGGCCTCGTCGAAGAATTGCCCCACGTTCTGCTCAACATGAGCATCGGAGCCAAGGGTAATGGGAACTTTGTGGTGGGCTATACGTTGCAGGAACGAAATAGAAGGGTAAAATTCGTTGCAGGGTTTTATTCTTCCGCTGGTGTTAAGCTCAACCACCACGTCGGTTTTTTTAAAAATCATTGCGGTTTGGTCGTACAGCTCATCAAGCGGAAAGGTTGGGTAGTAGCCAAACTTTTTGGCTAAATCGCAGTGCCCAATAATATCGAATAATCCCGAAAGCGCCGATTGCTGAACCAGCCTAAAGTACTGGCGGTAGAACTTGTTTATGTCAATCTGGTCGTAAAGGGCAATGTCGGTGTCGAAGTTCCAGTCGTCAATGAAGTGAACCGAACCAATTACGTAGTCCACATCGAGGCTCGCAATGGTTTCCCCAATTTCTTTCTCTAGCTCGGGGAAGTAGTCAACCTCAACTCCAAACTTCACGTTAACCGGTAGGTTCTCCTCGCTCCGAACGGCGTTTATTCTGCTAACCATATATGGGATATTCTCCATGGGCATGGCCCAGCCAACGGGCTTATGACAAATGTGGTCAGAAAAGCCAATTTCCGAAAGACCACGAAATGTGGCTCCCGAAATCATATCCTCGTGGCTATCCTTTCCGTCGGAAAGGAATGTGTGCATGTGGTAATCGAAAAGCATATGCTATAAACACAAGTTAACGAACGTTGTTCGATTACATAAATATAGATTATACTTTTTGTATTAACCGTAAAACATGGGAAGAAATTACCAACAAAATACAGGGAAAAATTTTAGAAAGAATTGTGATGTAAAAGGTTGGGTGTGTTAGCTATTTTAGTTGCTATTCTTTTGGATTGAAATATCAACAGGAGTAATCTCCATTTCAGCATCAATCACTGTGTAGCGGTCAACCTCATCGCCAAGGTATGCCCAGTAGCCTTTGGTTAACGAATCCTTGCGGAGGGTAATCTCAAACCCTTTCCCATCGGGAAAGAACGAGTAACTTTTTACTTCGTTCAGCAGCTGGTTGTCAACCAAGAGGTACGAAAGCTGGTGCTTGAAAAGGCCGTTAGGGTGAAGTGTTCCCCCAGCAATTTTGTTTGAAAACGAGAAGTACTCGTTCTGGATTGTTGACTTTTTTAGTGGGTTGGGAGTAATTTTACCGGAAGAAATTTCTACCACATCACCAGCCTCAATGTAGCTTACCCTGATTTTTTTAAACCAGAATTGACCGTCGCTTGTTTTGCCGCCAATTGTTTCCCGGGTGTTTACTATGGTAACGCCACCTTCACCAATAACCCTGCCGGTTTTCCCGTTCTCCATTACAATTAGCGCTGTGTTTTCATCAACTCCGTAGCCAAGGAGGTTCTTGCTTTTGTTCTCAAAGGTGCTCATTACTAACCTTCCAATGCGCGCTTTGCGGTCGAAGTGCTGGTCGATAATTACATTCTTTAGGAAACCGAGACCACTACTCAAATGAATTTTGCCCTCCTCCTGCTGCGAGGTTTTGCTGTACTCATTCGTAAAACCGTACCGGAGTCCCTCAAGGCTGCTTCCTGCGGCAATCATAATTTCGCTCATAATTGCAGCCCCTGCGCTGGTTCCTCCTACTACGCCACCGGTGGCGTAAACATTTCTAATTGCTTTCAAAGCAGCGGTTTCTGTATTGTTGGGGGCAAGGGTTGAGGTAATCCGCATTTGGTCGCCTCCGGTAAACCATATCCCGCTGCACTTGCTAATTAGTTCAACAACGGAATTACTGCTAACATTTGCAACCCATTTCGATTCATCATCGGGTGTCGACAAATCGTCAACGCAGGCAATTGGAAGGATGAAAATCCTACTGGAGTCAACCCCGTGCTGAATAAAATTTTGGCGGGTTGTGTTCCCGTATGTTACCGGTTTCTCCGAGGCAGCAGCAACTATGCCAATGGTAGCCTTGTTATTACCACCCGCTAACGCGATAAACTTATGGAATATCTCTGAATTTGTTGAAGTTAAGGCTCCTCCGGCAATTACTAGGCTACCCGTTTGTGCGTTCAATTTCCCAAATGAGATAACTGAAAGGAGGATTAGGAGGAAACTCGTTACGCTTATTCTACAGGAATTGGTTACCATTTTACGTTGAAATGCTTTGGGAAATGTGGGTGATTAATTCATTTTACCGATCACTAATTTACCATATTCTGTATAAAAACCATTGTTTATTTTAACTAAATAGAAGCCGGCTTGAATATGATTGATGTGAATCTCAGTAGGTTCGTTGGCATTCATGTAAAGTTCTCTCGAGCAAACTATCTGCCCATTGTTGTTTACAATTTCAATAAGTTGCCTACCCTGTTTCGGGGAGGAAACCCAGAAGCTACTTTTTGCTGGATTTGGATAAATGTTAAGTTGAACCATCTCAGTATTATTTACGTTTGTTCCAACTTCTTGTTTTGTTAAAACTCCGTCAACTGAATACCAGTAGAACCATTCGCCACCTTCGCCTGTGTTCCACGTGCTTAAATCGAAGTAGCTGGGATCCGATTTTTTACCCAGTACCCTGTACACTTTTACGGCTTTTTGGCTACAGTTCCACGTGAGTGGCTGGTTGCTCAAGCAGGTTTCGGGAGCGCATTCCTGCGAAGCTGCGAAGTAAGCGTAATCCTCATAGCTGGGGTTTCCGTAAACGTAGGCTTTCCCGTCGGTGTCTATACAAACTGCCGTGTATTCGTTTGCAGCAATTCCACGGGCTGTGATTTCCCAGTCGGTAAACATGCGTGCAAGGAAGGTGAAAAATCGGCCTGCCCGCTCGCGCTGGTCGAAATGAGTGTCAGTTATCGTATTCCCAAGAGGTTGAATGTTTATGAAATCGTTTCTTCCCAGAATGCTCATGCTGGAATGGTAGGGATTTGCCAGCACAGTTTCCGATTGAGCCGATGAGCCATCGGGTGCGTAGTACACTTTTCCGAGAATGGCCATGCCGGCGCTGGTTCCCCCAACGGTAACTCCCTTCTCGTTAATAAGGTAGTTTATGGCATCCATTACTGGCGTGTCTTTCCAGAACTGGTAGTAGTCGTACTGGTCGCCACCTGCAATGAAAAGTCCTTCGGCATTCCTTATTTGTTGCTCAACGTATGGATTCTGTGCTGCTTCGAGCGAATTTATCAGAATGGTTTCAACTGAGTTCACAGTTACTCCAAGCGAGCTAAAAAGGTAGTCGTTGTAACCATCGCTTCCGGTTGCGCGAAGCACAACAATATCGCCACCATCGGCTCGGTTTAGGAACCAGGTCATGGCATCGTCATTATCGCCTCCGCCGCCAGCCAGGACAACTCCGGGTAAATGATTTTCGGTTGTTGAATCCTCATCAGATCCAACAATCCACGATACGTAGGGCGGATCGCCTTCGGGGTCTTCACCTTCGTATATATGAATGTCGTCAAGAAGAATGGCATCCTCGTCCGAGCAGTTATAGTGAACCCAGGCCAACCAGAAGGTTTCCCCGGCGTACTCTTCCATTTCAATATAGCGGGTAGTCAGGTTCCATCCACTCTGCTCCTGCTCCAAAGTTTCTTCCATCAGAATGGTTCCGGCTTCAAAATCCTCGTAGGTGTTTCCCTGGGTCGAAAGAACAACCTTGTAATGTTCGTTATAGTAGTTATTACCGGTTGCTGCAATTTTGTACGACAAGCGAAGACGTTGCTCGGAGGTTAGGTTTGTAAAATCAATTTCTGAAGTAGCAATAATATTGTGAGGTGTTAGTGCGCTGCCATCCCAGCTTTTTGAGCTGGCCAGTTTGTTGTAGGTTTCTGAATCTTCGCGGTGGTACCAACTGTTTCCATCCCCATCGTAATCAATGAGGTTCCACTCTTCAGGAGGAAAAACAGACGATTCGAAATTTTCAAAAATTACGGTATTTGTTTGGCTATTACAAAGTAAACTAGCAGATAGTAAGGTTACAATAAGGAAAAAATGTTTCATTGCAGGAGTATTTGGTTACAATACAACTACAAAGATATACCCTTTCCCCCTTAACAAGAAGTGATAAAAGTTGCTTAAAATGTGGTGTAATCCTTGTCGTTGTCGGTAGAATCCATTTTTAAGCTGAATCCGCTTCCGTTGCTCTTTTCAAACTTAGGAATAGATTTACTTGGAGTAGCAGAAACCTTTTTTGCTTGTTGTACTTTTTTCTGAGGTTCGGTTTTTTTCACAACCTTTTTAAGGTTGAAGGAGTTTGAATTATCATCAACCTTAAAGAACGAAATTTCGTTGGTTAGGGTTTGTGCCAGCGACCTCATTTCGTCGGCATTGGTAGCCAGCTCCTCGCTTGCTGCAGCATTCTGTTGTACAATTCTGTTTAGCTGCTGAATGGCGTTGTTTACCTGCTCGGCGCCAGAACTTTGCTCAAGGCTGGCGGCAGAAATCTCCTGAATTAGCTTCAGGTTGTTTTTAACTTTTGGGATTACGTCGGAGAGTTTTTGGTTGGCCTGATCGGATGCCTGCTTAAGCTGGTTCGACATGTTCTCAATTTCTTGAGCCGATTGTGCTGAACGCTCAGCCAGTTTTCGAACCTCTGCAGCAACTACGGCAAACCCTTTGCCATGCTCACCAGCCCGGGCAGCCTCAACGGCTGCGTTTAGTGCCAGAATGTTTGTTTGAAATGCAATGTCGCGAATAATCGTTATCTTTTCGCTAATTTGGTTTGTGTAGTTCATTGCATCTGAAGCTGCATTCACCCCATCAACAACACCACTCTCGGTTTCGCGGGCAACTTTCTCTGCCTCCTGGGCGTTGGCTGAAGTTTGGTCAATATTGGAGGCCATTTGCTCCATGCTCGACGATACTTCCTCGGTTGAGGAGGCTTGTAGGTTGGCACCGGTTGAGATTTGTTGACTGGTGTCGCTAAATTGCTGGCTGGCAGTAGCAATGCTGTCGGTCCCTTCAATTATGGTGGAGGTAATCTTTTTCAACTTATCGCTCATGTTGTTAAGACTTCTGGCCAACTCTCCAATTTCGTCGCCCTTTTGAATTAAATCATCATCGAATTTTACGGTCAGGTCACCAGCAGCAACCAATTCGGCGAATTTTACTCCACGTACCAGGCTGCTGGAAAGGCTTTTGCTGTAAACAACAGCAACAATAGCGGCTCCAAGAATGAGAATTAGAAGGATTATTATTATAAATCGTACGTTGCTGCTTCTCTTTTTATTGAAAACAATCATGCTACTTTCTATGAGGTTGTCGAAAGCGGCATGTAGTTCTTTCTCAATGCTTTTAACGCTGTTTAGGATTGAGTTCCGCTCCTCAATAGCGTTCCAGCAATTATTGCCATTTGCAATATAATCTGAAGCTAACGATGCAATTTCTTCGCTCTGGTTTTCTGCTGGTTCGGCAATAGTATTCTGCTCAAGGCTAGCAAGCATGTTAGCTGCGCATTGTTGCCAAATGTCGTAGTCGGATTTTTTGTTACTTGATATGAAGTTTGATGCTAGGGAACGACACTCATATATATCGCCTTTATATTCGGGGAACTCGCTTTTAACGCGGTCAACAATGGTCTTAGTACGTTCGGTAAATCCTTGCATCTGCTTGTCAATTTGCGACAGCTTTTCAACGGCATTGTTGTACTCGTTTTGTTTGGTAAGAATATCGTCGAGTATGGCAATGTCCTCGTTTCGAAGAGGGTTCTCCTTTATGGCTGTTACTATGCTTTTTACTTCGTTGATGCTAGCGTTTAATTCGTTCAGTGCTCCCTGCTCGAAATTTTTGGCGTAGAGCAAAAAATTGTTCTCGGCAACAATTCTGGCCTTATCGGCCATATGGATTTCAAGGATTTTTGCTCGAATTTTATTTATCTGGTTAAAACTTAAAAATGTAACACCAGCTGCAAGTACTGAGATGGCAGCTAACGAACCAAAAATCAGGGTTAATTTGGTTCTGATATTCAGGTTGTTAAAAAACATAGCAATTTTTTTTTTGTGTACAATGGTTGGTTTAGGTTATTTTGGCATACTAAGTTACAAAAAGAAGATATAAAAAATGGCTCTCAAAAGTTTCATTGGAGCCATTTTTTGGTGATTTATATCACTGTTCCTGTTAGGTTTTGTCGATTACAATTTGTGCTATTAGCTTCTCGTTCTCCATGGCATAACGTAGCAAACTATTTGGCCCAGCCAGGTTCAGTTTCAGGGAAATGTTGGTTCTATGATTTTCTATGGTTTTGTAGCTGTTGCTTAGCTTCTCGGCTATTTGTGTTGTGGTAAGGTTTTTTGATACTAGGAATAAAATTTTTTGTTCAGTTTCTGTAAGCGTACTAAGCTCTTCGTAAGTTTTGCTAATACGAATATTCTCTTTACTCCTTTTTTCAATAAATTTGAGACAAATGGGACTGATGAATATTTTTCCATCCTCCATTTCAGCAAGGCACTGCTTCAGATCTCTCGATGCGCTTTCCTTAAAAAGTATGCTTACATTTTTTTTGCTAAGCGCTTTCTCAATGGTAACCGGATCGGTGTGGGCTGTTAGAAAAATAATTTTTACCGGGAGGCTTCTATTCTCAATGAAGCTGGCAACATCAATGCCCGTTGCTTTGGGCATATCAATGTCGAGGATGGCGTAATTCGGAGTATTCTTTTCAAGAAATTCTATGGCTTCCTGTCCGTTGTCGGCCTCGCCCGTAACTGAAAACCCATCGAGGCTTTCAATTAATGCGCGGAGTCCCATTCGAAAAATGGGATGATCGTCGGCAATAATCACTGAGCGAATTATAGGAACCATTTATGTTTCATTCGTTTTGTTGGGAATAGTTAGTGAGAAGGAACTTCCCGATCCCGGCTGCGATTCAACCTCAATTTTTCCTCCCATTTTCTGCGCAAATTCTCTGCAAAGCATTAACCCCAACCCAGTTCCCTCCCTTTTCCCGCTGGTGTTGGGCGTTAGCTTCTTCTCTAAATCAAAAAGTTTTTCGAGTTGTTCGGTTTCAATCCCTGTTCCAGTATCGCTTACGATTATGCAATCGTTTTGTTCGTTTTTTTCTGCTTTAACCGTTACAGTCCCGCTTGGTGGTGTAAATTTCAACGCGTTAGCCACTAGGTTCCTAAGGATGAAAAGTAGCATGTTTCGGTCGGTAAAAGTAACGTGCTGTTCATCAATTGCTACCTCCAGCGAAATGCTTTTACTTTCGGCAACAATACGCGATATACTAAGCTCCTCGTTAATGGCTTGTAGAAGGTTGAAACTTTCTGGATTAAAATCGATGGAATCCTCCTGCGAAAGAGCCCAGTAAAGCAAGTTGTTTATCAGGCCGATAACATTGCTTAGGAGTTCCTCGAGCTGGTGGAGTTGAACGGTAACTTTTTCATCAACACCCTGCTTCGAGTTTTTTATTGCAGTTAGGAATGATTTCAGCGAAACCAGCGGGCTCTTAAGGTCGTGGGCAATAATTGAGAAGAATTTATCCTTTGTTTTATTTAGGGCAATTAGCTCCTGTCGCGAGCTGTTTAGCTGTTCGTTTATGGCATTTAGCTCCTCGTTCTGCTGGTTTATCTGGTGATTTTTTTCTGCAAGGAATCGATTCACCTTTTGCCTTTCTATGTAAAGGAAAGTAATTAGAACCAGGAGAGGAGTAACAATTGCAAGAATTGCAATAAGAAACATTCTTCGAACCCGCTCTTTCTCAATAGCTAAGTTCTGAATTTTGGTGTCGTAGCGGTAGGCTTCTATTTTCTTTTCCAGGTTTTGAAGGTTAAACTGACTGGTAACAGTGTTGGCTGCTTCGTTTTTTACTTCAGCCAAAATGCTGTCGAGTATTGCTGCGTGTTCGCTGAGCAGGAAATTTGCATTTGCAGTATTGCCAAATTTTTTTTCAAGTTTTGCCAGTTCAACGTACGCTTTGCCCTGAAGCTGAAAGAAATAGTTCGTTTTAGCATGGCGAAGCGCATGCTCGTAAAAAGCTTTGGAATTATAGCCAGACGCTGAGAGTGTCTGGGCAACCTCAAGCTCCGCAACGGTTAGCTGCTTCCAGTCCCTTTCTTTGCTCGCAAAGTATGCAGCAGAATCGAAGTGCAACAAAGAATTTTTGGGTTGATTGCCATAGCCAAAGTGAATACCTTTAAGTAAATGTATTCTAAAATTATCGTATGTGGAGCGACTCCACGATATTGAATCAATTTCTTCAATTATTTGTTTTGAAGCATTCGGGTCAACTTTTTGGGTTGCAATGGCCAACGAAATAAGAAGCTGTGGTTCAATGCGGCTTCTCTTCAGGTAGCTATGCGCATTGCTGTAAAACCTTATAGCAACGGGGTACCTCTCAATGGTCGAAAGAACCTCGGCAATGCTGAAAAGGGCATTCCCAATGCCAATTGTGTCGTTTGTTATGGAATCGATTTGAGCGCTCTTGTAGTAGAACTCAATGGCCTTGGGGTAGTTCTGGGTTTTATAGTAGAAGTCGCCAATGTTTTTTAATCCATCCGATAATGCTTCAGCTTCGGCACGATAGTTTTCCTCGCCAATGGTTTCAAAGAAATTATCCATCGAAACGGTATCGTGCCCTAGCTGGTAGTGGGCAATGCCAATGTTGCTGAGTATTTCTGCCGCTAGCTCGTTGTCCAGCTTATCGAGGTTTGGCAGGGTTGGATTTAGAACATTCAGCACCTCGCTGAATTTTCGCTGAAAACGGTACGCGTTGGCCAGCGCCATGCGAGCCCTAATTTCAACTACAGCATCGTTTTCTGCTTCAGCAATCTCTATCGCTTCGAGTGCATACTTCTGGGCTAGTTTTGGATTCTGCTGCGAATAGTACTGTGAGAGTTTAACTAGGTTCTCAACTTTTTGTTTCCCCGATAGATGCTTGGTGGAGCTAACTATAGAATCGATATTCTGCTGCGCATTACCTGGAAAGTTAAAAACAGCAATTAGAAACGGAACGCTTACCGTTACAGCTTTTAAAAAAAATCTATGGGCGAATGCAGGCTTCAAAGTAAAACCATTTGGGGTTGGTTGTAAAATTAGCAAAATTATGTTTTACAAGGTTGAATTTTGTTTCAAAATAGGGGGAAACCCCTATATGCAAACAAGTACATCCTTTTATTATTGCGGTTCAAAATGTTAAACCTAAATCTGAGGTAGTATGAAGAAAATTTTTACAACTCTTTTAGCTGTTTTTTTCTCTGTCTTTGCTTTCTCACAAAGCTACATTGAAATTGGAGATGGAACGGCAAGTTCATCATTCCCCTACAATGCATGGAATTATACTTGGTCAAAGGCACTTTATAAAGCCGACCAAATGCAGGGTAGTAAAACAATTACTAAAATCGCCATTGATTATAAAAGTGGCAGCGAAAAAACGTTGAACAACCAAAAAATCTATTTAAAAAACTCGGATTTAACAGCCCTAGACGGAGCATATGAGGATGCTGTTTCCAGTGGGTACACCCCGGTTTTCGAAGGAAATATCACATTTTCTGTTGATGGCTGGAAGATAATTGACTTATCGCAAGGGTTTGAATATGATGGTACTAAAAGTTTAATTGTGCTATGGGAAAACAGAAACGGTTCGAGTCCATACGCAAGTTTCAATGCAACCGAAACAACCGAAAACGTAATAAAGGTAAGTGGAAGTGATACTGGGTTTCCAACAGTTTCAGGATTCGACCCATACCCAAAAGCTCTTCCCAATATTCGCTTCTACTACGATGCCGGTTCGGCCCCCGAAACTCCTGGCAACGAAATACCCGCTAGCAACGCAACCAAGGTTAATATCGATTCCGATTTGTCGTTCGATATTGGAGCAAACACAACTTCTTACGATTTATACCTAAGCACCGATGAGGGGCTCGTAACTTCCCTTGATGCCAGCGTTAAGGTTGTTGCCGATGCTGCAGTTGGTGCTGCCGGAACGTTTTCCTTTTCACCCGCTCAACCTCTGATGTCGAAAACCGAATACTTCTGGAGGGTTGTGGCTAAGAACGCTACTGACGAAACCAACTCACCCGTTTTTTCTTTCGAAACCGAAAGGGTTATAGCAACATTCCCATATAACCAAGGGTTCGAGGATGATGAGATTTGGACTGAAGGGTGGTACGGCGACATGACCAAAACCGACTGGTTCTACACAAGTATTGTTGGAAGCTGGAATAAGTACGAAAGCGAAACCGATCCTACCAGCTCAAACTCGGGCGACTTCTCTGCCAAGTGCAATCCTTCATCAACAAGTGGTGAGTATATTCTTATGACTCCGCGTATTAACCTTCCCGAAAATTTTGAAATATCGTTCTGGTGGAAGAACACTTCGTACATAGCCGCCAAAGTAGAAGGGAAGGACAAAACCTATGTTGAGATTTCAACCGATGGTACACAAACATGGAACGAATTGGGAATAATAAATCCTGCAGAAGAATCAAATGAGTGGACAAGATCCTATTTTGATTTGTCAACTTATAGTGGTGGTAATGTGTATGTTCGCTGGCGCTATGTTTTGTCAGAGGGTCAAACCGGTATCCCTATATACCTCGACGATGTTGAGCTGGCCCTAATGGAAAACCTTCCTAAAATAAGTATTTCCCCAGCCGATTTCACATTCAGTAACCTGGCTGTAGGAGGTGAACTTTCTACTACTATTACAATCTCAAATATTGGCTCGACCGATTTGGTTATTACCGATTTAGCCGTTGATGCGCCCTTTTCCGCTGCTTACTCAGGAACGCTCGCTCCCAACGACGATGCAGATGTTGTTGTAAACTTTAACCCAACGGCTGCGGGAGCGGTTAGCAAAACGTTAACAGTGAATATTACCGGAGATTACTCTGGCGAAAATACCCTGAATCTTTCGGGAGAAGCAGAGGAGCTTACTTCAACCTTATTTCAGCCATTCGATTTATCAACCGACCTACCAGAAGGCTGGCAGGCGCTAAATAATCCTGAGCACCAGTATACCAAGGTAGGTGTTATTGCTACAAATTTTGATTCATACTCGCCTTCGAACGTTGCAAAGTTTGTTGTGTTTTCCGATAATGCGTATCCTGTGTCGCTGGTAACTCCCGGACTCGATGGTTTTGACGCCAACGAGTTGAGTTTCTTTGCCAAGGCTGGAGGCGATTACTCAGTTGACTTGGTAATTGGAACACAACTCGATCCGTATAGCACCGATTCTTTTGTTGAGGTTGACAGGGTTACGCTAACCAACGAGTACGTTCAGTATAAACCTACTATACCAACCGACAATACTCGTCCTTACGTAGTTTTCAGGCACGGCGGAAATCCGGTTGACTACTCGGTAACCTCCATTTGGCTCGACGATGTTAGCTGGCAACCTGCCGGGAATAATCCTCCAAGCCCTTCCGATCCTGTAAAACCTACCGATAGTCAGGTGAATGTGGATATAATGATGCCATTAACTTTTCAGTGGATCAAAAATGCAGGCGAACCAACAGGTTACAAGTTTTCACTTGGAACAAACGCTGAAGCAAATAACATAATTGATGGAGAGATAATTGACGGAGGTAATAATGTGATCTACACTCCCGATGTTACCTTTAACTTTGCAACAAACTATAAGTGGAAGGTTGTTCCCTACAATGCATACGGCGATGCAAGCGATTGTCCCGTTTGGTCCTTCACAACTATGAACGATCCGTTAGTTACAAGTTTGCCCTACTCGGAAAATTTCGATAATGTAACCAACGCATCAGGATTTACATATCCTCTTGGTTGGTCAATTGAGAATCCCGGAAGCGATAACATATGTTGGGATATAATATCAAATTCCGAAGTTTCAACGGGTAATGCTTACTCGGCTCCCAATGCCATGCACGTGGCATTCCACCCGTTTAATCCTAAGAACGATTACCTGTTTACTCCTCCCGTTCAGCTTGAGGCTAATCGTTCGTACGCAATCGACTTTAGGTTGCAAACCCTACAGGATATGGTAACCGGATTAGTGTATAATGAAAAAGTTAAGGTACTGGTTGGTAACAGCAATACATCGGCTGCCATGACAACCGAGATTCTCGATACCATGACAAACCAGCTTGGCTGGAAAAACCCCGAAGCTATCTTCTCTCCCGAAACCAACGGAAACTACTACTTCGCTTTTAAAGCGTATAGCGAAGCCAACCAGTATCTGCTAATAATTGATAATGTAAAAATTCAGAAATTATTCTCGGTAACTTTCAATGTTACCGATTCGTTGGGTGAAGACATTTCCGATGCGGTGCTAACTTTGAACGGAACGGCACAACCCGCTGGTAGCTACTCAGTGAACCTGCTGAAAGCCGGAAGTTACTCGTACTCAATTTCAAAGGAAGGATTTGTTACTCAGGAAGGAACCGTTGTTGTTGATGAGGATGAAACGGTTGAAATTGAACTGCTTGAAAACAGGTATCAGGTTACTTTTAATGTTGTCGATCAGGATGAAGCGCAAATTACCGATGCCATTGTTACCTTCAACGAGGTTGAAAATGCAGCTGGCGACTACTCTGTTTCCGATGTGCTAGCAGGAACGTATACATACACTGTTGAAAAGGATGGCTACATTGCTGCCACAGGGGAAGTAGAAGTTACAAACGAGGATGTGACAGTTGATGCAGAGCTGGTTCTCATTGTTCATACCGTAACATTCACTGTGCTCGATGAGTACGAGGAGCCAATTACAGATGCTGTTATCAACTTCAGCGAGGTTGAATATGAAGCGGGCGGATATGTTCTTGATAACATTGTTCCCGGAACCTACTCATACTCAGTTTTCAAGTCGGGTTACGATGTCGCCGAAGGCGAAGTTGTTGTTTCCGACGATACTGCTGTTGATGTTACCCTCTACCTCAGCAGGTTTACGGTTACTTTTACTGTAGAGGACACAGAAGGGAATGCCATTTCCGATGCCATTCTTACATTTAACGATGAGGTATTTGAAGCTGGCGTTTACGAGATCCCCGAAGTTTTAGCCGATACCTACAGCTACTCTGTGGCTAAGGAGGGGTACTCCTCTTTCTTCGGTGAAGTTACTGTTACCGATTCCGATGTTACTGTTAACGTGGAGTTGGAACCCCATCAGGTTTATACAGTTACTTTTGTTGTGGTTGATGCGGAAAGCAGCCCTATTACTGATGCAACAGTTACTTTCAATACCGTTGAACTCGAGCCGGGCGATTATGTAATTTCCGATTTGGAGTCGGGTAACTACAACTATTCCGTTGTTAGGGAGGGTTACGAAACTGTTAATGGTAACGTAATTGTGAACGATGATGTGACTGTTGATATTACACTTCAGGTGCCTGTTTACGAGTACACTGTTACCTTCACAGTAACCGATTCCGATGAGCAACCTGTGGCTGGTGCAACAATTACTTTCACCGAGGTTGATGATGAAATTACAACCAACGCTGAGGGAATCGCAACCATCAGCCTCGAGAATGGCGACTATAATTATACTGTAAACCTCGACGGCTACGCCGAGCATTCCGGGTCTGTAACCGTAAACTCTGAGGATGTTGATGTAGCTATTCAGATGCAAACAGTTGGAATTTTTGAGAATTCGGTTCTTCCTCTTTCTGTATGTCCAAACCCAGCAACCAATTTGGTTTGGGTTACAGTTCCTGAGGGGGTAACCGGAGAGTTTAGCCTTACAATAATTAGTATTACAGGCAGGATTATTGATAGTTTTGTAGCAGCAAATAGCATTCAGGTAAACCTTGATAAGTACCCTAAAGGAACATACATTGTTTGTTTGAAGAGCGTTAACCATTTTGCCACAGCAAAACTTATAGTTCAGTAAACTATCACATTTATTTTATAGAAACAGATTTAGGATATGCCGGGGGTTCTGAAGCCCCTGGCATTTTTAATTTCTTTTCAAAGAAATGTTCATTTCTCAGTAAGTTACATTTTCGTTATCTTTCAGCAATATTTTTGTAAAGTGAACAGCGCAACTCAAAATATCGATAGTCAGTTGGTAACGCTTCTAAAACAGGGCGATGCCGATGCTTTCGAGAAGGTATTCTACGGATTTTCCGATAGGCTCTACTACTTTGCCATGCGCTACCTTCGGAGTCAGCACGATGCCGAAGAGATAGTTCAGGATGTGTTTGTGAAGCTTTGGGAAAACCGCGAAAATTTGAACGAGAACCTCTCGTTCAGCGGTTACCTGTTTACCATTGCCCGTAACACAATATTTAACCAGAACAGGAAGAAGGTAAACGAGCAGGCTTACCATGAGTACGTAAGAGGGTTTCTGGAGAATACCACCAGTAAAACCGAGGACGATTTAATATACTCCGACATTAAGTCGATGATTGACAAGGTAGTTGAGGAGTTACCTCCTCAACGTAAACTTATTTATAAGCTTAGCAGAGAGTCGGGTCTTTCGTACCGCGAAATTGCCGAACAGCTAAACCTCTCCGAACGAACGGTTGAGGCGCATATTCGGTTGGCGCTAAAAACGCTCACCCAGGTTATCGACAATAATTTTATTCTCCCAATTATGCTAATAACTATTGCTACGAAAGGTTTTTAATCCGTTGGCAAATGTATGCAATTATCGATATTGAAACTACAGGTGGAAGCGCGCAGCGCGATAGGATAACCGAAATCGCCATCCTAATTCACAATGGTGAGCGCGTTGTTGATGAGTTTACATCTCTTGTAAACCCAGAAGTTTATATTCCACCGTATATCACCCGTTTAACAGGCATTACAAACGAAATGGTTGACAGCGCACCCCGTTTCTACGAAATTGCAAGAAAAATAGTAGAAATTACCGAGGGGACAGTGTTCGTGGCTCACAACGTTCAGTTCGATTACCGTTTCGTTCAGGCTGAATTTAAGCGCCTTGGTTTCGATTACGAGCGCGAAACGCTTTGCACGGTTAAGTTGTCAAGAAAAAATTTGCCAGGGTTTAGCTCATATAGCCTTGGCGTGCTTTGTCAGAATCTTGGGATTGAAATAACCGACAGGCACAGGGCAGCCGGCGATGCATGGGCTACATCGAAGGTTTTCGATTTAATTATTTCGAAGAATCCCGATTCGGTTGTACCAACCGAAATTGCGAAAGCTACCCTAAGTGGACTCCATCCAAACCTTGACCCGAAGAGAATTCGAAGTTTGCCCGAGAGGGTTGGCGTTTACTTCTTCTACAGCTCCGAGGGGCGTTTGCTTTACGTAGGGAAAAGTAATAACATTCGCAAACGGGTTCTGCAGCACCTGTCAGGCTCGGGAACCAAACGCGCTCTCGAAATGCGCTCACAGGTGGCCGATATCGATTTTGAGCTAACCGGTAGCGAGCTGATTGCTCTAATTCTTGAGGCCGACCAAATAAAGGAGAACCTTCCTGTGTTTAATAAGCGTAGTCGCAGAAAAGTGGAGCAATTAGGTATTTTTGCTAATACAGATGATTACGGTTACATCAACCTTGGCATTTCAAAAACTTCATCGAACCCGAATAACCCATTGGCCAGTTTCCCCAATGTAACCGCTGCTCAGAATTTCATGTACTCGCTGGTTGAACGTTTTAACCTTTGTCAAAAACTTTGCGGGCTGTACTCCTCAAACAGCGCTTGTTTTCACTACCAAATAGGCCAGTGTAAGGGTGCTTGCGTGGGTGTTGAACCTGCTGATTCATACAATTCCCGTGCACAAAAAGCAATTAGTAGCATGGGGCTCGACAGCAGAAGTATTTTGCTTATCGATGAGGGGAGAAGGGAAGAAGAAAAATCGTTCGTGAAGGTAATAAATGGGAAAGTTGAGGGCTACGGTTACTTCGAACCCGAATACGTTGGTTCCAACCTTTCGCTAATTTTCGAATCATTGAAACCTTGTGGAAACCATAAGGAGGCTACAATTGCCGTTCGTAGCTTTTTGGCCAAGGCCAAGAGGGGACAGGTAGTTAACCTTTAGTTAGCTAATGCCCGGAATTGTTATTCCCTGAAGGGTTCGGTACATTTCAAGCGCGTACACATCGGTCATGCCTGATACGAAATCCAATGCTGACATTAGTTTTGTGTACTTATCCTCCGAAGGTGTTACGTACTGTTTCGGAATTAGCCGAAGCACCTTTTTAGAGTAGTTGTTTTCGGGTTTCAGCAGGGCGTTGCTAATTCGTTCAAGAAGAAACCCAAGGATTTGGAAGCCTGCCAGCTCAATTTCAACAACCGCTTTATGGTTGTAAACTCTTTTTATTGAAACGTCTTTCACTATACTAAGCGCCTCGGAACCGGTTTCGTCGAGTTGGCTCATTAGCGAAGGAACAAATTCACCCCTCATAATTTTTTGGTAGCTATTCGTGAACGCAATGCTACAGTCGTGAATTAGTTTACCGATGGTAACTGCCCTAAGGAATGCAATTTGCTCGTTTGTGTCAGTAACGGTTTTTAGGGTTTGCTCAATTCTCTTTAGCTGGGCTTTGTCATTGTTTGAATCGAAAAAGTTTTTGAACAGCGCTGAAACAATTTCTGTCGACAGAATACCCAGCTTATGGGCATCTTCAATGTCCATTATTTGGTAGCAAATATCGTCGGCAGCTTCCACAAGGTAAACCAAGGGATGACGAGCAAAAGCCAGTGGATTGTTGCTGAGGGCAGGAATCCCCATTTC
>DAOSWM010000035.1:20023-30610 GCA_035380045.1 Tenuifilaceae bacterium | reverse complement strand
TTTTCTCGTTGTAAACGAACTCGTAAACGAAGAATCGGTAATCGGTTTTGAGGCCTTCTTTCAGCCCAATTTTCGCCCTAATGGGGCGGGTTTCGTAGATAGGGGTTTTGACTTTAAAATCTTCAACTTCGCGCTCAATTTGGAATATGGTTTCATCGTAGCACTTTTGAGCTAACTCTTCAAGCAGATCGTCGTCAGATTTTGATTTCATGAAAAGTTTGGCGCCATCGGACTTTGGCTGCGATGCTGAAACTACGGTTGATTTTTGTGTAATGAATGAGATGGGAATTTCGAGCTCCTCGAACTTTTTCATCTTTTCTGCTTTCACCTCCTCGGTGTCATCGTCGTAAATCCAAGTGTCGTAGAAAGCGTACTTGGTTGTTTCGTCGAAATTAATTTTGTAGAGGTAGCCCGTTACGTTTGCCTGAAAACCACGAAGGAGGTCGCCCATTCCTGCTTCTTCCATGGTTTGAACCTTTGTGATATCGATAAGGAGAACGTAGCTAAGGTTTACGAGCCTGTTTCCGAAATCTTCGAGAGCAGCATTTCCTCTCTTTGTGGTTTGCGCCTTAATGAAGTCTGCATCGGTAGCACTAAACCTACCACGCGAGCGAATGAGATCGAGCGACATGTTTCCATCGGGTTGGCGGTTGTACCACTTGGCAATAATTTGCTTGCCAACCTTACGGTTTGTGAGTTCGGAAAGTACAGCCTCGGTTACAGCTTTTGGGCCATCGGTTCTTGAGTAGGGAGCAGGAATAAACTTCTCGCCGTAGTTGTTGTTGTCGTACTTGTCGGAAAAAACGATGCTGTCAATCTTTTCTTTCATTTTTTCGTAGTAGTTACCAGAGCCAAAGTCGATAAAGAAAGTGGCCAGTGAACTACGGTCGTAGGTAGTAGGGATTTTTTTAGTTTGCTCAACGTCCTGCGCAAAAATGCTAAAAGTTGCAAGCAGAATGATGCCTGCAGTAAGTAATGATCTCATAACTAGGTTAATTTTATTTTTAAATTTAAACTCTTGTGAACTCTGTGTTTAGGGTGAATAATAACAAAGTAAATATACAAAAAACTACAAGAGTGGAAATGTATAACCCCATAAATTGATTTTTTTTTTGGGAATACTTCCAAAGGATAGATTAATACAAGGTTATTGTTGACCTACGAATTTACAGGTGGAGAACTATATGCAATATTAAATGCTAGTACCATATAAATATCAATACAATTCGCTGCTAATAAGGTAGTATGGCTTGGTGTTTTGTGAATATTGCAACTAATAATATTAAATATAAAAACCATATTTACAGGCTATAAATTCGATGTAAAATTGTTTATATAACCTTAATTCCTTTATTTTTTAGGCAATTTTATAATACTGCGATACGAAGAAATCATGCTATTTTAGTAAGTAAATGTATTTTGAAATACCATTAGTTATTGCCCACGAGTCGTTCTCGTAGTTGTAGCCTGTTGTAACAATAACTACCTTTAGTTCAGGAACAATGTAAATAAATTGGCTGCCCCAGCCATTGGCCCAGACTGTGGAGTAACTGTTTTCGCTCGAATTCAGTGTAATTCTCCACCACTGGTAGCCATAGTTATCGCCTTCAATGTGCGTTTTGGTTTGCACGCTGGTTGACTCCGTAATCCAATCCTGCGAAACAATCTGCTGGCCATCGAAAACTCCGTTGTTAAGAACCAACAGCCCAATTTTTGCCATAGCTCGTGGGGTAAGCCAAAGTGAACCGCCAGTGCTAGGATAACCATCCTGCCTATAAATTTCCCAGTTGTAGCTATCAATTGCCAAAGGTGTGAATAGGTTTTTTTTGACAAAATCATCGATAAACATTCCGGTTCCTTTTTTAACTATTGCTCCCAGAATTTCGGTGGAACCACCATCGTAAACGAATTTAGTTCCCGGTGCGTGGGCAAGGTTGCGCCTTAGCGCAAAATCTATCCGGTTATCGCTTCTAAAAACCGCATCATTCTCTATGTCGAATCCTGCTGTCATTGTAAGCAGATGCTTCACAGTTATACTCTTGTACTCTCCCTGAGCAAGGTGTTTGTACTCCGGGAATATCATGTAAATTGGTGTTTGCACATCGTCAATTATCTTTTTATCGTGGGCAATTCCGTAAGCTAAAGACGTAACGCTTTTGGTTGACGATTCGATTTGATGTAGATCGGAGGAAGTGTATCCGAAGAAGTACTCCTCGCAGATTAGCTTGCCATCCTTAACAAGCAGGAAAGAGTTTAGCCTACCATAATCGCTCCGGATTATTTCGGGAATGAGAGAATACACGAAAAGAGAGTCGTTAGGCGATTGGAAGTTTGAAGGAATTAGCTTGTCGTTCTGGTTGCTTGGTATGCTATGTGAGTACCTGTAGCTTTCGGAGGAACAACCAGGCTTTGCTTCGGTTAGGTACTTCGAAACTTCATCGTTTCGTGTTAACCGAACGCTATCGAACGGTTCACCGAGGCAGCTAAAACCTCCGGAAATATTCAGGTTTCCACAAAATTCTCCTTTGTAAGTGCATCCCCAATCGGGGATAAAAAACGAGATGCTGTCGCCATTTACGCTTACACTGTCGATGTTAAACTGTGAATTGTAGAAGTTGTTTTCGGTCCAGTAACCATGCGCCTGAACCTGATTCTGGGTTTGGTACAAATGGAAATAAAAATTTTTACTTGGATCCTCGGGGTGTGGCCCCTGCCAGAAACCAAGAAACCGATTTTTATTCTGATTGCTGCTACATGCAGCTAATATGCAAAAGACTGTGAAAGTGAGTATAATACGTTTCATTTTTTTGCAAATTGTTGTGTTATCCAATTTTTGAAAATTTTTTACAAGTTACCGTTTTTGCCTGCTGTCAGCAAAAATATATGGGTGTTATTTTCAAATGGGTAGTACCTTAAAACACTTTAAATTTTTTATTACCCTTAAATAAGTCTTGAGTTTTTATGCTATTCTCGAATAACATAAAAACGAACCTCTTTCTACTTTGTATTAAATCTTTCATGAACCCTAACAGGGTGCGTATCAGAAAAGTAAAAAACAATATTTGTAGCAGTTAATAAATTTATTTGTCTTTCAGGTGATTGGTAATGAGGTTTTATTGACCCCGCATAGCAATCTCCCACGCCTAACATTGGTCGGACAGTATCAAGATAAGAATACAGGTTGCTACTTTGCTGTATTTTACTTACATCAAGAAAAAAATCTTTATGCTTTGCTTGGTAGAATATTTCATTAATTGATTCAGGTAGTGGATTCTCAATTATTTCACAATCTAATGGCGGAGTATCTCCATCGGATCCTTCCATTACTGCTTTAAATTTACCCTTAGTAAAAGCAGTGGAAACTATTAAATAGCTTTCTTTTAAGGTATCTCTTAGATAGTATCCAATGGACCCAAGTTGATCTCCATAGAAATTTGGATTGTTTTGAACATGCGAAGTATGCGCCCAAATTGCAACCTTGGAATTATTGCAATCCTTTACCCACAGTAAATTTTCAGTTAGATCTTTGTCTCTGTTGTTGCTCTTACCGGTGTAAATATTGTATAACCATTCGTTCGATCTGAGCAACGATTCTATTAAACGTATCGTGATTTTTTGATCTAAAGTTTCATTCTCATTATTCAATTTGAAGTAGCTGTTTGCAGCGCTTATAAGACGTAAATAAATTTCCTCTCTTCGCTTATATTCTTCTGTTGTAATTTTTCTATACCTAATATGGTCTAAATTCAATATTTCCTGAACCAATGAACTATTTAAGGATAGTATTTCTGGAAAATATTTATTGATGCAATCAATAGTCCTTTCAGGATTAAAAGCATCTAGTTGATTATCGATTCCAACAAATTTTACTTTTTCAATTTCATCTTTACCTAAATTATAGCTGTGCATCCATTTTATTAAGTCCTGAACTTGGTAATTATCCTGAATCCATAATTCTCCAGCGAATAAAGAATCCAACGTTCCCTTTCCGTTCATCACATAATCGTTAATTTTTAAGGATGTTCGAAAGCTAAATTCATACGCCAGAACTTTAAAGTTTTGGTTTTCCACTAAGTATTTGAAAAGCCTATGCTTTAACTCAAAAAATTCTTTTGCTCCATGAGCAGATTCTCCTAATCCAATTACAGAATAGTTACTCCAATCGAATAATCCTTCAATTAGCTGATCAGTGTACAGCAAAGGCGATTGTTTGGGTAATTCAATTATGCATTGATTTAGCTCCTTAATAATTTTCTGCTTATTTGATGTATTTGTGGATGTGCACGATACTAGAAAAATTGCCAGAATTATTTTAGTAAGTGTTTTCATGTCAGTGAATTTTTTTTAGATACAAATTCCCGTAGTCAGCCATTTTATTCAGAAGATATTGATAATTTGTTCCGATTTTATCCGAAACATTTTTAATGAGAGAAGAATTATCGTTAGCAGAAATTTCAGAAAAATGTTTTGCTTCTATACAAGAGCAGCGGGTGATATCGCATCCAATTGTTTGTTTGAGCGAATGAATATTTAATAGTGATAAATCAAATTCTTTAACTTTTTCGCATGAGTGGAACCGAAAATAAATCTTCAGCATTTTTGTATCGTAAACTATGCTCCAGCGCGTATCGTACTGTTTAACACTATCTAAAACCCTGAACGAGTAATCTACAGGGTTTTGATTAGAAAAGTTGCTCAGCATTTTCACGGTGAAAACAAATCGCTCATTTGAGCCGGAGCGATTTACTATTGGCAACTTCCCGCCAAAACCCTCAAAATTATTGAGATATCGAAGCGACTGGTGGTACATATTATTGCTGAGAACCGAATAGTTATGGCCATCGCAAATTATTGGGTTAAATTTTGTACCATCAAATTCGATAACTGCGCTAACTCCGGAACTATCGGCAATCATATAGTGCAAAGTTTGAATGGCAACTTTTTGTTGAAGAATTTTTAGCAGTTGAATGGCTTCGTTAACATTTGAGCAGTTATCGAGAATGTACTGAACAAGCTGAAATTCGTTAAGCTGGTTTTTGCTGGAATCATTAATAAAAATCACAGATTCAGAATTCAATTCTTCCATGGCGAGGCCGCAGAAATTCATCCCGCCCAGCGGGAATTCTTTCCCAAACTGGTTGAATGTTACGCTTGGATATTTTGATGTCCATATTATACTTTTTCCTTCATCAGAAAAAGATTCCTTCTGAATGCCACTAGGATTCACCATTACAAAACCCAAATCGATTTCCCAATCGAGATTTTTTGCAAGGATTATGCTTTCGCCATTTTTAAGGCAGAAGGTTGTGCATGCATTTGAATAGCCAACTGTGATAATAAGTATTATCAGGTAACAAAAAATTGTTTTCATTCTTCTGCTTCGTGTTTTTTCCCTTTATTCTAATGTAGAAATATCCAAATGTATTGGGCTTTTTTTTAGTTCAAAAATTGAAACTCAATCGGGTTCGATATAATAAAGCAATGTGCCCATTAAAATCAATGAACATAAAATATTTCAGCTGTTAATTCTATCCAGTATTGTTAAAATTGAGGTATTTGGGTCGAATTTGTATTTTTCGAACGTCTTATAATCAATCGGAATATCTGGATTTAACTGGTAACCTTTCTCTTTATCTTCAGGGAAAGTACATATCTTTTTTACTGAAACCTGAAATCGAATTTTGGAGTTGGTTAATCCGTTAGCTGGTTCAATCCCCATTCCAAAACAATTCCCCGATTGTGCAGGAGGAACACCTACAAATGTTGCTCCGCATTTTACTAAACGAACCAGAGTTTCGAATCCGGCACTGAATGTTTTATCGCTACCAATAACATAAATGCTCTTTGGGCAATAGTAACCTGAATAATTACCAGTAATATATTCTGCAAGAAATGTTGGAGTTGACTCGAAGTACGAGTCTGGTAAATTTTGAATTTTTGAACTCTTTTCTTCCCATTTATTTAATGTGTAGAAGTCATAATCACCTGGTTGTAATGGGAATTGTTGATCAATGCCTCTAATCTTATTTAACTCCTCAGTATTTAGTGAAGATGCTGTGTTTATTGCCATAGGCGAAAGAAAAGTAATATCATAGCTATCAGCATGGAGTTCTCCTAACTTCTCTTTGCCAAAAAGGAAGTAACCAAGAATATCTGAAAGTAGAGAAACGCCACCATTGTTATTGCTTAGGTCAATTACAAGATTTTCAGTTTGGCTTTCTTTTAGTTTTTTCACAAAATCTCGCATAAACTCGGTAAAAGAGGGAAGTTCTGAAATAATTTGCTCTAAGCTGTCAGGACCGGGAGTCCCATGAAACCTGGAGTGCCATTGATGTGCATAAATTAGATATTGTTGCCTGTATGCTTTCAGCATATCTTCGTTTTGGATTGATTTTAAGCCGCTAACGGCTTGCTCTGCGTACTCCCTGAATTCGTCCTGTTTTTCAATCCTGAGGTAGCATACATCTTTATTTGGACCAATCCAATCGTAAACAAAATCACACTTTTTTACACTCGGAAGTGTAAGGGATGATTTTTCTGTGTTTATAGTTTTATAGCTTGTTTTTTCTCCGGTTTGAATGTTGATTTTTTTTATGCTGAGATTTTTTTCTTGAACTTCAATCTCTACTGGTTTTCCATATTCCCAGCCTAAAATTAGATGCTTTAGATAGTCGGCATACCAAAGGTAAACATTCAGATTTCGATATTTATCGAAAAGATTTTCCATTGGGTAGAGTGATGTAACTTTTTTTAGCAAGGTTGAAACTTCAAAGTTATTGATAGTTAACATCATGCAACCAATAAGCGATTCGTGCTCTTCGTTACAAATCTTGCTAACAACTAACGTTGAATCCGCTAAAACTTTAAAATGTAGAGGAATCCCTCCCGGATTGTTTGGGTCGGGCTGTTTTAGCGGATATAAGTAGGTGTGACCATCTTCAATTTTCGCTAAGAATTCTGAAAGAAGCCACCAAAAATCCTCTGATGCCATTCCTTCCTCAGGAATGGATTTCAGCAATTCGTAAAATGAGAGATGAAAACCAATTTTCCCATTCGTATTTATGTATGGATCGGGGTGACATGATTCAATAATATCAACCATTTGTTTGGCATCTTCAACAAGTTGTTCTTGAGTAAGTAGTTGCGCAATGGTTGTTTTTGAGTTTAAAATAAAAATTATCCCTAATAAAATAAAAATAAAATCGCTCTTTTTCATTTCCGTAAAGTTTAGTTGAAAGTGAGATTAATAAACTCTTTCTCGTTCGGTTTTCCGGGTGAAATGTAGAGGATTGGATTATCGGAAAGTTCCATAATTAGGCAACCATAGGTGTCATCATTTGAAATGGGATGGATTTCTGGTTCTGAAAGGCTTAGGATTAATTTTATGGTTTCGACATCAAGATTGTAGTTTGCCTCTACAATCTTGTCGTACGCCAGAAAATATCGGGGACAGAAGTACGGATCATCGACAGTTTTTCCGTACTCTTTCAGCAGATCGATAAATTTCTGGTTAAAATCGCGATTTGCGATTGAGAAGTTGGTGTGAAGCGTTATCTCTTTTTTCTCAAACGGATAAAACATTTTTTTCTGGTTGGCAGAACATTCGTAGCATCGAGCCTCATTTTTCCCACCAATTACGAAACATTGTGGAATTCCAATTGGAATTTTTTCAACGAACTCAAATGCATCAGAACCGCTTGGTTGCTGCAAAATTTTGCGAACAATAAACGAAACGGGCAGGCCACTTATCGCATGGTTTAGCATCGAAATGCTATTGCAGGCAATGCCAACTCCACGTGAGTTAATTCCATCTAAACCAATAAATCCGGGGAATGTGAAAACGTAACTCTGGATACCACTTTTTTCATCGGTAATATGAAGTAGAGTAGGAAAGCCATGCAAAAATTTATCTGGATCCATGTTTTGCGCCAGGAGTGTTGTCTGGTTTTCGCGCTTATTTATGCTTAACGTTGTGCAATGTTCCTTTTCAAAATCATCGGCAAAAACGTCAATTTCCTCGCTAAGTTGGAAAGCAAGAATGGTTATAAAATCAATTCCGCTGCCGGCGGAAATTCCTCTAACCTCGTCGAGAATATCGGGACAACTTTTTTCAATCTCATCAACAAATCCGGTTTTTGCAAAAAACCCAGCTATGGCAGAATTGAAGTCGGTTTGGTAAACTTCTTCAACCTCCTTTTGCCATTTTGAGATGGTTTCCTCAATTTCATTTTTCAAAAATTCACCATGCGCAAATCCCTGCTCGTAAGGCAATCCCGTTAAATGAAGAATTGTTAAATCCTGAATCTTTTCGATTTTTTGTTTTGGTTGACAACCAAAAAGAAAGAACAAAACTGTTAGTAGTAAGCAGAAGGTTTTAGTTTTCATCGTTATTAAATTTTACCAAAGTCCGGGGAATAATCTATAGCGAGTTTCATTTTTGTAATCGGTATATCCTTTCAGATTTTTTGTGAGGTAGCTATCCTCAAGCCGGGTGCGAACAATAAATCCTACGGAAATTAGAATTGAGAAAAATGTTCCTGCAAGCGAGCCAATTATCATCGGGAACGCAAATAGCCAGAGTAAAACCCCCAAATATCCGGGATGACGAACCAGGTTGTAGGGCCAACTTTTAACTACTGTATGCTCCCTTTCGCTCTGAATTCTAACGTGCGTTTCGAAATGGTTGTTTGCCATCATCGAACCCAGCACCAAAATATTTGAAAGGATGTAGAGAGCATATCCCGGAATTTGCCACGATTCATTCAGCATAAAAAAGTTAAATCTTACATCAAGTCCAACTATCAGGGGAAGAATTAAAACCATGTTTAAGTTATTGATTTTTACAAGTAGCAAATCCCTTTTGTCTGCATTTTTGTGCTTTGCTCCGCGTTGGTTCACAAGTTCGGGATTTGCTTTAAATAAAACAAAAATTGCAGATATTGAATAGATTAGATTTACTGCACCAAAAACAATTCCTCTGGTTAAATTGAAGGTTCCTGCAGCTGCAAAAAGGATTGCAAGCTGAAGAAAAATCATTGCAGCTGAAGCAACAATGTATTTTACTCCGTTGCTATTTAACTTTGTGCTCATTGCTTAGGATTTAGCGTAATTACCAGCTCAAGTTTTGTGTTTTTCAAAAAGCAATCCTTTTCAAATTTGTACCAGCCATTCTTTTTACCTCCCCAACCAAAATTTGCGTGAACCCAAAAATCATCGTCCTTCTCTTTGTAGCCATCGATAACGATGCTGTGTCCTCCTCCGTTAAAATCGGTGTAGTGAAAGTAAACCGGACGCTTTGCGTTGATTTCTTTCCTAAAAATTCGTTTAATTTTTCGATGCGTAAGCGGGAACGATTTATACCCAAACTTCTCGTGAACTTTGCAGTTCAAATGTTTTTTTAGCTGCTTCTTGTGAAACTTTTTCTGGTAGCTACCGGTGCCAAAGTTTTTTTCAACCATCGAAGCAATGTAGTAGCTGTAAAGTGCCATTTCGTTCGCCGATTCTTCTGGTGTTTCATCATTTAATACAGGTTGAAAAAGTTCCCAGTTAAACTTATGCTCATCAAAGTTTTCGTTTATCTCGTGTCCTTTGCTCGTAACGTACTTTTTTGTTCCGTTGGGCTGAAGCTTGTGATAGTAGCAAATTTGCGCCAAAGCAGTTGAGTGGCAGCCTGGCGATTGCTGATCGGGATTGTACTTGTTAATTCTTGCAGAACCTCCCCATACCGTTTTTAAGAGGTACCCATCGCCCAAATTTTCTTGTGCATTAGTTCGAATTGGGTTAGCAATAAGTAGTGCTGTTAAACAAATTATTATTGTCTTCATGGTTTTGTTTTTGAATTTAAAAAATGGATTGCATTTTTTACAGTTATTCCCTCATTTTCAGGATATTCATGCCCTCTACACGAATCTATAACCAGTTTTGAGCGAATTCCTAAACTATCGAGCAGCGTCAGCATTAGTTCCTGCCGTGGCAGGAAATGGTCATTCTCTCCGCTCGAAATGTATCCAACCGCTTTGGTGTTTTTTAGCAACGAGAAATTGTTGTTTTTTAGGAACGAAGGCAAATCGGGACAGTAAGCAATAAATCCTTTTACAGGAATTACTCCGCGAAGCGCAATATCGATAGCAGCGGAAGCGCCGGCGCTAATTCCGCTAATTAGAATTTCAGCAGTATCGATTGGGTAGAAGGCAATAATTTCAGTACATATTTTTTTTATGTCGTTATCAAGTCTTGGGTCGTTGGTTCCCCAACCAAATGAGTTGAAGTCGAAGTGCCTGTAGGATTGCAAGTAGATTTTTACATAATTTTGGTTAAGCGATGGAGCCTGCCAGTGACCAATGGATTCGGAAATACTTTTCCCACCCCCATGAAGGATAAAAATAGCGGGGTATTTTCCATTTTCATTGTAATTCTCGGGAAGTTGAACCCTGTAAATAGTTTTTGATTGCTCTAATGCTGCATTTCGAAGTTGAAGATCAACTTTTGATATTGTATCAAAATCAGGCAACCCTTTGTACGGACCATATTTTGGCATTTGTGGGTGAAGGAAGTAGAACAATCCTTTTTCGTGGGCCAGTTTAAAAA
>DAOSWM010000035.1:0-19923 GCA_035380045.1 Tenuifilaceae bacterium | reverse complement strand
GGCATTTGTGGGTGAAGGAAGTAGAACAATCCTTTTTCGTGGGCCAGTTTAAAAAGCTCAATATTTTCAGCGTAATTGCCTAGTTTTTCATTGATGTACAGAATTTCCTTTGAGGTTTCAAACCAATGAACCTGAAATTTGTCGATATTTTTTTCTGCAAGTTCCTTTGCGTTTGTATAGTTCCCTTCATTTTCTAGCGCAATAATCTTTTTATAAAATTCGTCGTACGTTATTTCTTGCGAAAATAACACAACTATGGAAATTAATTGTGAGAGTATAATTAGGTAAAGCTTTTTCATGGTATTTGTAGATGTTGTTATTTTATTAAAATTGCGAATGAAACTGCAGCGCCGGTAAGGCTTATCCACATTGGAATTCCGTAGGGTAATCGTTCCTTTTCGGCAATAACCCAGCCTGAGCTGTTAATTGCAGAGTAAGCAACCGCGCCAAGGGAAACCAGTGAAAGAGAAACGCTCCATTCCTTCCCGTTGTATAATCCCATTCCCCCAACAATTAACCCGAACGATGTTAAGTATTCGGCAGCTATATGTGGCCAAAGAATATTCTCCCCTTCGCGCCATTGGAAGAAATTTCCCCGGTCAGAGAATTTTCCGGAAACAATATCAGCAGTCCATATCCCGGTCATGCCAATTCCCATTGCAATCATAAAAATCGGCACAATCCTGTTTTTATATAGATTGGGGGTGAATGTATTGTTGCTTTTTAGGATCTGAATTGTATTACCATTTTTTTGTGAAAGCTGACCAAACGATTGGTTACAGTAATACACTAGAATAATTGTAAATACAAGTAATGTCGCATTTTTTAGCATCACTAATTTTTGAGTATGTGTAATTTCTTAGGTAATATTAATGCGAGAATTACTCCTTCGCCCTTTTTTTTCGATGGGAGGAATTTTTTTTCGGTGAAATGCAATTTCTTGCTAACGAATAGAGTGAACTTTTACAGAACAGCTATGAAATGTGAGTTTTCAAATTTTTTTTAAATTTTCTGCTAACGGGAATTTGAACCTGATGTTGTTTTAGGATTAAATCAACTAAGCTGTTCTCTTTTTTTATAACTTTTTCAACCTGATTTGTGTTTACAATGTACGAACGGTGAACCTGACAAAATGTGGAGGGTAATCGTTCGCTCCACTTTTTAATTGTATGATGCAGGGTTCCCTTCACTCCTTCGGTTGTGAAAATGTTTGTGTAATCGCCATTTGCTTCAATGTATTCAATTGAGTTTATAGTGATAAACCGGTTCGATCTGCCTGTGTTTATCAATATTTTATCGTAGGGTTTCAGGAAAGTTGATGGTTGCTCTCTGTATGGATTTCCCAGCCGAGAAATGGAATCGTTCAAGCGCGATGGATTTACGGGTTTTAAAAGGTAATCCAGCGCATTCACCTCAAACGCTCTTATGGCAAACTCATCAAAGGCTGTAACAAAAATGGTTTGAAAGTTGTTTTCAAGCAGCTCCAGCAAATCAAAACCTGACTGTTGACCCAAATCGATATCAAGGAAAATCAGCTCTGGCGATAAGCATTCAATTTTTTCTTGAGCTTCGGGAACCGAGCCTGCTTCTCCAACAATCGTGATTTGATCGAAATCAGCAAGAAGCCGGGTGAGTTCAAGCCGAGCAAAGGGTTCGTCGTCAACTATTAGGCTTCTCCACTGCTTCATTTTCAGTTACTTTTATTGTTATGCTTGCTACAACCATTCCATCCTTTTCGCTTAGCGAAAAAAAGTAACCTTTATCTAAAAAGGCCAATCTTTCTTTAAGGTTTTCAATTCCGGTTTGGGTTCCCGTTTGCGATTCGCGAGTTTGGTCATGGTGGTATATTTTTCCGGTATTCAATACTTTAATATCTAATCTATTATCATTAATTGAAACCTGAATTTCAACATTAATATCACCGAACGATGTTTTAAGTCCATACTTTACTGCGTTTTCTGCAAGGGTTTGAATAGAGAATGCCGGAATTAATACATCGAGTGTTTTCTCATCGATTTGTGTATTTGTAAAAAGTTTATCCTTAAATCGGATGCTCTGTATTTCGAGATAATTCCTCACAGCATCCATCTCTTCTCTTACGGTTACTAACGTTTTTTTCTCAACCGAAAGGCTATACCGGAAGTATTCAGACATTTCAGTTACAATTTTTCGTGCCTGCTCATCATTGTGGCCAATCAACGCCCGAATTGTATTTAAAGCATTGAACAGAAAATGAGGATTTACCTGGTAGCGAAGCATCATCCATCGAGCTTGCTGGGCAAGATTTTCAGCTTTCAGCTTTTCTTCACGTTCGGAAATCAAATCCATCCTGTTCCTTACCAGCGCGTAAACAACAATTACTAAAAGAATTGGAAAGAAAAAGCTTAGGCTTTCTATAAAAAAGTATCCGTCAATTTTTAGCTCTGAGTATCCTGTTAGTTTGCGGGTTAAATCAGATATGAAATTTGCGATTACCGCAAAAAAGTATAGCCCAAACGTTAGTATAAGCCTGGCAACATACGATTTAATATGGGTTCCAATTCTGTATAATATGAAAAGAACAAACGAGGCAATGATAAAAAGCGAAATAGTTTCTACAATAATAACAACAAGAGGGAGAACTCTCCCCAGGTTGCTTTTTACTGCATACGACCACTGAATTAGCGAAATGATAAACAGAATTGCAATGGGAGTAATTTTTGCAAAAAGTAGAGTTATTTTTCGGCTAACTTTCATTCGGTTGTAGGTTGTTTCCTATAAATCAATTGTTGCACCCAGCACACCGTAGCTAAACATTGAGAAAGTGTAAACAGATTTACCATCCGCTCCACCTTCCAAAATCCGGTAACCGGCTTTGACCGAAAAATTGTTGGTTGCCCTAAAAGTAAGAGCAACCAATACATCCTCGGCTCTTCCCTGTGGCGCAGCCAATGCATCGCCGTCAACTAGAATTCCAAGCCTGTTTAATGGTTTCCAGTGTAGGTTGAAGTTTATTAGTGGAACCAATCCCAAATCCGTTTTTTGCGATTCTAGCCCGCCTCCTCTAAGTCCAATTAATGCATCGCGTACTTTAACGGTCAATCCAACTCCTGCAGTTAACTTTTCCTTTTTAAGAATGTAGTAACGGTATGTTAATCGGTACGAGTTGAATTTGTAGGTTGCGTTAAGAACTGTTCCGGCTGGATAGGTTTCCCCCTGAAAAATGATATTTTTGTTAACAGACCCCTTGTATTCAAACTCCAGTGGTGCAAAAAGAGCAAGCAGTTCACTTCTTCTCCCAAGTTGGTAGCCACCTCTAATTCTTGAGAAAAAAATGTTTTTTGAAACAAAGTCATCTGAAAGTGAAAAGAAGGTTCCCCCTTCACCCGGAATTCTAACATCGTTGTATACAGTGGAAGCAATTCCTCCTTCCACATCGAAGTTAAGCTGTGCGCTAACTTTTGCTGTAAAGCAAAAACCTGCAACTAATAATGTAGCTATAATAATGTGCTTTGAGTTCATTTAAGCATTATTGAATTGACTAAGTTATAAAGAATTGATGAAATAGGCCATAATACAGGATGGGGAATTTCGAACTTTTTCCGTTCTTTGTAATTATGGAACAGAATATAGCAAAACCTGAAGGATCGTATATCAGCTACTTTAGCAATTTGGTAAAGGAGAAGGGTGGAATAAATCTTGCTCAGGGAATTCCGGGTTATCAGCCTCCGCAGGAGTTGATTTACCAGCTTGATGGAATTTTGAACGGGAACGTTCACCAGTATGCCCCCGGAATTGGGAATTTCAAATTACGAAATCTTCTCTACGAAAATTACACCCGAAGTTATCCGGTTGCTCTTGAAAATTTCCTGATAGTTCAGGGAGCAACCGAAGCGCTTTCGCTGATTTTTACTTACCTGAACGGAATTTTAAAGGATGATTTTTCTACGCTTAGCTTCGAGCCGGCGTACGAGAGTTACAGTCAGCTGCCAAAAATATTTGGAAAAAAGTACGTCGATTTTCCTTTGGACAAGTATTATTCTGTTGATTTTGAAAAGTTGGAGTTTGTAATTAATAACCAAAAAGTCAAAGTTGTTTTCGTTGCTTCTCCCGGAAATCCGTTTGGGAAAGTTTGGAGCGAGAGCGAAATAAATAAGTTGATCGACTTAGCAACTAAACTTGATTTTTACCTGATTTTCGACGGAGTTTACAAGGATCTTTACTTTGATAATCCACCCTATCTACCGCTAACTTCGTGCTCACCCAACGTTTTTTACGTTAACAGCTTTTCAAAGATGCTGTGCATTACCGGTTGGCGAGTTGGCTACCTTTATGCTCACGAATCGCATCGGAAAGGGTTGAGGGCAATTCACGATTATATTGGACTTTGCGCTCCATCGTTGCTGCAGGAAGCGTTGGCACATTTCCTTGCGGAGCATAATTTTGGTGATGAATTTGTTGCTCAATTCAGGCAGAACGTGAAGCAAAACTTCGAAACTTTATCGAGAGTTCTTCTTTCACTTGGATTTACCATTCCTAAAATTGATGGTGGTTGCTTTATCTGGACAAAGCTTCCAGAGAATTTTTCCGACGGATTCCGGTTCGCATATCAACTTTACCATCAAAAGGGAGTTGCCGTAATTCCCGGCGAACATTTTAGTAAGAATCACAGCAGTTGGATTAGAGTTAACATTGCTCGGCCCATTGATGAAATCAATCGGGGAGCCAAACTTTTGTCCGAATTTATTTCAAAAAGTTAAACCATGTGGTTGTGGATTCCCATAGTTGCTCTATGCGCATTTTACTGTGTAATGGTTTTTCTTTTTTGGATTGGAGTCAATAAATCCGCAAAAAGGGAAGTGAAATGTAGCGGAGAAAAAGTTCAACTTTCGTTGATTATCCCTTTCCGAAATGAGGAGCAAAATTTGGAAAATCTTCTTGAATCTATCTCAAATCAGGATTTTCTAAAAGATCATTTTGAGATTATTCTGGTAAACGATAATTCTACCGATAAAAGTTTTGCTATCGCAAAGGATTGGGAAAAGAGAATGGAAAACCTTTCGGTTATATCACTCCCCGAATCTAAAAGAGGTAAAAAGGAAGCGCTTTCCTACGGAATTTCCTGCGCAAAGAATAGTATAGTTGTGTTTACCGACGCCGACTGTACACACCCAACAGGTTGGCTTTCGGCAATTTCGAACAGTTTTGCCCAGTCAGATTTGTGTTTGTTAATTGGTTTGGTAAGAATTTCACCAACAAATACTTTTTTTCAAAAAGTTCAGGCGCTCGAACATGCATCGCTTACAGCAAGTACTTTGGGTGCGTGTGAGTTGGGTTTCCCCATTATGGCAAGTTCAGCCAACCTTGCGTTCGATAAATCGAAAGTTGGGTACGATTTTCATATGCTCAATCCAAATCAACCCTCCGGCGATGATGTTTTTTTGCTGCATAACGCAAAGCGAAAATGTGCTAAAAAAATTCAAACGCTGAATTCTATAGATGGTATTGTTTTTACAAAACCGACATCTACACTGAAAGAGTTTTTATTCCAACGGGCACGCTGGGCGTCAAAAGCACCCGCATACAACGATTTAGCAACAATTATTGTTGCAATGGTAGTTTTTCTTTTCAACCTATCGCTTGTAGGACTTGCGATTGGCGCTTTTTTTAAGCCAAAACTATTGCCAATGCTTGTGTTTGCTTTTCTTTTAAAAATACTAGTCGATTTTCCTTTGCTTTTTTCTTTCCAGAAAAAAATTGGTGAAACATCGCTTATGTATGCATATTTCCCGGTGCAAATTATTTACCCGTTATATATTGTTATTACATTCTGTATTTCGTTAGTTTTGCCGGTGAAATGGAAATGAAACCAAACATACGCGAAGGTTCACCCTGGCGAATAGCAGCCCGAAGGTTTGTTTCAAATAAACTTTCGTTGGTGTCGTTGCTTTTTGTGGTGTTGGTGGCAATAATCGCGTTGTTAGGTTACGCAATTACTCCCGATTCATCACCGGGCGTAAATAATCAGCACTTGGAGTTGGCCACAAAGCGGCCAGGTTTTAAGGTTTATTTTTTTACGATTCCCAAAGCAGATGAGCCAACCAAAGTTGGATTTTTTAGGAGAATGTTTTTCGGAGAAAATTTTTCAACGCTGGAAATCCCAATATCATCGTATCTATTTGACGGAACTAGCATTGTGTTAACAGAGTTTTCCGAACCTGAGGATAGCGTAAGTATTGAAAACAGGATGAAATTCTCTGATATACTATTTCCAAACTCAAAAGTTGATAGTGTTACTTTGAAGGAGGATACTTTAACAGTATATCTCAAAAATTCAAAAAAAGAATTTTCATACGCTGCTCTTAAAGAGCAAATTGTAAAAAACAATATAAAGAGGAAAAGATATTTTCTTGGAACCGACCGCTTTGGGCGCGATATGCTTAGCCGCCTGATTATTGGTGCTCGCATTTCATTATCCGTAGGATTTATTGCCGTAGCAATTTCTTTGCTAATTGGAATTACGCTTGGCGCCACTGCCGGATATTTCCGTGGTTGGTACGACGATGTTATTATGTGGCTGGTAAATGTTGTGTGGTCAATTCCAACCCTACTTATGGTTATTGCATTAACCATGGTTTTGGGCAAAGGTTTTTGGCAAATTTTTGTTGCCGTTGGACTAACAATGTGGGTTGAGGTTGCCAGAGTAATCCGTGGACAAGTGATGAGTCTTCGTGAGAAAGAATTTGTTGAGGCAGCAAAAGTTATGGGATTTAATAAAGCGCGAATAATTTTCCGTCATATTCTTCCCAATGTGCTGGGTCCGGTTATAATTATTTCAGCAGGAAATTTTGCTACGGCAATATTGCTCGAAGCTGGGTTGAGTTTTCTCGGAATTGGAGTGCAACCACCAATGCCATCATGGGGGACAATGATTAAAGATCATTACGGATACATTATTATGGACAAAGCGTTTCTTGCATTAATTCCCGGAGTTGCCATTATGCTGCTAGTTCTTGTATTTACTCTAATTGGAAACGGACTTAGGGATGCTTTTGACCCAAAGGAGAGTTAGGTTTATTTCAATAAATAGAGTACACCCATCAAAAATTAATGCAAAAATTGAATCCCCACATATACAAATGCATACTGTTTTTTTTAAGGAAGTAAAAAAAATCACATTTTTTAAACAACTAATGGACATAAAATATAACTTTGCACTGTTGTTCAACTGTTAAAACCAACCTAAACCATGAAAAAAGTATTTATGTTACTAGCAGTTGCTGGCATGTTCTCATTCTATGCTTGCAACGCTCCCGCTGAGAAAACCGAAGAAGCTGTTGCTGAAGAACCAGCTACCGAACAAGTTGAAGAAGCTGTTCAGGACACAACTGTTGCAGCTCAGGATACTGCTGCTGTTGAAACTCCTGCTGCTGAGTAATAAACTTTAAGGTTTTTAAACAAAAAAGCCTACTATAGTCTAGTAGGCTTTTTTGTTTTTGTAGGTTTTTATAAGGGCTACTTTTTAATATCAGTTGGCTTTATCGTAATATTCAGCTCCTCAAGCTGCATGTTTGAAATACTTGAGGGGGTGTTGATCATTACATCTCTACCCGAGTTATTCTTTGGGAAAGCAATGTAATCGCGAATTGAGTCGGAACCACCAAAAATTGCGCACAGCCTGTCGAAACCAAAGGCAACACCACCATGGGGCGGAGCACCATACTTAAAAGCATTTAGTAGGAAACCAAACTGTTCTTCTGCCTCCTTTTCACTAAAGCCGAGGGCTTTAAACATTTTTTGCTGTAGTTCGCGGTCAAAAATTCGAATTGAACCACCACCAATCTCAACACCGTTAATTACCAGGTCGTAAGCGTTCGCACGTATCAGTGCTGGCTCCGAGTCGAATAGGTGAACATCCTCAATAACTGGTGAGGTGAAGGGGTGATGCATTGCGTAGAAACGTTGGGTCTCCTCGTCCCACTCAAGCAACGGGAAATCAACAACCCAAAGTGGAATATATTTTTCTGCAGTGCGCATGTTTAACTTGTTACCCATTTCCAAACGTAAAGTTCCCAGCGCTTCTAACATTTTCTTTCGTTCACCTGATAAAATAAGAAGCAAATCGCCTGGGTTGGCGCCCATAAAGCAGGCCCACTCCTTAAGCTGCTCAGCTGTGAAGAACTTATCCACCGATGATTTTATGTTGCCATCTTCCTCGTACTTAACGTATACTAAACCTTTAGCACCTACCTGGGGTTTTTTCACGAACTCGGTCAACTCATCGAGCTGCTTGCGTGAGTAACTTGCGCAGCCTGGCGCAGTGATTCCTCCAACAAATTCAGCGCTGTCGAACACTACGAAACCTTTACCTTTGGCAATTTCGGTTAGGTTGCGTATCTCCATGCCAAAGCGAAGGTCGGGCTTATCTGAGCCATACAGGCTCATGGCATCGGCAAAGGACATGCGACGGAAAGGCTCCTTGAATTCAATTCCCTTTACGGTCTTGAAAAGATGCTTGGTTAACCCTTCAAAGGTGTGAAGAACATCGTCACGCTCAACGAACGACATCTCGCAATCGATTTGAGTGAACTCGGGCTGCCTGTCGGCGCGTAAATCTTCATCCCTGAAACACTTTACTATTTGGAAGTACCTGTCGAAGCCGGCAACCATAAGCAGCTGCTTAAACGTTTGTGGCGATTGGGGTAACGCGTAGAATTCGCCAGGGTTCATCCGTGAAGGAACCACAAAATCACGTGCACCTTCAGGTGTTGATTTGATGAGGAAAGGTGTTTCAATTTCAATAAAATTCTGGCTATCGAGATATTTTCGGGTTTCCTGAGCTACCCTGTGACGAAGCATTATTGCATTCTTTACAGGATTCCGACGGAGGTCGAGGTAACGGTACTTCATGCGAAGCTCATCCCCGCCATCGGTTTCGTCCTCAATGGTGAACGGAGGAACGTCCGATTTGTTCAATATTTTAATTCGGTCTATAACAACCTCAATATCACCAGTAGGAAGTTTGGAGTTTTTGCTTGAGCGCTCAACAACCTTCCCCTCGCACTTAATTACGAATTCTCTTCCGAGATTTTCAATTAGCTTAACTGTTTCCGGATCGCAATCCTCTTCGGTAACAAGTTGGGTAATTCCGTACCTATCGCGTAGATCGATAAAGGTCATCCCACCAAAGTTTCTGATGCGTTGAACCCACCCACTCAGCGTAACATCTTGTGCAATATTTGTGGCTCTAAGCTCGCCACAGTTATGTGTTCTATACATTTCCTGAAGTTTTTGAACCTGCGAAGGTATAAAGAAAAAAGAATGCTCCCAATAGCTGGCATTTTTTTTGTGTTAACAAAAATCGACCATAACAAAAATAAAGTGACAGGAAAGGTTGATCATTCAAAATTTATGAGAGAGGCTTTGAAGGAAGCCGAGTTTGCTCTCAACAAGGGTGAGGTTCCGGTGGGAGCTGTGGTAGTTTGTAATAACACGGTAGTTGCCCGTGCTCACAATTTAACTGAAACCCTTAACGATCCAACAGCCCATGCTGAAATGCAGGCTATTACGTCTGCATTTTCCTATTTGGGAGGGAAGTATTTAAATGAATGTACGCTTTATGTTACCCTCGAACCTTGTGTTATGTGTGCAGGTGCACTTTTTTGGAGTCAGCTGGGGACGCTTGTCTATGGAGCTGACGATCCTAAACGTGGATTTACATTGGTTAAACAAAACCTTTTACATCCAAAAACGAAGCTAGTAGAAGGTATTATGGATGAGGAAGCTTCCATATTAATGAAAACCTTTTTCAGAACGAAAAGGTAGATAATGAATCAAGTTGTTGTTTAGAATGTTTCTAAACTGATTGAATGACTCTTGATATGTTGCTAACTTTTTTATTTTTGTGAGTTTTGAAAAATATCAACAACATGCATTCGTTAATTTCCTGTAAATAAAATTAATGAGGAAACAAATAAACAAATAGTTTACGCAAGAAATAATAAACGTTGAGATAAGAAAAATTACTAACCATAAACAAATACCAGAACTATGAAGATTAACAAATTAATTTTTTCTGTGCTAGCCGTTGCACTCCCTTTCGCAACCATTGCACAAACTAAGAAGGAGGCTGTAGATGCTTACAATAATGGAGCAACCATGATTAAAGAAAACCCTCAGGGAGCCCTTGATAAGCTATATGAATCAATAAAAATAAGCGAACAGCTAGGTGAGGAAGGAGAAGAAACAAAGGTGCTTGCTGAAAGTCTTATTCCAAGCGTACACTTTGAACTTGCCATGAAACTTTACAAGGAGAAAAAAAGTGTAGAAACTCTTGAACAGCTTGAAAAAGCCGAAGAAACTGCAGTTAAGTATGGTGATGCAAAAACACAACAGAAAGTTGAAAAAACAATCCCTAAGTTATACTATGCAATGGGAGTGAACCATTACAAAACGGATGAATTTGAGAAAGCAATTGAGTACTATAACAAGGCAATTCAGTTCAACGGTGGTTATTCAGATCCGATTCTTGGTTTAGCCCTTTCATACGAAAAGATGGAAGACCACGAAAAAATGCTAGAGTACCTGGCAAAAACAATTGAAGTGGCAAGGAAAACAAATGATAATGCAAAAGCGGATGATGCACAGAAAAAAGCCAAAGCTTACCTTATGAGAAATGGTGATGAAGCTCAGAAAGCTGAAAAGTTTGATGAAGCTGTAAAGTATTTCTCACGTGTTCTCGATTTCGATGAGAATGATGGTTCAATTTACTACGTGCTAGCTATAAACTACAACTCTTTGAAAAACTGGGATAAAGCAATAGAGAATGCCAATGTGGCTGTAGAAAAAGGGAATGGAACGTTGGATATGGCAGGTGTTTACTACCAGCTAGGCGTTGCTTACCAAGGAAAAGGAAGTAATTCTGAAGCATGTGAGTCATTCAGCAAAGCTCTTTCTGGTTCATACAAAGCAGCAGCTGAGTACCAAATGAAAGAAGTGTTAAAGTGCAACTAATTTTTTGCAGCATATTTTGAAGCCGGCTTTTCGCCGGCTTTCTTTTTTTGGTACGTTTGTAAAAAAAAATATTGGTGAAAAAAAAGAGCATCGAACTGCTTTCGCCCGCAAAGAATCTTGAAACGGGAATTGCTGCCATAAACCATGGTGCCGATGCTGTTTACATTGGTTACAACCAGTTTGGTGCTCGTGAAGCCGCCGGTAACGAATTGTTGGATATTGAAAAGTTGGTAAGCTATGCCCATCTTTTTCATGTAAAAGTTTATGTTACAATCAATACAATAATTTTTGAGAACGAAATTACAGCTGCCGAAAAATTAATTCATAAACTTTACCAAATTGGGGCTGATGCTATAATAATTCAGGATATGGGAATTTTGGAAATGGATTTACCACCCATTCCAATCCACGCCAGCACGCAGGCAAACAATGTTGATGCTAAAAAAGTAAAGTTTTTAGAAGATATTGGAATTCAGCGCGTAATTTTAGCGAGGGAACTTTCTGTTGATGAAATCTCTAGCATCAGCAAGGGAACTAAAATTGAACTTGAAGCATTCGTTCACGGAGCGTTATGCGTTTCGTACAGCGGACAGTGCTACTTTAGTCAGGCAATTACGGGAAGAAGCGCCAACCGTGGAGCCTGTGCGCAACCCTGCCGTTCGTCGTACGATTTGGTTGATGAGGATGGAAACGTGATTGTGAAAAGTAAACATCTTTTATCGCTTCGCGATAACAATCAAACGGAAAACATTGAAGCGTTGATTGATGCCGGAATTTCTTCGTTTAAAATAGAAGGACGACTGAAGGATTTAGACTACGTAAAGAATATTACTGCTCACTATCGCAAAATATTAGATTCGATAATTGAGCGAAGAAACGACCTGAAAAAATCATCATCAGGAAAAACAAAAATTCTGTTCGAACCCGACCCCGAACGAACTTTTAACCGTGGCTATACCAGCTATTTTGCCAAAGGCAGAATTAAAAATCAATCATCATTCAACACGCAAAAATCGGTTGGGAAGCAGCTGGGAAATGTAAATGAAGTTGGCGAAAACTGGTTTTCGTTGAAAACCGATGAGGCGATTATAAATGGCGATGGACTTTGCTTTTTCGACAAGAATGATATACTAACAGGAATAAAAGTTAACAGGGTTGAAGAAGAGAGAATTTTCCCATTGAAAATGAATGGTGTTTACAAAAATGCAACTGTTTTCCGCAACTTCGATAAGGCGTTCAACCAAAAATTAAATTCAACAACTTCGATCAGACAGGTTGAATGTGAAATTATTACGAAAATTGATGAATCACAATGCCATCTTTCACTTACTGATGAGGATGGTATTGAAACAAATCTTTCTGTTCCATACGATTTTACCAAAGCAAAAAATCCCGATGCTGTTTCTGAAAATATTAAAAACCAGCTGAGTAAATCGGGCGATAGTTTTTTGTTGGTAAGTAACGTATCCGTTGAGTTTCAAACTGCTGATATTCCTTTCTTCGCAATTTCGCAGATAAATGGCTGGCGCCGTGAACTTTTTTCGTTACACGAAAAAGCAAGGTTGAAAAATCATTTTCGTGCTGAAGTAAAAATTGTTCCCAACACAATTCCTTATCCCGAAAATATTCTTGATTACAAGGCTAATATTGCAAACCCGCTTGCTGAAAAATTTTACAAACGCCATGGCGTTGAAAAAATGGATAAGGCTTTTGAGTTAAAATCAAACTTTTCGGGTGAACAGCTGATGGTTACGCGTTACTGCATTCTTCACGAGCTGGGTTACTGCGATGGGAACAGAAAAAATCAGCTTGCCGGGAAAAAGCTTTTCCTTCGCGACAATAATCGTTCGTATCCTCTGGTGTTCGACTGTAAGAAATGCCAGATGAAAGTTCTGTTTCCCAGTACTTCTAAATAAACATGAGTAAACTAATAGACATCACGATCATTCCTGCAATTAAACCGTAAATTGAAAGGTGATGTTCGCCATATTCACGCGCAGCGGGAAGCAGCTCGTCAATTGATATGAAAACCATTATGCCGGCAACACCGGCAAAAAGAATTCCAAAGGTAAGTTCAGTTAGGAAAGGCAGCAGAATCAAATAGCCAACCAAGGCGCCAACAGGTTCGGCTAAACCTGAGAGGAACGAGAGGGTGAATGCTTTTCGTTTATTCCCTGTGGCGAAAACAATGGGAACCGAAACGGCAATTCCTTCGGGAATATTGTGAATGGCAATGGCCACAGCAATGGCAATACCGAGACTGGGATCGGTTAGCGCAGCAGTGAAGGTTGCCAACCCTTCAGGGAAATTGTGAATAGCAATGGCTAACGCTGTAAAAACACCCATTCGAATAAGCCTCCTGTCCTTTTTGGGCTTTTCAGTTACCTCTTCCACTAGCCTTATTTCATGAGGGTTTTCGTATGATGGAATTAGTTTATCGATTATTGCAATTATAACAATCCCTCCAAAGAACGATGCAACCGTAACCCACGAGCCAGAAACGTAGCCAATTGCTTCAACCAACGATTCCTTGGCTTTAAAAAAAATCTCAACAAACGAAACGTAAATCATTACTCCTGCAGAGAAACCTAGGGCTACCGATAAAAATTTTGTATTTGTATGTTTGGCAAAGAAGGCAATAGTACTCCCAATTCCTGTAGATAATCCGGCAAATAGTGTGAGACCAAAAGCAATAAGTATGTCGTTTAATTCGTATTCCATGGCAAGGTTCTATTTTTACAGTAGGAATGGTAAAATTATGAAATACTTTGTTGTAACAATTCTATCTCGTTTGAAAAATTTAAACTCGGGTTTGTTTTTAAAATTCTTTCAATTTGTAGTAACGTATTTTCAACAAACTTTTGGTGTTCTTTCGTGTTGATTTTAATTGGTTTATGCTCCGAATTCAGCACAATTTTTTCAATTTCTTTTGTTAGTTTTTGATCTTCAGGGCTAATTAAAGCTCCTTTAAATTTTTCCCAGATATAGCTGATGGCCAAGTCAGAAGGATGTAGCATGTCGTCCTTGTAGAATCGGTAATCGCGCAGCTCATCCATCATAATTTCGTAGGCAGGGAAGTAAAAAACATTTTCGGGAAAATGTTCTGCTAACTTATGTACAGCCAAAATTAGGGTTGATTTGCTTACCTGATTTCCCTCGGGTCCATCCTTCCAATGACGAATCGGGCTAACAGTAAACAGAATTTTTAGGTTCGGTTTTGAAGCAAAAACTTTTTCGAGTATTTCAGTCCAGTAATCAACTATTTCGTTTACTGTTAGAAGTTTGTGGTCAAATTCCTTTGCTGGAATTTTGTGGCAGTTTGCCACAGGATTTTTCATCCCTTTATGAATGTAAACTCTGGCAGTTCCGAACGTGACTGCCAGAATTTTGGTTTTATCCCAAAATTTATTCGACCCTTGTAGGTTGCTGTTAATTTTTTGAAGGCACTCGTCCTTATTCTCCGAAGAGAAAGTGGTGTGGTGCATAAAACTGAACCACAAATTATTGTGGAAATCCAGCTCATTTTCTTCGAAAGTATTTCCGGCAATAATTCTTTTCAGAACCATTCCCACCGAAATGGGATTGTAAATTACACCAAATGGATTTACAAGAGCAGGAAACTTCAGCTTCTGCATTTTGCCACCAACATTCTCGGTAAAACACGAACCCAGAAAGAGAACAGGCGAGTTGTAACCAATATTAAATGGAAATTTTTTAACGTTTACTGCCGTTCGGAATTCATAATCCATTGTAAACTACTTCTCCAAATTTCCGCTAATCCACTCCTTAATCATCTTGAACACTTCTTCCTGCAGGGTTTCGTTGTGAAGCTCATGGAACATTCCTTTCCATGGAATGAAGCTGCAGTTTGGTGCTTTTACGGCAAGTTCCGATGACTTATCGAATGAGGTTACCTCGTCAGCATCTCCATGGAGAAGCAGCATCGTTTTTTTTATTTCAGCTGCGTGCTCAATCGCATAATCGCCCGATTCAACAATAACTTTGTAGAGGCGGGGAGTTATTTTGCTGTGGTTCAACGGATCGGTTTTATACTTCTCAACTTCCTCCGGAATATGGCTGATTTTTTCCGCTTCTAGCGGAGCGGTTATTGGGAAACTTGGCCAAATTACATTGAGTACTTTTACAAGAACCTTAAGTGCAGCTGGGGCAGGTGTTGCTAAACGAAGCCAGGGTGAAGTTGCTACCAGCAAGTTAAACGGGTTGTTGTGCCTGATGGCAAAATTTATCGCCGTATTTCCTCCCATGCTGTGACCGTAAAGAACAACCGGAGCTCCCGGAAACTTTTCGCTGGCAATGTTCAACGCTTTGTCGATTGATTCCATGAAAACTTCGTAATCCTTTACGTGACCTTTTTGTCCATCCGATTGTCCATGTCCGTACTGATCCCAGGAAAGGAAAGCGTATCCGCTGTCAACAAATCGTTGAGCCCAATGCTTATATCGAAGCGAGTGCTCGCCCCAACCATGACTTAAACATATTACAGCCTGAGGAGATGATGCTGGCGCTGCGTACCAAGCAAAAAGTTTTTCGCCCGAGTTGAGCGATATTTTAAATTCTTTAAGTTCCATAGTGCAAATTTTCAAGTAAAACTAGCCTGAAAGTTATAAACTTTTCCGGTTTTTAAGTTGAACAAATTGAGGAATTATGCAGAAATCTTTTATAACCGGCTCGTGCAATTGGCGTATCGCCAAAAATGTTTACGAATTCTTCTTCGTTTAGCGCTAAAAATTTCTTTGAATTAAAAGATAAAATTTTGGTTTTGGGTTTGATTGCCTCAGTGCTACAAACATTAATTTTAGCGTTCCACGGGCAAACCTCCTGACAAATATCGCAACCAAAACACCAACCGTTTAATTTGGTTTTCTCCAGGTCAGTTAATCCGCTTTTTTTCTCGATGGTTAGGTACGAAATGCATTTGCGGGCATCAATTATTCCAGGAGAAACAATTGCGCCGGTAGGGCAAGAATCAATGCAACGAGTGCAGGTTCCGCATCGGTTTGGAACAATATTTTTTGAAGGTTCAATTTCAATATCTAAAATCAGCTCGCCGATAAAAGTGTAGGAACCAAACTCCGGATTTATCAGCAATCCATTGTTCCCAATCCATCCCAAACCCGATTTTGCAGCCCAAGCACGCTCAAGCACAGGAGCCGAATCAACAAATGCTCTGCCGTTTACCTCTCCAAAATTTTCTCTAATCTGCTTTAGCATTTCCCAAAGCATTTGTTTGATTACGTTGTGGTAATCAACACTCAGCGCGTAGCGCGAAATTTTAGGAGGAATTGTGGATATGTTTGGATTTCCGGGAAAATAGCTGAGTAGAACAGAAACCACTGATTTTGCTCCGGGAACCAGCAACGACGAATCGATGCGTTTTTCAACATTTCGCTCCATGTAGCCCATCTCGCCATGCATTCCCTGCAAAAGCCAATTCTTTATATAAATTTCCTCCTCGGAAAGTTTTTCAACACGACTTACTCCGCAGGCGTTGAATCCCACGGATTCTGCAATGGATTGTATGGTTTCTATTTCAATTAACAAGCGTCTGTCTTAAAATGATTATAAAAAAGCAAGGTCATTTCGACATGCTCAATGACCTTGCTAATTTACATTTTTTGAAAACTAATCTTTTGTCAGATTAGGGATATTTTAGATTACCACGTTCACAATCTTATTTGGAACAACAATAATCTTTTTCATCGGTTTCCCATCGAGGTAACGTTCAAACTGATCGTGAGCCATAACCAATTTTTCAACCTCCTCCTTTTGAAGATTCAACGGAACTTCCATTGTATAACGCATTTTTCCGTTGAAGGAAACCGGACATGTAAAAGTGCTTTCAACCAGATACTCCTCATTGTATTCCGGCCATTTTGCATCGCAAATGGTTGAAGAATAACCAAGTAGGTACCACAGTTCCTCAGCAATGTGTGGAGCGTATGGAGCAAGAATAATTGCTAATGGCTCCAGAACTTCACGCTTGTTACATTTTAGCTCAGTGAGCTCGTTAACGCAAATCATAAATGCCGAAACTCCGGTATTGAAGCTGAACTTCTCAATATCTTCCGAAATCTTTTTAATGGTTTTATGAATTGCCTTCAATTCTGCTTTGCTTGCTGATTCGCTGCTAACGTTTGGTTCGTTGTTCGAATCGTGATACAAACGCCACAAGCGGCGTAAAAATTTGTGCACTCCGTCAATTCCGTTGGTGTCCCAAGGTTTCGAAAGTTCAAGCGGACCAAGGAACATTTCGTACATACGGAGCGTATCGGCACCGTAGTTAACAATGATATCATCGGGATTAACCACGTTGAACATACTTTTGCTCATCTTCTCAACGGCCCATCCACAGATGTATTTTCCATCTTCGAGGATAAACTCAGCATTGGCAAATTCTGGTCGCCATGCACGGAACTTGTCCAAATCGAGAATATCGTTGCTCACAATGTTTACATCAACATGAATTTCAGTAACATCGTAATCCTTTTTCAGATTTAGCGAAACGAATTTGTTGGTGTTTTTTATTCTGTAAACAAAATTCGAACGTCCCTGAATCATTCCCTGATTGATCAACTTTTTAAACGGCTCATTTTTACAAACGTAACCCAAATCAAAAAGGAATTTATTCCAGAATCGGGAGTACACTAAATGTCCAGTTGCATGTTCGGTTCCGCCGATATATAGATCAACATTTTCCCAGTACTCGTTCGCTTCCTTCGATACCAAACCTTTGCTGTTTCGTGGATCCATATAACGCAGATAATATGCAGATGACCCGGCAAAACCCGGCATTGTGCTCAGCTCGTAAGGGAAACCTTCGCTGGTTTGCCAACTTTTTGCACGACCAAGAGGCGGCTCACCTTTTTCGGTTGGAAGGTATGCATCAACCTCGGGAAGTTCAAGTGGAAGGTTGCTTTCGTCGATTGTGTAAGGCATTCCATCCTTGTAGTAAATTGGGAATGGTTCGCCCCAGTATCGCTGGCGGCTGAAAATTGCATCGCGCAAGCGATAGTTTATTTTGTAGCTACCAAGTCCTTGCTTTTCAATATTTTCGTTAATTGTGCGGATGGCATCCTTAACCTCCAACCCGTTGATAATTCCGCTGTTGATAACGATTCCTTCCTTTGCGTCGTACGATTCCTCCCAGGTTGAAGGGTCAGAAGGGGTTTCACCTGGACGAATAACAGTTTGAATAATTGGTAAACCGAAAGTTTTTGCGAAAACAAAGTCGCGGCTATCATGTGCCGGAACGGCCATAATTGCTCCGGTTCCGTAACCTGCCAGCACGTACTCGCTAATCCATATTGGAATTCGTTCCTTAGTGAATGGATTTATTGCGTAGCTTCCGGTAAATTGTCCGGTAACCTTTTTTGCTTCAGCCTGGCGCTCGCGCTCAGTTTTACGCTTTGCAAGCGTAATGTAATCTTCAACAGCTTGCTTGTGCTCGGCAGTTGTTAATTTTTCTACAAGTTCACTTTCTGGAGCCAGTACCATAAAAGTTGCTCCGTAAATTGTATCGGGACGAGTTGTGAAAACTACAATTCCTTCGTCGGTTCCATCTATTTTAAAAGTAACTTCAGCACCCTCAGAGCGGCCAATCCAGTTCCGTTGAATTTCCTTCAGAGAGTCAGTCCAATCGATTGTTTCCAAATCGTTCAACATTCTTTCCGCATAAGCCGAAATTCGCAAACACCATTGTTTCATTTTACGCTGCTCAACAGGATGTCCTCCACGAACTGAAAATCCTTCCTTCACTTCATCGTTTGCCAAAACTGTACCGAGAGCCGGGCACCAGTTAACCATTGTATCGGCCAGATATGCAAGACGGTAAGAAAGTAAAATTTCCTGCTGCTCACGTTCGCTCATTGCTTTCCACTCGCTGGCAGAAAAATCTTTAACCTCGCTGCATGCTGCATCAATAGTTGAGTTTCCGTTCTTTTCAAACTCTGTAATCAGATTATTGATAGGTTCAGCTTTCTGGGTTTTTGTATTGTACCAATGTTTAAACATCTGAACAAAAGCCCACTGAGTCCAGTGGTAATATTCAGGATCGCATGTGCGAACTTCACGATCCCAATCGTAACTGAAACCAATTTTATCGAGCTGTTCGCGATATCTTTTAACATTATTGTCGGTTGTAATTGCCGGATGCTGACCGGTTTGAATTGCATACTGCTCGGCTGGTAAGCCGAAAGCATCGTATCCCATTGGATGCAAAACGTTGAAACCCTGTAAACGCTTGTAGCGTGAGTAAATATCGGATGCTATGTATCCAAGCGGATGGCCAACATGTAATCCTGCTCCCGATGGGTAAGGAAACATATCAAGTACATAAAACTTGGGACGCGATTTATCAATGTCAACCTTGTAGGTTCTGTTTTCCTTCCAGTATTGCTGCCATTTTTTCTCTATCTCGGCAAAGTTATAATCCATAATGCGTTGGTTTTGCGATATTTTTTTGAAGTTGCAAAGATAGGAAAAAGAGATGGAACGCAGATTAAACAGATTGGACAGATTTACGCAGATTTTTTTATCCACGAATAGACACAAATAAATATCACAAATGGACACAAATTATTTGTGTGGATTGGTGACAAATTTGTTTGAATTTGTGGATTGAGTTAGATACATTTTTTGACATAAATTTCACGAATTGAAGAAAAGGAAATGGAACGCAGATGCTTCGACAAGCTCAGCACAAGTAATGCTGATTGAATAGATTTACGCAGATTTTTTATACTGTAGTAAGACGATAGAAAAATGAAGTCCTGCTTAGTTGGATTTCAAATCCGCCCAAGCAGGACTAAATTCTTTTTTTCTAGATAAAAACCTAAAACTCCACCTTGTAACTTAGTACCGGAACCATAACTTTTTCCTGCCAACGCTCAAGGCCTCCGGTGCGGAAATTGT
>DAOSWM010000034.1:9277-33502 GCA_035380045.1 Tenuifilaceae bacterium | reverse complement strand
TTTTGTAAAAAAAAAGGGAAGGTTTTACCTTCCCTCAACGTGTAGGAGTTTTGTTCCCTTATGTAGTATTCTTACGGTAAAGTAGAAAATAACCGTAAATGCAAGGATTCCAAACCAGAGTATCTCATTCTCACCGAGGTAAGTAAAATCCATATCGTTTTTAATTACCGACTGCGCGTAGTGAAACAGGAAGAATACAACCACCAGGTTGAAAAGTCCGGTGTACTCACGACGGAGCGCATTCTTTGCAGAGAAGTATGAGTTTGGCGACTGCCACTTTTTGAAGCAGGGAATGAACGCTGGAACCTTGCTGGCCCAATCGAGGTAGGTTTGCCCGAATTTTTCGCGCAGAAACGCCTCCTCGGCGTACATAATTCGTTCGTAGTAAATCCAGTACGCCAAAACAAAAATTACGATAAACCAAATGTTCGCAGTTATCATAGCAATTCCCAGCCACATTAAAAAGTTACCAACGTACAACGGGTGGCGAACTACCGAGTACATTCCGTCAGTATTGAGGGTATTGGCAATCTGCTCAGTTCTGTTTCGGCCAGAAGTTCCTTTGGGAACGTAACCAATAATAATAATCCTTACAATTAACCCAATTAGTCCAACGCCAAAGCAGATAGCGTAGTAGTATTCGGGAATGAAATTTCCGTTTGCCTGAAGCTGCTGGTAGATGTGAATGCCCAATCCAACCAAAAAGAACGGGATGGGGAAGAAACTCCGGTACCGGAACAGGAAATCACCCTGCTTGCGGAATTGTTCCATTAATGCCATATAACGTCGAGTTTGTTTTATTAGTTATTGTTTTGATTTCATGTATAGGTTTGTGATAACCTTCTTGGTGTAGAGCGGGAAATCGCCATTCATCATCCACGAGTAGTAGCTGGGCTCCTTTCTGAATATTTCAATAACCGATTTTCCTCGATACTTGCCGAAGTTGAAAACTTCCACGTTGTTTTCGTCCATAACTATTCGTCCGGCAAAATCAACGTTGGTGTTGTGCGAGCTGAAATCGGAAAGAAAATCGATGCTGTTTTCCAGTTCGGAGTACCTGTCGAGTTGCGCTTTGAGAACCTCGAAGGTTGCCATGGTATCGGCCTTTGCGGTGTGCGCATCCTCAAGCGTTTTGTTGCAGTAGAATTTGTAGGCTGCCTCGAGGGTTCGTTTTTCCATTTTATGAAAAATGGTTTGCACGTCGATGAATTTACGTTTCTTAAAGTCGAAATCAACTTCTGCCCTGAGGAACTCTTCCGCTAGTAGCGGAAAATCGAACTTGTTGGAGTTAAACCCTGCGAAGTCGCAACCCTCAATTAGGTTGGCTAACGACTTGGCTACTTCCCTGAACGAGGGTTCATCCTTAACATCGTCGTTGGTAATTCCGTGAACAGCAGTTGCTTCGGGCGAAATGGGGATTCCCGGGTTTATTCTCCTCACCTTGAACTCTTCTTTCCCGTCGGGAAAAAGTTTCAGCACGGCAATTTCAACAATGCGGTCGTTAACTATGTCGATTCCTGTTGTTTCGAGGTCGATAAAAACCAGCGGATTCTTTAGGTTAAGTTGCATTACTATTGTTGGTATAAAAAAAATCGAAGCTGCTGCCGGAGTTCAGGTAACAGCTTCGTAAAAAGTTATGTAGTTATGTTACTATGCATTCACCATCATTGGCATAAGCAGCATTAGCACGTCTTCGTCCTCATTTTCCTTAACGGCTGGGAAGAAAAGCCCTGCGCGTGAAGGGTCGGAGAGCGACATCATAACATCTGATGCTGAAATGTTTGCCAAAATTTCGATTAGGAAAGTCGATTTGAAACCAATCTCCATCTCCTCGCCCTCGTACTGGCAGTTAAACCGCTCGTAGGCAGAAATTGAAAAGTCAAGATCTTGCGCCGAGGTCATAAGCTGATTTCCGCTAAGCGAAAGTTTTACAAGGTTACTTGCCTGATTGGCGAATGGGGCAACCCTGCGGAGCGAGTTGTAGAATTCAACCCGGTCGGCTGTTAGTACGTTGGGGTTGTTTGTTGGGATAACCGAGTTGTAGTTAGGGTACACGCCCTCAACCAAACGGCAAACCATGTTGTAGCCAGGAAGCGCAAAAACTGCATTCTTGTCGTCGAACTCAACGGTTACCGTAGCATTCCCTTTTCCAAGAATATTTTTTAGCAACGTTGCGGGTTTCTTTGGAAGAATGAACGATTTCTCCTCGTCGCATTTAACATCAAGCCTTCTGTAGCGAACCAGCTTATGGGCATCGGAGGCAACGAAAGTGAGGCTGTCCGAGGCCAGCTCGAATAGAATGCCATTCATCACAGGGCGCATCTCATCGTCGGCAGTTGCAAAAATGGTTTTGGTAATTCCATTCAGCAGCGCGTTTGCCGATAGTGAAACGGAAACCTTTGACTCGTCCTTCACTGTTGCTTTTGCAGGAAAATCTTCTGCTGGTTGCCCAACAATGTTGAACTGACCGGTTTCGGTTTTCACGGTTGTGGCAAGCGTGTCGAGGTTAATGTCGAAGGTTAGAGGTTGCTCAGGAAACTCTTTAAGGGTATCAACCAGAATACGATAGGGAATGGCAACCTCGCCTCCCTGGGTAACATTCTCAAGCTGAATGGAAGTTGTTAGGGTTGTTTCGAGGTCGGATGCGGTAATTTCGAGGTTGTTGCCCTCGAGCTTAAAAAGAAAATTGTCGAGAATGGGTAGCGTGTTCTTCGAACTAATTACCCGGCTAACCACTGAAAGGTGGCTAAGTAGCTCGGTACTGGAAACAACAAATTTCATTTGTTCTATTTTTTAGGTTTCTATTATCTGTACTATAAACTAAACTTGCTTTATAATCAGCCGCTACAAAGAAACGAATTTTTACTGAAAAATGTACTCAGTAAAAACAATAGCAATTGATAATCAGCAAGATTTATGTTTGCAATTGAAAACCAATATTACAATTTTTTATGCAAATAGCCAACGCAATTGCTAGAAATTCGGGTTAAAATAGGAAATATCCTTTAAAACCGGATGGATTTTCAGGTATTCTGCTTCGTACATTTCTGATGGATTTGTACTTACGGTAACGTACATTCTGTTTAGGTCGAAACGAACGGGACGCCCCAGTTCGTCGAGGTACTCTTCAACCGGAATGGGGAAGAATGTGAAAATAATTTTCTCGTTTTTTTCAAATTGAAGGGTAATAATGCTGCTTGGCTGCGAGTAAACAATGGCTGCCCGTTGCGGTTGGGTTAACGTATCGGAGGTTGGGTTTAGGGTCATTTCCTGTAATCCGGTAACAAATCGTTGCAAGCTAGCGGTATCGTACAGTACGGCTACCCTTCCGTTGTATAAATCGAATAGCCGAATTTGTTCGTTATCAAGGAAATCGATTCTGAACGATTTCTCTGGGTTATCGGGTATTTCGGTTTCAATTGTTTTAATGCTTTCTGTTGCCGGGACTGAATACCTGTTCTCAGCCCAGGCTGAGGGTTGTATGTAGAAAAGTTTCACAACATCGTCGGTATAGTTCGGGAACTCAAGCATAAATGCGTGCTGCGAGTTGGCTAAAATTCCAATTCCTCCGAGGTTGAGGGTTTCGGTATAGTGAACGTAGAAGTGACGGATTTGCTTCGAATTTTCGAAGATTTTAACTTCAATACCATCTTTTTTAAGAACTTGGGTAAGGCTATCGGCAACCGAAACGGGTAGGGGCGATTTTACCTGTATTTTGTTCAGCAACAGTAGGAAAGCATTGATAGCCTCGGGTTTTGCTACCAATTTCTCGTTTACCATCCATGTGTCTTGGTTCCTCTGAAGGGTTAACGAAAGTTGACTGTTCTTTAGTTTAATTGTGGTTACATTCTCGGTTTCAGGAACCGAAAAGTTTTTATCTTTTATGGCAATGGTTCCCTGCTGGGTTCTAATCCTAAAAACGTAGAGTGCCAGTAGTAGCAAAACTATAAACCACCAGTATTTTTTTAGAAATCTCATCAATGCGTTTCTTTAGCGGGTGAACTTGTACCGGCGAATAAAAAACCAGACAATACCCAGAACAATAAGTGTTAGCGAAGGAATCAGCAGGTTAATTAGCTGCCATTTTTTGCGCTCTTCAAGAATTTTTTTCTTATCGAGAAGCCTCAGTTTGAAGTCACGATTTTTCAGCTCCATTAAACCCGTTTCGTCAACAAGAAAGTGAACAGAGTTTACTACAAACTCTTTATTTCCAAAGGTTTGGTTTGTATACTTATCGTATCCAAGTGGGGTAATGTAGGCTCCATCGGTTCGGCGGCTTACATCGTTCCGGATAATGTCGGAGTTGGCAACTACTAACATTCGGGTTGGAATGCTTTTCTCCTTGAAATTGAATGGTTTGCCGTTGTTGAATGCAGCTAGGGGGCGGTTTGTGAAAACCGAGTTGAATGTTCCTTCAACCAGTGCGGCAACGGGAATAAATGAGCGGTTAAAATCGCGCTCGAGCGGACTCTGCTCAATTTGGCGGAGGTTAATGAACAGCGGTACATTCAGCGTTCGGCTGTAAGGCGAAGTGGAAAGCAGTATTCTTTTTGCAAGATTCGAATTTCCACCAACCGTATCGATTGGACTAACAAAACGGCTTCTAATAAGGTTTAGGTTTCGGGTTATTGGGTGCGTTTCAGGAGCGTTAAGTAGCGGAAAGTAAACCCACGGAACAGGAGAAAAACGAGGATCTTGCCCTGCAAGGGCAACGTTTACCGGAATAACCGCGCACTGCATATCCTGAATAAGAACCGGATTAACTCTTACACCGTAACGGAATAGCATATCCTCTAAATTCGTGTTATTTGGATACGCCAATGTAGTTGCTCCTTGCGAAAGGCTATCGATGCTTACGTTAACTGCATCAACAAACCAAAGAATTTTTCCACCGTTCATCAGGTACTGGTCAAGAACCAACTTGTCGGCTTCAGGAATCTGCTTTTTTGGTCCTGCCACAACCACCAGCGAGTAGGGATCCAAACCGCCAACCTCACCGCCAAGTATTACCCTGTGTACCTCATACTGCGAAGCAAGTTCCTGAACTATGTCGCCCGTTTCGAACTCGTCAAGCTCATCGTGCCCGTGCACAAAAGCAATTTTTGGCTGGTTGGTTTGAGAAAGCTTAATGATTACTTGCATGAGGGCGAACTCAAAATTTTGGATTGAAATATTGATGTTCTCATCGCCCGATAGGTTCGGATTGTTCTTTAACAGATTCAGCGGTGATTCCTTCCCCATGAAGCTAACAATGGCACCGGGGAAAACTATGCGCTGCGAGCTGCCTCCCTTTGGGTTACTCTCCTGAACATTTGTTGGCTCAATTCCCTTTTCGTAGAGGTCGCGATACAAGGCTTCTCGGTCTTTAGAATTTACTGAAGCTGAGGGGTTAATGAACTCGTAGTGGAACATGTTACCACCGTAAGCCTTAAACTCATCCAGAGTTTCTTTCAGCTCACGCCTCATTCTCATAAAACCTATGGGCAGGTCGCCATCGAGGTAAACTCTTATGTGAACAATGTCGTTCAGGTTCTTGAGGGTTTCCTTGGTAACTGGGTTTAGGGTGTAGCGTTTCTCCGAGGTCATATCGATTCGGAAAAAGAAGAAGGTTGAAATGTAGCCAGCAAGTATAATTGTAGCGATTGAAACTACAAGCTGAATTATGTTTTTTTTCTTATTGCTTAGGGTCATGGCTGGTTTTTTATTACCATTTTCTGCTTTGAACTAAGGTTCGGGTCGACAGCACAAAAATTGCCGATAGGGCAACGAAGTAAACCACATCGCGCGAGTCGATAACTCCCCGGCTAAGCGATTTGTAGTGCTCGTTAATGCCAAGGTTAACAAGTAAAAATTGGATTTTTTTCAGTGAGTGAACCGATGCTACTGATTCTAACCCGATAAACACAATGAAGCTTAACAGGATTGCAAGAATAAACGATACAATCTGGTTCTCGGTTATCGATGAGGCGAAAACTCCGATGGAGGCGTATGCTGCCGAAAGAAAGAACAGCCCGATGAATGAGCCCCAGGTTCCTCCCGTGTCGATGTTTCCAACCGGATTACCTAAAAGGTAAACCGAAAGAAAGAAGATTAACGCCGGAAGTAGAATGATGATAACCAGAACGATGGAGGCCAGGTATTTCCCCAAAATAATTTGGGTGTCGGAAATTGGGCGTGTGAGCAAAAGTTCAATGGTTCCTGAGCGCTTCTCCTCGGAGAAAAGCCGCATGGTTACAGCCGGAACCAGAAATAGCATTACCCATGGAGCAATAATAAAAAATGTGTCGAGCGATGCGTATCCGCTATCGAGCACGTTTAGCTCACCGGGGAAAACCCACATGAATAGCCCGTTCACTATGAGGAATACAATGGCGGCAATTATCCCTGTAAGCGACGAGAAGAAGCTGTTAAGTTCCTTTATGAAAATTGCATACATTCATTAAAATTTTGACACAAAAATAGGTTTTTTATGGAAAGCCATCGTTATTTACATTGGACGAAACAGAATGAAAGTGTTAAAAACTGTTATTTGCAATTATTCGGGCAGCATATTCATTGATCTCAACTGTAAACCATTTTTAGTTTCGCCTATCCAATAGTTTTTAATAAGTTTACAGCACTTTTTTAAACTCAAATTATTCTAAAACAAAAAAATAAGTAATTAAAAATGAAGTACGTAGGTATGTTTCTTCTATCATTAACCCTGTTGGGTTTATCGGGTTGCACCGAAAAAAAGGCTGAGCAGGAAGACCAGTTTAAATGGCAGGTTGACCAGTTTGCCGATTTACGAATTATTCGCTACCAGATTCCCGGATGGGACGATCTTTCGGTACAGCAGAAAGAGTTGCTTTACTATCTCAGCGAAGCAGCGCTGTGCGGTCGCGATATTATTTTCGACCAGAATTTTAAGCATAATCTTGCCATTCGTCGTACCCTTGAGGCAATTTATACCGGCTACACAGGAGCGAAGGATGCACCCGAGTGGGATGCTTTTGTTGTGTACCTTAAGCGGGTTTGGTTCTCCAACGGAATTCACCATCACTACTCAACCGAGAAGTTTGAGCCAGGATTTTCCCAGGAGTATTTCGCAAACCTTTTGAATAGTACTCCCGACGAGTTTCTTCCTAAGGAGCTAGGTACCCGTGAAGAGATTATTGAAAAGTTAAGCCCGGTAATTTTTAATCCGGCACTTTACGCAAAGCGCGTTGATCAGTCGGAAGGGGTTGATTTAATTGCCGCTTCGGCAAACAACTACTACGAGGGAGTAACCCAGAAGGAAGCCGAAGAGTTCTACGCAAAAATGCGAGTTGAGAACGATCCCGAGCCCATTTCGTACGGTTTGAATACGAAGCTGGTGAAGGAGAATGGCAAAATTTACGAGAAGGTATGGAAGGTTGGGGGTATGTACTCTGCAGCCATCGAAAAAATTGTTTACTGGCTCGAAAAGGCAGCAAATGTAGCCGAAAACGATAAGCAGAAAGAAATTATTGAAACCCTCATTGAGTACTACAAAACGGGCGATTTGAAGCTTTTCGATAAGTACAATGTACTTTGGGTGAAGGATTTAGATTCGCGTATCGATTTTGTAAACGGTTTCATTGAGAACTATGGCGATCCGCTGGGATACAAGTCATCATGGGAGTCAGTTGTAAACTTCAAAAACCTGGAAGCAACCCAGCGTACAATTCTTATTAGCGACAATGCACAGTGGTTTGAGGACCATTCGCCAGTTGACCAGCAGTTTAAGAAGGAGAAGGTGAAGGGCGTTTCCGCAAAAGTTATCACAGCAACCATGCTTGGTGGCGATTGCTACCCTTCAACTCCAATTGGAATCAACCTTCCTAACGCCGATTGGATTCGCAAGGATCACGGTTCGAAGAGCGTAACCATTGAGAACATTACCTACGCATACGACATGTCTGCCGTAGGCAACGGTTTCCTCGAGGAGTTCGCCTGGAGCCAGGAAGAAATTGAACTGAACAAGAAATGGGGCGCACTTGGAGGAAACTTGCATACCGATTTACATGAGTGCTTGGGCCATGGAAGCGGACAACTTGCACCGGGCGTTAAAGGCGACGAGCTGAAGAACTACGGCTCAGCACTGGAGGAATCGCGTGCCGACCTTTTCGCACTCTACTTTATCATGGATCCAAAGATGGTTGAACTGGAAATTATGCCAACCCTCGATGTGGCCAAAGCCGAGTATAATAACTACATGCGCAACGGGCTAATGACTCAGCTCACCCGAATTGAGCTGGGAAAAGACATTGAGCAGGCTCACATGCGTAACCGCCAGCTTATTGCAAGCTGGTGCTACGAGCATGGGAAGGAGCAGAATGTAATTGAGAAGAAAACCCGTGATGGGAAAACCTTCTTCGTAATTAACGATTACGATAAACTCCGCGAGCTTGTTGGTCAACTTCTTAAGGAAGTTCAGCGCATAAAGAGTACCGGTGATTTTGAAGCTGGTAAAGAATTGGTTGAAAAGTATGCAGTAAAAATCAATCAGGATTTGCATAAGGAAGTTCTCGACAGGTACGCTAAGCTGAACCTGGCTCCCTACGGTGGATTCATTAACCCAAAGCTAGTTCCGGTTTACGAGGGCGATAAGGTTATTGATGTTAAAGTTGAATACCCCGATAATTATACTAATCAGATGTTAAGGTACTCCAAGGAGTATTCATTCCTTCCAACTTATAACTAGAAATAGTTTCAATTTTTTTTGCTTCATCGGCCATCCTCTCATTCAGGATTGTCGATGAAGCATTTTTTTGTTTTTTCCTCTCTAGAAAAAGAAGTAGCACTTAACTTTATTGCTGGTATTGTTTTTCAGTTCCCTTTTCTTTACTTTAGTGGCATGGAAACTCTGGGAATCGATAAAATAATCAAGCCAAAAACGCTGGCATACATCTACATTGTCGATCACGATTCAGCCTACTCGGCATCGTTGAAGAGGGCCATCGATAAGCCTGAGAAGTACTCCATTGAAACCTTCACCACAGGTGAAAAGTTTATTGCCCATATCACCCCAATGAAGTTCAGGAAGAATGAAATTCATATCGTTTTTCTGGGATACCAGTTCTTCGATGAAGGAGAACATACCCTAATGAATGGTATCGAAATTCTTGATGCAGTAAAAGTAATAAATCGCGACATGGAAGTGGTAATGCTTTCGGGTCCCGATGAGGGTAGCTACGGTTCATATGCCATGAAGAGCGGAGCTTTCGCTTTTATTCCTAAAAACGATACCATTTTCCTGCGGATTGATAACATAATAATGCGCATAATTAGCCATAAGAAGCTACACCAAAAACGCAGGTCGTTTTACATATCGGTTCGAATTTTTATTGGCTACTGCATCCTGCTAGCTATTGCTGCCGCTATTTTCCATTTTTTCTACCTGTAGCCGAAAATTTGCCATAATTTACAAGTTAAGTATGACTATTTGGCAGAATTTTGCCAATGGCACTGCTTTTGTTTATTCCCAATCACACAAAATTTGATGTTTAACTTTAAAAATAGCAATAGCCATGGAGAAAGGCAAAATTAACGTAACCTCCGAAAACATTTTCCCAATAATTAAAAAGTTTTTGTACTCCGACCACGAAATATTCCTTCGTGAGTTGGTTTCCAATGCTGTTGATGCAACTCAGAAGTTGAAAACTCTCTCGTCAATGGGAGAATTTAAGGGTGAAATGGGGGATGATACCATTCGAGTAAAGGTTGATAAGAAGAAAAAGACCATTACAGTTTCAGACAGCGGTGTTGGAATGACCGCCGAGGAGATTGAAAAGTATATTAACCAAATTGCCTTTTCGGGTGCCGAGGATTTTCTTGAGAAGTATAAGGACAAGGCCAACGCTATTATCGGACATTTCGGCTTGGGTTTCTACTCATCGTTCATGGTAAGTGATAAGGTTGAAATTGTTACTCGTTCGTACCAGGAGGGAGCCAATGCTGTTCGCTGGTCGTGCGAGGGTTCGCCCGAATTTTCCATTGAGGAAGCCCAGCGCGATGAGCGTGGAACCGACATCATTCTCCATATAAACAAGGATAATGAAGAATTCCTGGAGGATAGCAAAATAAACGAGTTGCTACGTAAGTACTGCCGTTTTCTGCCAATCCCCATTGCCTTTGGTACCGAGAAGGAGTGGAAGGATGAGAAAGAGGTTGATACAGGAAAAGACAAAATAATTAACGAGGTTAACCCGCTTTGGACCCGTAAACCTACCGATTTGAAGGACGAGGACTACAAAAATTTCTACCACGACCTTTACCCTGCTGCGCAGGATCCGCTCTTCAATATCCATCTTAACGTTGACTATCCGTTCAACCTTACAGGAGTTCTTTACTTCCCAAGAATAAAATCGAATTTCGATATTCAGAAGAATAAAATCCAGCTATTCTGCAATCAGGTTTACGTTACCGATTCCGTAGAAGGGATTGTGCCAGAGTTTCTTACCTTGCTTCATGGTGTTATCGACTCGCCCGATATTCCGCTGAACGTTTCGCGAAGTTACCTGCAGAGCGACTCGAACGTAAAGAAAATATCGAGCCACATTACCAAGAAGGTTGCCGACAGGCTTCACGAAATTTTCAAGAACGACCGTGCTGAATTCGAGAAGAAGTGGGACGACCTTAAACTCTTCATAAATTTCGGTATGATTACCGATGAGAAGTTCTTCGAGCGCGCAGAAAAATTTGCGCTATTCAAGAACACCGATGGAAAGTACTTCACATTTGAGGAGTACGAGAAGTTAATAAAGGAGAACCAGACCGATAAGAACAAAACCTTAATTTACCTCTATGCAACCGACACCGAGGAGCAGTTTACCTACATCGATGAGGCGAAGAAGAAAGGTTACGATATCCTGATGTTGGATGGCCAGCTCGATCCGCATGTGATTAACCACCTCGAATCGAAATTTAAGGATTCGCGTTTTGTTCGTGTTGACAGCGACGTGGTTGACAAGCTAATAATGAAGGAGGACAAGAAAGAGGTTTCGCTATCGTACGATGAGCAAGCCGAGCTGCGTAGCGTTTTCGAGGGTGCTGCCAACAGCACAAATTACTGGGTTCAGTTCGAGGATTTGGGTGAAACCGGAGCTCCGGTAGTAATTACCCGCAGCGAGTTTATCCGCCGGATGAAGGATATGGCTGCCATGAGCGGTACGGCTGGTTTCTACGGGAATATGCCCGAAACGGTAAACCTAGTTGTTAACGTTGCTCACCCGTTGGTTAAAACGGTGATTGAAAGCAAAAACAATGAGTTGGGCGATAAGATTAAGGAGTTCAACTCGCAGGTTGAACCGGTAAAAACTAAGCTCGATGAGCTTAAAAAGTCGCACGAGGGCAAGAAGGATGAAGAGATTCCCCAAACAGAGAAGGATGAGGTTGCCGATTTGGAGAAGAAAGTTGAGGAGGTAAACGCATCAAAAACCGAAACTTTGAAAACTTTTGGTAAGGATCAAAACCTGGTGAAGCAGCTAATCGACTTGGCACTTTTGGCCAACAATATGCTCAAGGGCGAAGATTTAAGCCGATTTGTTAAACGTAGCGTGGATATGATAAAATCATAGTGTGAATGATTACTATGCAAAAAAGAGGTTGACTTCTTGTTCAACCTCTTTTTTTATTTAGTTTTTGCTAACAAAACAATCTAAAAAATATTTTTTACCTCCTTCTTCAAAAATTCAACGGCTATGTTGGTTGGGTGAGTATCCAGCTCAACCATGGTTTCTAGAACCATTTGGGTTAGTTTTATTGAAGGAGCATCGGGTGGAAGTTTATCGGAACAAGTATTAATTAGTTTAATAACGTTTGCTTTTGCATTTTTTACCAGCTCCCAGGCATTGTGGCTAACGTAAAGTTGCTGCGAGAGGTTGTGCTCCCATTCGGCACGAATGTTTTGCAACAGTTTTGATTGCAACTTTTTATTGGTCAAATTTGGCTGATTTACCCTAATCAACAGCGATTCGGGCGATATGCGCTCGAGGAAAAGTACCAGCCTCTCGTAGGCCTGTAACCTCACCGGAATTGTGATTTTTTGGTTATTTTGTGTAAGTTCGGCTTTTCGTCGCTTGGTTTCTTCCCTCAGTAAACGTTCAATGGCCAGGTAGCCGGCAAGGAAAACGAAAATCGACGGAAGTACAATTTTTAGCAGTTCAATTACCATTATATTTTTTATTTCGGATTGTACACTTTGCTATAATAAGAATAACTTTGAGCTTTAAAATTATAAAATCATTTCAACTGGTGTGTCATATTCTTCAAATAATTCTTTAATCATGGAAAAAGTATCGAATAGGGTTGAGCAGCTTGAGGTTTCGCAAACCCTTGCCATGTCGCAGCGAAGCCGCGATTTAAAATGCCAGGGAATCAACGTTATTGATTTGAGCGTTGGCGAACCCGATTTTCCAACCCCCGATTTTGTTAAGGATGCAGCCAAATCTGCCATCGACAATAACATCACTTTCTACTCACCGGCAGGTGGTTTCGCCGACTTGCTTCAGGCAATTTCAGCGAAGCTGAAAAGGGAGAATAACCTCGATTTTTCGCCGGCTCAAATTGTGGTTTCGAACGGAGCAAAGCATTCGCTGGCAAACATTTTTATGGCGTTGGTTGAAAAAGGCGATGAGGTAATTGTTCCTGCACCATACTGGGTTAGCTACGTTGAACTGGTGAAAATTGCTGAGGGGAAAAGTGTTGTTATTGAAACCGGACTCGATAGCGACTTTAAAATTACGCCCGAACAGCTTGAGAAAGCTATCACTCCAAAAACAAAAGCGTTGCTTCTTTGCTCGCCATCAAATCCAACCGGAAGCGTTTACACCAGGGATGAACTTAGAGCAATTGCTGATGTTCTGGCAAAGCATCCGCAAGTTTTCGTTATTTCCGATGAGATTTATGAGCATATCAACTTTATTGGAAAACACGAGTCGATTGCTCAGTTTGAGCAGCTTGCCGGAAGAGTAATAATTATTAACGGAGTTTCCAAAGGTTACGCAATGACCGGATGGCGCATTGGCTACTCGGCAACTCCGCTTTGGCTTGCAAAAGCTTGCAATAAGTTACAGGGACAAATGACTTCGGGAGCAAATTCTATTGCCCAGAAAGCTGCGATAGCAGCAATTTCTTCGGATGGTGAGTACCCAAAGATGATGTGCCAATCTTTTCAGAAACGTCGCGATTTGGTAGTTGAAAAGATGAAGAAAATTTCCGGATTTGAAATTAATGTTCCTCAGGGTGCATTCTACGTATTTCCTGAGATTAGCCAGCTAATCGGGAAATCGTTTAATGGCGAAACCATAAAAAACTCATCGGATTTGGCAATGTTCCTGCTGAACAACGCGCACGTTGCCATGGTTCCCGGCAGCGCATTCGGTGCCGAGAATTATATTCGTCTTTCCTACGCTGCATCTGAAAGCGAACTTGTTGAATCGTTAAACAGAGTGGCAAAAGCCGTTGAGTTGCTGAAGTAAAATCAGAATAAATCAAATATTACGTGGCTGTCTCAAAAGTTAAAAAGGATTAGATTTACTCCTCTGTGGAACTCTGTGATTCCCCTGCGATACACTGTGAAACAATAAATTATATATTTCACAGAGTTTCTCGGTGTCCTTCACAGAGTCACACAATGAACTTTTGAGACACCCATATTTATCTTTGCAAACCAAATAACTTTTATTGTAGATTTAGGATGAGCAGGAAGCATTACAGGAAACCGATACTAATATTCGTTTCATTTTTTTCAATTCTGATACTGATAGCAGGAATTTACGGTTACAATATATACTCGAGAATGTATTCGCCCAACGTTCGGCTTGAAAACAAGGAAACTGTTTTTATTCACATTCCAACAGGGTCGAGTTACTCCGATGTGGTAGCCATTCTGGTTTCTGAAAATGTGCTGGCCGATACCGTTTCGTTCCGCTGGGTTTCATCGCGCATGGGATACCCTTACAGCGTGAAGCCGGGAAGGTACAAGCTAACCAATGGAATGGGAAATAAAGATTTGGTTTCCATCCTGCGCGCCGGGTTGCAAACACCCGTAAGGGTAACTTTTACAGGATTTCGGACTCCCGAGCAGCTGGCGCAGCGAATTTCAAAGCAGCTCGAAGCCGATTCGGTTGAAATTGTCGCAGCCTTCTCAAATGAAGAGTTGGTAAATGAGTTCGGTTTCTCAACCGAAACCTTTATTGCAATGTTCATTCCCAATACCTACGAATTCTTTTGGAACATCGATGCAGATGGTTTTTTTAAGCGCATGAAGCGTGAGTACGATGCGTTTTGGAACGAGGCGAGAATTGAAAAGGCAAAGAAGCTGAGCATGAGCAAAACCCAGGTATCAACGCTGGCATCTATTGTTGAGGAGGAAACTATAAATCGTGATGAGCGACCTAAAGTCGCAGGAGTTTACGTAAATCGCTTGGAGAGGGGAATGCCCCTGCAGGCTGATCCTACAATCAAATTCGCCCTCGGCGATTTTACAATCCGCAGAATTTTAACAAAACATCTTACCGTTGATTCTCCCTACAACACCTATAGAAACAGGGGATTACCTCCGGGGCCAATTAATGCACCAAGCATCTCGTCAATTGATGCTGTGTTGAACTATGAAGTTCATAAGTATTTGTACTTCTGTGCAAAAGCTGATTTTTCGGGTTATCACTCTTTTGCTAAAACATTAACCGAACACAATAAAAATGCCCGCGAATACCAACGGGCACTGAATAGGGAGAGGATTTATAAGTAGTTTATTCCTTGCAAAGATTTTTAAAAACGTCATTGCGAACACACATTTTTTTGTGGGTGAAGCAATCTCTTTTAAAAAAGGCAATGTGGTAAAAAAAGATCGCCTGTCTGCCGACAAAGGCAGGCTTCGTGAAATACACTCGCGATGACGAGAATTAAATCTTCTTGGTTTTCTCTTTCAGCCAAACTTTCAACTCGTTGCTCAATTTACTTTCCAGCCTGTTGTAAACCATTTCGTGGTAGCTGTTTAGCCAGCTTCGCTCGGCTGCAGTTAGCATATCAACTTTAATGGGTTTTGTGTCAATTGGGCAAATTGTAAGCGTTTCAAACTGAATAAAGCTGCCAAATTCACTTTCAGTGAAAGGAACGCAGGCAATTAGATTCTCGATTCGAATTCCGTACTTTCCTGCGCGGTAAATTCCCGGCTCGTTCGATTGAACCATGCCAAGTTCAAGAACTATGGGAACTTCGTTTGGACGAATGGCTTGCGGACCTTCGTGAACGTTAAGGAATGCGCCAACTCCGTGGCCGGTTCCGTGTCCATAATTTATTCCGTGTCCCCACATGGCTGCACGCGCCAAAACATCGAGTTGCGTTCCGCGGGTTCCCATGGGAAATTTTACCTTCGAGAGTTGAATCATTCCTTTTAGAACCAGCGTGAAATCAATTGATTCCTCTTCTGAAGGTTTGCTAAGATGAATTGTTCGTGTAATATCGGTTGTGCCTTGCTTGAACTGTCCGCCTGAGTCAACCAGCAGAAAACCTTCCGGTTTAATTTCGTAAGCGCTCTCCTTGCTTGCGCTATAGTGAACAATGGCTCCGTGATCGCGGTATCCGGCAATTGTATTAAAACTTTCACTAACGAATCCGGGTTGTTTACTTCTGAATTCCAGTAATTTGTCAGCGATGGTAAGTTCTGATATTTTTTCTTTCCCAACATTCTTCTCGAGCCAGTAAAGGAATTCCACCATGGCAACGCCATCGTTGGTCATTGCGTTTCGGATATTTTCGAGTTCAACCTCGTTCTTTTTGGTTTTCAGCATAGTTGGGATGCTGATTGTGCTCACCTGCTTAACTTTCTTTGGAATAAGTGATGCCAGCCTGTGATTTATTCTGTTCTCGTCAACTGCAACTATTGAATCTTTCGGAATTTTTTTGATGAACTCATCAATTTCATCGTAGATGAATAGGTTTACTCCTTGCTCCTCAAGTTGTTGCGCAAGATTTTCGTCAATTTTAGCAGGATCGATAAAAAGAATTGCCTCATCGGCAGAGATAAATCCGTAGGAGAGCACAACAGGATTGTAGGCAACATCGTTTCCACGGATATTGAAGGTCCACGCAACCTCGTCGAGCGCCGAGATTATGCAAGCAGTTGCCCCTTGCTTTGCAAGATTTTCGCGAATTTGCTCAATCTTTTCAGCAGTAGTTTTTCCTGAATACCTGAGCTCATGCTCAAATGCTTTTCCAGTTGGAAGTTTTGGACGTTTTTCCCAAATCTCAGAAACTAAATCAACATCGGTTTGAACTGAAATTCCTGCGCTTTGCAGCTGATTTATGGTTCGTTTGGCTGCAGCATGAGTTAGTAATCTTCCGTCAAAACCAACTGTTTGCTCAGGTTTTAGGTTTGCAACAATCCACTCCTCAATGGAAGGAGTTTCAGGGAGTCCCATTTTACAGAGGTCAATTCCGCTTCCTTTTAGCTCCTGCTCGGCCTGCAGGAAGTAGCGTGAATCGGTCCATAATCCTGCTTTGGTTTTGGTAACTACCACAGTTCCGGCTGAGCCGGAAAATTCCGAAAGCCATGCACGCGACTGCCAGTGCTCGGGCAAATACTCGCTAAGGTGAGGATCGCTGCTGGGAATAATATATGCATCGATGGATTTTGACTTCATCAAATTCCTAAGTTTGCTTATTTTTTCGTTTGCTTTCATGCTGAAATATTTTTGAATTAGTGAACGTTTATTTTTTATAAAATTAGATGGAACGAAATTAAAAAGTTTAACGATTAATAACAATTACTTAATAGACTAGTCGTTCGAAATTCTTGAAAAAATCCCCATTTTTTTGTAACTTTGCGTGCCTGCAAAGGAAATTACACATTTCAGGGCGTAAATAGTTACTTGCCGGACATTTACTAGTTGCTCAACCCGGTTTTATCACTTCCCGAGCAATGGATCCGGATAAATGCATACAACAAAATGACTTACTATCCAGATAAAATTGCCCTTTCGGCTAAATCGCTTACTCTTCTTCGTAAGTTGCTTCGAGAAAATCCCAACCTTGTTGAAATTTTCAAATCCTCGGAGAATCTAGATCAGTTTCGTATAAATATTAAGGAATTGGCAAAAAGTATTCTTGCCGAGAACCCCGCTGCTGTAGACTACTACAATGGAGTTACTACCGGCCGGCAGGGGTACGAGAAGTTACGCTGGCAGGATTTTGCTGCTATTCGCATTCTCGACTATGCGAATAACTCGGGACGTGAGTTTAAGAATCCGTACCGAAACAATCAGCTCACCAAGTCGGAACCTTTTCGTATACTGTGGCTTGGCGTTAAGAAAGGAACTGGCGGAGCTAAACCGCTTTTCTTCGAGGATATGATACAGCTTTTTAGGCAGCTAAGTTGCAAACTTCCGCAGGAAAAACCAACCAAAAAGAAGCTTACAGAGTGGATGGACAGGTGGACTGACGGGCTGGAACCTCACGTAATTAAAACCAGACAGGAGAATAAGAACCGAATAATTGACATTCTGGTTGATAACATAACCAGCTGTGAAATTGGTGATACAAAATTTTGTTTCGATAATGGACTAACACACGAACAGAAGCTTGAAAAGATGCACGAATGGTGGGACGATTACAAGTTTCATCTCCGTTTTGCGGTCCGTTCACCTGCATTGTTAAATAAACTCCTCGACTACTCGCTCGATTTAGATACTCAAAAACTTCTGGAGAAGGCTGAGGAGAAAGGCATTCCCTTCTTCGTAAATCCATACTACCTTTCACTTCTCAATACAAAAATTGATGATTTTTCGGTAGGAACCGATTTGGCTATTCGCCATTATGTTATTTATAGCAAGCCTCTTATCGATCACTTTGGGAATATAACCGCTTGGGAGAAGGAGGACAAGGTTGAAGCAGGAAAACCCAACGCTGCCGGTTGGTTGCTACCATCGGCGCGTTGTGTGCACAGGCGCTATCCCGAGGTTGCCATTCTTATCCCCGATACAATGGGTCGAGCCTGCGGCGGACTCTGCGTTTCGTGTCAGCGAATGTACGATTTTCAGCGAGGAAACCTGAACTTCAACCTCGATAAGCTGAAGCCAAAGGAGACCTGGGAAGAAAAACTGCAGAGGCTGCTCGACTACTGGGAGAACGATACACAGCTTCGTGATATCCTAATTACCGGTGGCGATGCGCTTATGAGCCGAACAAAAACTCTGCAGAATATTCTCGATAAGGTTTACGAAATGGCCATTCGAAAACGATATGCCAACGAGCACAGAAAGGATGGTGAAAAGTATGCAGAGATTGTTCGGATACGGTTGGGAACCCGACTACCAGCTTACCTACCGCAACGAGTAAACCCAGAGCTGGTTAAGGTTCTGTCCGATTTTCGTAAGAAAGCCTCAGCGATTGGAATAAAGCAGTTCGTAATTCAAACCCACTTTGAGTCGCCTATGGAGATTACTCCCGAATCGAAGCAGGCCGTTGAGCGGTTAATTAGCGCTGGATGGATTGTTACCAATCAGCTGGTGTTCACTTCAGCGGCATCGCGCCGTGGGCACACGGCGAAGTTACGTAAAGTGTTGAACGATATAGGAGTAATAACATACTACACATTCTCGGTGAAAGGTTTTCAGGAGAATACGTTTAACTACGCCACCAATGCACGTGCCGTGCAGGAAGAGATTGAAGAGAAAAAGTTCGGTGCCACCCCCGACGAGTACCTTGAGGAGATTAAGGGTTACACCCTCGATGCCAGCACGGTTGTTGAGAAGTTGAAGACTTTAAGAGAAAAAACCGATATTCCGTTCCTCGCAACCGACAGGAATGTAATAAACCTTCCGGGAGTTGGAAAAAGTTTAACCTTCAGAACCATTGGAATAACTCGTTGGGGAAGACGAATACTGGAGTTCGACCACGACCACACCCGCTGGCATAGCCCAATAATTAACAAAATGGGGAAGGTGGTAATTATCGAATCGAAACCCATTGGCGAATACCTACACCAGCTCGAAGAGATGGGCGAGGACAGGAAGGAATACTCCAGCGTTTGGGGATACTCCATTGGCGAAACTGAACCCCGTTTCCCAATTTTCGAGTACCCAAGTTTCGATTTTAAGATAACCAGTGAGATGACAAATCTCGATATCTAGCAAAAGGTTTCTGAATTCAACTTTTTTCAATTTTTGTTGTTAACTACTTGAACTCGCCTCAATTTTGAGTTAATTTAGTTGATAATAAAATCTCATACTCATTTAAAGCTGAAAACCATGGCAAATCTAACCACCAACTACATGGGATTAACCCTTAAGAATCCTATAATTGCATCAAGTTCAGGTTTAACCGGTTCTCTCAAAAGTATTCTTGCTCTCGAAGAGGCAGGTGTTGGAGCCATTGTTGTTAAATCGATATTTGAGGAAGAAATAATTGCCGATACGCATGATAACTTAAATAAAATGCATGCTACGGGTTTTATTTACCCGGAAACCATGGAGTATTTTGATTTCGATGAGATGACCGACCCGGTTTCGAGCTACCTTAAGCTTATTAGCGATGCAAAAAAACAGGTGAACGTACCAATTATTGCAAGCATAAACTGCGTTACCGCCGACGGGTGGCCATCATTCGCCAGTAAGGCTGAGGAGGCTGGCGCCGATGGTGTTGAGCTAAATATTTTTGCTCTACCCTCGGATATGAACCGAACCGAAACCGAGAATGAAAAGCTTTACTTCGATATAATTAGTTCCGTGGCCGAAAACACAAAGTTGCCAATTGCCATTAAAATTGGCAGTTACAATTCTTCGCTTGCTCGGTTCATTAAAAAGTTAAGCGAAACCAGGGCAAGCGCCATTGTGCTATTTAACCGTTCGTACAATCCCGATTTCGACATTTATACCTTCGATTATAATGCATCGCATGTTTTGAGCACTTCGTCCGATTTGGGCTTCTCGTTGCGTTGGATTGCATTGATGTCGGGAAGGGTTAGCAAAGATTTGGCGGCTTCAACAGGCGTTCATACTGGCGAAGCGGTGGTTAAGCAACTCTTAGCAGGAGCAAAGGCCGTTCAGGTTTGTTCGGCTCTTTACCGTAATGGTTTGGGTTATGTAAAATCCATGCTTTCCGTTCTTGAGGATTGGATGCAGGAAATGGGCTACAAAACCATTGACGAGTTTAGGGGCAAAATGAGCCAGGAAAAATCGTATAACCCTGCTGCTTTTGAAAGGGTTCAATTTATGAAGTACTTCAAGGACAGAGATAGCGATTTTTAGGTAATTCCCAATTTTTGTTGATATTTAAACACAGTTGTTAATAATAACACAATACCGTTTTACCTAAAAACGCAATAATTGTGTTATGTTTGCGCTGTAATTTCATTTTATATGAGGGAAGAAAGCGATTTTTTTTATGGGGATGAGGAGGCTATGGAAGCAGTCCGTAAGTTTGAGGATTCGTTGCGTAGCAGGAAAAGTTTGTTCTTAGATATTGTAGATTTTGAAAGTGTAATTGATTATTACATAAACGCTGACGACTACAAGAAGGCACAAGAGGCAGTTGGTGCAGCCTTGAATATATACCCAAATTCAGTTGAAGTACAGGTTCGCAAAGCCGAAGTTCTTATTATGGGGAAAAAGTTCTCGGAGGCACTCGATTTATTGAAGCAACTTGTAAAGTTTGATTCCTCAAATGGTGAAATTTACCTTTTGCTAGGTCAAACTTCGCTTGAGATGATGAATGCTGATGCAGCAAAAAAATACTTTAGCAAAGCAATTGATTTAACCCCGACAGATAAGTCTGGCTTATACTATCGCATTGCCGGTTTGTACCAGTACAGCGAAAATTACCACGAAGCATTAAGGTACCTGGGTATGGCTTTCGAGATGAGTCCCGAATCGTTAAATATAATTTTTGATTTAGCCTACGGATACGAGCAGATTGACGATTTAGATAATGCAGAGCTTTTTTATAACAAGTATCTCGATATTAACCCGTTTTCTTCGAATGTTTGGTATAATTTGGGGATACTATACACATACAAGGACAATCTTGAAAAAGCCATCGAGGCATTCGATTTTGCCATAGCAGTTGATCCTAACAATAGTTCTGCATACTTTAACAAAGCAAATACACTAGCAAACAACGAAAGTTATATTGCTGCGGTTAGCTGTTTCAAAGAGCTAACAAAACTAGAGCCCGAAAATCCCAAGATTTACTGCTCAATTGGGGAGTGCTACGAAAAAATGAAGGATTACGATAACGCTCTGAAAGCCTATCGTAAAAGTATAAGTTTAAATCCTGCTACCGCTGAAGCATACTACGGTATTGGAGTGGTCATGCTCGAAACCAAACAGTACAACATGGCGCTCGATTTAATTAACAAGGCGAGAGCCCTTGATCCTGATAATTACGATTTTTGGCTTGGTTTCGCTAAAGTGAAGTACGAGTTGAACAATGCCGATGAAGCCATTGATGCCTATCATCAGGCAATCTCTCTTAATCCTGAAGAGCCTGATGCTTACCTTGGTATTGCAGAAATTCTGCTGTATCAGAATCGCCTGGATGATGTGGAACTTTTTTACAACCGGATTGCCCTTAAATTTCCCGATATTCCCATGCTTAAAGTTATTCGCGCAGCGGCTCTTTACAAATCGAACAAACCGACAGAAGCTCTCGATACCCTCCGTATGGCGAAAATGATTGATCCATTATCGGTAACTGATTTTTTGTCGATAGTGACTGCCGAAAAGGACATCGATTTCTTGCAAAAAGTTAGTACTTTATAGATAGATTATAGAAATTTCCAAAGCATTCTTACTCCAATTTCTTGGGTAACACCAAATGTGTTACTTTTGGTGTGTAAATAGTAATTGAAAACTTTAAAGAAATCCTTTATGTCATACTTTAATTTACCTTTTATTCCCGAAAGGGAAAGTAAGCCACGTAACCACGGGTTAACCATGGTTATGGACAAAGGTTTAAGTGTCCGTGAGGCCGAGGATATGGTTAGCATTGCCGGCGAATATATTGATTTTGTGAAGTTTGGGTTCGGAACTTCGGCAATAACAAAACCGCTGAAGGAGAAGATTGCCATTTACCAGCAGGCAAAAATTCGTCCGTATTTTGGAGGAACGCTGTTTGAGGCTTTCCTCGCTCGAGGAATGTTTGACCAGTTTAGGAAACTGCTCGATGAGTACAAGCTCGATTTAGCAGAAATATCGGATGGAACATTGTCCATTGATCATGCTGAAAAATGTAATTACATACAGGAGTTATCAAATCAGCTAACCGTAATTTCCGAGGTAGGCTCGAAGTTGGCAGATGTTGAAATTCCAAACGAGAGGTGGATTGCCATGATGAAAACGGAACTTGAAGCCGGATCGTGGAAAGTGATTGCAGAGGCCCGCGAGAGCGGAACTATTGGAATTTACAAGAGCGACCACTCAGCCAATACCGAGTTGATTGACGGCATAACCCACAACGTAAAAATTGAGAACGTTATTTGGGAGGCTCCCATAAAAAGTCAGCAGGCATGGTTCATTAAATTGCTGGGCGCAAACGTAAACCTTGGAAACATTGCGCCAACCGAAGTTATTTCGCTTGAAGCATTACGGCTTGGCTTGCGTGGCGATACTTTCTTCCAGTTTTTACCAAAGGAATAATTTTATTGTTAAATATAAAAAGCATGGTTGTTGAGCTTGTCGAAACAACCATGCTTTTTTATGCCTTAATTTTGAAAGCTTATTAAGCTTACCTTCTAATCATCTTCTTAACAATTCGGCTGCCATCGTAAGCCAGAATAGTAACCATATATATTCCGGAATTCAGCTGGCTGGTTTCCAGCCTAATATTTGCAGATTGATTAAGTTCAACATTCATCACAACTTCTCCAATAATATTACAAACAATAACTCTGTTAGCATTTACTGCATTTGCAATATTAATCTCGTTAGAGAATGGATTGGGGAACACAGAGATATTTGTTAGCGAATTTTCATCAAGTCCAACGTGAACTAAGCTAACATCCTCGCTAACATCTGCATCATCCACCGTAACAGAACCATCGTAGGTAACGTAGTTTGATGCTGAAACCGAGTAGGTGTAAACACCATTCTCCAGTTCGATGGTTGCAACACCGCTTTCGTTGGTTGTTAGCGTTTGCTCGTTGATTGTGATTGAAACTCCTTCGATGGCTGTTGATTCCATGTCATCAGTTACGGTGAAAGTAACCGTGAAGGTTTTAGGAGGAATTTCTTCGAAGTTCGCTATCTACTAAAATAAACCAATTGCATTATAAAAAAAGAGGCTGCCATTTTGGACAGCCCTTTTCATCCCAAATCAACTCATTTTCATTTAATCCTAAAACTTGTTAAAATATTGCTAGTATTTAGTTTCACTAATGATGGATTGTAATAGGACAATCCTAAAATGCTTAATAATTGCATGTAAACAAAGATTCAAGTTAAATATGGTAGTTTTCGTGTATATATTTTTTTTTATAACAATTATTCCTTTATACAGCGTACGTAAAACCCACTGGCCAAACGGAAGTCGCCAGCATCGCTCATATCATATTTCCCTCCAATGTATAAGGCGTGAGCTCGGGTAGGGTTTGTTTTATTCTTATTTGATGCCCAGTAACGTGTTTCTTTTCCATCTTTATGGAAGTAGCCGTCTTCACCTCTGTAGCCACCTAACTTTGAGTTAAAACCAGTTTTCCCTCCTTTAACCAACTCCTTTTTCCGATGGTTTGCAGCCGAAACTCCGGTGCTCTCAATCAACTTCTCAAAATCGCTGTTGGTAGGAATTCGATAACCTTCTGGTGCCAAGCCACGAGGGTCGCTTACTGCGTACCAGTTGTAAAGTTTACCGTACTTTTTGCCGTTGGCAGGGTCGTTGTTTAGGTAGCACCACGCAGGTTTTCCCTCTTGTGCTGCCTGCACCCACTCCTCGTCGGTTTTGGCTTCGGTTATAGGGTCGCCATTGCGGAAAGTGGTTACATTCAAATTATCGCTTGCCCAGCTGTAGTTACCATAAATTGCTTTGGTTGCAACTTTGTTGGCAGTTTTGTTAACAAGTTTGCTGCTGGTTAAATCCGACACCTTACAACTATGAACAGAAAGTGCAACTATAAAAAGCAGAACCAGATTTTTTACTGTTTTCATTTTGTTAATTTTAAAAGGTTTACATCATTACATTTATGTACAAATTGTTTATGAAGTAAAGCAACACAAAAAAACTCACCCG
>DAOSWM010000034.1:0-9177 GCA_035380045.1 Tenuifilaceae bacterium | reverse complement strand
TTACATTTATGTACAAATTGTTTATGAAGTAAAGCAACACAAAAAAACTCACCCGATACGAGTGAGTTTTGAAAGTGTAAGAAATGCGTTTGAAATCGTATGTCTTATCGTTCAGTTGGGTTTCCCTGCTCATCGTAAGCAAACCATTCGCCAACCTCTTGTCCGTTTTCGAACTGGCCTTTTACTCGGATTTGACCGTTATCATAATAGGTAATCCATTCGCCGTTCAGCTGGCCATCTTTGTAGTTCTCTTTCTTTAGAAGTTGACCTTCTTCGTTGTTCCATATCCACTCGCCATCTTCAACCCCGTTTTTAAAGCAGTACTTGTAGTTTACTGTTCCGTTCTGATAATACTCGATGTACTCTCCGTGTTGCTTTCCATCAACAAAATCGGATTTTGCAAATACTGTTTTACCATCGGGGAAGTAGGCGTATGCAGAACCTGTAAATGGTTTATCGGCTTTTGCTACGTAAGCAATTCCGTCTCTGTCCTCAAGTTCGTGAATTTTAATCTCTTTTGGGGCGTTTCCGCATGATGCAAGCATAATAAGTGCGGATGCAATAATCATTAGTTTTCTCATAGTTGTAGTTTGTTAGTTGAAAAATTTAGTTTCTATTCATTTATTCTTTTGTCCAAATTCTTGTATTCAAGTCCATTTCATTTATAATTACCTCTACTAGAGTAAATAGACTGTAAATCTCTTCAATGTCCTTAAAGCTAATGGGCTTATTAATGTTGGCCTCAAACAGTTCCTTACCGGTAAGGAAACCAAAGTTTACCCTATTCTCAGTGAATGAGATAACTGGCCGGTAGCCAATGGCTTTCTCAATATTTAGAATTGCTTCCATCATTCTGGGGGTTAGCACGTAACGTGCTTCAATGTGGTTCTCGTTGGAACTCATACCGCGGGCGGCTTGCATAATATCGGAAATTGAACCACCACCTACGGCATTTAAAACATTGTGCATATTTGTGAAAACCTCAAACTTCTTATCAAACTCTGGGTTCTCCATTTTTACGCGGGGGCTCCCTAAATCGAGGAGCACTTTCTGGGCGGGTTTAACCAAAACGGTGCCGTTAAGTTTCTTGTTGAAATCGGCGTGTAGGAAGAAGCCTCGGAAGCTCTCGCGCTTAATCTCCTCATTATGCTCATTGTATGCTTTTCCGTAGGTAACTAAATCGCAGCACTCGAAATCGGTTTTGCCAATCTTACCCGAAATGTAGTCGTCGCATGAAATATCGACAATAGGACCAAAAATGTAGCTGTTGTTAACAGCATCCATACTTATTGTGCCCTTGGGGTTGTAATTCCAGCTGGTGTTTAGCATTTTGAAAACGGGTTGAACAACAATTTCTTTGTACACCTCGCGGAACTTATCAAAGGGTTCGCGAATACTTCGACTGGCAAAAATGGTTGTTACCCCAAAAATCATTAGTGTTGGAAGCGTTATACCAATCACTATAAAAATATTCTCATCGAGCCAAGCCTCAATATCGCCCGAGAGAAATCCTAAAACTAAAACTGTAAGGATAATGGTTCCAAGAACCACTAATACACCAAACGATACGAGTTTCTTTCTGCGAGAAATGCGCTTGCGCACAGATTCCAACTTCTCGAACTGTGGTTTTATTGTTGAATCGAAGTATGTTCGAATGTTCTCAAGGGGTGTAAGGGTGTTGTTTTCGTCCGATTGTAGGTTTTGTGTTTGAGTAGAGGTTTTTAGCTCCAGAGCTTGCTCAAAAAGTTGGTTGTACTTGGTGTTCATAATCTTGATAAGTTGAGTAGGGTTGATAGGATTAGTTTGTTGGCCTTACAGCTGGCTCATCAACAATATTAGCAAACAGGATATACTTTTTTTGGGTTTTGCCTTCAGGTACCCCTAACCAAAGAAAAAACTCAGTTTCCTCGGTAATGTTTGTAAACTGTAGTTCCTGAAAATTGGCATCAGCACTTTTTAAAATAATTTGGGCATCAAGGTTGTATACTCGGCCATCAACTTTTAAAAAGCCATCCTCAATTTCAAAACCGCTTATGTAAAGAGTTTTGCCTTGCGGCACTTCAACCTTAAACCAGTGTGGGGAATTACCATCTCTTATGGTGCCTTTAATTTTTCTTTCAAATTTTAAGGTCGATGCTTTTTCGGGCGATGATCCACCACCATTCGAAAAGGAAATGTATTGGCCTTGCCAAACAATATACCCGACTCCTGCAATAAAGCCTAAAACGATAATTGCAATTTTTAGTTTATTTGTCATGTTTTTGGGTGCTAAGTTTGATGTAAAGGTAATTAGCCCACAATTTTTAGAGACGAATAATTTGAGAACGATTCATTTTTATTTGAAAGCGTTGAGGAGAGTTTTTTTATTGAAAGAGTTCCGAACTCCCTGCCCGCTGGTCATCGAAGATTTCGAAACTCAATGTTTAAATTATCTTATAAAATCTGCGTAAATCAGACTGTTCCGTTGAACCTGTCTGCCCTGTCTGACGACAGGCAGGTCAGCGTTCCATCTTATCGATTAATCAACCAATCTACTCCTTCGTCCAAATTCTGGTATTGAGGTTTAGCTCCTGAATAATGGTTTGGTTCACCATAAACAGGTTGTACATAAACTCAATTTCCTTAAAATTTACGCCCGATGAGAAAATTTTTGGTTCGAATAAATTCTTGGTAAAACTCATGGCAATGTAAACTCTTGAGCCAATGAACGAAATGTGCATCCTGCGTTTGTACATTTTATAAATGTTAACCAGGGCTTCCATTATGGTAGGAGTGAGTATGTAGCGTGCTTCGGTTTGGTCGGTACCAAAAACGGCAAAAATCTTTTCAAACTCGGGGTTCTCCAATTTAACCAGTTTTCCTTTAGAGCTAGTCTGAAGTTTTTGACCGAACTTTCCGAAAAGCCGTTCGGCTGTGTCGGGTTCAATGTATGTTTTTCCCTTAATTTCCTTGTTGAAATCGGCATGGAAGAAAAGCCCCTTGAAAATTGTGTGCCACGTTTCCTTGCGTCGGCCATCTTTGTCGGTGGTTACCGTTTTATACTCTGTATGTAGCTCGGAGCATCTGAAGTCGGTCTTATCAATTTTCCCACAAATTAAGTCATCGCCCCTGTACCTGTCAACCGATTGTCGGAAAAGGTCGCTGCTTCGATACTCAGAGTTTGAAATGCATTGGTTAGGCTCGTATTTCCAATCGGGGTCGATAACATTCACTATTTCGCGAACCACTTCGTTTTTAAATTTTTCGCGGTAACTCATCCTCTTTTTGTACGTTCTAACCAACACAATTACTCCAAATATTGCAACTGGCGAAACTGCTAAAAAGGGAAGTGCTTCGCTGTGATTTTCGAGAGCAACGCTTACCCTGCCAAAAAGTATAAATGCTAGAATAAGCAACGACACACCAAATATTTGTCCTCTTTTTACTTTTTTTCGTAAACCTTCCAAACCATGTAGCTTGCTTTTTAGCTGGGTGTTGTAAAGGTTCTCGAGTTGGCTTCGTTCTATCATAATAATGTTTTTTTAGGGTTCTAACTGCCTTACAAAAACTAATGCTACGACTGTTTGCGTAGCATTAGGGGGTTGTGTTTTTTGAAACCTTTCTAGTTGAATAGGTTCTTTACGTTCACGTTTTGCCTTTCGGTTTCTGGAATTACGAATACCTCCTTGCGCTTCATTCCCATCATGCTGGCAATAATGCTCTTTGGAAATACCTGAATGGCATTGTTGTAGTCGGTAATTACAGCATTATAGGTTCGGCGAGCAGCCGAAATTTGCGATTCAACTTCGTTGAGTGTACGCTGCAAATTCATAAAGTTTTCGCTGGCTTTGAGGTCGGGGTAATTCTCCACCGCAACCATTATACCGTGCATTGCGCCGGAAATCTGATTGTCGAGTTCTACTTTCTCGTCGGCTGTCATCTGCTTGTCGGTTACTTTAGCTCGCAGCTGTGTAACCTTTTCGAGCAGCTCCTTTTCGTGACTGGCGTACTGCTGTACGGTTGCCACAAGGTTGGGGATTAGGTCGTAGCGTTTTTTTAGCTGCACATCCATTCCGCCAAAGGCGTTATCAACCTCGTTGCGCTTGCGAATAAGGCTGTTGTACATGCCAATAATGATAAGCAGGAGAAGAACTGCTGCTACAATGATAATAATTGTTGTGCTCATGGGCGTTTTGTTTTAAAATTCAATTTCTAAAGATAATAAAATAATTGAGAATACCTATTGTTTTATTATCTTTTCCTTTTATAAATATATTGATTTATAGGCATATGTGCTTTGTGGAAATAAAAAAGTTGGTGTAGAATTTCAGGTTTTCTACACCAACTCTCAAGAAAATTAGCGTTCATGATAATTTTCGCCGTTATTGTTATCGAAAGTAACCGTGCTGTAGTCAACCGATGAATCGGAATCAACAGTAATTGCATGGCTATTCGAGTAAGCAATACGTGAGTTTGCTAATGTAATGGTATTGTCTCCGCTATCCTCGAGCATGAAGGCTCCCAGGTAGGTGTTTGAGCCGGCGTATAGAATTTCACAGTGCTTAAAGGAGCAGCCTGTTACACCACTATAGAAGTATAGCCCACTCCAATCGCCTTTGTTTGGCGATGGGTTGTTTGATGTAAAAATAATGGGTTCTTCAGCAGTTCCTTCTGCGATTACTTTGGCGTAGTTATCGTCCCAATACGAAACCTCAAAGCCAGCGTCAGTCATAAATCTGAGCGTGGTTCCAGGTTCAATGGTAAGGTTAACTCCGCTACCTTCTGAGCCAATACGAAGGCTGCCTTCAATAATATAGGGTGCATCGTGATTTAGCCATGTGTAAACGCCTTCAGCGTTTAAATGCTCGTCGTTATTCACAAGTATGCCATAATTGCCCGAAAAATTGAATGCATTACTAGCACCAATTGTATGAACATTATTTGCACGAATATCAATTGGGTACTTTTCAATATTGGTAAAAGTATTACCTGTGAACTGCGAGAATTTTCCATCTTTTTTAAGCTTAATAGCGGTGTTCTTAATGTTGCTGAACGTGCAGTTCTCGAATTTTACGCTAGTTTCTTCAATGGTTATGGCACCCTCGTACTCGTCGTGTCCGCCGTACTCAAAAGTAGCGTATTCAAACTCGCAGTTTCGTGCTCCGGAGTAGAAGTAAATTCCGTTGTAATCGCCCGGGGCAGGAGCGGTGCTGTTTGAGGTGAAAAGAATGGGCTCCTCGGCTGTTCCTTTGGCAATTAGCTTGGCGTAATCGTCGTCCCAGTATGCCAGCTCTATCGTTTTATCCATTGCAAATTTTAGTATTGAACCGGGTGCAATGGTTAGGTTAACGCCTGAGCCCTCGGCTCCAATTCGCAGGTTGCCTTCAATTATGTATGGGGCGTTATGGGCAAGCCAGGTGTAGCTGCCTGCTACGTCCATATGCTCATCATTCGAAATTAGAATTCCGTAGTTTGCTGAAACGCCAAAATCGTTATTTTCACCAATGGTGTGTGCGTAGTTCGCCCTAATGCTAATGGCATGTTTATCAATGTTGCTGAAGGTATTTTCAGTGAATTGAGTGAACGAACCTTCCTGTTCAAGAACAATAGCCGTGTTTTTTAGGAATCGGAATTGGCAGTTTGTGAATTTAACGTTCGTTTCCTCAATGTGAATGGTTCCGTAGTATTCATCTTTCCCTCCGTACTCGAAAGTACAATGCTCAAAAACGCAGTTATTTGCGCCTGAGTAGAAGTTAAGCCCATCGTAGTCACCAGCTTCGGGGGAAGAACTTGCCGATGTGAAGATTATTGGCTTTTCTTCGGTTCCAATTGCTGTTACGGTAACATACTCATCGTCCCAGTAGGCAAATTCGAGGGCAGCACCCTCCTTGAACTCAATTCGTGTACCCGGTTCAATGGTAACGTTGCTACTAATTCGAATTGTTCCATCAATTATGTAGGTGTTTCCAGTTTCCCAAGTAACCGATTCTGAGATGTTTTCAGTTATTTCAATTGTAACACCTCCATTATCAAACGGATCGCAGCTAGTTACTCCTAAAATAGTTGCAATTGCAATTGCGGCGTAGAATGCTTTAAGTTTCATATTCATTGTAGGTTTATTTGTTTGTGAATATATTTCCTACAAAAGAAATGAAAACAGTTAGTATCTAACCCTGAGTATTTGAAAGCGTATGGATTGCGTTTGAAAGTGTTACCCTTTTAAAAAATCCATTAATGCTTGCCTGCGGCGATGAGAAATTGGTATTGACGCCTTGCTTTTGAGAATAATTGAACCGCCATCGTTTTTATCGATTCGCTCCACATGGTTTAAGTTTACAATATAGCGTTGGTGCGGGCGGAAAAAGCGGAAAGGTGAAAGCATTTGCTCGTACTCCTTAATTCCTTTCGATACAATTATTTCCTTACCATCGTTCAGAAAAAAGGTTGTGTAGCTATTATCGCTTTCGCAGTAGAGAATATCGTGTAAATCAACCAGGAAGATTGACTCCATGGTGCGAAGCACAATTTTGCGGTTTTTGCCTTTGTCCTCAACAATATTGAGCAAGTTTTCAACCTGCATGGCAACCTTATTCCTCTCGTATGTTGTTATGGCGTTTTCAATTGCAGCACAGAACTCGGTTTCGTTAATGGGTTTGAGAATATAGTCAATTGCGCTGAACTTAATGGCCTTAATGGCAAATTCGTTGAAGGCGGTAATGAAAATTACCATGAAGTTGTATGGCCGAACTTTCTGAAGAATATTGAATCCGGTCCCACCCTTAATCTCAATATCGAGAAGCACAAGGTCTGGTTGGGTTTGCGTGAGCAGTTCAATTCCACTTTCAACACCATCGGCTTCGCCAACTACTTCAATGTCGGGGAAATTTTGGGTTAGAAGATTTCGGTTAATTTCCCGAATATCCTCCTGATCGTCGATTATTACTGCTTTTATACTATGTTCTGTGTTTAGCATGATAGTATTGGTAAGTATATTGTAACGCAAGTTCCTTCTTCAATATTTATGCCACTTCCAGTTATTGTTATGTTAGGTAAATTTTTATATTTTGCTCGTAGCAAAGCAAGCCTTTTATTTACAATTTCTGTTGACCTAGAATGGTGTTCGTTCAGTTCACTGTTTTTGTTTGGCACATAGCCCGAGCCATTGTCGGTTACTTCAACCTTTAGGAACTCGTTGCAATCAGTGAAGGAAACCTCAATTCTGCCATTCCCTTTCAAATCTTTAACACCATGTTTAACAGCGTTTTCAACAAAAGGTTGAATGAATAGCGGTGGTATACAAATTATTTCGGTATCCAGCTCCTCGTCAATGTTAACTGTGAAAAAAAACGCATTGTTAAACCTTAGCTGCTCAAATTCGAGATAGCTTGAAAGCATGGCAACCTCCTCTTCAAGTGGAATGCTATCAACAAGCGAATGTTCAAGTACAGCACGGTTCAGGTTCGCAAATTTCCCAAGATATTTGGCTGCTTCATCTGGATTATTTTTGTACATAAAACTTTGGATGCTCGACATGGCATTGGATACAAAATGTGGATTCATTTGCGAGCGTGAGAGTTTATGCTGCAAATTGGCCTCAACCATTTTGGAGTTTCTGCGACGTTGTAAATACAGTGCTACACCTAAAAACAAAGTAAATGAGAGCAAAACTAAAAGAACTAAACCTAGCCTTATGCGCTGATTCTTAATAAAATTATCCTTTGATAGCATTTCAATTTCTTGCTCACGCTGTTGTGTTTGGTATTCAACATCCAACGATTGAATGTTTCGTTGTGCTTTAACTTGCAGTATACTATCACGGTATGCATGGTAGCTGTTTAGCGCGTTGTATGCTTTGCCATGCATTCCTTTTTGCTTGTAAAGTTGAAATAAGGCATCCTCTATTGTTACAAGGTTTTCAATTGAGTGCTTTTTATGGGCAATTGTTTTTGCTTTTTTTAGGTATTCTTCAGCGCTATCGAGGTTGCCCAAAGCAAGCTCAATTTTTCCTAGGTAGGCAAGGCACAGCGCTTGGTAACGTTCGTTCTTATATTTTATATGCATTTGTAATGCTTGCCTGAACGATTTTTCTGCGTTACTAAAATCCTTCTTTGCATAAAGCGCCTGTCCTATTAGGTGGTCGGAAACCGCAAGGCCTTTGTCCAGATTTAATTCGTTCTTTATCGTTTTTCCCAGTTCAAAATAGTGTAGAGCGGAGTCAACCTGGTTCAGTTCCAGGTAAACTTCACCCAGCGAGCCGTAGTTGTATGAAATTGTTCGCTTGTCGTTGTGTTTAATGGCTTGATTAAGCGATAGAAGCAGGTAGTACTTCGCTTTATCGTAATCTTCCTGAGCCAGGTAGGTTGCGCCCAACGTGTTTTGTGTAAAGTATGTCCCTCTGGTGTCGCCTATCTGCTCTTGAATTCTTAGCGCCTTGTGAAAATACCTAATAGCTAACGCATTTAAATCGCGCTTACGGTAAGCCTGAGCAATGTTGTTGAAGTTATAGGTTAGCTGCATGCTGTCCTTCAGCTCAGTGGCAAGCTCCATTGATTGCTGGTGGTATTCAATGGCCTTTTCGTAATTCTCTTCGTAACGCTCCTGCAGTCCAAGCCTGTCCAATGCTTGCATTTGTCCCTGCTTATACTCCTGTTTTTTAGTTTGTTCTATGTAATAGATTAGAAGAGGCTTGTACTGTTCGTTAAGTTGTTTTCGGTTTTTTCGAATCGAGAAAAGAAGTTGGTTAAACGAAGCAGTATCAATATTTGATTTGCTAAGCTCGTGGCGAATGCTATCCGCCAAATTTTCATTTTTTGTATTTTGACTTGCCTCTAAACTTTGAAAAGGGAAGAGAATTAGTACTAAAAGACAGAGATGCTTGAGTAAAGTATTCACAAAAACAAGTTAAAGCTGCGATATTTCGCAAGAGTAAAACAAAATTTTGATATGTAAAACTAGCTGAAAAAAATGAGGTTGCAAAACATTAATTGCTTTCAAGAAGCAAAAAAGTTGTTGTTCTATTCTCCTTCATTTTTAATATCAAGGATTGTTTCGTTAGCAGTAGGAACGAAAAACCCATTATATAAAATGATGTTTCCCTTTCCCTTTCTCCCTTGGGCAATCTTAGAAACTGATTAAATTTTGTTTTAAATTATGTCATGTAAAGCTGTATCAAAAAATTGATTCCTCACTTCGTTCGAA
>DAOSWM010000033.1:0-34086 GCA_035380045.1 Tenuifilaceae bacterium | reverse complement strand
GGGCTTTCTAGTAGCGGGGGTAGGACTCGAACCTACGACCTTTGGGTTATGAGCCCAACGAGCTACCAACTGCTCCACCCCGCAATATGTTTTTTGATAGAATCGTCAATCAATTGCGGTGCAAAAGTAAGATTATTAAATGAAAAATACAAAAGAATAAATATTTTTTATGAGTAAATCTTTCTAATAGTTCAATATGTTTGTTTGAATATATGTTCTTATGCATTGAATATAAGGGCTGTATGGAAAAGTAAAAAATGATAACAATATTTGATTGCAGAACTATTCTTTAGTATTATTTAAGCGAAAAGCATTCTGTTTCTAAAAACAAAAAGAGTTATCTTTGTGCGAATTCGAATTTTAAAAAATGTCGCAACCTAAAAACAAAAAAAAATATATACACAAGCTTAAAAGTAAGTACAGGTTAAGTATATACAATGATCAAACTTACCAAGAAGTTTGGTATATGCGTTTATCAAGGTTGAATGTGATTACTGTGGTTGGTGGTACAGCGCTTCTTCTTATTGCATTGGTAACAGTATTAATAGCGTTTACTCCCATTCGGGAATTTATTCCAGGTTATCCCGATGGAACTACGAGACGGTTTATCGTTCAGAACTCGTTAAAGGTTGATAGTTTGGAGCGTGAACTTCAGCAGTGGAAAATATATTTAGGGAATCTTCATACGATATTGCGGGGAGAAAACCCAAATAATTTAGAGAGTATTCCTGATACATCTGTAAGTTACAAAGAGATTGTTTTTACCCGTTCGGTGGAGGATTCGCTTCTTAGATTACAGATTGAGGAGGAGGAACTTTACAACCTTTCGGTAATTGATAATACCGTAGGAAGGAGCCAGGAACTATCGAGTTTTCACCTTTTCCCTCCCGTAAAGGGGGTTATTACCAACTCGTTCAACTTTCAGGAGAACCACTTTGGGGTGGATATTGTTGCACCGCCCACAGAGGTTGTTGTTGCTATTGCCGATGGAACCGTCACTCTATCGAGTTGGACCTTGGAGACAGGTTATGTTATTCAAATTCAACATTCAGGAAACTTGCTTTCAGTTTATAAACATAATAGTAAATTATTGAAGCAGATGGGGGCACATGTAAAAGCAGGTGAAGCAATAGCAATTATTGGGAACTCGGGTGAGTTTACAACAGGACCCCACCTACACTTCGAACTTTGGCACAACGGCAACCCAATTAATCCCGAGAAGTATATTGTTTTCTAGTTTACCCCAAACATAGTTAGCTGCATTGAAAAAGCGAATTGCAATATTGGGTTCAACAGGTTCCATTGGAACTCAAGCTTTACAGGTTATTGAAAGTAACCATCATCTTTTTCAGGTTGAGGTTTTAACGGCTAATAGTAATGTAAAGTTGCTGGCAGAACAGGCAATTCGCTATAAGCCCAATGCTGTTGTTATTGGTGATAAGAGATTGTATCCCCAACTTCAACTTGCGCTTGCCAACGAGGACGTTAAAGTTTATGCAGGGAAGGAAGCTATTGCACAAATTGTTGAGATGGATTCGGTCGACATGGTGCTTACTGCTATGGTTGGCTATTCGGGTTTACTGCCAACTATTAGGGCAATAAATGCTGGTAAGCCAATAGCCCTTGCGAACAAAGAAACGTTGGTTGTGGCAGGTGAACTAGTTACCGAGTTGGCCATAGAGAAGGGTGTCCCAATCATTCCGGTTGACTCAGAGCACTCGGCAATATTTCAGTGCCTGGTTGGAGAACAGAATCCCATTGAAAAGATTTTTTTAACGGCTTCAGGAGGACCATTCCGAAACCACTCGTTTAAACAGTTGGCACATGTTACCATGGCCGATGCATTGAATCACCCGAATTGGTGCATGGGCAACAAAATTACCATCGATTCAGCTACTTTAATGAACAAAGGATTTGAGGTAATTGAGGCAAAATGGCTGTTTAACCTGAAGCCCGAACAAATCGAGGTAGTGGTTCATCCCCAATCCATTATTCACTCAATGGTTCAGTTTGAGGATGGATCCATAAAAGCTCAGCTCGGGTTACCCGACATGAAGCTTCCCATTCAGTACGCTTTCTCGTTCCCAAAGCGGCTGAAATCGGATTTTCCCCGATTCTCATTCCTCAGCTACCCGAATTTTACCTTTGAGCCTCCCGATACCGATAGGTTTCCTGCGCTACTTTTTGCCATTAACGCAATGGAAAAAGGGGGGAACATGCCGTGCATTCTGAATGCAGCCAACGAAATAGCAGTTGATGCGTTTCTGAATGAAAGGATTGGGTTTCTTCAAATGGCTGATGTTGTGGAAGAATCGTTGCAGAGAATAAGTTTTATCGCGAAACCTTCCTTCGACGATTACATCGAAACCGATAGGGTTACGCGCGAGTTTGCTGAAAGCATCGTGAGCAGAACATAGCTTCACATTTTTTGTTGATTGTTTGAAATAAAATTACAAAAGCAATATGGAAATTCTAACAAAAATTTTACAGTTCATTCTAAGCATTTCAATTCTTGTGGTGTTGCATGAGATGGGGCATTTTGTATTCGCAAAGATTTTCAAAACCAGGGTAGAAAAATTTTACCTGTTTTTCGACCCATGGTTCTCGCTATTCAAAGTTAAAAAGGGGGAAACCGAGTACGGTGTTGGGTGGCTTCCGCTGGGAGGCTACGTGAAAATTTCGGGGATGATTGATGAGTCGATGGACACAAAGCAGATGAACCAACCCCCGCAACCCTACGAGTACCGTTCGAAACCTGCCTGGCAACGATTTTTTATAATTACTGGAGGAGTACTAGTGAACTTCATACTGGCAATGTTGATTTTCATTGCAGTGCTTTACACCTGGGGCGAAAGCTACCTTCCTACAAACAGCTTGAAGTATGGCGTTACTGTTGATTCGCTGGCTTACGAAATGGGTTTCAGAAACGGAGATAAGATTCTGCTTGTGGGAGGAGAAGAGGTTGAGGCCTTTCATCAGATTGTACCACAGATGGTTTTCGACGAGGCGCAAGCCGTTACTGTTGAGCGTTTTGGGAGTAGGGTTGATGTTCCCGTTGAGGAGAGGTATATTTCACAAATTCTGAAATCGCCCTACCTGTTCCAGCCTCGTTTCCCCATGGAGATTGGCGAGGTTGTTAAGGAATCGGCTGCCAGTAAAGCAGGAATTGAAGTTGGAGATCAACTATTGGCAATAAACGGTTTTAGTGCAAAGTACTTTGATGAATTTAAGGACTCGGCCACATTCTATGCTGGTAAAAATTTCAATATTACCATGAACCGGAAGGGTGTTCCGGTAAATATTGAGATAAACGTGCCTCAATCAGGGGTGATTGGTGTGTACTCAATTCAGGACATGTCGAAATTCTTCGAGATAAAGGTTTTGGAGTATAGCTTCCTTGAGGCCATTCCGGCAGGAATTGAGAGGGGTTTCAGCACCATTTCAAACTACCTGAAGCAGCTTAAGATGATTTTCTCCCCGTCAACCAAAGCCTACGAATCGGTTGGAGGGTTTATTACCATTGGTAAAATTTTCCCTGGTGTATGGGATTGGCAGGCTTTCTGGGGGTTAACCGCATTCCTGTCAATAATGTTGGCAATTCTTAATATTCTTCCCATTCCGGCGCTCGATGGTGGACACATGATTTTTCTGGTTTACGAGATGGTGTCGGGGCGAAAACCCAGCGACAAGTTCATGGAGTATGCCCAGATTGTAGGAATGATGTTTATTCTTGCACTAGTGATTTTTGCCAACGGCAACGATATTGTAAAGCTTTTTAACTAGAGGCCATAGGTATACTTGTGGGTCAATTTTTATTGGGTTTTAGTTGAATTCTGCATTTATTTACACTAGGTTTGTGATACTTTACATTTAATAAATTAGCATTTATGAATGGTTTTGTTATTGCTGGTACGTTTGGCGTTTGGCAAATAGTTCTGATAGTTGCCCTGGTTCTTCTATTCTTTGGTGGAAAGAAAATTCCCGAAATGATGCGTGGACTAGGGAAGGGCGTAGGCGAGTTTAAAAAAGGGATGAAGGAAGGTGCAGAAGAGGAAGAGGGTAAGGAATCTGAAAAAGAAGAGTAGTTTACGCATGCAGCTTCAAGAGAAAAAAATATTTCTTTTTTCCTTTTTTATCCTTGTAGCAATCCTATCCTCCGCCGAAGGCAAAATTACGCTTCCAGCTGAGGATTTGGGTTATAGATCCTGCAGAGTAACCGCAAGTTTTGAACTTTTACAAGGTTTGAAACTTTTTCCCGATTCCTCGACGGCGGATTCTGGGCAGCAAGTATACCCAACTTTCCCTGATTTAGCCTACGAGTATAAGATTGCCGAAATCGACAATATGTCGCCCATAAGCTACGACTACAACGAGCATGTTAGGCGCTACATTGAAATTTTCACTCTAGAACGACGCGAGCAGGTTTCGCAGATGCTGGGGTTAGCAGAACTTTACTTCCCTCTTTTTGACGAATTATTAGACAAGTATGAGCTTCCGCTTGAGTTGAAGTATCTTGCTGTGGTTGAATCGGCGCTAAATCCTTTGGCTGTTTCCAGTAGCGGTGCTGTGGGATTGTGGCAGTTCTTGATTAACACAGCCCGAATGTTCGACCTGGAGGTGAACTCGTACATCGATGAGCGGATGGACCCGCTGAAATCTACCGAAGCAGCCTGCATGTACCTGAAGTATCTTCACCGAATTTTTAACGACTGGCATCTTGTAATGGCAGCATACAATGCAGGTCCGGGAGTTGTTCGGAATGCGATTGCCCGTTCGGGCGGTGAAACGAATTTTTGGAAGTTGTACGACCACCTACCCGAAGCAGCCCAGAACTACGTTCCCGCATTTATTGCCGCAACTTATGTAATTCAGAATGCCAGCGACCATGAAATTGAGGCTTCCTTACCCATTATAACTTACATGCAAACCGATACGGTTCACCTTTCTGAGGCAGCATCGTTAACGGTTATTTCAGAAGAAATAGAAGTAGAAGAGGAGTTGCTGCAGTTTCTTAACCCTGTATACCGCCGTGCGCATGTGCCTAGAATTAAGGATGCAGTGCTCCGGTTACCAGTAAGTAAGGTACCAAGGTTTGTTGAAAAGGAAAAAAACATTTACGCAAGGACAGAGGATAATCCCAATTTCCACAATATTTTAGCAAGTGCTGGAAGTACCGAAGGTAAGATTATGGTTGCCCACACGGTACAAAGTGGCGATTATCTTCATAAAATTGCAATTAAGTACGGTTGTACTATTGATGATATCAATGCTTGGAATCCTGCCTTAAGTAACGAACTTAGCGTTGGTCAGCAGGTTACCATATGGGTTGACAAGCAAACATACAATCGAATACAGCTTGAACAGAAAATTATTTTGCTGAATTAACAACGAATTTTAGGTTCCATTGCAATTTTGAACAATTGCTGCACGTTATACTTTTTTATATTTTGAAAATTGAATACTATGAAAAAGCTTCTTTACCCAATTTTTATAACTGTTTTGCTGTTTGCTGCGTTCTCTTGCCGAGAGGACAGTAGGGTAAAACGTTCCATGTTGCCAAATATTACCGGCTCGGCTGGTGAGGTTATCGTTGTTCTTAACAAGGCCGTTTGGGAGGAGTCCATTGGGAAAACCGTGAAAGAGATTATGAAGCAGGAGTACCCAATGATTCCCCAGGCGGAGCCAATTTTTGATATGGTGATGATACCTCCCTCGGGGTTTAGTGACATTTTTAAGAACCATCGAAACATTGTAATTACCAAAGTGGGTGATGAGTTCGATAAAGCTCAAATAGTTACCCAGCGTGATGTGTGGGCTACACCACAGTTGGTTTTGAATGTGGTTGGGCCAACCTATCCGGCAATTGAGGAAATGTTACGTAAAGAGCAGGATCGTTTTGTTCAGCTGCTTGAACAGGCAGAGCGCGACAGGATTGTTCAGAATGCAGAAAAATACGAAGCCGAAGGTATGAGGCTTCTGCTTGAGAAAAAATTTGGGATTGAGTTGCTTTTACCCAAGGGCTATCAGTTGAACCTTGATACAACCGATTTTGTTTGGATTTCGCACGAAACGCCCGATATTAGCCAAGGAATTTTGGTTTACCAATACCCATACACCGATAAGAATACTTTCTCCGTTGATTATTTGGTAGAAAAGCGCAATGATTTTGTTGCCAAGTATATTCCTGGTCCAACAGATGGTTCTCACATGGTTACCCAAACCCTAGTGCCTCCCGTATTGAAGCCGATGATGTTTAAGGACAGGTATTTCGGACAACTTCGTGGATTTTGGGATGTATACAACCATGCAATGGGAGGACCATTCATTAGCCTTACTACCATAGACGAGGAGAACAACCGGGTAATTACGGTTGAAGGTTTCGTTTACGCACCAAGATTCAATAAGCGTAACTATGTGCGGCAGGTTGAGGCGCTACTTCTTACATTTAACCTTTTGGATGAAAAGGAAGAGAAGGCCAACTAAACCGAAAAGTTTTGCAGGTTATCACGTACCGCTTTCAGGAACAAACCACCCAGCGCACCGTCAATAACCCGATGGTCATATGAGAGCGAAAGCATAGCCATTTGACGAATTCCAATGGTGTCGCCATTTTCCGATTCAATTACCACAACCCGCTTTGCTATTGCGCCAATTGCCAGAATGGCAACCTGTGGCTGATTGATGATTGGAGTGCCCGTAAGGGTTTCGAACATTCCAAGGTTGGTTATGGTAAAAGTTCCACCCTGAATTTCATCGGGTTGAAGTTTGTTTTCCCGGGCTCGGTGTGCTAAGTCGTTCACCTTGGCCGAAAGGCCAACCAGGTTCAGCTTGTCGGCATCCTTAATAACCGGAACGATTAGGTTTCCGTTTGGTAGTGCAGCGGCTAACCCAATATTTATATTCCTTTTAACGAGTATTTTATCGCCATCAACCGAGCTGTTTATCACAGGGAATTGTTTTAGGGCTTTAACTGCAGCTTCAACGAAAAGTGGAGTTAGCGTTAGCTTCTGTCCCTCACGTTTCTGAAATGCCTCCTTTTCACGGTTGCGCCAGTTTACGAGATTTGTAACATCGGCTTCAATGAAAGAGGTAACGTGAGCGGATGTTTGCTTCGAGTTTACCATGTGGTCGGCAATAAGCTTGCGCATACGATCCATATGAATAACCTCAACCATTGCCCCAGTGGGGGCAGAGGTTTCAGAGGCGGCTTTTGCTTTTGGTTTTTCTGCAATTCTACTTCTTTTATCAACATAGCTAAGAATATCATCGCGGGTTATTCTGCCGTTTAAACCGGTTCCTGTAATACTATTGAGCTCTGAAACGGAGATTCCTTCCTTCTTGACAATGGTACGTACCAGCGGACTTAGAGTAGGCAGCTTTTCGGAATTGGGAATAGAAATACTACCACTAGCAATTTGCTTTGGTTCTTTGGTTGAAGGTTCTGGCTTGGGTTCGGTTATAATTTTCGGGGTTTCTGGTTCATTTTCTACTCTTGCGCTAGTTTTCCCTTCTACCTCAAGTATGGCAATGGTTTGTCCGATTTGTGGAACATCGCCCTCGTTGAATATCAACTCCTTAACCTTTCCTGATGCGGGAGCAGGAATTTCGGAGTCAACCTTGTCGGTTGCCACTTCAACCAGCGATTGATCCTCGGTTACCGTATCGCCAACGTTTACCAGCCAACGGGTTATGGTGGCATCAACTATGCCTTCGCCCATGGCGGGTAGAACTATTTCAATTTTGCTCATTATATTTTTCTTTTACATGGTATAACACAAAAACGAGGTAAAGGTTAAACACGTAGAAAAAAATGGTTGAAGTTATATATAATGTTAATCCTTAACACAACGGACACTAAAGGCTAAATTTGGGTCGACAGGGCCTGTTACAGATCTAAAAATCATTTGATAATTATAATGTATTCCTCTCGTTCCAATGATGTTGTTAGCCCAAAAGTAAACACTTTCTCCTAAACAATAAAAATCTCCAGATAAGTAGTATCCCGATGGTAATGCGGCAAAGCCAACTTCGTCAATTCCATTTCCATTTTCTATCCATCCATGTTTAGATTTTAAAATATCTCCTTCATTGGTTCCTCTATCCATTCCTGTATCATTTGCATCCTCTTCTGACATACCAAGATGCATTTCCAGTGTTTTCCATTCATCATCGCTTGGAAGATGCCATCCATTTGGACACGCATTAACTGCAACTTCCCATTTATATAATCGACCCCAAATTTCAGCTAATGAGTCGTTGTTATATAGCCAACTTCCGTATTCTGTTTCGTAATTCAAATTTTCGGCCATCCAAACTTGGTTACCTAATTGAACTGTTTTATATACTTTCCCATCTCGGATATCAATTATTGAATCTTTTTGTATTTCATCTGTTTTTAATTTCAAAGAAAACCACAAACTATCAGCTGCCTCAGCCCCAAATTCATCTTTACATTTAACTTTTAGAAAATGATTTCCGGGGTTCAAAGAAGTAGATTCAAAAAAATAGTTAATTCTATTGTTTAAAGCGTTAATGCTTTTATTATCAACAAATAAGTCAGTAGAAGCGATGTTCCCATATTCAATCTCGGATATTACAGATACGACAATTATATCACCAATCTCATATTCTGAGTCTTGCTGTGGATATATTATATCACAGGTTGGTGTATAGCTGAAATTATTATCACTACTACTGTAAGCAACACTTATTTTAATAAAATCTAGATAAAAACTCGCATGACAGTAGTTATCCATACATGCAGCAACACTTTTTATTTCAATAAAATTGTTCTCATAGAAGTAGGAAGGGATCTCTGTTTCAATATCAGCTGAGATATAAATGAGTTCACCATTTAGAAAAAAATTAATATTTGATTTTTTATATACCATCTCTAAATCACCTTCAAGATCCCACGGGAAATAATTTACTTTAATTTTAAGATTATTAATAACTAATGTAAATTTGTTTGAACCCATTCCCGATGATTGGGCATTTATCCCTTTAAATACACATCGTAATTCATGAATGTTTTTTGAGTTATCTTTTTCAAAAAATCTTGTTGCTGATGCATTCATAGGGTCTCCTTCCTGATAAGCTTCAGTATGCAAAAAACTTTCTGTTATTGTAGCATTAGAATATGAAATTGAATAAGGATTTGTGTTTGTAGTGGAGTATAATACCCATTCTGATTCTTCCCAAAAATCATCTTGAAAGAATAATATATACTCAGTGTCTGGATCTTTATTACAGGAAATAAAAATGATTAATGATAATAAAAAATAATTTTTAATTTTTTTCATACTTTGAAAAAGATATTGAATAAGGTTTAATATTCCTAATTTTAAACTAGTTGGATGTAATTGTTATACTTTATAAACTATGCCATGCCATATGTAAGATTATGTATTAAGTAAATTAAAAAAAGTTTTTCAGATGTTGACTAATAAATGCTGCATGTCTCTCGGAAAGCGTGTGAAAATGAACTGAGTATGTGTTGTGCGTTTGGGTTTGCTCAACAACTTTTATTGTTGGCATGTGAACAATCGATGACCAGGGGAGCAGCATAATCTCCTTAGTAATTTTATCTTTCACCTCCTGAATTGGTGCGGATGACGAAACCTGAATGGTAGTTTCGTGTCCCTGCATACCTTCGTCGATATTTTGCAGGTGGATTGAGTTTGATGCGAGCTGACTGTAAGGGATTTTAATTCTTTCGCCATTCTGGCTTTCCAGCTCAATTGAGCGGTATCCTAACTTCTTTAAAATTCCTTCGGCTTTTGGAGTTCGGATTAGCTGATTTTTTTCGAACGGGATTTCGGTTTTAAGAATTATTCCGGCAATAAAATCGCGTATAAAGTACCAGCCGGCAATAAGGATTAATAACCCAAGTACAACGATAAGTATCTGGTTGTAATACAGGTGTTCGCTAAAAATTTCGTTGAGAACCCAAATTGCAAAACCAATCCAAATTGTAAACTCTGCTATAGGGAAACTTCGAAGTAGAATACGGTGTACAACCTTGTTGGCCTGAACCGAATTGACAATTCGGGAGAGGAACCGGAGTGCAACAAAAATTGCAAGGGCTATTATGAGATATTTGAGTGTCATATTCTTGTGTTTTTTATTTCTATCAATTCAATAAAAATTATTCTAGAAAAAACCTTTCTCCTCCATTTTGCTTGTCAGGTGAGGTTCAAGCACAGAGTTCACAGCAAAAACTTCGGGAAAACGTTCTTCTACAAGTCCTGCACGTTTCATTTCGATAATCATTGTTCGGGTTTGCTCCTCATCCTGACGAAGAATTCTTGAAAGTCTGTCGATTGTGCATCTTCGGTGCAGCATCATTAGCAAAATAACCAGCCACAAATCGTCGCTCAGGTTATTTAAATGAGTGAGATTCGGAAGTTCCGGTAATTTTATGTAGATAGTTTTATCGGAAATTTTACTGATGTTTGCAATCCACGATTGCTGAGTATAACCGGGATTTCCGCCGCTGAGGTTGAAATATCTGTTAAATAGATTTGCAAAGTTCCACTCCGACATTGTTTCCTCCGATTTGTTGTTGAGTACAAACCGTAAACCGCCAGTTTTATGCCTTCGCATAATCAAATCTTTCAACTCTTTTGAGTCAAAGGGTTCGCATTCAATGTGCCCCATCAGGTTGGCATCAAGGGGAACGATTCTATTTATAAGTTTATAGGCCAGCGAACCGCAGTTCACAATAAAAAATATTTTCCCGCTAAATGAGCCGATAAGGTTTATAATTTCTATGATTACTTCAGTTCCATTACTGTGACGTTCCCACCATAATTCAAGGTCGTTTATAATTATTACTCTTTGCAGTGCCGATGTGTTGAGGTAGTGGATTGGCTCCATATCAACATTCAGCGCTTTTTGAAGAGCGCTGAAAAAAGTTGATTTCTGGATTGTTCCACCTTTAGGAGCACGAACAACGTGTTGTTGGAAGGATGAGAAGTAATTTGTTGCAATGTATTTTGAAAGTGTTGATTTGCCAGAATTGCGTTGGCCTGTTATTAGTAGTGCTCCGGAGTACCCATTTTTAAAACGATTAACTATTTGTTCGGCTTCCATTTGCTCTCTTGGGCGAGCAACCCAAAGATCCTTGTTTAGAGTTGTGCTCCCTGCAAAAAGGCTAACGTAGTAGAAGGGAATATTTTTAACAACCTCTTTTTTCCCTGATAGTGAAACCAGCATCTCCTGAATTGCCTGGTTACTGATTTTATGCTCCTGCTCAAACGAGGTTATCTTTTGGGCAAGCATAATTCCCTCACTGCGTGAGTAGAATATGCGAACCAGCTTGCTGTTGATATGCCTCGATATTCTTCCAAAGAAGCGCACAGCACCCTTAAATAGTTTAATTTTTTCAGCTCTTTTGGGTTTCGTTTTTTCTATGTCTTTGTTGAAAACAAGTTGGTTAAGTGGATCTAGCGCTTGTCTTAGGAAAGTATCGAGACTGGTCTCAAATTGGAGTAAAAGTATTTTAACTTGCCTTTCTTCAGAAGCAATATCGTTGAGTAGTTCGGTTACCAATTTTTCTCTTAATTCTGTATTGTTATCTTCCTGTTCCGAAGCGATAATGTTTTCAATATTAAACATTGCCAAACGCATTTTATCGGCAAGTTTTGAGGCGGTTTCTTTCAGCGCTTCGGAAAGTGTTTCCATCGATCTTCGAACGTTGCTGATAAGTTCAGTTCCTATGTAGAACTGGGCTTTGCGCCGGAGTTCAATTTCCCTTACCTCGCTTTCAGGAAAGTTTCCCCTGTCGATTTCAGTAAAGAAACTGTTCTCGTTAACCTCGATTTTTTCGCTTAGCTCGTTAACAATCAGGTTTATATCGTTAAAGAAGTTTTCGAAACGTTCCTGCATAGCAGGTTTTTTTAGCTCGTTCAGCTTGTCAACAATTGCTGTGGTGTCGGGGATTTCTGATGCAGTTTTTAGTTCAGCCAGGATTGATTTTACGCCCTTTATTGTGTCGGAAAGTTTGCTGTCGGCCCAACGGTTCAGCTCATCAACCTGCTTCCTGATTTTTGTTTTAAGCCGGAAGCGAAGCGAGATAATTGTAAACTCGAGCAAACTTTTGTTTGTGAACAGCGTGTTGTTTTTAAGCCAAACTTTAGGTTTGCCTAACAGATCATCAATCCCGATTCCTTTTTTTGAGAGTTTGTGGAAAGGATATAGAAGGTGCCTTTCTTCAGGTTTCTCTATCACATTACAGAGCCGTTGCGTACACTTTTCCAGATCGGCATTCAAGTAATCAACCGAATGTTTAACCCCTTTATGTAGCTCGTTAATTGCTTCCGCTAGGATTTGGAAGGAAAACTGTTTTATTTCAGCAATAAAATCGTAGATATTTATTTGTTCTGGTTGATTAATGTGAACCTCAACTTTTTTTGTAATATCAACTAGGCATCGCCTAATGCTACTTATGTAGCTGAAAGTTGATAAACCAAATATTGTCAGTGATTTATCAATTTGATTAAACCTATTTGAGTATAGGAAAAGTTCAGCTGCCCTTGAAATTTCAATCCTTTGGGAAATTGGCCAACCAAGGAACAGTCCCCGAATTCTTGATTTTAATTTAAAAATTCGGATACGGAATCGATCATTCTTTTTTACCAGGTGTTCACCTTTAGTGAAGTTTATATTTACATACTCAGGAAGATTTAGGTTGTGCTCTTCAACAGCATTTAAAAACACGGCCAACGAATCGTTTATGCCTCTGTATGATTTTTCAAGCGTTATTTCTTCAAGTTGTTTAAGTTTCAACTTAGTTTGAAAGGAGAAATCTGTAAGAATTTTGTTTGTTGATGATTTTGGGTCGGGCTTGCTCTCTTTTACGAGTTTTTCGAGCGAACCAAATAGTTTAGATGTGTGATTTAAAATATCAGCATGAAAATCATTGAGTAGATTCTCAGTAAATTGAATTGAGTTCGCCATGAAGTTATGCTGAAGCTCCTCCTGTTTTTTAGCAATTTTTATCGCTTCTTCTGCTAGTAGCTCTTTTTGAGGGAAGTTGATTTTTTCAGAAAGCGAGGTAGTATTTTCCTCTACACTAATATTTTCTGTTACAATATCAGATGGAATAACATTTGCGTTGATTGATTCGAAGTAACTTCCTGACTCAATGACTAAAGAAGAGCAAGGTATGTCAACCAGTTGATTTATATAGTTTAGTAATTCCAAGTTTTCGTGCTGCTCAATTCCCATTTCAACAATTGCCAAATCAGCAGATGAAGACTCAGATTTAATGATATCAATTTCTGAAAGTTTTTCGGTTGAATTGTTGATAACTTTAACATCTCCAATTAGTCGGGAGTTATCGAGAACCTGGTTTATCAATGCGTAAATGCTGTCGGTTTTTGAGGAGTTGTAGTTAATAACCAAAACTCTTACCTGAGCAGTTCTCCATTTTGGATCGGTAGTGATATATTTTAGCAGCGAAACTCCAAAGTTGATGTTCCTGCTATTACCGTTCCACCACAAATCAATTCTTTTAGTTTTACTATTTTTTTGGGTACTAACCTGGTTCTGGAAAACCAGGTTGTAATCGAGTTGATGAAGCGTATTGATGGTTGAAAAGAATTTTTCAGCATTCTGGGTTCTTTTTCCCCAGCCCATAAGTACAGTATTGGGTTCGAATCCGGTAAACCCGTAAACTCTTGAAATCATTTTAATTCCATCGTAAACATCGCTACAGGTATACTTCCGGGTAATTACTTTTTTCCCGTTACGGTCAGTTTCTGTTAGGATTGAAGCAGTTCGGTCAAAAAGTAATTTTTCATCGGGACTTTCAATCAGCTCAAAATTAGTGAAAACACCCTGCTTTCCGACCAGAATTCTGCTCATATCAACCAGATGCGGGCGAGTATTAGCGCCGCCGCTAAACAGAATGATGTTTGGGCGCCAGTTACGCTGGTTCTTGGTATCGGACACCGAAAGTTTCAATAGGCCATACTTTACGATAGACGACCAGAAACCGCCCCACGTATCGCCCGATTGGAGTTTCAACTCTTTACGTTTTAGCAGAAGGAATATAGCGCCCAGCAGAATTGTTGCGCCAATCATGGCGGCAAGGTCGAGCTGAATCATAACGATAAAGCAGGCCATGGCACCAATAATACCAACCCACGCCGGAATGCGGAAGGAGGGGCGGAAATCGGAGCCTGCCCAGTTTTCTATTGCACAAGTTAGGTTCAGGAAGCCGTAGGTAATAATGAAAAATATTGAAACAACCCGTGCAATCACATTAAGCTCACCAATTAGGATTCCTCCTAACGCGATAAAGAAAGTTAGAATTAGCGCATTGCGAGGTTCGTTCCCTTTACCAACTCCCTTGGCAAATACTTTAGGTGTAATTCTGTCCATTGCTGTTGCTTGGAGAATTCGTGGAGCACCCAGAATGCTGCCAAAGGCCGACGAGAGGGTTGCACCCCATATTCCTGCCACAACAAGAGGAGAGTATAGCGAGATGTTGAGTAGCACAGAAGAATCATTCATAAGGGAATCTCGTTCAACTGTGTATGCAAAGAAGAAAACCAGGATAATGTATACGGCCAATCCAGTTAAAATTGCTGTGATGGTACCTCTGGGAATCGCTTTTTTGGGGTTTGCCAAATCGCCCGACATGGCAACGCCTGCTTCAAAGCCTGTAACAGCAGGGAAAAAGATTGCAAAAAGGGCAATCCACGGTAGCGAGTTCGCTGCGGTTCCGCTAAGGGGTGTAACTGGGGTTAAATTGTGTTTGCCCAGAAGAATTGAGGCTACCGAAAGAATCATAACGGCCAGTATTATAAACTGGGTTTTTAGTGCAAGGTTCGTGCTTATAAAGGTTACAATTGTAATTGACAATAAAGTTATAACTCCCGCAAGTCGTATAGTGTTAAGGGTAACTTCAAAACCAAATGCGCTGAGAAGAGTTTCTGAAAAACCCAGAATATACAAGCTTACGCTGAACGATAAACCCACGAAAAGGGCAAGCCCCAAGGTTCCGCCAATGGGTAACCCTAAGCTTCTGGAAATCATGTAGTAAGTTCCTCCGGTTTCTACCTTTTTGTCGGTGGCAATGCTGGCAACGCTTAATCCTGTTGTTACAGAAATTATGTGTGCAACCAAAACAATTCCTAAAGTTGCCCAAAGGCCTGCCTGTCCAACAATCCAGGGCAAACGCAAATACATAATTACGCCAAGAATTGTAAGGATTGAAGGAGTGAATACTCCCTTAAAGGCTCCAAACTTATTACCAGAACTACTCATTTGCTTATATTGTTTCGAAAGTGAGAAATCGTAATTGTTAAACATTACGAATTTACACAAAAAAAGAGTGGAATGTTATAAAAACAGCACTCTCTTTCAAGAAGAAATGTAAAACTTTGCAAGCATATATTGTTTTGAGGAGACTATTATGCTTTAGGTTATTAAATATAAGTAAATGAATGCACGTGTTTTAGAAAACTATCTTTTCGTATCAAATAGTCAAGGCGAAATTTTACCAATATATATCAGATTTTATTTGCTGAAGAAATCATTGAATCAACAATGATTTAGTAACCAGTATTTTATTAGTTTTTAATGTAATAAAATATAAGCCTTTTGCCAAATTACCTAAATCAATTTCCTGAGTATAATTGGTTGAAATGTTTGAAATTGTGAATTTTTTGTTCACTACTCCAAGAGAATTAACTATCGTAACGCTAATATCATCGTTCCCATTGAAATTGTTTAGTTCAAGAATAAATTTACCATTATTAGGATTTGGATAAATGTTTGCATTGTAATTAATGGAAGATTCATCAATACTTGTAGTAACTCCATATTGAATGATGGTTATCGTTTGTTCAGTTACTCCTGTGCCATAAATGGTTATTGTTGCTGTTCGTGGGTTGTTTGATGGGTTAGCTTCAACAGTCAGTGTAATTGTTTCGTCTCCCGCTCCAGCAGTGTTACTTATGGTTAGCCAATCTTGATTACAGGAAATAAGCCAGCTTATATTTGAAGTAATATCGAATGTTGTTGTGCTTCCTTCTGTATCGGAGATTGTTAAAGTGTTTATTGAAACTGATAGTAACGGTTCTGAAGCTTCCTGTGTGACAACTACATATTGTGAAAATTCATCATTCCCAGAAATGGATACTGTTGCAGTTCTTGTACTAATTGTTGGGTTTTCAGCAGCTGTTAATGCGATTGTTTTATTTCCCGAACCAGAACTACTATTTACAGTTAACCATTCTTGGTTGCTTTCAGCAGTCCAATTGATATTTGAAGTGATATCAAATGTAGCGGTACTACCCTCTGGTGCAGCGATTGTCAATAAATTTGTTGAAACAGTTAGAGATGGTTCAGCAGCTTCCTGTACAACGGTAATCGTCTGCTCTTCTAAACTGGTTCCAAAAATTGATATTATTGCTGCTCTTACACTTGTGGTTGGATTAATTGTTGCAGATAAAGTTACGGTTTCATTACATGAACCTGTGCAGTTACTTATTGATAACCAGTCTTGATTACTCACTAATACCCAACTTACATTTGAGAAAATGTTAAATATAGCAGAACTATTATTTAACGCTTCTATTGATAATGAATCGGATGAAACGGTTAAATAGGGTACTGCCGCATTTTGGATTACTGTAATGACTTGTTCCAAATCATCCGTTCCATTAACAATTAGGGTTGCTGTCCTTGTATTTATTGTTGGGTTTTCTTCGGCAGTTATCGTTATAGATTCATTGCCACTTCCTGAATCCTTACTTACAGTAAACCAGCTTTGGTTGCTTTCTATTGTCCAGTCTGTATTTGAGGTAATATTAAATGAGGAAGTGCTGTTATCAGCTGCTTTAATAATTAATATATTGGTTGAAACTGATAAGTTGGGCAAAGCCGGGCTTTGAATAACGGTAATGACTTGTTCATCTACACCGGTTCCGTATACTGTTACGGTTGCTGTTCTTGAGTTAGTTGCGAGGTTTTCCGTTGCAGAAAGTGTAATAGTTTTATTGCCCGAACCTGAATTGCTGCTCACAGCTAACCAACTTTGACTGCTTAATACAATCCAGCTGATATTTGAGGTAATATCAAACATAACACTAGTGCTGTCTGCTGTTGCAATTGTTAATGTGTCTGCAGAAACCGCTAAAACAGCGGAAGCACCGTCTTGAGTTACGATTATAGTTTGTGTGCTTACTCCGTTTCCCGAAACGGTTACATTTGCTGTTCTTGAATTAATTGCAGGGTTTGCCGTGGCAGTAAGTGTAACTGTTTCATTTCCAAAACTGGCATTATTGCTTACGGTTAACCAGCTTTGGTCGCTTTCTGCTGTCCAATCAATATTTGAAGTAATGTCAAAAGTAGCTGTGCTGCTATCTTCCGCAGCAATTGATAATGTGTTTGTTGATACATTCAAATTAGGTAGAGCTGCATCTTGGGTTACAATTACAGCTTTCGGAATTACTTTATCTCCTAAAATAGTTACGGTTGCAGTTCTTGAACTAATTGCTGGGTTTGCTGAAGCTGTAAGTGTTAATGCTTCGTTTCCTGAGCCAGCGTTACTACTTGCTGTTAACCATTCCTCGTTGCTTTCTGCTGTCCAGCTGACATTTGAACTTATAACGAACGAAGCAGTGCTATTTTCTTCTGCTGTGATTGTTAGGGTTTCGGTTGATACATTCAAAAATGGTAAATAACCTAAAGTGGCAACAATGCACGATGATCCGCTAGTGTTTACAATATCAAAATTTCCTATAGTAGATTCTTTCCCGGCATAACCACCCAGTGTTAACACATTATCGTCGAAAACACTAAAGGCACTTATATTTCCAAAGCGAGGATCATCTGAAGGCAATGTTTTTATCCATTGAAAGCCCCCGTTGTTTGAATATTGGGCAAGGAAAAAGTCATTTAAGCCTTCAGGTTTGTATATTATACCCGCAATACTTATTGAATCAGTAAAATGCCCACCCACGTATATGTTCCCTGAATTATCTAAGTCTAATAAATCACCAAAGTTAAAGCCATGGTTGCTATCATCATAACTTTCATAAATTGCATTTGCCCAAATAACATCGCCAGCTGAATTAATCTTTGTTAAGTAGTATGAGTATTTTGGAATAGTATTAAATGGATTGGTCAAAGTTGTTGTTCCAAAAACAGCATTATTCTGACACATTCCCCAAAGGTATGTATTACCATCCGCATCGGTTTTTATATTTGATTGAAAACTATCGGCTCCTGAGGCACCTATAGCACCGCCATAGGTATTAGCCCACTGCGGGTTACCATCGGTATCAAATTTTACTAAAACTACTGCACCATCTTCGTTCGTTTGTGGTGTGGAAACTGTTCCGAATGTCAATAAATTGGTTGTCCAATCATACATTTCACCAGCAAGGTAAATGTTATCGTTTTTATCAACACTCACCATTGCACTATAAACCAGATCACCTATAGGAAAGCCTTGTGCCCATAAATAATTACCATTAGCATCGAATTTTATAATGAATACACCATAACCAGTGCCTGCGCTTATAGTATGGCTTGAAATAGTTATTTCTCCTTTGAATGAGCCGGATACAATAGCATTTCCTTCGCTATCGGCTGTAATGCCATCTATTGTAATTATCTGCCCGTTAGCATTCAGCTGTACAGCCCATTCAAATTGACCGGATGAGCTGTACTTCGCAACATAACCATCGTTAAGGGTATTCTGATTAATGAAAGTTTGGTTTCCAATGTTCAATGAATTTTCAAAGCGGCCAATGGTAAGTACATTGTCATCCTTATCGAGGATAAATCCTGGGCCGAAAGATCTCCATGCAAGTGTTGTGTTGGGCTTTAAATCAACTAATTGGTTTAGCCACAATAAATTTCCGGCAATATCATGCTTTGAAATAAGTGTAACGCTGTTAATACTGTTTATGGTAGTTCCAAAATAGTTGCAGTAACCTGTTGCCCTCGATTTTATGAATGTATTTCCTAATGAATCATGCTTTACAAAATTTACTTCGGCAGAACCTGAAAGGGTGTTAGTTGAAATCTTTTGCCATTCTAAAGTTTCATCATCATATTGATTTATGTACAGGTTTCCATACAAAGGATCTCCGCTAACATCGTACGAACCTGTGGTGAGAATTTTTCCTTCTGGTGTAACAATAGTTCTGTCATAAGAAGACCTGTTTTGAAGGCAGTAGGTGTTTGTTGCATCACCATTTGGATCAAACTGAAACAAAAATTGCCCAAAATCTGGGCAAGAACTGAATGAATCATAATTAAAATAACGATTACTTAAACCATATTCATAGATATTGTTAGAATTGTCAATAAATAATCTAAAATTAAACAATGCATTAGTATTAGAAGTACTTGACTTAACCCATTCAAAATCAAAATCAGTGTTACATTTTGCAATGTAAGTATAGAAAGAATAGGAAGGGTTTGTAATAGTTTCAGTACCTAAAATCAGGTCTTGGGTATAACCTCCGGTAATAATTAAATCTCCGCTATTACAAATTGCTATATCGCATATCGTGGAGCCGTATCCCCAAGTTGAACCACGAACAACAAGTGAATCATTGTAAACCCCGTTTAAATCGGCTTTCACCAAATAACCGGTATAAAATCCACCTTGTGGGGTTAAAGTTAATGAACCGAAAGTAATAGTTTCTTCCTGAAGGTCTCCACCTATGTAAAGATTGGAACCGTAAACGGCAATAGCCTGCAAAGTTTTGTCAGAGTAGCATTGTTCCCATAACTTTACACCGGAATTGTCAAATTTTAAAAGTTTACTGCTGCTGCTTATTAAATATGAATTACCTGTATCATCGATAGCGATTTTACTACTGCCAGTTCCTTCAGCTAAGAATGCTGTAGCCCATAAACCATTTCCATTAATATCAAATTTGGCAATAAACGCATTGTATAATGTTCCGGAAGTGATAGTGCTGTTGCCAATAGTTGCGGTTCCTGTAAAAGTGGCCGATATATATATGTTATTGTTAGCATCTACTTTTATTGCATTGGGTGTTATGTCGCCATTTGCCTGGGCATTGAATTGCTTTTTCCATGCAGTAACACCCGTATTGCTGACTTTTACAATAATCAAGTCGTGTGTTCCTACACTTGTAAAACTTGTACCATCGAAGGTAATTTGATCGCAAACACTACCTGCCATGTAGGCATTTTCAGCATCTGCTGTTACGACATTGCCGTATTGAAGATCGAGAGTGTTAAACTGGAGAACTCGGGTCCAATCTGGTTCTTGCGCATAATTTTGTTGGAAATTAATAACCAAAATCAATAGCAAATAAAAAAAGGGAGTTTTTTTCATTATTTCAAAGATTATGGTTGGGTCTGCACAAGTTACTAATAATTAGGAGGATTGTCAAGTTTTGTCTCCAGTTATTCATAGCAAATTCTATATTTTTTTGTTGAATAAAAAAGCGAAATTTCAAATAATCACAGGTGACTTATTAAAAATTATTATTCTTTGCTTGCTAAATCATTTTTTACAAAAAGGTAATTTTAGAAGCAAATAGCCTTTGATTATGAACAATTGCTTTCAACTTTGATGTTTATTCAATTTTCCATAAATTGCCTACCAAATTTATAATCTATTAAACATGGACTCACAAATTCAGCTGGCCGTTGTAATGTTTGCCTACTTGTCGATGCTAATTATTTGGGGGATTTATCAAGGACGAAAAGTTAAATCGGATAAGGATTTTGCTATTGCCGGTCGAAATCTTCCCGGCTGGGTTGCAGCACTTAGCGAGCGGGCTACAGGTGAATCGTCGTGGGCGTTGTTGGGATTACCCGGCGCGGCCTACGCCATGGGGCTTACCGAAATTTGGACGGCGTTGGGTTGTGTGTTCGGAATTATTGCAGCCTGGTGGCTGCTATCGTGGCGACTGCGCGATGAAGCTGAGAAGTACGATGCCAACACCTTCGCCGATTACCTTGCCCGCAGGCATGGCGATGCAGGAAAAATGATTCGGATTGTTGGTAGCTTTACCATCGTTTTCTTTTTCTTCTTCTACGTTGGCGCCCAGTTTCTTGGCGGTGGAAAAACGTTGCATGCAATGTTCAGCATAAAACCCGAATGGGGAATGCTGGTTACTGCGCTAATAATTGTTCCCTACGCAATTTACGGTGGATTTACCAGCGTGGTTTACACCGATGTTGTGCAGGCGTTGGTAATGATCACAACCCTGGTAATTGGTCCAATAGCCGGTATCTACTACATAACAAACAATCCCGATGTTTTTGCAAATTCAATTCCTAGCGCACTACAGATGGCCGGACCCGGACATCTTTCCCTCTTTAACGGGTTAAAAGGATTTGCTGCTGGGGGAGTTATAGTTTCCGGATTCAGCTGGTTTTTTGGTTACCTTGGCGGAATGCCACAGCTTTCGCTTCGCTTTATGGCGATTAAAGATATGAAACAGGCAAAAAAAGCTAGAAATGTTGGAATAGCCTGGACACTGGTGGCATACGTTGGCGCAATGTTGCTGGGTTTAATTGGTTTGGCAATTTTCGGTCCGGGCACGCTTACCGATCAGGAGTACGTAATGCCGGCTGTTCTGCTAAAAATATTTCCTCCCGCTATTGCCGCGGTTTTAATTACGGGAGCAATTGCTGCAATGATTTCAACGGCCGACTCGCTACTTGTGCTTTCTGCTACAGAAATGAGCGAAAATTTGGTGAAACCATTCAGCAAAAAGGTTGATAGCAGGAAAGGGTTACGCCGTTCACGAGTAATTACTGCGCTTATAGCCATTGTTGCACTTGGCGTAGCCTACGTTTCGCCACAAAAGCTAATTTTTACGCTTGTGGGTTACGTTTGGGCAGGAATTGGTTGCACCTTCTCGGTGGTAATTCTCTTCACTCTTTTTTGGAAGCGTTACCATGGTCGGGCAGTGGTTACCACTATAGTTGCAGGGTTGCTGTTTACAATTCTATGGATTAGCTTGGGTTTTGATAAAACAGTGATTACTGCCCGGGTTGCAAATTTTATTTTTACGTTAGTTGTTGCATCTTTGGCAACTATTGTTATAAAACCAGCAGCCAACATAAGTAGGGTATAGCTGTAAAATTAAATGTGATTCCTCTACTCGTCATTTCTTAAGTACTTGGATACTAGTGATATGAGTTTTTCTCGCTTTAGTGGTTTCGATAAATAATCATCACAGCCAGCTTCAATTGCTTTTTCTCTATCGCTCGAGAATGCGTATGCTGTTTGAGCAATTACTGGCAATTTTTTTCGAATACTTTTTATTTGCATTGTTGCTTCGTATCCATCCATGTCGGGCATTTTTATATCCATTAGAACGATGCCAATTTCAGGATTCTCTTTAACCAGGTTTACAGCCTCTAAACCGGTGCTTGCCCTAAGCAGTTTTACCTCAAATTCAGCGAATAATTCGCTAATATAAAGGTAGTTAAAATCATCATCTTCGGCAATAAGGATAGTGTTGGGTTTGCTTGTTAACTTCTCATCAACACCTATAAGCGAGTTTCCTGAGAAATTAATGTTTTCAACAGGTTTGTAGGGGATAGTGAAGTAGAAATGCGAGCCCGAATCTGGTTGGGATTCAACCCAGATTCTTCCCCCCATTTTTTCGATAAATGCTTTGGAGATTGCTAACCCTAAACCGGTACCTCCAGCCTGAGTTGAAAGTTTCGTTTCTACCTGTCGGAAACGCTCAAAAATAATCTCATGAAAATCGTTGGAAATTCCTATGCCTGAATCTTTCACATAGAATTCGAGCACATCATTTTTCTTTGTGTAGCCAAATCTCACAAAGCCCTGTTTTGTGAACTTTATGGCGTTGTTCAGCAGGTTTGATATTATTTGTTTGAGCCTCGATGAGTCGGTGTGTATGTTAGCAAGTGAGTTTTCTAATCCGGTTGATAGAGTAAACTCAATATCTTTTTCTCTAAACTTTTTGTCGAACAGCATATACTGCTCATGAAGAAGTTTGTTAAGTTCTACTTCCGATTCGAGGATGGTTACCTGGTTCGCTTCAATTTTAGAGATATCAATCAAGTCGTTAATTATGGTAAGCAGCTGATTACTGCAGCTATGGATAATGTCAACATACTGGCTGGTTTCTTCCTTTCCGGTTTCGGGGCTCACAAGAAGCTGTGAGAAACCAATAATACCGTTCATGGGAGTACGTATCTCGTGGCTCATGTTGGCGAGGAAAGCTGATTTTAGCCTATCGCTTTCTTCCGCTTGCTCTTTGGCTTTATGCAGCTCTTCGTTTATTTTTCTATACTCCTCATTCTGCGATTCGATTTCGTAGTTTTTAAAAATCAGTTCCTCTTCAACTTTTTTCCTGTCGGTAATATCTCTGTATATGCCGTAAACGGCAATTTGCCCGCCCTTAAAACGAATTGGTTTCCCCAGAATAGACACATCGATTAGCGACCCATCCTTCCTCATTCGTTTGGTTTCGTGCATGATAAGGTTGCCAATGGCAACCTTATTGGTTAGCTCCATACCCTCGTTGGCAAGATCCGTTGGAACAATTAACGAGTTAATTCTTTTCCCAATAACCTCATCGGAGGTGTAACCAAACATTCGGGTAAACTCGTAGTTACAACGAACGATGCAATCATTCTCATCGAGCACAACGATACCTTCGGGCGAGCTATCGAAAAGGTGCTCGAAGTAGGCTCTTTCAATCTCAATGGCTTCCTCGCTTTTTTTCCTTTCGGTTATATCGCGGCAGATGGTTATTACTCTTTGTTCGTCAATCTTAACCATGCGCGATTCGTACAGATTCTTTTTCCCGTCAATTTCAATCTGATACTCGTAGAACTGGTTTTCGCCAGTACTGTATAGAAGGTCTAGGTGCTGCAAGGTTTGGTTGGCCAACTCGTTAGGTAAAACATCTGTTATATGCTTTCCCAAAAAATGCTCGGGCGGGAGGAGTAGATCATCTAACGATGATGAGTAGTAGTCTTCAAAAATTCCTTCGCGGGTGAACACGAACATTAAATCAGGAATTGCAGCCAGTAGAGCCTGGTTTTCAGCGTAACTTCTGTAGAGTTCATCTTTGGCTTGCTTGCTATCGGTAATATTTTCAAAGGTTCCCAGTACACCCTGTACATCGCCATTGGGCGAGCGTAGTGGAACCTTGCTGGTTCTGAGCCAGATTACTTCGCCATTGGAGGAAACGCGATACTCCTCGTAGCCAATTTTTGCTTTACCCGTATTTATTACCGCTAAATCGTCGGCGTGGGTAAGTTCGGCCTGGGCTGACCACGCTAGATCAAAATCGTTTTTGCCAATAATTTGTAGAGGAGATGTGAATCCTGCATCCTTAGCAAATGCTCTGTTGCATCCAAGGTAGTTCAGGTTTTTATCCTTCCAAAAAACCCGAACAGGAATGGTGTCGAGAATGGTTTGGAGCAGATTCCTCGATTCGCGAATTTCGTCGTCAACCTGTTTCCTTTCGGTAATATCTTCATGACTTCCAAGAACCCGATTAGGTTTTCCCTGGCTATTTTTTCCTACAACTTTGCCTTTAGCATGAATCCACCGCCAGTTGCCATCCTTCGCTTTCATTCTATACTCCACGTTGAACTCAGATAGTTGCTCCTCAAGATGCTTTTTTATCACAACTTCTGTCCAGCCAATGTCATCAGGGTGTATCAGTTTTCGCCAGTTTTCGTAGCTACCCTCAAATTCGCCAGGTTTATAGCCAAGCATTGTGTAATACCTATCGCTGAATACTGCTATGTTGGTTTCAATATCCCAATCCCATATTCCTTCATTTGTTGATTCTACAACAAGTCTATACATTTCTTCGCTTTCGCGAAGTGCTTGTTCAGCTCGTTTTTGTTCAGTGATGTCAAGCTCAATCCCATCCCAAATTATGTGATTGTTGTCGGCTTTCCTTGGTGATGAAGAGATAAGTATCCACCTTGTTTCTCCTTGCTTTGTAACGTACCTAACTTCAACCCTAAATGAGGAGAAGTTTGCCAGGGCAATTCTTTCCTGCTCAGCCATTTTTTTTCCATCCTCCTCTAGAAGTTGGCTGTATAGGCAAGTGAAATCGTTGATAACTTCCTGTGGGGTTACCCCATGCATTATTTCTACCCCGGCACTAATATATTTGAACTCGCGTTTAGTTCCATCAATGCCAGAATCGACTTGGTAAACTAAACCCATCGGTAGATTATCGCTAAGTGTGCGTAAACGCATCTCGCTTTCGCGCAAACTTTGCTCAGCTTTTTTTCTGAATGTAATATCGCGAGAAACGCCAAATGTACCAATTATCTCTCCCGTTTCATTTCTAAGAGGCATTTTTGAAGTTGACACCCACGTGATTCTCCCGTCGGGCCAGGTTTCCATCTCTTCGATTCCTTCAATTGACGTTCCAGTTGATATGATTTTTTGTTCCAACCGGTAGGCGTTCTCTGCATGTTCGTGAGCAAAGAAATCGAAGTCGGATTTGCCAATAATATCTTTAGGGTCTGAGAACCCGAACCGAGTGGCCACGTTATTATTCACCCTAATGAAACAGCTATTCTTATCCTTGAAGTAAACCTGATCGGGAACATTATTCATCAGGTTCATCATGAGGAATTGCTCGTACTGAAGTTCGATGTCCAGCTTCTTTCGTTTGTCAATGTTGTGAACTATAGCTTGGGTAAGTTGCTTCCCATTGATTAGAACCTGATTAAGGCTAACTTCGGTATAGAATAGGTTCCCATTGGCTTTACGATGAACCCATTCAAAAAACTGAGGTTCGCCATGCTTGGCTGCTTCAATTTTCTGCATCGCTTTTTGGGCGGATAGCTGCCCATCGGGCTGATATTCTGGAGAAAACTCTATGGGTGAATGACCAATGATACTTGTCTTTTCAACTCCAAAGAGGTCCTCCGTTTTAGAGTTACAATCGATAAAATGTTCACTATCCATTATAAAAATGGCATCGTTGGCAGTTTCGAATAGAGTTCGAAACATGCTTTCGCTTTCAATCAAGGCCAACTCCGATTTTTTCCTCTCGGTAATATCGCGAATAATTGACTGGTACGAACCATTGGGCATCATTTTGGAGTGCATTTCGATAACCACGTGCGTTCCGTCAGGTTTTTCAAGTTCCCGTTCAGTAACCAGGGTTTTGTCCTTGCTAAGAATATCAAACCGTAAGGGTTTTTCCTTTAGGATTTTCTGTGAAAACAGCTTGCTAATATGAAGCCCCTCAACCTCTTTTTTAGTTTTCCCTGAAATTTCAAGGAATCGTTTATTTGCCTTTGTTACAATGCCTTTAATGTCACCAATAAGTATGCCATCAACAGCTAATTCAATAATGCTCTCGTAGCTTTGCTCGATGGCAAACATGGCTTTCTCGGCTTTTTTTCTTTCCTCAATATTTCTGAATTCAGTTACTCTTACCGTTTCGCCTTTGTATGGAATTTGTTTCCCTTGAATTTCGAGCGGGTACATGGTTCCGTCCTTGCGAATTCCTAACGATTCGTAAGGTTTCTCGTAGCCTGATACAATTTTTTGCAGAACATTTTCGCGCTGTTCGGGAGCAATAAGCATAAGGCCATCCATTCCTATAAGTTCGCTGTGGTCGAACCCTGACATTCGAGCCAGCTCCTGGTTCGCTTCAATAATTAAACCCTTGTTGTGAATCCCTATACCTCCAAACGATGCGTTCGCAAGGGTTCTAAACCTTTCGTTGCTTTCAAGAAGCAACTTTTCTAATTCATCCTTGGCGATACTCGATTTGAATAAAAAAATGGCTTTTGATGCTTCTCCTCCTGAGGTTTCTTCGAGAATGCTGGTGTATAAGTTATACCACACCCAGCTACCAGTTTGATGTTTAAGCCGAATATTGAGTGTGAATGTATCTTTTTTTCTGGATGTTGATAGAATTGTTGTTTCGTCACTTTGAAGAGCACCCTTATCGTCAGGGTGGATTAGCTGCCGCCAGCTATTCTCGTCAATAATTTGGTTGTTAATAGTATAGCCTAACTCAGCAAGCAAACTTCTGCTTGAAAATGATATGGTTTGCGATAGGTAGTCCCAAACAATGATTATATCATGAACGCTACCTTTCAAAGCGATATCCTTATCAGTCATTGGATGACATTAAATAAGTAAATTGATAAAATTAAACACAAATTCCTTATTTGGCAAGATGATTTATGTCAACAAAAACAGAAAGCCATGATAAAAAAAGAGGTTTGTGTTAATTATATTTACTCTACTTTTGGTAGCGTGAACCTGAAATTGCTTCCTTTCCCTGGCACGCTTTCAACCCATATAACACCGCCATGTTTCTCAATTAATTCTTTGCATAGAATTAAGCCTAAACCGGTACTAGGTTCATCATCAGTGCCTAATCTGGATACTTTTTGGTTTATTTTAAAGAGGTTATCCTTAAGAGTAGCTGACATTCCAATACCTGTGTCTTCAACTGATACTTCGATAAAACCATTTTGCCTGTCGGCAGAGGTGACTGAAATTTTTCCGCCATGTGGTGTAAACTTAACAGCATTCGAAACAAGGTTCCTAATTATTGTTTTCAGGGTTTCCTTATCGGCGTACACATTAATATCCTTATCAATGTTATTTTTTAATTCCTGCTGTTTAAGATGTGTTTGGTGTTTTACTATTTCGACAATTGTTCCGACAATTGAAGAGAGGTTAACACGTTCTACATTGAATCTTTTTTGACCCCGCTTCACAACAGCCCAGTTTAGCAGGTTGTCAAGAAGTTCATACAGGTTTTTAGCTGTGCCCTGAAGAGTACGCGACAAATCCTGAATTTCATCATGGCTCATGGATTGAATGCTCTCCGACATAAGTTCGGTGAGACCAATAAAACCCTGGAAGGGGCCCCGCAAGTCATGTGCGATGATGGAGAAGAACTTATCCTTCTCGGCGTTGGCTTTCAGCAACTCATCGTTCTGTTTTTTGGTGCGCTCTTCAATTCGTTTTCTATCGTTAATATTTAGGGTTAAGCCTATAAAACGAGTGGTATTGCCTTCGCTATCTCGTTCAACAACCTTCCCGTAATTTGTAACCCACTGGTAGTTACCAAGTTTGTCTTTTATTCTAAAATCAGCAGTATACATGCTGGTTTTGCCTGCAACATGGTTGTTTATTCGTTGCTTCACATTTTTCAAATCATCGGGGTGAACTAACCTAAAAATGTCGTCAATGCTTCTAGGGATTTCGTTTGGTTTATACCCAAGTTCGAGGTAAATTTTATCCCCACCAATTCTTTCGCCTGTAACCAGGTTATTTTCCCATGTATCAAGGCCGGCAGCAACAACAGCCAGCTCGAATCGGTCGCGGGTTGATTTTAGTTCAGTTTCTGTTTGTTTTTTCTCGCTAACATTTCGGAAAATAAGCAGTAAACCTACTTTAACATTCTGTTTCCCGTAGATTGGCGATTGCAGAAAATCGTATATTTTACGGTTGTACTGAAACTCCCTTGATGATGAATCCAGAGCGTTGAAGAGTTCATTGTAGGGAGCGAAAACTTCATCAATAGGTTTCCCAACAACTTCATCCGTATGCAAGGAAACCATCTCAAGGGCAGCATGGTTTATGTCGATAATGATATTTGAATTGTCTAGCACAATAATTCCGTCGGGCAGATTGGCAAAAAGGGTATCGAGCGCAATTGGCTTTAGGTTGAATAGTTTTTTGGAGTATATGCCCCAAAAGAACAAGATTCCTGTTACTGCAAATGCAATGGGAGTTAAATCAACAAAGGATAAAGGACGCCAGCCAATAATGTAAACAAAGTTTGAAAATATGGGAACAGTAATACTAGCTAACAGAATATAAATTTGGTGTTTTTGCTGCTCGGAACTTTTAAATGTGCTAAGTACCAATAAAAAAAACGAGATTAGGATAAGCAAGTATGAGTAGAAAGTATGAATCCACCACCATAAGCCATGCTCTAATTGAACAAAACTAATTGATTTGTATGCATTTAACTTTACATCTAAGAAGAAGAGGTTATGTGAATTGTTTGTAATTGCAAAAACCATTGATGCAATAGGAATTAACCATAGAAAAAGTTTATGCTTTCCAGGAATATCCTCAAAGTGCTTGGTGTATTCGCAGGTAAACAGGAAGAGCCAAACCGGAACCTGAACTATTCCAAAGTAGCGAATAGCCACAAAAATCATTTTTTGGCTTAGGGTAGGAACAACGTACTCAATACCATTGGCCAAAGCCCAAATGCCAATTGCAGCCAAAACACCAGCTAGAGATGGTGTTCCAAGAACGCTTCTTTTATTCCATAGAAAAAAGGCAAGTATAAATGAAAGTATGGACGAAAGAACCAGAACAAGAATAAACAAGTTCAACCCCATCATAACGATGCTCCCTAAAATTATTTATATACTATTACTCCAAAACCCTGATATAAGTTTCAAATATTAAAAATAATGCAAAACAATTTACATTTTTTTATTGGATTGATTACATGAAATCAGGAATAAAAAAAGAGACCGGAAATGTAACCGACCTCTTTACTAAATCTTTATTACCTTGCTGTTTAGGTGCTTACGATAACTCCTTGAGTCTTTCTTCCAGAACTTTAATTTTTGCCTCGGAGTCAGCTTGCTTCTTCCTCTCCACTTCAACAACCTGAGCAGGAGCACCATTTACAAACCGCTCGTTGCTTAACTTCTTTTGAACGCTCTGTAGAAATCCTTTGGTATAATTCAACTCTTCGGTAATTTTTTTAATTTCCTCTTCAGGATTTACAAATCCATCAAGCGGAATAAAAAATTCTGTTGATTTTACTAAGAAACTTCCGGCTCCGTCAACTTTATCCTCAACGTAGCTGAGCAAATCAAGTCCGGCAAGCTTTACAATTACGCTTTCAATTCCTTCGCCAAATTTTTCTTCGGATTTTACCATCAGCGATAAAGCGTCCTTGTTTGGAATATTCTTTTCCTGACGAAGATTGCGAACTCCTGCTACAACCTCCTTCATCAATTCAACCTTCTCAAGCAGCTGTGTATCGATACTTTCTGCCTTCGGCATTTGGCAAACCATAATGCTTTCACCTTCTTTCCGTGGATAAAGATGATGCCAGAGTTCCTCGGTTATGAACGGCATAAATGGATGCAGAATTGCCAGCAACTTATCAAAAATTTCAAGAACTGCTTTGTAGGTAACTCCATCGATTGGTTGCTGATACGCTGGCTTCACCATTTCAAGGAACCATGATGAGAACTCATCCCAGAAAAGTTTGTAAACGTTCATCAGCGCCTCGGAGAGACGATATTTTGAGAAATCGTCATCGATTTGTGCAATTTCGCGATTGAGAAGATTGTTAAACCATTCAACAGCAACTTTTGCTGATTGTGGTTGAGCCAAACTTTCGTCAACCTGCCAGCCCATCACCAATCGGAATGCGTTCCAGATTTTGTTGCTGAAGTTACGTCCCTGCTCGGTTAAACTTTCGTCGAACAGTAAATCGTTTCCGGCAGCGGAACATAGCAGCATTCCAACTCTAACTCCGTCGGCTCCGTACTTTGCAATCAAATCGAGCGGATCGGGACTATTACCAAGCTGCTTACTCATTTTTCGTTTCTGGCTGTCGCGAACAATTCCTGTTAGGTAAACATTCTTGAATGGTTTTTCGCCAAGATATTCGTAACCTGCAATTATCATACGAGCAACCCAGAAGAAAAGAATTTCGGGAGCGGTAACCAGCTCATCGGTTGGATAGTAGTACTTGATATCCTCGTTATCAGGATGATTGATTCCGTCGAAAACGGAAATTGGCCAGAGCCATGAGCTGAACCAGGTGTCAAGAACATCCTCATCCTGCCTTAAATCTGAAATTTGCAACGATTGATTTCCCGATTTTTCGCGGGCAAGTTTCAGCGCATCTTCTTCATTCTTTGCAACAACGTAACCACCTTCGGGAAGATACCACGCAGGAATTCTATGTCCCCACCATAGCTGGCGCGATAAGCACCAATCCTTCACATTCTCCATCCAGTGGCGATAAGTGTTTACATACTTGTGTGGATAGATATTTATATCGCCATTCATTACTGAATCGAGTGCAGGCTTTGAAATCTCCTTCATGTCGAGGAACCACTGCATTGAAAGTTTCGGTTCAATAACTGCATCGGTTCGCTCGCTGTAACCAACTTTATTGGTGTAATCCTCAATTTTTGCAACATTTCCTGCTGCTTCCAAATCTTTAACAATCACCTTACGAACCTCGAATCGATCCATTCCGATATAAAGTTGTGCGGCAGCGCTCATGGTTCCATCGTCGTTGAAAATATCAACGCTCTCGAGGTTATGCTTGTCGCCAAGCATGTAGTCGTTAATGTCGTGTGCGGGAGTTACTTTCAGCGCTCCGGTTCCAAACTCCACATCAACATACTCATCGTAAATAATGGGTACGCTTCTATTTATGAGCGGAACCAAAACTCGTTTCCCTTTCAGATTCGTGTAGCGTGGATCGTTTGGATTAACGCAAACGGCGGTATCGCCCAGAATTGTTTCGGGACGTGTAGTGGCGATAGTTACAAAACCATCCTCGCCATCAATTTTATAGTTTAGGTAGTAGAGCTTACTTTTCACCTCGCGGTAAATAACCTCCTCGTCGGATACAGCTGTTTTGGCCTGTGGATCCCAGTTTACCATTCGAACTCCACGGTAAATTTTTCCCTTGTTGTATAAATCGACAAAAACCTTAATAACGCTGGCCGAAAGTTTCTCGTCCATGGTGAAAGCTGTTCGGTCCCAATCGCACGATGCACCAAGTTTTTTTAGCTGCTCAAGAATAATTCCACCATGCTTCTCCTTCCATTCCCAAGCATGCTCCAGAAATTCCTCGCGGCTTAGCTTGTTCTTATCAATTCCTTCAGCCCGAAGTTTGGCCACCACTTTCGCCTCGGTAGCAATTGAAGCGTGGTCGGTTCCGGGAACCCAGCAAGCATTCTTGCCAAGCATTCGCGCCCTGCGCACCATCACATCCTGAATGGTATTGTTGAGCATATGCCCCATGTGAAGAACACCGGTTACGTTGGGTGGAGGAATTACTATACAGAAAGGTTCGCGATTGTCGGGAACAGAATGAAAGAATTTGTTTTCCATCCAGTAGCGGTACCACTTGTCTTCAACCTCAGCAGGATTGTACTTAGCAGAAATTTCCATGAGAATATTATAAAATTAAAAATTGATTCAAAACTTGATAACAGCCTGCAAAAATACAAAAAATGCCGATACGTAAAACAATGGTTTTTTACCTTGACAAAGGGTTAAAAATGTTATAATTTTACATATACAAAATCTCAATCAATTAATCTACAACTAATTATGAACTCAATTAATCATGATACGTGTAGTAGTTGTAACCTTTGCACCGAGGTTTGTCCGGCTCACATAATCATTCCCTCCAACGGTACCCCAACTGCTTTTGATGAGAATAAATTGCACTTATGCATAAAGTGCGGCCAGTGTATGGCAATTTGCGCAACCAATTCAATTACCATCGACGGGTTAGAGTACGGCAAGGATATTGTTGATTTAAAAGAGTTTGCAGCCGACTACGACAGGTTCAGGTGTTTTCTGCTTCAACGTCGCTCTGTTAGAAACTTTTCCGATGTTCCGGTTCCAAATATGGTTATTGAGAAAATAATCGATTCTGTTTCGCTGGCACCCTTTGGTGCCGATGCCAGCAACATAAATATTACTGTTGTTAATAACAAAGATATTCTGGCAAATGCGTTACCGCTGCTTTCAAACTTTTACAACAATATTGAAAAATGGTTTAAAAATCCATTTATCCGATACATGATACGACGTAACGCCGGAGAGAATTCATACAGAACCCTGCGCGACCATATACTTCCCATGGTAAAAATTGGGCACTACGACATAAAAAATGGGATTGACAATATTACCCGGAGAGCCCCTTCCCTCATAATTTTTCACTCGCAAAAGGGAACTCCTGAAGCCATTGAGGATTCGCATATAAAGCTAACCTACGCACTTCTTGCTACACACGCTCTGGGATTAGGTGCTACTGCTATAGGGTTGATTCCTCCTGCCATAAATAAGGACAAGAAAATTAGGGAAGTTTTTCAGATACCACAATCGGAAGTTGCGCTGGCTTCCCTAATTATTGGCTATCCTAAGTACCATTTAAAAAAGGGCGTTGTACGCCGAAGGTTCAACGTTAACTACCTAAGCAACGAAACAGTAAAATAATGAAGAAAGAGTACTCTGTTAACCTTGTCGATATTACTGCTTACTTGTTAATGGTAATCTGCTTTCCTCTTAATCCGCTTGTTTTCCTAAATATTATTGAGCCCAACGCAAACAACACGCTAACCTGTATTGGTTTCATTATCTGGGCTTTTGGAATGCTGCTGGTAGTTTATCCCTTCTTTTACTTCAGGGTTAAGGGTGGCGTAAAAAAGGACAGGTCCTACGTACATACCAGTAACATTGTAACTACCGGACTTTACTCAGTTGTTCGGCACGTACAGTACACCGGAGGAATAATTTCAATTTTTATCGCTACACCATTCATCTACCCTCACTGGATTTTTATTGTATTGGGTATCCCCGGAATTTACCTTACCTACCTTGGAACAAAGAGAGAGGACAATTTTCTAGTTGAAAAGTTTGGCACCGAATACAAAAAATACATGGAAAAGGTTCCGGCAATGAATATATTTGTGGGGTTGTACAAAAAAATTATGAGGTAATTACTTCAATAAATCATCCAGTTTTCAACTCCCCTTCAGCATGAAATCGAATATTGCATGGATAGTACTTTTTATTGCCGGACTTTTCGAAACCGCCTGGGCCATTGGGATGAAATATTCCAACGGATTCACCAAACTTTGGCCATCGGTGTTTACAATTATTGCTATGGCAATAAGTATTTGGCTACTTTCCATCTCGCTAAAAACGCTACCGGTTGGTTCGGCATACGCAGTATGGACAGGAATTGGTGCGGTTGGCACAGCCATTCTGGGAATAATTCTGTTCCACGAATCGAAGGATATTTTAAAAATTCTCTTTATCCTAATGGTTGTTGCCGGGTTGGT
>DAOSWM010000032.1:0-34813 GCA_035380045.1 Tenuifilaceae bacterium | reverse complement strand
CTCAACCTCAACCTCAACCTCAACCTCAACCTCAACCTCAACCTCAACCTCAACCCTAACCTAAAATAACTCAAACCATGCCCACACCCGAATTTAAGTACTACAACCCATTCCCCATCGGGGATGACAAAACTGAATATTACCTGTTAACAAAGGAACATGTTTCAGTCGCAAATTTCGAGGGGAAAGAAATTTTGAAAGTAGCCCCCGAAGGGCTAACATTACTGGCACGAGCAGCCATGCGCGATGTTTCGTTCTACCTTCGCCCTGAACACCTGCAGCAAATGGCTCAAATACTCTCCGACCCCGATGCTAGCGATAACGACAAGTACGTAGCGTTAACCTTAATTCAAAACGCTGAAGTTTCGGCCAACGGAAAATTGCCCTACTGTCAGGATACCGGAACTGCAACTGTTGTTGCAAAAAAGGGCCAGCAAGTTTGGACCGGTGGTGGCGACGAGGAAGCCCTTTCGCTGGGCGTTTACAAAACCTACACCGAGGAGAACCTCCGCTACTCGCAAACCATACCCCTCGACATGTACAAGGAGAAGAACTCGGGAACAAACCTTCCGGCTCAAATTGATATTTACGCCACTGAGGGGAACGAGTATAAATTCCTTTTCATTGCAAAAGGTGGAGGCTCTGCAAATAAAACCCAGCTTTACCAGGAAACCAAAGCGTTGCTGAATCCGGAGAAGCTGGAGGCTTTCCTTGTGGAGAAAATGAAGTCGCTGGGCACAGCAGCTTGTCCTCCTTATCACATTGCCTTTGTTATAGGTGGAACCTCCGCCGAAGCATGCCTAAAAACCGTGAAGTTGGCTTCCGCCAAATACCTCGACAATTTGCCCACCGAGGGCACCGATGGAGGTCAGGCCTTCCGCGATGTAGCTTTAGAGAAAAAAATTCTTGAAGCAGCTCATAAGTTGGGCATTGGCGCTCAGTTTGGTGGCAAGTACTTTGCGCTCGATTTGAGGATTATTCGTTTACCTCGCCATGGAGCATCGTGCCCGGTTGGAATGGGCGTATCCTGTGCTGCCGACAGAAACATCAAAGCAAAAATTTCTAAAGATGGAATTTGGGTTGAGAAGTTGGAAAAAACCCCTGGAAAATACATCCCGGAAAAGTACAGAAAATCAGAGGTTGATGGAGCGGTGAAAATTAACCTGAACCAACCTATGAAACAGATCCTTGCCGAAATTTCAAGGCATCCGGTTGGCACAAGGCTATCACTAAACGGTACCATCATTGTTGGCCGCGATATTGCACACGCAAAGCTGAAGGAGCGCCTCAATAACGGAGAGGATTTGCCTCGGTACATTAAGGATCACCCAATTTACTATGCCGGACCGGCAAAAACACCTCCTGGCATGCCTTCCGGTTCTTTTGGCCCAACCACCGCTGGCCGAATGGACTCGTATGTTGATTTGTTCCAGAGCCATGGCGGAAGCCTTGTTATGATTGCGAAAGGCAATCGTAGTCAGGCCGTTACCGATGCCTGTAAAAAGCACGGAGGTTTCTACTTGGGAAGCATTGGTGGACCAGCCGCCATCCTGGCTCAGAATAATATTAAAAAAGTTGAGCTGCTTGAGTATCCCGAACTCGGCATGGAGGCCATTTACCGAATTGAGGTGGAAAACTTCCCAGCTTTTATTCTGGTCGACGATAAGGGGAATGATTTCTATAGAATGTAGTAACTTCCTCGAACTTCAAAGACACATTGAGCAGCTGCTTGCTGCACTGGATTTAAAGATTAACATCGGTTTCCGAAATCTCCAAAAGGTATTTTTCGAGGTTTCGGATTCCATTTTTTACTAACTTTGCCCAACATTTTACTAGGATGAAGGTTTTTCATAATCTCAACGAGGTCGATGTTTTTAATTCAGTCGCTACCATCGGGTTTTTCGACGGAGTACACATTGGTCATCAACAGATTCTTGCAGGGGTTATTAAACGGGCAAAGGAGTTTAACACAAGTAGCCTTGTTATAACCTTTTGGCCGCATCCAAGGCTTGTAATAGGAACTCAGCCTGATGATCTTAGGTTGCTGTCATCACAAAATGAGAAAATTGAATCTTTTAAGAATCTGGGTGTTGATGCTGTCCTTTTCGTTGAGTTTACTCCCCAGTTTGCTGCCCTTTCGGCAGCTGATTTTGTGAAAACTATTCTTGCCGAGAAGCTAAAGGTTAAGCACATGGTTGTTGGTTACAACAATAATTTTGGGAGTAAAGGGGAGGGGAACTTTTCGCTTTTACAGGGATTTGGACATAGGTATGGTTTTACTTCTGAACTTATAAACCCTGTTGAAGTTGAAGGGGTGAGTGTTAGCTCGTCAAAAATTCGGGCAGCTCTCGAAAGGGGAAACCTTGACTTTGCAAACAGGTTCCTTGGTTATTGCTATCCCATTACCGGTACGATTGAAGGAGGAAAACAGATAGGTCGCTCCATTGGTTTCCCAACAGCCAACATTTCGCCGAGCGAAACCCATAAACAAATTCCCGGATTCGGTGTTTACGCAGTATGGTTCGATTATGATGGGAAATCGTACCCAGCAATGCTTAATATTGGGGTGAAACCAACCGTGGGTAGCGAACTCGACAGAACCATTGAAGCCCATATAATTGGGTTTAACCAGAATATATATGCTCGTGAGGTTATGGTTCGGTTTGTGAAAAAAATTAGGGACGAAATGAGGTTCCCATCACTTGAACATCTCAAAAACCAGCTTGTTGACGATAAGGCGAGAGTATTGAGTGTGCTAGGAATAACTGAATAATTTTTTTACCTTTGCCACACTTTTTTGGAAAATAATTCGATAGAAATCAAATAATTAATTGTAATAATTAAACATAATGGAGAACGTTGTTGTTGAAACATTACCTTACAAGGTAAAAGACATTTCTCTGGCCGAATGGGGCAGAAAAGAGATTAGCATTGCCGAAAAGGAAATGCCAGGTTTAATGGCAATCAGAGCCAAGTATTCAGCTGAAAAGCCGCTGAAGGGAGCGCGTATAACCGGTTCGCTTCACATGACAATTCAAACCGCTGTACTTATCGAAACCCTCAAAGAACTTGGCGCCGATGTTCGTTGGGCAAGTTGTAACATCTTCTCAACCCAGGATCATGCAGCCGCCGCAATTGCACAAGCAGGTGTACCTGTTTTTGCATGGAAAGGCGAAACACTTGAGGAATACTGGTGGTGCACTGCACAGGCTCTCTCTTTCCCTGAGGGGAAAGGTCCAAACCTCATTGTTGATGATGGTGGCGATGCAACCCTAATGGTTCATATAGGTTTTAAGGCTGAAAGTAACGCAAGTGTTTTAGATAAAAACCCTGAAAGTTCAGAGGAAAAGGTGATTCTAAATCTACTAAAAAACATTCTTGCTGAGGATGACCAGAAATGGCATAGGTTGGTTAAGGAGTGGAAGGGTGTTTCTGAGGAAACTACAACTGGCGTTCATAGGCTCTACCAAATGATGGAGAGGAATGAACTATTGGCTCCTGCCATTAACGTTAACGATTCGGTTACCAAAAGCAAGTTCGATAACCTCTATGGTTGCCGCGAATCGCTGGCAGATGGCATTAAGCGAGCAACCGATGTTATGATTGCTGGTAAGGTGGTTGTTGTTTGTGGTTACGGCGATGTGGGCAAAGGGTGCGCCAAAAGTATGCGTGCATACGGTGCGAGAGTAATTGTTACTGAAATCGACCCAATTTGCGCCCTGCAGGCTGCAATGGAAGGTTTCGAAATTAAGCCCCTTGAGGATGCGCTCGACGAGGGGAATATTTTTGTTACTGCCACCGGAAACCGCGACGTTATTACCGTTAACCATATGCTGAGAATGAAGGATCAGGCCATTGTATGTAATATTGGCCACTTCGATAACGAAATTCAGGTTGAAAAGTTAAACAATGCACCTGGAGTAAGGAAGGAAACCGTAAAACCACAGGTTGATCAGTATTACTTGCCTGATGGCCGATCAATTTTTATGTTGGCCGAAGGTCGCTTGGTTAATCTAGGTTGTGCCACTGGTCACCCAAGCTTTGTAATGAGCAACAGCTTTACCAACCAAACCCTTGCTCAGCTAGAACTTTGGAAAAACGACCTTAAAATTGATGTTTACCGTTTGCCAAAACACCTCGATGAGGAGGTGGCTCGCCTGCACCTTGAGCAGCTTGGCGTGAAGCTCACAAAACTCACAAAAGAGCAAGCCGACTATATTGGGGTTAAACCTGAAGGACCATTTAAACCTGAACATTACAGGTACTAGGATTTTTAATAAATAGTAAAACGAGGTTGCACGTTTTTAAAATGTCAACCTCGTTTTTTCTTATTTGAAAAATTATGGACGAACAAATAAAACTTGCTGTAAAGGTGTTGCGGGAGGGTGGTACCATTTTGTACCCAACCGACACAATTTGGGGCATTGGTTGCGATGCAACCAACGAAGTAGCAGTTGCAAAAATATACCAAATTAAGCAACGAGTGGACAGCAAAAGCATGCTTACCCTAATCGATAATCCAAATCGGTTACTTCAGTATGTAAACCAAGTACCAGAAATTGCCTGGGAAATTCTCGATGTTGCCGATAAACCGTTAACTATTATTTATCCAAATGCTAAGAATCTTGCCTCTAATCTTATTGCAAGCGATGGCTCGGTAGGTATTAGGGTTGTGAATCACGATTTTTGCAGGCGTTTAATTTCGGTTTTTTCAAAACCAATTGTTTCAACCTCTGCAAACATATCGGGGGAGCCTTCCCCAAAAAGTTTTTACTTCATAAGTGAAGGAATTAAGTCAGCAGTTGATTATATTGTGCCACCTGAGTACGACACAGTGGGTGGTTCAACTCCTTCAGGTATTATTAAGCTTGGTGTAAGTGGTGAAGTAAAAGTTATAAGAGAGTAGTTTCTAAGTTTCCACACTATCATTGTTCCTGTAATGTATTTTACGCCCATTGTTGTTAGTGTAATGTGCACATAAACAATTGTATATAAAAATATTATTTGTTTCTATTATTACGGTATGGTATTTGCAATGAGTTACCAAAGTTCTTTAACTTTTCTTAACATATACAATTTTATTTTTTGTTAAACATTAAGTAACGAGTAACATCAAACTGAAAATCAAAATAAAAGTAGTACTTTTGTAACCAAATTTGTCTGCAACATGCCTGCACCCCTAAAGCATACACCCCGATGGATAGTTTTTCTGATTGACCTAGCAATATGCCTCTTCTCAATCAGTTTTGCCTACTTCATCAGGTTTGAGTTTCGCTTTAGCCAGGAGCATTTTCAGTCGCTACTAAATGTGGTTCCTGTAGTAATTTTCATTCGGGCCATAAGTTTCCTGATCTTCCGCTCGTACGCAGGCCTAATTCGTTATACTTCAGCAAAGGATACCGAACGTATTTTTATGGTGGTTACCGCTGGTAGCATGTTCCTTTTCATCGGAAATTTTACATACTTCCATTACCAGAGCGTATTTTTTATCCCCAATTCAATTCTTGCAATTGATTACATTGCAACCACATTCATCATGATTGGCTCCAGATTGGTGGTTAAGTCGTTGTATTACACGCTAAAAGAGGTTGGAAGCCATAAGGAAAGGGTGATTATTTATGGGGCTGAACAGTTTGCTGCCGCAACAAAACGTACGCTCGACCGTGAGGGAGGTTCAAACTTTAAGGTGGTTGCTTTTGTTGATGTGTATAACCGCGATGAAGGGAAAAAGCTGGAGGACGTCCCCATTTACAACACCGATAAAATTGACATGCTCCTCGAGAAGCATAGCATTTCGAAATTAATCATTGCTCGTAAAAATATTGACCCGCAGAAGAAGAATCAGCTAGTTGAGAAGTGTTTGAACTATAACGTGAAGGTTCTTACCGTCCCCGATGTGAACAATTGGATTAACGGCGAGTTAAGTTTCAACCAAATCAAGGGAATAAAAATTGAGGATTTGCTTGAACGCCCCCCCATAGTTCTGGATAAAAAACGGATTCAAAACGATATTAAAGGACAAACCATACTGGTTACAGGTGCTGCAGGTTCTATTGGCTCCGAGTTAGTACGTCAAATATCGAAGTTTCACCCGAAAAAAATTATTCTCTTTGACCAAGCTGAGTCGCCATTGTACGATATAGAGTTGGAACTTAAGGAGAAGCACCATTTTTACAACTTCGATGTGGTTATTGGCAGCATCTCTAATCCTTACAGAATTCGCAAAGCGTTTGAGGTATTTCGCCCTTCCATGGTTTTTCATGCTGCGGCATATAAGCACGTTCCATTAATGGAGAACAATCCAACGGAAGCCGTTTTTAATAATGTGTACGGAACCAAAAACATGGCAGATCTTTCGGTTGAATTCGGTGTGAAAAAATTTGTGATGGTTAGCACCGACAAGGCCGTGAACCCTACAAATGTTATGGGTGCAAGTAAGCGTATCTCCGAAATTTACACGCAAACATTAAATACAGTTTCATCTACCCGTTTTATTACAACCCGTTTTGGTAATGTGCTTGGTTCCAATGGGTCGGTTATCCCTCGATTTAAGCAACAGATTGAAAAGGGAGGCCCTGTTACTATTACCCACCCCGAGGTTACCCGGTTTTTTATGACAATCCCCGAGGCTTGTCAACTGGTGCTGGAGGCTGGAGCCATGGGTAACGGAGGAGAAATCTTTATTTTTGATATGGGTAAGTCGGTTAAAATCCTTGATTTAGCAAAGAAAATGATTAAACTTTCAGGGCTGATACTTGGCAAGGATATTCAAATTAATTTTACTGGTTTGCGTCCTGGTGAGAAATTATACGAAGAGCTTCTCAACAATAAGGAGAACACAATTCCTACCTATCATTCGCAAATTATGATTGCGAAGGTTCAGGAGTACAAGCCCGAGGTTGTTTTTGCGAAAATTAATCGTTTGATAGAAATTCTTCCTTCGCACAATAACTTTGCTTTAGTTAGGTACATGAAGGATATAGTTCCAGAATACATCTCCCAGAATTCATTGTTTGAGGAGCTAGACAAGCAAAAAAAATTCCTAGTTTCTGATGAGCAAAAAATTGCTTAGCTTCTTCCATTCTCATCACATTCAAATACGATTTAACGATATTGACCAGCTGGGGCATGTTACCAACTCGGTTTATCAGCAGTATTTCGATTTAGGCAAAATGGCCTACTTTAATCATGTGCTTCAAGAAAGAATGGAGTTTCAAACCGAAGGTTTGATTGTGGTTACGCTAACCATCAACTTTTTATCCTCAGTAAAACTTTACGATGATATTGAGGTGCGAACAAAAGTAACACGGCTGGGTAATAAAAGCCTCGATTTGCTGCAGGAAATTTTCGATAAAACTTCGGGAGAGCCAGTTGCTGAGTGTAAGTCGGTGATGGTGGGTTTTAAAGGCGAAACCGAAGAGTCAATCCCGGTTCCTGACCGTTGGCGAAAGAAGATAATGGATTTCGAAACCGACGTTCTATTCGAGGTATAGGTCAATAAGCCCTTCGGGGATAACCATAACTACGTGCTTGTCTTCCTCGTCAACATCGGTGATTAGTTCGGGAGTAACAGGTATAATAATTTCTTTCCCGGTTGTGTGCTTGAGTGTAAAAACAGTGTTGCCAGCATAATCGTCGTAGGATTCAATTATTCCTAACAAAACGCCCTTCTGGTCGATTAGTTGATAACCAACCATGTCTTCAATGTAAATTTCGTCGTTGGGTTCCTGAATCTGACTGGTTTCAGGGAAAAGAATCCTGTTGCCAACAAGCTCACCAGCAGCGGTGATATCATCGATATCCTCAAGTTTAAGGAGGGAGCTACTATGCCCTTTGCTTCGTAGGGTTGTTATAAAAAAAGGAATCGGTATTCCATCAATTTCGATGAATACCGATTCAATTTTGTTTTCGTCAGGATTAAAATTGTTAGTCCAGTTTACCTGAACCTCACCATTTACACCGTGTGTACGCTGAACTGATCCTATCTCAAAGAGTTGAGGAAGGTTCATGGGGTAGTCCCTATTCTTCAGTGCTTTCGGTTTCCTGAGCTTCGCCTTCTGGGGTAGTGCTTTCGTCAGCAACTTCTGTTGCTGCTTCGGCTTCAACTTCGGCTTCCTTGGCGTTGGCCTCGGCCAATTTCTTGGCAAGTTCCTCTGCGCGAGCTTCGCGAATCTTCGATTCGGCAGCTACTCGTTTTGAAATTTCCTCGTTTTGCCCTTTGGCGATACGATCCTTCTTAGCCTGAATCTTCGATTCCTTCTCGGTAATCCAGCTCTGGAAACGTTCTTCAGCTTGTTCCTCGGTTAACGCACCTTTTTTTACACCTTCAAGAAGGTGTTTTTTTAGCAAAACTCCTTTGTACGAAAGGATTGCTTTGGTTGTTTCGGTAGGTTGAGCGCCTTTTTGCAGCCAGTCCAATGCCCTATCAAAGTTCAATTCAATAGTTGCAGGATCGGTAACCGGATTGTATGAACCAATCCTGTCAATAAATCTGCCATCCCGTGGCGCCCTGCTATCGGCCACCACAATGTGGTAGAAAGGTGCTTTCTTCCTTCCGTGGCGGCTAAGTCTAATTTTTACAGGCATACTTAACGCTTTTTTTTAGTTAAACCTACATTATTTTTTGCCGCGCAAAGGTAGCTTTTTTTTGTTAACCTGCAATCTTTTATCAATATTAAATTGAAATTTACGAAGTTACCTGGTGGCTGCCGAGGCAGCTGCAGATGCAGCAATGGAGGCGGCTATGGCAGCTTGTACCTGTTTTATGGTAGCGTCAACTGCATCTGCTATGGGGCTTTCTTTGAGTAGTCTTTTAAGTTCCATTTTAATGGTTCGTAGTTCTGTTTTATCGGAACTCAGTGTTTTGTGCAATTTGCATGCTTCTATAAGGCTAAGTACGGATGTTTCCTCTTCGCTTAGTTTCTTTGATGTGAGAATTTTTTGCGAAAGCGCAGCTAGGATTTCTTTTCGAACTTGCTGGTTTAAAAGAAATACTTGCCGGTAGGGGATGAATAAAAATTTTTTATGCTCAATTTTTACCACCTTTTTTTCTTCGAGCTTTGATAGGATTGTCCACTTGTACTTGCGTGTTCGGTAAGAGAATTTTGTTATCCACCTTTTGATTTTCTTTGGTTTTTCTTCTCTTCTTATTTGAGAGAGCATATCCTCAAAAACCTCGTTACTGCTGGTTTTTTGGTTTTGAAGAATAAGAAGTTTGTTGTCGATGGTAAACCACTTTTCAAGCAGCAAATCCAGAATAAGCGCCCCAATTAGGCCGTAGCTCATTTGTACATCGGAGGTAATAAAACGTCCCTTTTCGGCATGGTGCGCAATTACTAGGAACTTTTCAGCGATTGTGAGGTTCATGTCTCAAATTTTTGGTCACTATATGTGTTTGTTGAGTGAATATTAGGGCTAAGTTAGCTAAAAAATACTTATCCATAAGTTATCAACATCGTTCTTTTAAGGGCATACAAATAGCTAACTTTGAATGAAGTTAGTTTGACAAAAAATGTGATGTAACAATTTGTAAGTAAGATGAGTAAGTTTGTTCACCTTCATGTTCATACCCAGTATTCTATCCTCGATGGTGCTTCCAGCATCCCGAAATTAATTGATACCGCTAAAAAGCTTGGAATGCCTGCAATTGCCATTACCGATCATGGAAACATGTTTGGTGTAAAAGAGTTTTTAAATTCAGTAAACAAGGTTAATGCTCCTGTTTTCTCTCAGATAAAGAGTTTGAAGAAAAAAATTGACGAGTTGAAAGAGGGGGTAGGCATAGAGGAGGATGATTCTTCAATTGATAACTTAAGTAAGGAGCTGGTTGCAGAGGAGCAGAAAATTTTTAAACCCATAATCGGGTGCGAAGCATACGTGGCTACAGGAAGCCGGTTCGACAGGTCCGATAAGGAGGATCGTGGCGATCACCTTGTGCTACTGGCAAAGAATAAAAAAGGGTACCATAATCTCACTAAGTTGGTATCGTACTCTTGGACCGAAGGTTTTTACTACAAACCGAGGGTTGATAAGGAGTTGCTACGAAAGTATAGCGAGGGGATTATTGCAAGCTCGGCTTGCCTCGGTGGAGAAATCCCTCAGGCAATTATTGCGGGTAACATGAAAAGGGCCGAAGAGCTCGTGAACGAATTTAAGGATATTTACGGCGACGATTTTTACCTCGAGGTAATGCTTCACCCAAACAATGTTAACCAGTCGACCATTGAAACATTCAACCTTCAACAGAAGGTTAATAAGGTGATTATTGAGCTTGCAGCAAAAATGGGAGTTAAGTGCATTGCAACCAACGACGTACATTTTATAAACTCTGAGGATGCAGAAGCCCACGACAGGTTAATTTGTTTGAACACCGGAAAGGATTTGGACGACCCAGCTCGAATGCGATACACAACCCAGGAGTTCTTAAAGAGCGAGAAGGAGATGCTTGCACTTTTTCCCGATAATCCAGAGGTTATTTACAACACCTTCGATGTTGCCAGCAAGGTTGAAACATACAGCCTCGACCATGAACCCATAATGCCAAACTTTGAGCTTCCCGAAGGGTACGATGATGATAACGATTATCTCCGTTTTATAACCTTTGAGGGAGCAAAGGTTCGCTGGGGCGAAAGTTTAAACGATTCCATTCGCGAGCGAATCGATTTTGAGTTGGAGGTTATAAAAAACATGGGCTACCCAAGCTACTTCCTTATTGTTTGGGATTTTCTGAAAGCGGCAAGGGAAATGGGTGTTTCCGTTGGCCCCGGACGAGGATCAGCCGCCGGTTCGGTAGTTGCATACTCGCTGAAAATTACCGATATCGACCCGATTAAGTACGATTTGCTGTTTGAGCGTTTCCTGAATCCCGAGCGTATCTCAATGCCCGATATCGACATCGACTTTGATGAGGATGGAAGGGAGGATGTTCTGCGCTGGGTTGTTGAAAAGTATGGGCAGAAGAGGGTTGCGCACATTATTACCTTCGGAACCATGGCGGCCAAAATGGCCATTCGCGATGTGGCTCGAGTGCAGAAGCTGCCTTTGCCTGAGGCAAACCGTTTGGCAAAACTTGTACCCGAACGACCGGGAGTAACTCTTGAACAGGCTTACAAGGAATCGACAGAATTGCTTGAAAGCAAACGTAACGGAGAGGAACTGGTTAAGTCAACCCTGAAGTATGCTGAGGTTCTTGAGGGCTCTGTCCGGCAAACGGGAGTTCATGCCTGTGGAATTATTATTGGACGCGACGATTTGGAGGAGCACATTCCGGTTTGCACCGCTAAGGATACCGATTTATACGTAACGCAGTACGATGGCAAGCATGTTGAGGCGGTTGGGCTGCTGAAGATGGACTTTCTGGGGCTTAAAACCTTATCGATAATAAAAGATGCACTTCAGTTCATCAAGGAGTCGAAAGGTATTGAGGTTGACATTGACAGCATTCCGCTTGACGACGAGAAAACCTTTGAGTTATATTCCCGTGGCGATACTACAGCACTTTTCCAGTTCGAATCGCCCGGGATGAAAAAGTACCTGAAAGCCTTAAAGCCAAACCGCTTTGAGGATTTGATTGCCATGAATGCACTGTACAGGCCAGGTCCTCTGGAGTATATCCCAAGTTTCATTAACCGAAAACACGGGAAGGAGAAGATAGAGTACGATATCCCCGATATGGAGGAATATTTGAAGGATACCTACGGAATTACCGTTTACCAGGAGCAGGTTATGCTCCTATCGCAGAAGCTAGCCGGGTTTTCCAAAGGACAAGCCGACTCGCTCCGAAAAGCGATGGGAAAGAAGCAGAAAGCGGTAATGGATAAAATGAAGGAGCAGTTTGTTGCCGGTTGTCTTGAACGGGGTTACGATATTAAGAAGGTTGAGAAAATTTGGAGCGACTGGGAAGCGTTTGCACAGTACGCCTTCAATAAATCGCATTCAACTTGTTACGCCTACGTTTCGTACCAAACAGCATTTTTAAAAGCTCATTACCCTAGCGAGTTTATGGCGGCTGTGCTCAGCCGAAACCTCTCGGATATTAAGAAGATAACCATTTTTATGGACGATTGCCGAAAGGCAGGAATTCAGGTTCTGGGTCCCGATGTGAACGAGAGTAACTACAAGTTTACCGTAATGCCCAACGGCGATATCCGTTTCGGTTTGGGAGCCGTTAAGGGTGTTGGCGAGGCAGCAGTTGCCAACATTATCGAAACTCGCAAGGAGAAAGGTCGCTTTACCGATATATTCGACTTCGCCGAAAAGGTGAACCTCCAAACTGTGAACAAGAAGAATTTTGAAGCGTTAGCCGTTGCTGGTGGGTTTGACAATGTTGGTAACCTTAACCGTTCGCAGTACTTTGCTGTTGATACGCGGGGAGTCTCATTTATTGAGAATGTTATGAAGTATGGCGCCAAGGCACAGTCGGAAAAGAATAATATTCAGCAAACCCTATTCGGCGCATTTGAGCAGGGCAACGGATTCGAGATTCAGAAGCCTGAAGTTCCGGAGGTTGAGGAATGGTCGATGCTGGATAAACTAAACAGGGAGAAGGAAGCAATTGGCATTTACCTATCGGCTCACCCGTTGGACGACTACAAACTCGAGATTACAAGTTTCTGCAATACCAAGCTTTCGCAGATGGAGGATTTGGCAGCACTGATGAACAGGGAGATTTCCATTGCTGGAATTGTTACCGATGCCAAGGTGCTAACAACCAAGAAAGGAACACACTACGGTAGGCTAACTATTGAGGATTTTACCGATTCGTGGGAACTTACCCTGTTCGGGAAGGATTTTACCGACAACCGAAACTTCTTCTTTAAGGGTTACGCAATTCTCATTAAAGGGAGGGTAGAGGCCAATAGGTTCAGGAATAACGAGCCTGCCCTTACGGTTAAGAGTATTCATATGCTTTCCGAGGTAAGAGATGAAATGATAAAACTGCTTACCATCTCCATTCCGGTTGACGAGGTTACCGATGATATGGTTGATGAGTTACGAAACCTTAGCACCGAGAACAAAGGGAAAGTTCCCCTTCGCTTTCGGGTTGTTGATAGGGAAAGCAACCTCTCGGTTGAGATGTTCTCCCGTTCGCACAGGGTTGCCGTAACAACTGAGTTTATTGGGCATCTTCAAAAAATGGACTTGAATTTTAAGGTGAACTAGCTTCAAAATAATTGGCAATGTACATTCAGAAAGAGGAGCTACGTAAGCTAATTCTTGAAAACACAAAGGGGAAATGGAGCGCAAAAAGTTCGTTCATGACCTTCTCCGACAACAACTTCTATTTGCCTTCATACGAGGAGTTTTGCAATTATATTCGAGCAAACGAATCGGTGCTGGCTCCTAAAACGGAGCTGTCCAAAACCGAAGGGTTTGATTGCGAAGACTATTCGTTCCTGCTAAAGGGACACGTTGGCTTGTATAATCGAGAGGTAGCCAAGAAGGAGCATTCGTGGGCGGTAGGCATTATTTGGGCAAACTTCTCCTGGATTGAAAAATTTCATGCCGCCAACCTGCTTGCAACAAGCGATAAGGGTTTGATGCTGTTCGAACCCCAGTATGGAGTGAACGGATTCTATCAGTTTACTAAGTGTTTTGGGCAGATATGTTTGTTGATAGTGTAATTTAGGTGACTTGAGATTTCGTGCAGTAAGTAATAAACGGTTAAACTAAAAATAACCGGCGAATTGTTTAAGGACAGTTCGCCGGAAAATTTTTTTTGAGGGGAATATTTTACTTGAAACTACTCATTCCCTTGTAAATATCCTTGAACAGACCGTTCCTCTCTGAGTTGAACCAAACATCCGGATTTTGCAATGAATTCATTGCGAATTTTCCGTCTTCTTTTTGGTAAGCATTTACCGTAACGGTTTCCATGTTGTTGCCCTCAATGGTAAGCCAGAATGGAGGGTTTCCAACGGGCTCAAACTCATCGTCGAATTTCGAGAAAGTTTTACTGCTTATGCTGCTAATGTAACCCGCAACTTTTGCCGAATCGGCAAGCTGGTTGCCAAGCATCCATTTATTATTTTGGAGCGAAACTACGAAGCTGCTATCGCCCGGATACATGAACGTTAGCTTGGTTACATCGCTCTTGCGAATATTCAGGAAAGTTTGGTCGCGCCAGCTGCTGAACGGCTGGTTAAATGCGAAGCTAAGAAATCCGTCAACAGCGTAAATTTCATCCTCGCCTGCAAGGCGAACGTACGAGGTTCCCTTAACTCCGCCGCGGCCACCCGAGTATGGGTCGTTGGTTTGCTGGTAGGTAAATTTCCCGATGTAAATATTCAGGATTTCCTCATCATCCTCGTAAGCTAGAATACGTGTTGCTGCCGAGTCGGTTAGGTTGTAATCCTTCCAGCTCTCCTTCGAGCGCGATTCGAGCCGAATTGGTTTTATCTCAATAAGCTGCGAAAGCAGGTTTTTCAGCGAGTTTTTACCGGTTTTCGCATCAACCTTTCCGTTGTTAACGGTCCACTCGTTACCAGTTTCCCTTCGGAAAATCACTTCGCTTCCTGGTTCCGACGAAGGGTTAATCACAATTTTGCTCACCTTCGATGTGTCAATTTGCACAATGTCGGTTCGTAAGGTTTTCTCCGTTCTGGGCGATTTGTAGAACTTGATAAACACAAAAAGCGCACCCAGTAAAACCAGTATAATTACCAGGTACTTATTGTTAAATTTTCTAGACATAGCTCTCCTCCATTCGTTTAATTCGTTTGTTGCGGTTTATTTGTGCCCTAACAATTCCATAGATAATAATGATTAGAATTGGTAGCAAAAAGTTCATCCATTTGAGGAATGCTTTCTTGCCATCGCTTATTTGGTCGAGCGGACGGTAGGTAATACCTTTGGTTCTCAGGCTAATTAGGCCGGTGTCGTCCGAAAGCCAATCGATTGCGTTTACAAAAAGGCTCACGTTGTCGGGCTGTAGTTGTTGCCCGCGCTCACCGCTTCCGTTCACCACAAAGTCGCCGTTGCTAATTACCACCATTTTGGTTTTGGTGCTTCCACCCAAATTGCCTTCAACTGCTGCAGCCAGCGTAATTCCTTTCTTGGGAAAATCGGCGTGAGTCCACTTGCGTTGAATGTCGATGTAGATTGGAGGACGAGTTGTTCCCGATTTTTCAGATGTGAATGCAAGCGGTGTGAACTTTAGGGTTGAATCGCCCTTGAACTCAATTTGGGTGGGAAATTGCATAACAACCCCGGTTAACCCTTCGCTCACTGGGTGCGATGCGAAGTTCGACACAATTGGGAAGTACGGGAACTGCATGCTGCTCATAAAACGGAAAGCGCCTTGCTGTTGCTGAACCTGAACCGAGGCGCAGCGTGCATCGATAGCTGCATTGTCGGTAACATCAATCCCTTTGCTTTTAAGCCATCCCTCAACTCCTGTGTTATTGGTGAATGCGGTACCGTTTTGTAGGTTGGCTTTCAGCCTGTTTACAGCAACCAACATTTTGCCCCCGCGGGCAAGAAAGTTATCAAGCTGTGCAAGCTGGGAATTGGGAATGCTGTCCTCGGGGCGAAGAATGACAATGGTCTCAATTCTATCAGGAATTGAAGTTGTGTCGGATAGCGTTAGGCCTTCAACCTTGTACATTATCCCCAGCTCGTGGTAAACCTGGTGAATATCGCCAAAACTTGGCTCTCCGTGTCCCTGTAGTAAACCAATGGTAGGTTTGCTGGTGATTGAAACTTTTTTAATTGCGGTTGAAAGCGTGTATTCCAGAGCACCGCCGGGCTGAATGAACGGGATAACTTCCTTGCGGTCGCCAATGGAAACAACAATTCCCATATAAGCTTTCTGCTGTTTTACCTGATCTTTTTCTCGCACGTTAATCATAACGGGTTGAATTCCCTCCTGCGTTGCGCTGCGTTCAACTGCTTCGTCGGAGTTTGGATCGATAAATTCGTAAACTAGATTCCCTTTCGAGATGTTGTTGTACTCAATCAGCAGCTCCTTCATCTCCTTTTTGCCCTTGGCAACATCGGGCGGAAGATTCTCGGAGTAGAATGCTTTCACCGTTACAGGTTGGGTAAGATTTCTTAAAATGTCCTTCGTTGCTTTGCTCATGGTGTACTGCTTGTCCTGAGTAAAGTCGAGACGGAAGAAGAAATCCTGCGATATTAGGTTGATAATTACCACAATGCCAACTACAAGCGCTGTGGTTATGTATAATTTATTTCTCATTTTTTCGTCGGTTTAATTCGGTTGATAATTGGTTATCCTACAACTTTCCTTTTCGAAAGCGAAGTTTCAGTTAGGAATAATCCGAGGAAAATTAACGACAGGAAATACAGAATATCCTTGCTGTCCACCACACCCCTCGATATGCTTTCGAAGTGGGTTGATAGGCTGAGCATGCTGAAGATTTCTCCTATAAAACCGGTTGCGCTTCCCTTTAGCACATCGAAAATGATGTGGAAAAATAGCCCGACAAAAAGGGAAATTAGGAAAGCAACTATCTGGTTGTTGGTGAGGCTGCTTGAGTAGAGTCCAATGCTGATGTAGGTTGCGCTCATAAGCAGGAGCCCTAAGTATCCGCATATTACTTCGCCTAAATCGAGATTCCCGATTGAAGCAACCGTAATTACGTAGGGTAATGTGAGCAGCAGTGCGAAAGCAATAAGCGAAAGTGCTGCAATGAATTTTCCGGCAACAACCTGTCTGTCGGTAATGGCTTTTGTGAGCAGCAGCTCAATTGTCCCGGTTTTCTTCTCCTCGGCAAGCAATCGCATGGTTAATGCCGGAATAAAGAAGAAGAGTGTCCAGTAGGCAATCGAAAAAAATGGACGGAGCGTTGCCTGGTTAATCAGAAAAACATCGGAGCCCTGGAGCCACGTAAAGAATCCGCTGAATCCCAGAAAAAGGATGAGCATGATGTAGGCAATCAGCGAATCGAAGTACGAACCCAGCTCCCGTTTTGCGATTATTAGAATTGATTTCATTTTTTACAACCTTATTTTAATTGATTTTAGAACATCGATTAACGAATTAAGATTTATGATTTGAAAAAACTCGTCTTCATTAACTTCTAAAATCTCAAATCGTTAATCATTAACCGTTAATTTTTAGTTAAGCGTCAACTCCCTGAAGATATCCTCAAGTTTTGTTTCCGAAGCGGTCATCTCGGTTAGCACCCAGCCATTCTTTACGCAGGTTTCAAAAACCTGACGCTTTGATGAGCTGCCGGTTGTACTCTGAATTTCGAAACGGTTCCTCGACCTGTCGGCGAAGTCGATTCTTTCTACGGTTGATACAGCCTTTAGGCTTTTCATTATTTCTTCACCTTCGCCATCCTCAATGGTAACGTACAGAATTTCGTTCCCTTTCGCCTGCTTGCGTAACGATTCGGCGGTGCCGTCGGCAACAATTGCTCCGTTGTTAATAATGAGAATGCGGTCGCAGGTGGCTTCCACTTCGGAAAGGATGTGCGTGCTAAGAATTACGGTTTTCTCCTTTCCCAACTCACGGATTAGCTTTCGGATTTCCACAATTTGGTTGGGGTCGAGGCCGGTTGTGGGCTCGTCGAGGATTAGGATTTGCGGATCGTGAATCATGGCCTGTGCCAGGCCAACCCTCTGCCGGTAACCCTTGCTGAGTTCACCAATCTTTTTATGCTTCTCGTTGTTGAGTCCGCAAACTTTCACCATTTCCCTTACCCGGGTTGGGATGAACGGCTTTTCAATTCCCTGTAACGCTGCGCAGAATTCAAGGTAATCAATCACTGGCATGTCGTTGTACAGCGGGTTGCTCTCGGGCAGGTAGCCAATGTGTTTTTTTATCTCATCGGCTTCTGTGCGAACCGATTTTCCACCAACCAGCACATCGCCCTCCTCGCAGTTGAGGTAGTTGGTAATAATTTTCATGGTTGTGGTTTTACCGGCTCCGTTGGGCCCCAAAAAACCAACAATTTCGCCCGTTTTTACCTCGAACGAAATGTTGTCAACGGCTTTTTGGTAACCGTACTTTTTGGTTAGGTTTTCAATTTTGATGTTCATAATTTATGTTTTATGAATAAAACTGTCAGCAATTAAGGCATACAAAATTATTAATCAACCCTTTTTTTTTGCAAGCGAAGTTAAAGCTGGTTTACGTTTTTTAGCTTTGTTTAGCTGTTGGGGAAATATTTTCCCTGCATAATCCGTCTGGCCGCTCCAAGCGGTCGGACGGGTTTGCTAAAAGCAAAATCCGAGTGCGAATTCCCTTCGATAAACTCTGTTACAATTCGCGCCCAGACTAATAGATGAATTCTTGTTACTTCGTATCAATCATCTCCTTAAGTTTTTTCAGCTTTCTATTCTTAACCTTTACGTTAATCATATCGGGTCCCGAGTAGTAGCGAATTACCAACCGATTGGCATCCTTTATTTTGGCTATCGCCTCGTTGGGTAAGTTGTAGGAGAATCTTGTTATTTTACTATTGTTTTCAGAGTATCCGGTAACTACCGAAATTTTAGTTGAGTCTGATGTCTGAATGTCTTCCCGGTTCTCGCTGATTATCTTCGAGTTTTCTATCTCCTTGTACTCAATGGGCATTGGAAAAACCTTATCGTCAATAATATAAAAAACTTTATCATCCAATTTAAAGCTTGTGCTGTTTAAATTCAGAACATCATAAACCTTACATGAAATTTCGTTATTTGATTTTATCTCTTTCACTATAGATTGCAGAATATACTGCAAAGGTGATTGGTTGTTGTAGTCCTTGTGAATAAACTTTAATTCTATCCTTTTCGAATTGTAAACCACATCATCCTTGACAGTAATTTTATTCGTAACACGGCAACTTAAAATTAGTGAGCAAATTGCAAGAAGACTTGCAACTGCGGTGTGCCCTTTCAAGGTTCTCTTTGGTGTTTTTGTGTTTGGGTTCATAGTTAGCTGGTTTTTTATTTAAAAGAAAAGCGCAGTAGTTTTGCTGCGCTTTTCTTATGGTTTGTAAAAACTATCTTACGTTTTATCTCCTTTTTGATTTGCTAGAACTTTTTGAGTCGTTCGACTTACTGCTACTGCTACTGCTACTGCTACTACTGCTGCTGCTGTTACGATGCGAACTTGATACTGAGCTGCTGCTCTCTCTTCTGCTGGAACTTGACCCTTTTGAAGAACTTGAGCTGCTCGAATTTTTATTTCCACCTCCAAATATACCTGAACTACTTGATGACGAGCTGGATTTCTCTCTCCTTGAAACCGAAGGTTTGCTCTCACGTGAGGTTCTATCGTTACTTCTCGAAGGTTCTGGCGATTTGTAGCTGCTTGGTTTTGAAGAAGCATCCTCCCTCTCGGCCCTTACGTTTTCCGCCGATTGAGGTTTCCTTTCCACCGGTTTCATTATTTCTCTTTCTGGTTTTTTCTCAAACTCGCCTGGGCGCGAAGTCCTTTCAATGCTCTGGTTATCGGCTTTCAGAGGTCGAGCGCTTACTACGTTGTAGTTTTGTCTTTCTTTATCGCTAGTTCTGGCGGTTCTATGAGCTTCCATGGGTTTTGTATGCAGATTCTCACGAACTATGTTCGGGTCTTTTCTCAGAGGTTTTTTAACACCGTCGGGATATTTCTCTTTAAAAAGTCTTTCGCCTTCAATTTTTCTGTCGGGGCGGCTGTAAGTGTCTGCATAGTAGTTGTTATTGATGTTCACCACAACGGTAGGTGAGTAAATTCGTATGCCAGAATAGTAGTAATCGTGGTAGCAGTGGCAGCGATGGTATCGCCATGGACGATAGTGTGCGTAGTAGTGCGAATGCCAGTGGTAGTGGTATCCGTAGTAGTAATGCCAGTAGAATGGTCTCCACGGACGCCAGTAAGGAACGTAGCAACCCCAGAACCAGGGCGAACTCCATACAATGTAGGTTGGCTCGTAAATGTATTCCACCACAGGCCAGTAGGCAACTTCGTAGTAGGTTACGGTTACAACCTCGCTGTTGCTTTGGGTAACTTGTCCCTTGTAACCCGGATTGGGTGTTTCGGCGTAGTTGGGCTCAACAATGTAGTTTTTCCCGTAAAGGGCTTCGTCGCCAATAAGCTGGATTCTTGCAGAACCGTCCTCGAATTTTTCAACAACGAAAACTGCAACATCCTGGTTCTCGTTCTTGTTCATGGCAACCCGCAGAACGATGTTGTGGATATTTCCCTCCTGGTAGTCGAAAACCATTATGTAGTCAACTAGCTCATCGCCATTCAGGTCGAGGTTGTTAATCATTTTTTCTGAATCGTTCAAACTTCTTTCAAACCCTTCGAGGGTTTCCGATTCCTGAAACAGGTTCATTACGGCAAACAGGTTGAGGTTGTCGCCGGGAAGGCCAAGGTACTCGGCCGGTTTTTCCTGGGCCGACAGCGCGCTGCTCAGAAGCATCGAGAGCGCTAGGATTGAGTTGTAAAATAACGTTTTCATGGCTGTACGTATTTAGTTATTATATTTAGTCGTTCACTTACTTTAGAATAAAAATAGTGCCAAAACCACCTGAGTTTATTCGCCAAACCACCAACATGTAGTTTGAGCTTACGAACGTGCATTGCTTGATATTTTAGAAAATATAATATTTTAGAGAGGCGCTAATAGTAAAACGTAAATTATTCGATTCATAGTCATTGAAACTATGGTCTTTGCCAAACCTGTAGAAAAGTGAACTGTTCACCGACAGGCGTATTTTCTCTGAAAAGTAATAGTTGCAGCTACCTGAAATTGTGGGATTGATAATTATATTGTAATAATCATAATTAAAGTACTTCCCTGCAAAAAGTAATGTAGAGGCCGTTATGTAAGTTCGGGTATTTGGAATATAGCTTCGTTCATAACCAATGTTCGCTAAAAGTGATTGATAACTTTTAGTAGCATTCGGAACTTGGTGATTCCAGAAAAGGTTAAATGAACTATTAACCCTGAATCCATCTTTTCTTTTTAATCCTTTTATCCAATATGAATCATATCCTAGGTTTATACCAATTCCATAGTTTGTGTGTTCAAATGTTTGGTCTGTAATAATTACATTGTATTCATCAACTTTATTTAATGAATTATAATATGAAAGTGATGGAGATATTTCTAAATATATAGTCTTGCCAGTTGACCAATCCTGCAAGCGGGCGTACTTCCAGTTATCGTTTATCAGTCCAAAGTAAAGTCCATCCGATTTTGTGGTAAGTTCTTTTGCTACAAGAAAAGAATCGACAGCAACATACTCCTTGATTTGTTTTATTCTATCGTCTATTACCCTTTTGTTTAGTGTTTTTGTTATAAAATCGGCAAACTCAAACACCTCTTTCTCACTTGGCGTTCTCGATAATCGGCCATGCTTTATTAAGTCATCAAGAATATATATGGCTAACCTTGCATCGGTAACATTTTCTGTTCTGCCTTTTCCAAATTGAATTGAGCTATAACTTGATGTTTGAAAATCGTTATTGATTTCCTTGCTATCATAAAAATCAGAGTTATGTTTTTTCAGATTATAGTTTGCTGTATTGTAAACCTGAAGGTTTAATGCATAGAAAAAGTTGTTGGTAAGATAAAAACGATTGTTGGTTGTTACGCTTATACCCAAATTTACCTCATTTAAATAATCTGAATTAGACACGTAATCATCAACACTAAATCCTGCATCATACACAAAGTTTATATACTGATTACCGATATAGTCTCGACTACTTTTGATTTTTGAGAACGAAACTGAGCCGTTTGAAAATGCTTCATTTTGAATGTTACTTGTTGATGTGTTTTTATTTCTAAAACTCCCACCGTTGAGCCCAAAACCTACGCTCATTCTGGTTTGTTTGTAATCGGCCTGTTTGTAGGTATTCAGGTTAATGCTGTCAAATTGGTTTGTGGCTTTTAGGTTCGCTTTTAGTTCGCTCTCCTGAGCGACTAATTGTATTGATATTAATGCTGATACAATTAGCAATGATGTTTTTTTCATGGTTGTTTAGAATAAAAGTTGATTTATTGAAAATTTATTTTCTATTCAAAGAATACTATTTTTATCAAAATGCTAATGCATCAAAATACCAGCATGCATTTTCAGCTTACGAACGTGCATTTATTCCGATTTCCATTTTGTGTAAAGATTTTAAAACATACGATAATTGCAATTTTGTTACCTTTGGTATGGTTTAATGAATAGAAAAATGAAGAACCTGAGCCTAATAATTCTTCTTTCTTGCATCCTTCAATTTGCTGCGCAAAAAAATGGGGTGTCACAATCGGCATTTCTTAATGCGGAAGTTTTTAATGAGATAAATGGCTTGCCAAACAACGAAGTTCGATGTTTGCTGAAAGATTCGAAGGGTTACCTTTGGGTTGGAACAATATACGGGCTGGCCAAGTACGATGGGAACAAGTTCTCAGTTTTCAAGCATCAATCGGATAAGAACAGTATTTCGGGAGATGTAATTACTGCAATTTTTGAGGATAGCAAAGGGAATATTTTGGTTGGTGCCAACGGGCTATCGGTTTTAAACCGAAAAACCGGGAAATGGAAAAATTATCTTCACAATCCGTTAGACTCTTTTTCAATCAGCAGCCCAAATATTACATCAATAGCACAGGAGAACGATAGCATTTTCTGGATTATTACTGCCGATGGAATTAACAGGTTTAACTACCGAAACGGGAAATTCTCACTGCTCAGTTTCCGTCCCAAATCTCGAATTTTCAGCTCAAAAATTCATAGGGTAGTGCCGGGAGAAAGGATTGTTTTCTCAATCTCAAATACTTTGTATCGGTACTATTTTCAGAAAAACGTTTTCGAAGAGGAACAACGTGAGCAGGGATTTTTACACTCAGTAAAGTTCAATGGTTGTATTGCTCGGGTTGTGAGTTCGGGTTCTGGATATAATGTGGTTAAGCTTGATTCTGAAACGGGCGAAAAGAATATTATTCTTAAAAATGTTAGCTCCAACGGAATCCTTTTTGCCGATGAATCTAAAATGTACTTCGTGGTTTCAAATCAGGTTTTGGCCTTCGATAAGTCCTTTAACCAGGTTGAAACATACAACTTTATTCTACCGCAGGGAATTGCCATTTCAGATTTTAATAATGCACTTCGGGAGGAGAACGGAACTTTCTGGATTGCAACAAATAATGGTCTTTTGAAGTTATCCCCAAATTTTTTGTTTCAATTCATTGACCTGAAAAATGGGTTACTAAACGAGTATATTCGTTCAATTCTGGTCGATAGCAAGAATAATCTTTGGGTAGGGGTTCGTCAGGGGCCAATCTATAAAGTCCCGAGTATTGACGATTTCCTTCTCAAAAAATCAACAAAAATAAATACGGTAAAATTTCCAACTCCCAACGGCGAAGTCTACGCCACAAACCAGATTCTTGAGCTGAAAAATGGAAACTTTTTGTTTGTTACAAACAACACTTTATTTCACTACAACACGAAAACGGGAAGGTTCACAGACCGATTTCAGATTGAGGGGAATAATCAGCTTTTTTCTGCGGCTGAGATTGATGACGGAATCCTGATAGGTTCGTTGGAACGCCCAACGCTCTTCAAAATTTTAATTCAAAACAATAGGATTAAAAGAGATACAAACTTTAGGATAAGCAATGCCCTTGATGTGGTAAACACCATTTTTATTGACAGTAATAAAAAAGTTTGGATTGGTGGCGATGGTTTGTTCTACCTGGATTTTAGCAAAGATTCGAACAATGCGGAAGCCCGAAATGTAATTCCAAGTATCAATGAAAGTAATCATTCCAGCAATTCTGTTTGGGATATTCTGGAAATTGATAGCGACAGACTTTTCGTTTCAACAACTACCAACGGATTCTACATTTTTAGTCGAGATTCAGCTAGCTATAAACATTATAGCAAGGCCAACGGATTTGCCAGCGATTTTTCGTGTAGCGTACTGAAGGCTCACAGCGGGAGTTTCTGGATGACAACCAAGGAGGGAGTAACCTTCACCGATGCGCAGATTGATTCGGTAAAAAATTTTCCGGCAAAGAATGGCCAGCTCAACAGCGATTTTACTTTTAAAAGCGGAGCAAAAACCCAGGCGAATTTTCTGCTTTTTGGAAGCAAGCAGGGAATTCTGTTCTTCAATCCCGACAGCATTGCCCCCAAAAATATTTTATCGTCGCTCTACGTGAACGAGTTTAGGGTTTTCGATAATGTTGTAAAAAGAGAGCTAACCAACGGCGATACGATTGTGCTAAACTATAACGAAAACTTTTTTTCGTTCGAATTCTCGCTGCTCGATTTTAGGGTTCCTCAGGAAATAAGCTACAGCTACCAGCTGGTAAATTTTGATAAGGTTGAAAGGGTTCCTTCCAGCAATTTCAACACGGCCAGCTACACCGATGTTCCTCCTGGCAGGTACCGATTCCGCCTTTCTGCTGCAAGCGCCGATTACAGCACAAACCAAAAAATTGAAATTTTTCTAAAAATAAAACCGGCTTTTTACCAAACCCTCTGGTTTAAAGTAGTTTTTTTCTCGGTAATTGCTTTGGTTATTGTAACAATTGTAGTTTCGATTGTTCGAAGGCAAATTCTGCGAATGCGGTTGCAAAAAATGGAACTACATCTTCTTCGCTCCCAAATCGACCCGCATTTCATTTTTAATACGCTAACATCAATCCAGCACTCAATTCTTACAAGCAGCAAGGATGTTGCAATCGACACACTTTCAGGGTTTTCACGCTTAATGCGGATGAGTTTGGATTACTCTCGCCTGGAGTATGTTTCGCTGGAGAAAGCGATGCAGTTTTACCAAACTTTCGTGAAGGTTCACTCGCTGAATCTCGACGAAAATATTGAGTTTAATGTTACTATTGATGGAAGTATCGATTCTGAAAAGGTGAAAATTTCACCGATGCTGATTCAACCATTCCTTGAAAATGCTATTGTACATGGCTTAACGCCAAAAAACAAGGAAATGAAAATTGATTTCACAATTACTAAAGTTGGTAAACTGCTGGAATGTGTAATTCGCGACAATGGAGTGGGGCGGAAAAAAGCAGCAGAAATTAATCAGAAAAAGAAGAGTGGACACAAATCTGTAGGAATTGAAATCACAAGAAAGAGCATTTTGGCTCAGCTTAAAAAGGGGAACTTTATAAAGGAATCGTTTAGAATTGAGGATAATTTTGATGAGCAGGGGAATCCTGTTGGAACAACGGTTTACCTAAAGATTCCGTTCAAAGAATAAGATGCTTGCTACATTTTCAGGTATTTCAAAAGCTCATCTTTCTTGCTTTCCCCTACTGGAATCGACATTTCGTTCGACATTACCAGGTAGCCGCCTCTTCCACGGAAATACTTTTTAACGTGCTTCAAATTCACCAGGCTCGATTTGTGAACCCGTACGAATAGTTTTGGTTTTAGAAGATCTTCGTAAACCGACAACCCTTTTGATGAAACAACCTTTTTACCATCAGTCGTATGGAATTCTGAGTAGCTCGCATCGGCTGTAACGCAAACAATTTCATCAATCATCAAAAAGATTAATCCATCGAGAGTTGGAATAAAAATCCTGTCGTCGAGTGCTTGTGAATCCTGGGTGCTTTTTTTTCCGTTTTTAAGTTCAAGTTGCGTTTTGGCTTTCTTTACGGCGTTTTTTAGCTCCTCAACATCGTAGGGTTTTAAGATGTAATCAACAGCCGACGCCTTTATGGCTTGTAGCGAATACTCGCTGTATGCAGTGGTGATGATAACCTCGAATTCGTCGGAGTTTGTTCGTTTTAAAACATCAAAACCACTCTCTTCCTGCAGGTTGATATCGAGAAATACAATGCTGGGTTTTTCCTGGTAAATTAGCGAAACTGCCTCGTCCACATTCTTGGCAACGCCAACAATTTCAAGATCGCCAAAAAGGTTTGAGATGTAGCTCTGCAGCATCTCGGCCGATTTCTTGTTGTCCTCAACAATTAACGTTTTTATCATACCAGTAACCTATGCGGAATTTTGCTTGTTTGAACATCAAATTACGTGCCTAAAGTTACCGAATATTTTTTGTTCCAACTATCCATTTTTTCTGTTAATCTATGCTTTGCAAAGGTTTAAGTTTTATATTTGTGTAAGCATGCCCAAAATCTCTAAAACAAAAAGCCATGGAAGAGAATCAGAACCTAAACGAATGCTGCCCTCCGTTCGACCCCGCTCCGTGGGACGATAAAATTATTGAGTGGGATAGCAAGCTGTTCATTAAAGACAGGGTTTTTACATTTTTCTATATGCCCATAGGATTCGGACGGGTAATGAAGCGCCTCGACCAGAAAGTGCGCTCTGCAAGCGCAAATATTATTGATAATCTTTGCCTTTCGTACCACACCTCAAAGTGGAATATGGACGTTTACCTGGCAATTGACAAGGAAATTCCCAGTGCGAATATCGTAAAACTCAGCGGAAAGTTTTACAGCAGGGTTTACGAAGGCTCCTTCAACAATACGGGCAAGTGGTGCAACGATTTTGAAGAAGTTGCTAAGAGTAAAAACTTGAAAGTGAAAAAATGGTATATGTGGTACACTACCTGCCCCAAATGTGCCAAAAAGTATGGGAAAAATTACGTTGTAATAATTGGCGAAGTATAAATTGCTTTTAGCTTACTAATTCTGCAATGGAACAGAAGGATTACCTGTTGAGGGAAATAGAAAAAATGGGGCTGCTAATCCGGGCAATTATAAATAAACTTTTAGGAACGGGTGAGGGAAGTGCCGTTTCAACCGAAGTTTCTTTTAGCGAAGCGAAAACATTGCTTAACGAAGAAGTTAACTTCAATATGGATTTATTCCTCGAGATGAATGATGCCGATGCAAAAGGGTACTTGGCCACATTCGAAGGGTTAAATGTGAATAATAAAGAAATGTTGGCCGAATTGCTTTTTATAGCTCAGAGTAACTCGCAAAAACCCGCAGTTAGAAAAGGGATGTTAGAAAAAACGCTGCAAATACTGTTGCTTTGCCGCGAAACCGATAAAACATTCTCAATGGAACGAGAGGCAATGATTTCAAAAGTTGAGGAAGCGCTTGCTGATTTTTAGCATAATTAGAACAATCCTTTCAATATTAATTAAAATATTCAAAAATGGAAAATGCAAAAAGTAAGAAAACTGCCAGGGTTCTTTCGCCCGATGGCATTCGACAAGCGATAGGTTACATAGGAATTATCATGCCGGCAATTCTAATGGTGGGAACATTAACCATTGGAAAATGTACTGAACTTCAGGATTCAATAAGCCATTACTACTACACAATAATGGGTAATGTTTTGGTTATGACATTGTGCTCTTTTTCGGTGTTTCTATTTTTGTATCAGGGATATGAGCGTTGGGATAACATTGTAACCACCTTTGCAGGTTTGTGTGCGCTGGGAATCGCACTATTTGCTACAACCCAAATTAGCGATATCGACTGCGCAGTTTGCTTTCTGAGTTACTGTAAGGCAAGGGTGTGGACACATTACATTTCGGCAGCGCTATTTTTTACTACACTCTCGTACGTTTCGTTTTGTCTTTTTACTAAAAGCAAGGGGCCAAAAACCAAGAGGAAAAAGATAAGAAATAAAATTTATCGCACTTGTGCGGTAGTAATGCTATTGTCAATCATTGCAATTTTACTAATCAAAATAATTCCATCACTGGGCAATTCACTGGCAAAGTATAAACCTGTATTCTGGCTTGAGTGGATAGCACTTGCTGCTTTTGGGGTATCGTGGTTGGTGAAAGGGAAGGCAATGCTGGCCGACTCTAACAAGTAGTTCGCTAAACCTTTTTTGTAAAATGCTGGATTGTTTGCTGGTTTTTGCTTAGCTTTATAAAAACTTTGTGTCAACTTTTCTTTGCATAACTACTATGCAAAGAGTTAAAATATTTGAGCCATGAAAAGGATTTTTTTAGTTGTCTTGTCGCTAGCAGCTGTTTCGTTAAGCCTCTTTTCCCAATCAAAAGCAAAAGTTGATTTAAAGAAGCTCGACAACTACTACGCGCAAATGGTTAAAGACTGGGGAATACCAAGTACTTCAATTGGAATTGTAAAAGATGGCGAGCTAGTTTTTGTTGGAACTTATGGAGTTATTGAGATTGGAAAGCCCGAAAAACCTGATGAAAATACCCTTTACGGAATTGCATCCAACTCCAAAGCATTCACCGCATCAATAATTGGAATGCTGGTTCAGGAAGGGAAACTGAAATGGAACGATAAGGTAAAAAAGTATCTTCCTTGGTTTGAAGTTTACGACCCATGGGTTAGCAACGAGGTTACAATTCGCGATTTGTTGAGCCACCGTGTTGGCCTTGGAACTTTTAGCGGCGATGTTATTTGGTACAAATCCGATTTTACTGCTGAGGAAATTGTGCGGAACGCAAAGCATATACCTAACGCATTCGATTTTCGTGCGGGTTATGGCTACTCAAACATAATGTATATTGCTGCAGGCGAAGTAATAAAGGCGGTTACAGGTAAAACATGGAGCGAGAACGTGAAGGAACGAATCTTCAAACCACTCGGAATGGATAGAAGCGTTACCTCTCCTAAAGCCCTGCCCGAAAAGCAAAATTTTGTAACACCACACGCTTTCCAAGATGAAAAGAACATTCCCATTGCATGGGAAGATTGGGAGAAAGTGGGCGCGTTGGGTGGCGTAATTTCGAGCGTTAACGACTTGTCGAAGTGGATGATATTCAACTTAAACTTTGGAATTGTTGGTTCCGATACTTTGCTTAAAAAGCAAACCATTAATATGCTTTGGACTCCCCATGCAAACTTTACGGTTGACCAAACAAAAAGGAACGATTATAACACCCATTTCAGCGCGTACGGTTTAGGTTGGGGACTGAGCGATTTTCATGGGCGTTTGCGCGTTTCGCACACCGGAGCCATTGATGGCATGATAACTGCCGTAACCCTTATCCCCGATGAGAAGCTGGGCGTTGTTGTTCTAACAAACGGCATGAATGCGCCCATTGCAGCCGCCACAAACTATGCCCTCGACCAATTTTTGGGCACCGGAACAAAGGACTGGTCGGCCGATTTGCTTGAGAAATATAAGCAAAGGCAATCGTCCGACACCCGCATCTCGAGCCGAAAGGAGAGCAGGGTTGAAGGCACACAACCGTCACTTCCGCTCGAAAAGTACACGGGAACCTACATGTCCGATATTCATGGCAAAATACGCGTAGTTCTTGAGGACGATAAGCTAAGGTTGAAGTTCGACCATGCCGATTATCTCTCGGCAACCCTTGCCCATTGGCATTTTGATGTATTTGAAATTAAGTGGGACAATACGCATGCATGGTTCAACTTTGGTACACTAAAATTTAAAACCGACAATAATTTAAAAATTACTGGTATGGATTTTGATGTTCCCAACGACGATATTTTCTTCGATGAGCTAAAACCATACCGCATTTCCGACGAGGTTGATGACTAGCCGAAGAAGATTCAAAATCAATCTTTTATTCTAGTATAAATCTAAAAAACAATGAAACAAGTAAAGTTTTTTACTTTTTTCCTGCTTGCAGGAACGGCTCTCTTTATGAGCAGCTGTACAGTATCCAACCGATCCATGAAAACTCCAAACCATCACATTGAATTTTACAAAGGCGACTTTGAGTATTCTCCTCAGGTTTCTGCAGAGGCAAACTCGGTAAGGGTTTTTGGAATCGATTGGCAGCGACTTTTCAGCTGGGAATCTGGGACTATTGAAACCGAAGCATCATCGCAAGCATCACAGATTGCTATTGGTGGTAATGCCGTTTCCGACAATGGCTTTGGTACTGTTACGGCCGTTATTCCTGTTGTTGGCGATTTTGCCAAAGGCAGGGTTAGCTCGTATGCTCTCCATAAACTAATGGAGGAAAATCCGGGTTACGACATTGTTATCTATCCTCAGTACGAAAAGAAAACCTTTATTTTCCCAATTTTTTACTCGAAGCGAACAGTTAAGGTAACAGCACGTTTAGGAAAAATAAAGCAGTAAAAGAAAGTTACTTAATGAGCAAGGGCGCCAAAAAGCAATTTAGCTATTGCTTTTTGGCGCCCTTTTTTAAAACAAAATATTCCTTTACCAACTCCCCTGTTATTGTTGATAAACTTTGCGTAAATAATTAAAATTCAATTTCAAACATTTTTTAATGTTTGCTTAGCATGTTAGTGCTTATGGCTAGCAAAGAAATGAAATCAAAATAAGGTTTTATGTTGGTTTTTTTGTATATTGCAGTGTATCCCTAATGCAGTCATTAATAATTGCTTAAACCCCCTTTGTTATGCAGGTTCGCTTTGTTTTGCTTTTGCTCTGTTTGCTTCAGGGGGTTACTTATGCTCAAACCACAGAACTCGACAGTATTGAAAGAATACTAATTGAAAATAAAAGAAACGATACTACACGAGTTAATTTTCTAAATAGGGCTGCATATAAGTCATTCACATCTGATTTGGAAAAAACATTTAAGTACGCCAATGAAGCCGATTCGTTATCCGTTCTGCTGAACTATGCCGAGGGAAAGGCTGAAAGCATGAGGATGAAGGGATTCTACTTCGAAGAGAAATCGGACTTTACTAAAGCCTTGGAGTTGTACGAGGGTGCCCTGCTCATTTTTTCTGAGCGAAATAACAAAACCGGTATGGCAAACTGCTACAATAATGTTGGAATAATTTACCAGATACTAGGAGATGATCCCAGATCAATGGACTTTTTCCAGAAAGCCCTTAAAGTATACGAGGAGATTGGAGATAAAGCCGGTATGGCAAATGCGTTCAATAACATTGGGATTATTTTTCATAACCAGAACGATTTAGATAAGGCATTGGAGTACTACTGGAGATCCTTCGAGATTGCTCAACAAAGGGGCGATGTTGGGGGGATGGCGAATTCATACATTAACATTGGAATTGTATACCAAGACAAGGAGGACTACTCCCTAGCTCTGGAGTATTACCAAAAATCGCTGGAAATTGCAGAGGGGAAAGGAGATGTGAATAATATCATTTTAAACTGCATTAATTCAGGCGTTGTTTACACACTAGTTAAGGATTATTCAAAAGCTTCAGAAATTTTTTCCAGAGGGTTAGAACTTAGCAAGAAAGTAGGGTCAAAGTCGCTTGAGGCATGGAACTATAACGGTTTGGGAACTATTGCACTTGAGCAGAATCAGAATCGCCTGGCTTATGACTATGCTAAAAAAGCATACTCAATTGCCCGCGAGATTGGTGAAGTTGAAATAATAAAAGTGAGCTCCGAAACCCTCTCAAAGGCTAGTGCTTCTCTTGGACTTTTCAAGGATGCATATGAATACCAGATAGTTTTCAAGACAATGAGCGATAGCGTAAAGAATGAGGAGAACACCAGGAAAGCCGTTGGCTTGGAGTTCGAGTACAAGTACCAGAAGGAGAAAGACCTTGCCCGCTTAGAGCAGGAGAAGGTGCAGGAAATCCATACACAGGAGTTGAAGCACCAGAAGAATATTCGAAATTTTTTCATTGCCGGATTCCTCATGGTGCTACTAGGGCTTGCGCTTCAGTATTACAACATAATGCAGAAACGAAAAATAAATAGGATGCTTTCTGAACAACGAGATGAGATACTGATGCGAAACGAGGAGCTCCACCAGCTGAACGAAGAGATTCGAACCCAGAAAGAGCATATTGAAAAATCACACGACCAAATTACACAGAGCATTACGTATGCTCAACTAATTCAGAATGCAGTGTTGCCAAACCATGAGATTGTTTCAATGCTTTTCCCTAAACACTTCATACTTTATCTTCCCTGTGAAATAGTGAGCGGTGATTTTTACTTTATTAAACAGGTTAAACAGTACACAATAATTGCAGCAGCCGATTGTACCGGGCATGGAGTACCCGGAGCTTTCATGAGCATGCTGGGTATCGCTTTGCTGAACGAAATTGTGAGGCACACTGAAATAAAAACAGCTTCCCAGGTGCTAACCGAACTTCGAAGCCAGCTAAAACGCTCTCTACAGCAAAGTGGGAAGGATGGAGAACAACCCGAAGGCATGGATATTGCCTTTTGTGCAATAAACCTTGAAAATATGATGCTTAGCTTTGCTGGTGCTCATAACCCTTGCTGGATTTTTAGACCCAAACCCAACGAAGGGGGTAAGAGAGAACATATTGTACTTGAAGCCGATAGAATACCCCTTGGCGTTTCAACCATCGATAAACCTTTCCGAGAGCAAACGTTTCAACTGAAAAAGGGTGACTCAATTTACCTTTTTACCGATGGTTTCCATACGCAGTTTGGGGGTGATAATGAGAAGAAGGAGAAATTCCAGCTGAAAAGATTAAAATCAAAACTTTTGGCTTTGCAAGGGGTTGACATGCAGGATCAAAAGAGCGAAATTGAGAAAACATTCCACGAGTGGAAAGGGGAATGCACTCAAACCGATGACGTACTGGTTGTTGGCTTTAATATGTAAAGCCGTTACTAGCCAAGCAATTGAATGCAAATAGGGAGTGTTACACTGAATTTGCGTAAATGTTTGATAGCCATTATTTTTTATGTATCTTTGCAGTTTGGTAGAAAAGTTAACAATAGTGTTGCTGCTTCTGCTTCAAAATTCAACTTAAAAACATTAAAGTAAAAAATGGGTAGATCACAAGTGTCATTCAACAAGAGAGAAAACGAGAAGAAAAAAGCAAAGAAAAAACAGGACAAACTACAAAAGAGAGAGGAAAGAAAGGCAAGCGCTGAGAAGGGCAAAAGCCTTGATGATATGATCGCTTATGTTGATGAATTTGGTAATATTACCGACACGCCCCCTGATCCAAACCAGAAAGAAGACATTAATGTTGAAGATATTGAGGTTGCAGTTGCGAAGCAGGAACCAATCGACCCGGCTGATTTAATAAGGAAAGGTGTAGTTTCGCACTTTAACCATTCAAAAGGCTACGGTTTTATTAAGGACATTAAAACCCAGGAAACCTTTTTTGTTCATGTAAATAGCCTTGAAGAGGAGATTCAGGAGAGGGATAAAGTTACCTTCGAAACCGAAATGGGCATGAAGGGAATGCAAGCCGTTAATGTGAAAATTGTAAATGATGTGAAAAGCGAAACTCAGGAATAGGTTCTCTCTTCAGTTAAAAATTAGCCTCCTTTTGTGTTTTAATATCACTAAAGGAGGCTTGTTCATTACTTGTTCTCATTCATTTTTAGAGAGGAAAGAAATTCCTCTTTTAGCTCATCGAAAATCTCTTTTACTGTCGATATTTTACTTGAAAGGTAAGCGTTTGCTCCAGCGAATGCATAGCCATTCTTCATGTTGCCTTTGTAGGCATTGTACAAGGCGGTAATTATACAGTACGGACTGCTGGAAACATCGCACGTTTTTATACACTGGAACGGACATTTAATAGGCTTTTTCAGCCCCTGCTTTACCTTTTCAATGAAGTTGTTTGCCACAGCACGCCCCGGCATACCAACCGGACTTTGAATAATTTCAATGTCGCTTTCCTTAGCGTTTATGTAGGCTTGTTTAAAGCCCATTGAGGCGTCGCACTCCTCAGTTGGAACGAAACGTGTTCCCATCTGCACACCCCTAGCTCCCTTCTGCATGATGTTGAAAATATCCTGCCCGTTGTAAATGCCTCCGGCAGCAATTACCGATATTTCCTTGTTATATTTTTCCTCAAAAAACTTAACTTCTCTTACAACCTCCGGAATAATTTCTTCCAAAGAAAAATGTGAGTCATCAATCTGGTTTCTTTTGAAACCTAAGTGTCCACCAGCTTTTGGCCCTTCAACAACAATGGCATCGGGGAGGTAGTTGTAAACGGTTTTCCACTTTTCACAAATCAGCTTTGCTGCCCTGCTCGACGAAACAATTGGAACAAGTTTGGTTACACTATCGGGCTGAAGGAATTTTGGCAAATCGAGCGGCAAACCTGCACCCGAAAATATAATATCAATCTTCTCGGCAACTGATGTTTTTACCAGCTCGGCAAAGTTCGACATGGCAACCATGATGTTTACGCCAATTATTCCCTTGGTTTTTTCCTTTGCAAGCCTTATCTCTTGTTTTAATCCTTCAATATTCGCTTCAATAAAATCTAAAGCCGGATTACGGTGAATTAGCCCTAACCCCGCGGCCGATATAACCCCAACTCCGCCCTGGTTTGCAACGGCCACTGCTAGCCCCGATAACGAAATGCCAACTCCCATTCCTCCCTGAATAATCGGAACAGGAATAGTTAGTCCTCCTATTTTTAGTTCTCTCATAGTGTTCTTATTCATTAGCGGGTAAAAGTACTCAAACATTCGTTCAATTTACGATGATTTGTAATAAATAGTGTTAATTTACTATATTTGGTAATTGTTTCACTTACCATATTTTGCCATGGGCAAAGAAGTTAATGAAATTCGTGTTTGTCCCGAGTGCGGCGAGAAAATTATCGGCCGTGCCGATAAAAAGTTCTGCTCCGATCAGTGCCGGAATACATACAACAACAGGCTTAATAGCGACGAAACAAGTACGGTTAGGAATATCAATAACATCCTTCGGAAAAACCGAAGAATTTTGCAGGAGCTAAATAAGCAGTCGGGAAAAACAATGGTTTCGAAGGAAAACCTGCTAACCAGCGGTTTTAATTTTACATACCATACGCATACTTATACAACCAAACGGGGCGATACGTACCACTTCTGCTACGAGCAGGGATTCCTCTTTCTTGAGGATAAAAACCTTTACCTGTTGGTTACAAACAAGGATAAGGAAAGCTAAGTGATTATGTCAAATGTCAGAAGGCAAATGCCTGCCTGCTACAGGCAGGTCAAATGTTTTATGTCGTCTCCCATATTTGACATCATACATTTGACATCATACATTTGACATCATACATTTGACATCATA
>DAOSWM010000031.1:0-35221 GCA_035380045.1 Tenuifilaceae bacterium | reverse complement strand
AAAGTCACTGCAGGTTTGCGAAGAAAGTGGCTTTGGGGCTTTTTTACGCAACAACTATTCGGGGAATATTACCCGGTAATCGGGTAAGAAGCTGGTAGTTTAGCTGGTCGCTCATCTCGCTGAACGATGCTACACTTATGGATAAACGCTTTTGTTTTCCAATGATTACAACCTCGTCGCCAGCTTGAACATTTGGAATGTCGCTCACATTCACGCTCATGGTATTCATAGTAACGGTTCCGATTACGGGAACCCGTTTGCCACGAATTAAAACTCTTCCGGTATTGCTTAGCGAGCGGCTAAAACCGTTGGCATAGCCAACAGGAATTATGGCAACTTTTATTCTCTTGTTCGCCATGTACGATGTTCCGTAGCCAACAAAATCGCCCGGTTCAACCTCCTTAATGGTCATAATTTTCGATTTCCATGTGATTACACGCTTAAGGTCTGAATCGTTTGCACGATTACGTTTAAACTGGTAAATGTACGTTTCCTGAGTTGGCCAGTAGCCGTATTGAGCAATTCCAACCCGCACCATATCCATTATTGTTTGTGGATACGTTAACGTAGCAGCTGAACCGGCGGTGTGTTTGAAGTTTGGCCGTATCCCATGCCGGGCAAAGTAGCGAATAAACTTGCGGTAGTTGCTTATTTGGTTTACCACCCGATAATGGTTGCTAATACTTTCAGCCCCAGCATAGTGGGTGCAAATACCCTCAACAATAATTTGGTTAAACGATGATTTGATTTGCTTTACCACTGCCGGAATTTTTTCGTACTCAAAACCTGTTCGGTTAAAGCCGGTTTCAACCTCAATATGAATCCGTGCAGGTTTGCCAATCCTTTTCGATAAGGTGATTGCCTTTTCAAGTCGTTCGGTATCGAATACGTAGAATTCAATCCCATTCTCAATGGCCCATTCCAGCTGGCTGTCATCGAGGTAACCCATAATCATGATATCTGATGTGGGTTTAGCTACTTTGTAGGCATCGAGCGCTTCACTTGCCGAGAAAACGGCAAAATGGTTCACCTCAGCTTCCTCGGCCAGTGGGATAATATTTTCAACCCCATGACCGTATGCATTACCCTTAATAACCGATGTAAACCGAACATTCTTTCCAATAATCTTCTTCAAATACTTAATGTTATGCCGGTAAGCCGATTTGCTGATTTCAATGTATGATGTGTGTTCCATTTCCAGATGTTTTAACCAAGGTGAAATTTTGTTAATTCAACCATTATTTTAACTGCTGACTCTATTATTTCATCGGGGAAATCGTAGTTCTCGTTATGTAGCTGCGGGTGGTTTAACCCCGAGCCAATACCGAAGAATGCAGAATTACAAATATTCGAAAAATGCCCAAAATCTTCGCTCCAGCGAAAGGGGTTGTTCAGCTTTTGGTAACCAATTTTTTCCTTCTCACAAACTTCCAAAAGGATGTCAACGCATTGGCTGTTGTTTATGGTTGCTGGAAATTCCTCGGTGTACTCAAGTTCAAATGTTATTTGGGTTGAATCGCAAATCGTTTTTACACAACTTTCCACCAGCTGTTTTAGCTTGCTCATATCCGTGTCGAGGTAGGTTCTCAGTGTAGCCATTACCACTGCATTCCCGGGTGTTGTGCCAAATGCCACCTCGCCAAGTTTAGCGTGAATTACTGTTAGCAGCGTGAATTGATCAAAATTATGAGTTTTGGTAATCTCGTTTAGTTGTAGAATTATTTTGGCCAGAGCCAAATCGGGGTTGTTCCCATTCTCAGGATGCGCAGCGTGCGAGGGTAGCCCCTTTAAAGTTACAATTACCCCGGTTGAGGCCGACGCAAAAGTTCCCTGCCGATAAAACACGGTTCCTTTCTCAAATCCTGGCAGGTTGTGGAGTGCGTAGGCAATATCGGGTTTTATTGTTGAAAATTTTTCATCGTGTATAACTTTCGCCGCTCCTTCGCCGGTTTCTTCTGCTGGCTGAAAAAGTAGAACGAGCTTACCCTTCTTGGGTTTGCTGTTGCCAGCAAGTTTTGCAACACCCAGAAGAATTGATGTGTGCCCATCGTGCCCGCAAAGGTGTGCTACTCCTCTGTTTATCGACTGGTAACTGTGATACGATTCTTCCTGAATGGGCAATGCATCAATATCCGCTCGCAGCAGCAGCGTAGGACCATCTGTTCCTGAATCGAATACTGCAGCAACCCCGAAACCTCCAATTTCAGAAATAATGGATGTTGGATTGCAGGTTTCTAAAAACTTAATAATGGTTGCGCTCGTTTTTTTTTCTTTTCCAGAGAGTTCCGGATTTTTATGTAGGTGGTGTCGAAGGTTGGTTAACTCTGATAGTAAAGTTGAAGGTAAAGGCATGAGTAACGCATTTGGTTGAAAATCACAAGATACTAAAAAAAAGTCTTTCTGCCAAATCAACCCCGGGTTGAACTGGTGTTTCTTCAATCGTAACTTTTTGTAATTTTGTTGAAAAGTGAAAATATGAAAATTGCAATTATTGGTTACGGCCGAATGGGGCACGAGGTTGAAAAAATTGCCCTCGAACGAGGGCATGAAATTCTGCTAATTATTGACCAGAATGATAGCGAAAAGTTAACCCCCACAGCGTTAGCAGCGGTTGATGTTGCCATTGAATTTACTACACCTGAAACGGCTTTCGAAAATGTTAAAAAGTGTTTAGAGGCTAGAGTCCCTGTGGTGAGTGGAACAACTGGGTGGAATAGCAGGATGGAAGAGATTATGGATTATGTAAGAACTACCGATGGAACTTTCTTCTACGGTTCCAACTTCAGCATTGGCGTAAACCTTTTCTTTTACATTAACCGAATTCTTGCCCGTAAACTTAACAATGCAGGCGGTTACAGTGTTGAGATTGAGGAAACACATCATACCAAAAAGAAGGATGCGCCCAGCGGAACAGCCATCTCATTAGCTAATTACGTTGCCAACGAAATTTCAGAACTATCGGGCTGGACATTACTCCCTGAAAGGCAGGCTGGTAAAATTCCGGTGAAAGCCATTCGTGAGGGCGATATTCCAGGAACTCACTCAGTGCTTTTTAGCTCCGCTCAGGATGACATTGTGCTTACACACAGAGCAAAAAGTCGTGTTGGTTTTGCGGTTGGGGCTGTTCTTGCGGCGGAGTATTCGGTTGGCCGTAAAGGTTTTTTAACAATGGATAACCTTTTAGGGTTAGAATAATCCAACAAAAAGTGCTAAACTTACAGCAAATTTTTTTGCAAAATCACAACAAACGTTATGAAAGAAAAAATTAAACAAATTCTTAACAATAAGTATTTTAGGTTGGGTTACAGCTCTGCAATCTTCATCCTATGGGTGGTATGGATTGGCAACTACTGGCTGTTACTTGGCCTCCCCATTTTTTACGATTACCACATATCGCGCAAAGTAAACTGGACTTTCTGGAAGAAACGGGGCGAAACAAAGCGAAGCACCCTTGTTGAGTGGGTTGATGCGCTCATATTCGCTGTTATAGCAGCAACGCTTATTCGCATGTTCTTTATCGAGGCTTACACAATCCCTACCTCGTCCATGGAAAAATCGTTGCTGGTTGGCGACTACCTTTTTGTAAGCAAAGTGGCCTACGGGCCAAAATTACCGAATACGCCGCTCTCATTCCCGTTTGCGCATCACACTCTTCCTCTTACGAAGAATACGAAATCGTACGTTGAGTGGATTAAGCGACCCTACAAGCGGCTGGCCGGTTTTGGAAAAATTAAGCGCGACGATGTGGTGGTTTTCAACTTTCCCGAGGGCGATACGGTTGTGGTGCAGTACCCCGATAGAAGCTACTATGCCATTGTGCGTGAACTTGGAAGGGATTACGTTTGGCGTAACTTCGACATAATTGTTCGTCCGGTTGATAAGCGCGAAAACTACATAAAACGATGCGTGGGAATCCCCGGCGATTCACTGAAAATTGTTGCGGGACAACTTTTCGTGAACGGTGAAAAGCAGGAGCGAATCGAAAATATGCAGTACAACTACTTCGTTCGTACAAACGGAACTCCTATCAATGCACGAATTCTCGATGATATTAATATTTCTATGGCCGACCGTAGCTTCAATCCTGCCGGAGGAATTTACGAAATGCCACTAACCACAGAGGCGTACGATAGAATTAGGACCCTCAACAATGTCCATTCCGTAATTAAGTACGAGAATACGAACTCAACCATGATGTCGAAGGCCATTTTCCCGCACAGCCCCAATTACCCTTGGACAGAGGATAATTTTGGACCCATTTGGGTGCCTGCCAAAGGTAAAACAGTGGAGCTAACCCTTTCGAACCTGCCAGTTTACGAGCGCATTATCGACCTGTACGAGGGCAACGACCTGAAAGTTCAGGATAGTACAATTTTCATTAACGGTGAACCGGCCAACAGCTACGAGTTCAAAATGGATTACTACTGGATGATGGGTGACAACCGCCACAACTCAGCCGACTCGCGCTTCTGGGGATTTGTTCCTGAGGATCACGTGGTTGGAAAAGGTTCTTTTATTTGGCTTTCGCTGAATAAGGATAAGCGGTTCCCGGCTAACATACGCTGGAGCCGATTCTTAAAGGGAATCCATTAAAGTATAATGCATTTTAAGGCCCTGCCACTTTGGTAGGGCTTTTTTTTGTTACTCCGGTAACAATTCGTGGGATATTGTGGTACTTGAAATTCATTTGCCCTAAAAAACTTCTTAAAAACTTAGCGAAAGGTTCAAAAAAAATATTAGCTTTATAGGTTGATATGTAATTTTTAAAAAGTTAAGAGATGAACTTTACGCATCGTTTACATAAACTCCTACCATTAATCCTCATAAGTATCTCAATACTTTTCTCAAATTCGGCCAAAGCCGATGAGGGAATGTGGCTCATTTCGCTTATTGGGAAGAATATTGAAACCATGCAGCGTATGGGGCTAAAGCTGAGCGAGGAGGATATATACAGTATTAACAAAAGCAGCCTTAAGGATGCAGTTGTTTCGCTCGACGATGGAGGCTGCTCAGCTGAAATTATTTCTCCCAAAGGTTTAATCCTTACAAATCATCACTGTGGAGTGGGCGATATTCAGTTCCACAGTACCCCCGAACAGAATCTTCTGCGCGATGGGTTTTGGGCAAAAAGCATTCAGGAGGAGCTGCCTGTACCAGGCAAAACAGCGCTTATTCTTCTTAGAGTAGAGGACGTTACGAAGCAAATTCTTAGTAAAGTTGATACTACTGATGCCGATTCAGCCATTGTAGAGATGATTAACACTGCAATTCTTGAGTATCAAACTCAGGTTGAAATTCAGGAAAAAGGTGTCCACGCTCTGGTCGTTCCTATGTTTAATTATAATCAGTACTACCTTTTTGTATACCACAGGTTTACCGATGTGAGGTTGGTAGGGGCTCCGCCTGCGGCAATTGGAAATTTTGGGGGCGATGTCGATAACTGGCACTGGCCACGCCATACAGGTGATTTCTGCCTTTTTAGAATATACTCTGGACCCGATGGTTTGCCGGCAGACTACAGCAAAAAGAACGTTCCCTACAAACCCAAGCATCATTTTCCAATTTCGCTTAGCGGTGTAAATGAGGGCGATTTTACCATGATTATTGGCTACCCGGGAACTACCTATCGTTACGCATCATCTGCGCAGGCAATACATGCTCGCGATTTTGTGGCACCTTGGGTGAACACTGTTTGGGGTGAATTTATTGGAACAATTAAGGACGAAATGAAGAACGATGCCAAGATAAAAGTGAACTATACCGACATGCACGATATGTTGGTGAATTTCTGGCAAAAAGATACTTGGCAAGCTGAATCGATGTTTCAGTTTAACGTTGTTGAGCGATTGAAAGCCAGGGAGGATAGCTTGGTTTCATGGGCAAATAAGAATTCTACGTTTCCTCAGTTTTTCACAAATGCTACACCCGCAATCGATTCATACTATTCACTCATTCAACGAAACGGCTACGAGGAACTCTTTCGCTCGTTGAGCGCTTTGTCATCTTGGCCAGTTTCCATCGGAAATAATATTTCTTCGTCTTACAACTTATTCGTTGAATTAACCAACGAGAAGCCTAGCCGGCGAAGAATACGAAAGGAAACCAAAGCATTGAACAAGGAACTTCCTGAAATATTCGATGATTTCTTCCCTCAACTCGACAGTAAACTATACTCCATAGCTTTAAAGAGCGTAATTAATTATCTTCCCGACAGCACAGAGTATCCGGTCCTAAAAAAGATACAAATGCTTGAGAATAGAGAGGCGTATATCCCATTTGTTGTTGATGCGTTCTATCAAAATTCATGCTTCTCGTCACAGGAACGAATGAGAGAGTTTATTCGCAAACCTAATATCGACACCTTACTTGCCGACCCAATTTTCTATCTCCACCTAACAGCTGAAAATTTAATGGCTGAAATCCAAAGCCGAATTTCACCCATGAACCCTACGGTTCAGCGTGCTCACTACGCTTTAACAAAAGGTATTCTCCAAATGGAGAAGGATGAGTTACATTACCCCGATGCAAACTCAACCATGAGGCTTACGTATGGTAAGGTTATTGGGTACAGGCCGGCCGATGGGGTTTACTATCGACCCCTAACTTATGCCGAAGGCATACTGGAGAAGGAGGATAATAGCGTTGACGTTTTTAATTTGCCCCCAAAACTGAAAGAACTGTTATTAAAAAAGGATTTTGGCGGATATGCCTCCGATGGGAAGTTGCCTGTTTGCTTCCTTACTGATAATGATATAACTAACGGTAACTCGGGTAGTGGCGTGCTGAATGCAAAGGGTGAACTAATAGGTGTTGCTTTCGATGGTAACAACGAAGCTATGGCTTGCGACTACATGTACGAGCCCGATTATCAGCGAACTATAATTGCTGACATTCGCTACGTGCTTTTTGTTATCGATAAGTTTGCAGGAGCAAGTAACCTTATCCAAGAAATGACCATAGCAGAAATTGATTACTAAACTCCGTAGGTGCTTTCACAACAGATGTTTACGATAATTTTTTGGCTCGATGTTTGTTTTAGGCATCATTTAGTTAACTTTGCCATCAAGCAAACCCAAACAGATTAAGATAATGATTCGTACCCTAATTATAGCTCTCCTTTGCTCATTTGCTTTTCATGTTGTAGCCCAAGACTCAAAGCAAGAAGTAGATATAAAAAAATCAACCGATAAGGTTAAAATTGAAGGAAAGTACTACTTCATTCATATTGTTCGTAAGGGCGAAACTTTATACTCCATTAGCAAGGTTTACAACGTAAGCCAAATTGAAATAGCCATGGAGAACCCCGATATTTACCTTGGCCTTCAGGTTGACCAAGCCCTGAAAATCCCAATTTCCGATTCTGTGGAGGAGCCACCAAAAGGTAACGAGGACGATAATTACATTTACCATGTTGTAAGAAAAGGAGAAACTTTATTTGGCCTATCAAAGAAGTATCAAGTATCAATGGATGAATTAATTAGGGTAAATCCCGAAGTTGAGAAAGGTATTAAGCTTAGCCAGGTAGTTCTTATCCCTAAGGAGAAGTTAGAAACTCTTGGTGATGAAACTCCAGAGGTTTCAGATCGTTTCATTTATCATGAGGTAAAGCCTAAGGAAGGTTTTTATTCAATTACTAAGCAGTACAATGTTAGCGAAGAAACAGTAAGGCGCTTTAATGCTGAGCTTGTGAAGGATGGAGTGAAACTAGGAACTATTCTTCGCATTCCTCGAAATCCGTCCGATACCCTCCTCCCTGAGATGAAAACACCCGGAAATCAGGCTGCTATTGAGCAATCAAATCAGACCATTACTGACGAATTAAGTGTAGTTTGTGATACTTTTACGTATAACAACCAGAAGAATATTTTTAACGTTGCCCTTTTCTTACCGTTGTTTGTTTACGAATTTGAGAATCCTCCCGTTGATTCTCTTGCCATGGAAGAGATGAAGAGTAGGGGAGAGACCCTGGCCGTGAAGCAAGAGGTTCCCGAAAAATCATCGAACTTTATCGATTTTTACCAAGGAGTCTTGGTTGCAATCGATTCACTTAAGCAATTAGGTTTATCTGTAAACCTAACTGTGTTCGATACAGGTAAAGATGTAGATTCGGTTAAGTATATTTTAAACCAATACTCCTTAAAGGAAACAGATTTGATAATTGGTCCCGTATACCCCGAATGCATTAAACCTGTTGCTGAGTTTGCCCGAGAGAATCGTATCCCGATTGTTTCCCCCCTTTCCCAGAGTAGCTATCTGCTCAATGAAAACCCATACATATTCCAGGCAAACCCATCGTTCATTACTCAACTGGAAGGTTTTTCTAAGCAAATAGATCTATGTAAAGGCCAAAACATTGTGATAATACACGAGGGCGACACCACAGCGAAGAGTATGGTTAACACATACAAGGAGCTACTTCAGAACAGAATGGCAAGCTGTTCTAACCCAGAGTATATTTATTTTAAGGAGGTTACCTACGAACCGGGTAGTCCTGCTGCTGATGTTGTTGAAAAGGTAAGCCACAGTTTATCACTTGAGAAGGAGAACCTAATTCTTGTTCCTTCTAACAGCGAAGCGTTCGTTTCAGATCTTTTAGGAAACCTGCACACCCTTGCTACTTACTACCAGTATCCATTAAGTATTTATGGGTTGCCTCGTTGGCAAAAATTCCGCAACGTTCAGGTTGATTACTACTATAACTTGCAGTTACACTTATTTTCACCCTTCTTTATCGATTATTCAAACCCAACTGTGAAAAGTTTTATTGTTACGTATCGTGATTTTTTTAGGTCTGAGCCTTCGCAGTATTCGTACCAGGGGTACGATGTTGCTTTCTATTTCCTTAGCGCAATGATGAAGTATGGCTACGATTTTAAGTACTGTCTGCAGAATCATAAGGTTGAAATGGTACAGTCAGAATTCAACTTCAGTCAACCTAACAGTGTAAGCGGTTTCGAAAACCGAACCATATACATGATAAACTACACCAAGGATTTTGAGCAGAAGCTCGACGACTCATATAGAGTAAGCACCCAGCAACAGTTCCAATACCAGAACGAAGAACCTTACACCAAGCAAGGAGTTGTAGTTAAGTAATCTTTGGCTAAAGCCATGTCCGGTATTCAAACTGTGTAAAAATGCTTCCTATTATTATCAGGGAGTTGATGTTGATACCGGAAGAATTTTTCCGTTGAACATTTTTTGCCCTGTTAGGGCAAATTGGGCAATGAAGCGTGCCATTTCCGATGCGGAAACCGGAGCCTTGTAGTCGGGGAAGGCATCGTTTAGCATTTCGGTATTTACCGCTCCAAGAGCTAGGCAGTTGAAGACTATTCCTGTGTGTTTCAGTTCCTCAGCAAGGCATTCGGTAAGTACAGCAAGCGCTGCTTTTGAGGCGGAGTAAACAGAAAGCCCTGGAAATTTTTGACTTCCCTGAACACCTCCCATGGAGCTGATGTTAACAACATGACTGCCCTCTTTAAGCATGGGGATTAGCTGCTGAGTTACCGATATAACGCTAGTGAAGTTAGTGCTTATCGTTTGGGTAACCTCCTGTTCTTCAATTTTTTCGAAAGGTTTGTTTACCAGGTACCCAGCATTGTTAATTACAATATCTATCTCTTGAAAGTGCTCCTTAATTCTGTTGGCAAGAATATTATCGCTGGTTTTCAGGGTAGTAACATCTAACACCAAGGGGTAAAGGTGGGCTTCAACGTTCTCGCGTATGCAGGCGCTCTTTAGCTCCTTGAGCTTCGACTCGTCTCTTGAAATTGCAACGATATTATTTGCTCCCAGAGATGCGAACTCTTTGGCCAGTTCGAATCCAATCCCTCTCGACGCTCCTGTGATAACTATATTCATGGTAATGTTTTTTTGACTTGCATTTTGTTTTTGTATTCCCAACAAATTTAACACAATTACGTTTACTAAACAGGTTGCCTAAGCCTTTACTTCATTTTTGTATCTTTATACACTTAAATGATGGCCCATATGTTGCGAAAATTAATAAATAGAACACTTTTTTCATTTTTCCTCATACTACTGTGGAGTTTCAGTTCAACTGCCTCCAAGGAAGGAGACGGATTCGATAGTTTTTCCGATAGGCTCTTCTTTGGTGGAACCATTGGGGTTACTTTTGGTGATGTTAATCAGCTTGATATCGTTCCCATCGGAGGAATGTGGATTTTGCCTCAGTGGTCGGTTGGTGTTGGTGGAAGGTATACCTATTTCAGTCGCCGGTCGATATACCAAAACGACAGGGTTCTAAGAACACACATATGGGGTTTTTCGGGTTTTACACAAGTACTTCCCATACGCAATTTTAGCGAAGTTACACCAATTCCGCTGAATGGGGGCATATTTCTTCATGGCGAGTACGAAGGATTGTACTTAGACCAAAGAATGATTAATACGAGTTCCGCTCTTTCCGGAAAAACCTGGGTGCATCTTTATCTGGCTGGTGTTGGCTATCGCCAGATTTTGGGTGAGAGGGCTGCGTTAAACATTCTTTTGCTATGGGATTTATCTAACAATCCGCTTTCACCATACTTGTCAAATCCAATTCTAAGGGTAAATGTAACTTTTTAGAAAAGTAAAAAGGCTTGGCAGAGCCAAGCCTTTTATACGCATAATATAGAATAAAAATATGGTTTATTCTATAACATTAACATTCGTAGCTTGAGGGCCACGTTTGCCTTCTGAAATTTCGAATTCAACATCCTGACCTTCGTCGAGGCGTTTGAAACCTTCTTTAGCAATTCCTGTGTAGTGAACAAACACATCGTTGCCTTCTTCAGTTTGAATAAAGCCAAAACCTTTAGCTGCATCAAACCATTTTACTTTTCCTTTCATGGTATAAATTGGTAAAAATTGGTAAATAAATTATTTAACTACACAGCAAAGGTGCTAATTTGATTTGACTTTTTTGCAGCTATTCCCCTTTTTTTTAAACATTTATACAATTTGTTTAACGGGAAAAAAGTGTAACCTATTGTTAGGTAGTGTTATATGGCAATTATGGGGAATCGGATTTTTTCTATTTTTTTTGGGAAAAAATTGATTTTTTTAGAAGAAGTAGTCAATTATTCCAAAAACCTTCGCATTGAAAATCAGTATTATTGCTACAAGAAACCAACGAATAAACCCGGCGCCCCAGTTTACGGCTAGGCGTGAGGCTAAAATTCCTCCAATTACGTTTCCAATAGCAGAAATCAACCCAATTCGGTAGTCAACCTGGTTGTTTAGAACGAAAACCAAAAGAGCGAAAGGGCTGTAAATGAAAACAGAAAGAACTTTTATGGCGTTTGCTTTAACAAGGTCGTATCCTGCTTTCAACACAAGGGCAGCAAGTAGGAATATACCAACACCAATATGTGTAAAACCACCGTAAAACCCGATAGCAAAAAATACCAGCAGTTCCTTAACGGTAGCTTTTTTTGCCATTTTTTCGGCCTGTCCTTCAATCCACTTACGTGGGTTCTGAAACAGAAAAAAAATCATGCTAAGCATGATAAGAGCCAGGAGTTTTTCGAAAACTTTTACATTCATCATTGCGGCAGCCTGAGCTCCTGCGACTGAGCCAACTGCAATGGGAATTGAGAGAATAAGCCCTTTTTTCCAATCGAGAACCCCATGGCGTTTAAAGTTAAATGTTGCAGCAAGGGTTTGAAGGATTACACCCAGGCGAATTGTTCCGTTGGAAATGTTTGCCGGCATTCCCATTGCCATAAAAAGGCTGTACGTAATAACGGTACCGCTCCCTGCTATGGTGTTTATAAACCCCACAAGGAATCCCGCAAAAATAAGAATACTAATTACCTGCCAGGTGTAAAGGTTTGCTGGATCTTGAATAAACTCAATTATTTCCATCAAAACATTCCGATTATATAGGAAAGGCTATCCCGAAAGCAAAGTTAACTGTACTTTAAAACTTTTAGGATAGCCTAAGCAATATTTTATACTTCAACTACTTGTTTGCTGGAATTTTTTCCAGCACATCGAGAAGAAGATTCCAGAATTTCTGGGTGGTTTCAACGTCAATTCGCTCATCGGGCGAGTGGGCACCCTTAATGGTTGGACCGAACGAAATCATATCAAGGTACGGGTACTTTTCGAGGAATAATCCGCACTCCAAGCCAGCGTGAATGGCCCTTACAATTGGTTCAACACCAAAAAGTTTTTTGTATGAATCGCGCGTGATGCTTAAAATTTGCGAGTTTGTGTTTGGAGCCCAGCCCGGGTAACCGTCAGAGTGAACAACATTTGCGTTTGCTAAGCGGAATACGCTTTCAACCATGTTGGCTATATCGGTTTTTGCCGAGTCAATGGAGCTGCGTTGGCTGGTGGTAACCAGAATCTGGTTGTCCTGAATGAATTTTACCGAAGCCAGGTTCGTTGAGGTTTCTACCAATCCATGAATCTCCTTGCTCATGGCAATTACTCCATGAGGACATGCATAAAGCGAGTTGAGTAGGTCGTACTGTGTTGGCTCGTCGATTATCCACTCTGGAAGTGAGGTTTCTTCAATAGCAATGTTTAGGTTGGTTTCAACCGGAGCAAGTTCCGCTTTAATCTCGTTTTTCAGTGCTTCAAAGGATTGGAGCATGCTGTCAACATCATCGTTATGGATTACGTAAACTGCAAAAGCTTCACGAGGGATGGCGTTCCTCAGGTTTCCGCCATCGAGGTTTGCTAACCGTAAATCGAACTTGTTGGTTCCTCTCCATAGGAATCGGTTGATAATTTTTATGGAATTCCCAAGTCCCTTGTCAATTTCATCGCCGCTATGACCGCCTTTTAAGCCTGAAATGCTAAGCTTAAATGCTTTGAAGTTGCTTGGTATTTTTTCGGTTTCGTAGGCAAACGTAATAACGGTGTCAACTCCACCCGCACAGCCAATAAATAGTTCGCCCTCGTCTTCCGAATCGAGGTTGAGGAGTATTTTTGAGTTGAAGAAACCAGGTTTCATTTCGAATGCACCAGTGAGTCCGGTTTCCTCGTCAACGGTAAAGAGGCACTCAATCGGACCATGCTTAATGCTGCTTGAGGCAAGAATGGCAAGCTGTGCAGCAATTCCAATTCCATCATCGGCACCGAGGGTTGTTCCCTTTGCTTTTACCCAGTTCCCGTCAACGTATGCCTGAATAGGGTCAACGTTAAAATCGTGAACAATATCGCTATTCTTTTCACAAACCATATCGATGTGGCTTTGGAGAACAACGGATTCACATTTTTCCATTCCTTTAGTTGCCGGCTTGCGGATTAGCACGTTACCCGCTTCATCGCGATGGGTTTCCAGCTTATGCTTTTCACCGAATGAGATGAGGTACTCAATTATTTTCTCTTCCTTTTTCGACGGACGAGGTATTGTTAAAATTTCATCAAAGAATTTCCAAACTTCTGCTGGTTGAAGGTTTACTATATCACTCATAATTTACTGTTTTTAAATTCGACCGGTAAACATAGCTTAATATTAACACCCATGCAAAATATGTAAATATTTTTTTAGCTTGTATTTATTGAAAAATTTGTATATTAAGAACCCTAAATGTTTTAAATGTAGTGTGTTTTGCATGTTTAGGCAATTTGCTTGAAATAAATGTTTTACAACAGTGTTGCATATCATTGTTTTATGGAACTTCGAACTATTTTTGCCGAAAATTCACTATGCAATATTTAGGGATATTTTTCGTTTTTAAAGATTAGTTTATTGGGTTAAGTAATTAAAAATGATATGATAGAACAGCCAGAACTCTTGCACCTGCTAATTGAAGCAATTAATGCATCAGTACGAGCAGGTGCTTTGATTATGGAGGTGTACAATTCTGATGATTTTCAGGTAAATTTAAAGTCGGATTCCACTCCACTTACTCTTGCCGACCGAAAGGCAAATTCCGAAATAGTTGAATCGTTGATGAAAACTCGGATTCCTGTGATGAGCGAGGAGGGAAGGAACCTTCTATACGAGGAGCGAAAGGGGTGGGAGTACTTCTGGTTGGTAGATCCCCTTGATGGTACCAAGGAGTTTATTAAGAGGAATGGGGAATTTACGGTTAATATTGCTCTTGTTTACCTTGGGTTTCCCATACTGGGGGTTGTTTATGTTCCCGTGTCAAAATGTTTGTACTTTGCAATGAAAGGGCTAGGTTCCTATAGAATGAGAAATGTAGACAAACAATTTATTGCATCGGAAGAATTAAATGAAATTACTCAAAATGCAACCAGGCTACCTATGAACTCTAAGTGTGAAACGTTTACTGTTGTTACCAGCCGCTCACATGTAACACCTGAAACCCAAGAGTATATTGAGAAGCTTCGTCGTGAAAAGGGAAGGATAGAAACGATATCACGAGGGTCATCATTGAAAATATGTATGGTTGCTGAGGGGAATGCCGATATTTATCCGCGTTTTGGAAATACAACCGAGTGGGATACTGCCGCAGGGCAAGCAGTTGCCGAGGAGGCGGGTTGTGAAATGATTTCACTGGAGGATGGGAAGCGAATTGTTTATAATAAGGAGGATATTCAGAATCCATGGTTTATTGTAAAGCGTAAAGTGTAGGATATTTTCATTAAGACTTGTGTGCGTATGCTACCACTGGTGTTTATTCGTTTATTTCAACCGTTCTATTTTCGAAATTTTTCTTTATTGTTTTTTTATTGGATCCGATAGAACTTTAAAAGATTTTGAGCGAAGCGACAAATAAATTGTTCAAAAATTCTCAATCAACTAATCTAAACGGACACCAATGATTGTTTTTCCTGAATATGTAGAAGAATTGATTTTTTTCTGCGTGCATAGAAGGCTGCGGCAATCAAGCAGAACGTTCCCGATATTAGTAAAGTGTATGGAACTCCAATTGACTTGGTAACGGTTCCTAGAAGCAAACTTCCCAGCGGGGTTATTCCAAGAAACGACATTCCATAAAACGCCATAACTCGCCCCCTTTTACTGTCATCAACAATTGTTTGGAGTAACGTATTTGCAGAGGCATACTGGGAAATCATTCCAAAACCTACCACAAAGAGAAGCGGAATTGATAAAGCAGAGAAGGTTGATAGTGAAAATCCCATCAACCCTAACCCAAAAAGTATTGCGGAGATGAGAATAAAATTGGGTAACCTTTTTATACTTCTTTGCGAAGCAAGAAAAAAGGCTCCGGTAAGTGCTCCGGCACCAACAGCACCCGTAAGGAAACCAAGCATTTGCGAATCGCCACTAAGAATTTCCTTGGCAAAAACCGGAAGAAAAACCTGAAAAGGCAAACCAAAAAAGCTGGTTGAAACAACCAGGATAAGGAGGTAGCGAATTGGTTTGAAGTTAAACGAGTATTGAAACCCTTCTTTAAGTTCTGTAAGAATTGATCCGTGTTCCTTATTCGAGGTTGCTGGAATTACTTTCATTGATATTAAAGCAAAAACTACCGCCAGAAAACTTACCCCATTCACAATAAAACAACCTCCCTCTCCAATTGCTGCAATTAAAATGCCACCAATCATAGGACCGATAAATCGTGCAGAATTGATAAGTGTTGAATTTAGGGCAATGGCATTCTGCAGAAGTTCTTTCTCCCCAACCATTTCAAGCAAAAATGCGTGCCTAAATGGAGTATCAAATGCCATTACCATTCCGTTTATTGATGCAATTAGAATAATTTGCCAAACCTGGATCCTATCGGTAATAACTAAAGTTGCCATAGTAAACGCAAGAATCATGGGGATAATCTGAACTAAAATCAGAATTTTCCTTCTATTCAACCTATCGGCAAAAACTCCTGCAAAAGGAGTGAGGAACAGAGCCGGAATCTGCCCGGCAAAACCAACAATTCCTAACCAGAATGCGGAACCCGTAAGCCGGTAAATTAGCCAGCCCAAAGCAATATTCTGAATCCATGTTCCTAAGAGCGAAATTATTTGTCCCGAAAAGAAGAGTTTGAAGTTTCTGATTCGTAGTGCCCGAAAAGCAAAACCAACCTTCTGAAAGTAGGAACGTATATCAAGAAATCGATTCAAAATAGTATGATATAAATAAGTTACACGATGACAAAGAGACCCTGCAAATTTCAGTAAGTTTTTTGTTGTTCCCAAGAATTAATTAAAAAAAAGCGGACAATGAATGTTCCGCTTTTCCTGAAATATGTTATAGGTAGCAAATGATTAGCTATGTTCTAATAGCTTCATATTTCAATTTCAAAACAATTCTACCTATTTTTCTCTGTAAACTCCCTGCCGGCTCTCAGCGCCTTCAGGTTTACCTCCACGATATCCTCTCCTTTTTTGCCAAAAAGTTGTCGAATTCCTTCCTCAAGTTTCTCAAAAGGAATATCGATGAATGGAGAAGCGGCACCTAGCATCACGATGTTTGATGAGCGAGCAGAACCTGCCTCCTTGGCAATTGTATCGGCATCAATAGCAATATGGTTTGGAACCGATTTAATAGCCTTCACCAAATCATCAACTTCTGGGTAATCAGGAATATTATTAAAGGGGACAACATTGGTTACCAACCAACCATTTTTGCTGAGGAATGGTAAGTAACGAAGTCCTTCCATGGGTTCAACAGAAAGAATCAAATCCGCTTTCCCGTTGGGGATAAGATCAGAATGAATTGGTTTATCTGAAATACGAAGGTTCGATTGCACATCCCCACCACGTTGGCTCATTCCATGAACTTCCGCTTGTTTGATGTGAAGGTTGCTATTTACTGCTGCTAATCCAATTCCTGCAGCAATTGAGAGGATTCCCTGGCCTCCAACGCCGGCTAGTATGATATCTGTTTTCATTTCTTTTCTATTTTTCTACTGGTTTGAAGCTTTCTTTTCTGCTTTCTTTCTACGGGCAAATGTTTGAATGCATTCACGTTGCGGAATAATCACCGAAACTCCTTGGTAGGCGAGTTCCTCCTTCATAACCTTCACATTCTCCTCGTGAAACTTCTTTAAAGGGGTTAGAACCTTTATGTGGTCGGAATGCACTCCTATTCCCTTACAAATATCAACAATTCTTCCAAGTGCCGAGGAGTCTTGCCCTCCCGTCATACCCGTGGTTGAGTTATCGGAAATAATAACGGTTATCGGCGAGTTCTCATTAACTGCATCGAGTAAGCCAGTCATTCCGCTGTGGGTGAATGTTGAGTCACCTATTACTGCAACTGCAGGAACCAATCCGGCATCGGCGGCACCTTTGGCCATGGTAATCGATGCGCCCATATCAACGCACGAGTTTATTGCGTTGAAAGGGGGCAATGCTCCCAAAGTGTAGCAACCAATATCGGAGAAAACGCGTCCGGTTCCGTACTCTTTCAGCGCTTCATTCAAATCGGTGTACACATCCCTGTGACCGCAACCAACGCAGAGTGAAGGAGGGCGCTTACGAACAACCGAAGGAACCTCCATGCCTTCGTAGAACTCCATCCCCAAGGATTTGGCTACAATTGTAGGATTCAACTCCCCATCGCGAGGAACTGCTCCATCTAAACGACCGTGGACTGGTTTTCCAAGATTCAGAAACCCTTTTATCATATCCTCAACAATCGGGTAACCATCCTCAAGGATCAGTAGCTCATCACTCAAATCGTAAATCTCCCTTACCATTTTTGGAGGAATAGGATACTGAGATATTTTAAGAATGTTGAACGGAAGTTCTCCATCTGGCAAGTTCTCCATCAGGTAGTTGTAAGCAATACCAGTTGCAATGACACCTAACTTCGAACTTTTACCTTTAAATAGCTTGTTGAACTCTGATGCATCCGATACAGAATCCATTACCGATTGTGTACCTAGAAGTTTTTTATAGTTAACCCTTGCAATGGCAGGAAGAAGTACAAACTGCCGGGGATCTGAAGGCAAGCGCATGCTATTCTGATTTTTACCCTCTTTACGTGCAACTCCTGAGCGTGAGTGGGCCAAACGGGTTGTAATACGAATCATTACCGGAACGTTCAACCTTTCAGAGAGATCGAAAGCTGAGTACGCCATGTCGTACGCTTCCTGCTGGTTAGATGGTTCAAGCACAGGAATCATGGCAAACTTTGCGTAGAAACGTGAATCCTGCTCATTCTGTGATGAGTGCATCGATGGGTCGTCGGCAGAGAGAACTACCAACCCGCCGTTTACTCCGGTAACAGCTGCGTTTACAAACGCATCGGCAGCTACATTAAGCCCAACATGCTTGAAGCAAACAAGAGCTCTTTTGCCTGCGTACGACATACCAATTGCCGCTTCCATGGCGGTTTTTTCGTTAGTCGACCACTTCCTGTGAATTTCCAGCTGAGCTGCTTGCTTCGAATGCTGAATGTACTCCATTATTTCGGTTGATGGCGTTCCAGGATACGCATAACAACCTGAAAGCCCACCATCGATTGCTCCCTGAGCAATGGCTTCATCGCCAAGTAGAAGTAGTTTATCCATATTTTGAAATTTCAATTTGTAATACTTGTTGCTAACACTTTCAACTTTGCACAAAAGTAAATAATAATTAATTACCACACAAAAATCAGTTACTGTTTTGAAGCAATCCTGTTGAATTTGCAAAAATATTGAAAGTAAAAACTTCTGTTTCACAAAAAAATGCAACTAAAAACAGTAAAACAGGTATCATTTGTAATCTAGCCGTAGATCGTAGCAACAAGCTTTCGTGTACCCCCGTTATTTCTAAACTCGCAGAGGTATATTCCCTGCCAGGTTCCCAGGTTGAGCCTTCCGTTCGTTATTGGAATTGAAACCGATGAGCCAACAAGTGACGACTTTAAATGAGCTGGCATATCATCGTCGCCCTCAATTGTATGCTTAATCCACGTTTGACGCTCAGGAACAATTCGGTTGAAAAATTCGTTGAAATCGGTAAGAACAGTTGGGTCAGCATTCTCGTTAATAGTGAGCCCAGCCGAAGTGTGTTTGATAAATACATGTAGGATTCCTGTATCGGGAAATGCTGGAATGTTCTTTGTAAGATACCTGGTAATAAGGTGTACTCCCCGTGGGAAAGGTGGAAGTTGAATTTCTACTTGCTGCACCATTTGTCTATATCAAGGCTTTTATTTTCTGGTGAATAAAATCGAAGCAAAAGTTTTCCAGCTCATCTCGAAGTTCTGCGTATGCTTTTATCTTCGCATCCTCAGGTAAATCCATCGCAACAACATCAGGGAACGGGTACTCGTAAACGCGTGGATTCCCCTTGAAAATTGGAAGCAAAGGCTGTATTTCAGTGCAAAGAACAATTACGTAATCGAACTCCTGCTCAGCAACCTGAGCAATGCCTTTCGATTTGTACGACGAAATATCAATAATAGCATCGCTCATGGCATTGGCAGCGTATAGATCAAGCTCGGTTGGAGCTACTCCGGCACTGGCAACCTCAGATGCTCCTTTACCGTAATAACCCAACCAACCCTCGGCCATTTGTGAGCGGCATGAGTTTCGTTGCGAAACCACAAGAATTCTTTTCATTGGCATAATAGTTTCAGTATCTAAATGTAAAACTTTTTTTAATAAAATCAACTTGTATTTGCTGTTTTTAAATCTCTCCTGTTATTCAACTTACCCTTTATTTTTCAACCTATATAACGATGCTAATCTTGAATTTTCGGGCATAATGCTATCAACCTATTACATTTTTTAATACTTTAGCAGTTTTATTATACTGTGAAACGATGAGAAGAATTGAAGAATCTGAGCTGATTGTAAACCCCGATGGGAGCATATTTCACCTTCACTTGCGTCCGCAGGACATTGCAGATAAAATTATTCTTGTTGGTGACCCGGGCAGGGTTGACACCATCGCCTCCTTTTTCGGAAAAATTGAAGTAACTGCAGCCAACCGAGAGTTTAAAACCGTTACCGGTATCTTCAACGGCGAGCGGGTTTCGGCCATTTCAACAGGAATCGGGACCGATAACATTGATATAGTTGTGAACGAGCTTGATGCGCTGGTGAATATTGACTTAAACGAGCGGGTAGAGAAAGCCAATAAAAGAAGGCTACAGATTGTTCGGCTTGGAACTTCCGGGGCTTTGCAGGCCAACATCCCAATTGACAGTTTTGTGCTAACAGGAACCGCCATTGGGTTTGATGGACTGCTTAACTTCTATCAGAATCGCGATTCGGTGTGTAATCTCGAGATGGAGCAAGCATTCCTTCTGCATACCAGCTGGAACCCACAGTGTGCAAAACCATACTTCGTAAACTCATCACCAAGCTTAATGAAGCTTTTCGAGGATTTCACCATTAATGGAGTAACCATATCGGCTCCTGGGTTTTACGGCCCCCAAGGCCGTGTTCTTAGGCTTCCGCTGGCTGATGAGAATTTGAACTCAAAAATTGAATCGTTCAGCTACAACGGTCGGAGAATCACAAATTTCGAAATGGAAAGTTCTGCAATTAATGGTTTGTCGTTGCTCCTGGGCCACGATTCGTTAACAATATGTTCAATAATTGCGAACAGGGTTACTAAACAGGCTTCACCCGATTACAAACAAAATATTAGAAGATTAATAGAAAAAACACTTGAGAGATTAACGCAGTAACCGCAGCTTAGCATGAGACCTAAGGAATTTAACGCCCTTATTGCCTTACTTGAGGATCCCGATAACGAGGTGAATAGGGTTGTTACTGATAAAATCATGCACGAGGGAACTCTTATAGTTCCTTTACTTGAAAAAGTTTGGGAACAATCAACTAGTTCTATTCTTCAAAAAAAGATTGAAGTTATTGTTAACAACATTCAGTTCCAAGCGGCGAAGGAAAACCTCACCAAGTGGGTTGATGAGGGTGAGCAGAACCTTTTAGAGGGAGCCGTGAACGTTGCAAAGTTTCAGTATCCCCAAATTGAGGCGGGTGCTATTGAAGAGCAGCTTGAAAAAATTAGGAAAGATGTTTGGCTGGAACTCAACGAAACTCATACAGCACTCGAAAAAGTTAAAACCCTTAACCATATTTTTTACGGTGTACATGGTTTTTCTGGTAACACCACAAATTTTTTTGCCCCGCAAAACCACTATATTAACCAGGTTGTGGAAAGTAAAAAGGGAGGCCCAGTAGCCCTAGCAATATGTTATTCTGTTGTAGCACAGAGGCTTGGGATGCCAATTTATGGTGTTAGCCTTCCGAAAAATTATTTACTTGCTTATAAGGACCGGTATTCTCAACAGCATAAAGGTAATGCTACTTCAGATAGTATTCTTTTTTATATTAATCCTTTTAATAAAGGCACTGTTCTGGGGCGAAAGGAGATAGAAAGTTTTCTAGTTCAGAATAAGATTGAGGTTAAGGACGAATACTTTGCTCCATGTAAAAATAGCGTTACTATCTCTCAACTCATAGCGAGTTTGATGATTGCCTATCAAAAGAGTGGGAATATGGAGAAGGTAGATCAGTTACAATTTTTGCTCAACATTGTAGCAAATCAAACAGAACAAGAGTAACCTAAAAGTCAAATTTAAGTTGGTTGCCCTTTTTCATACATTTTTCCAGCTCATCGGATAATATACTTTCCACAGCAGATCTGCATCTTCCGCAACCTGTTGAGGCTTTTGTGAGGTTTTGGATATCGATAATTGTTTCGGCTCCTGCCATTCTCACTGCCTTCATTATCTCAAAAGGTTTCACCGACTTACACTCACATACGTATTTACTCTTATGTTGAGCCATTTATAAATGAAATTTTCTGTGCAAATATAAATTATCGATTTAAAAAAGTTATGCTGATTATTAAAAAGTTGTTGTATTGGTTTGAATTGAAATAAAAAACATATAATTTTGCGCGCTCATTTATTAATAACTAAATCATTACACTATGTTAAACCAGTATGAAACCGTTTTCATTACAACTCCCGTTTTGTCTGAGGCCCAGATGAAGGAAGCGGTTGACAAGTTCAAGGGTATAATCACCGAAAATGGCGGTGAGATTGTACACGAGGAGAACTGGGGACTAAAAAAATTGGCCTACCCCATTCAAAAGAAAACTACCGGATTCTACTACCTGATTGAGTTCAAGGCAGCCGGCGAATTAATTGACAAGTTGGAAACTCAGTATCGTCGCGATGAGCGAGTAATCCGTTTCCTAACTTTCCGCATGGATAAATATGCGGTTGAGTACGCTGAGAAGAAACGTAAAGCAAAAGTTGAACCCAAACCAGAGGAGAATTAGCCATGAGCCAAAGTCAAAGCGAAATCAGATATCTCACACCTCCAACCGTTGAGATTAAAAAGAAGAAGTACTGCCGTTTCAAGAAAAACAAAATTAAGTACATTGACTATAAGGATCCGGAATTTCTTAAGAAGTTCCTCAACGAGCAAGGGAAAATACTTCCTCGCCGCCTAACCGGAACCTCGCTGAAGTACCAACGCAAAGTTGCCACTGCAGTTAAAAGGGCTAGGCATTTGGCACTGCTACCATTTGTAACCGATTTGTTGAAATAAAAACAGGAGAACTTCGCCATGGAAATTATACTAAAACAAGATATCCCCAATTTGGGACACAAGGATGACGTAGTTGAGGTAAAAAATGGTTATGCACGTAACTACTTGATACCAAAAGGATACGCAACCCTAGCAACAGAATCGGCAAAAAAAGTTCTTGCTGAAAACATTAGGCAGCGCGCTCACAAAGAGGTTAAAATCAAAGCTGATGCTGAGGGTGTTGCAGGAAAACTTGAGGGTCTCAAGCTTACTATCGGAGCAAAAACCAGCTCAACTGGTAAGATATTTGGTTCGGTGAACACCATTCAAATTGCAGAGGCTCTAAACGTTAAGGGCTTTGAAATCGATAGAAAACTTATCAGCATTGATAACGATCATGTTAAAGAAGTTGGCACTTACACTGCCCAAATAAAGCTTCATCGCGATGTGGTTGTAAAAATCGAATTTGAAGTGGTTCCTGAGTAATAAATAATACATCAAAAAAAAGCTGGAAAATTTTTTCCAGCTTTTTTTTGATGTTGTCTTTTTAGCGTGCAGCAATCGATTCAATCTCAACCATTACTCCCAGGGGTAACTTTACCACCCCGTAGGCAGCTCTAGCTGGCATCTCTTCGGTAAAATACTTCGCATAAACCTGGTTCATAGCCGCAAAATTATCCATATTGCTAAGCAAACAAGTGCATTTTACAACGTTTTTAAATGTGAGTCCAGCTTCCTCCAGAATTGCCCCCATGTTTTTAAGCACCTGTTCGGTTTGCTCAGTAATCCCTCCCTCAGCGATTTTACCCGTTGATGGATCTACTGGAATTTGTCCTGAAATATATACAACTCCATTCGCCTCAACAGCCTGACTGTATGGTCCAACTGCTTTAGGTGCTTTCTCTGTGTTGATTATTCGTTTCATAGCAAGTTTTATTTTAGGTTAAATTATTGGTTATCCAAGTGACCCTGCCGCTTGGTTATCTTCAAATCCTGCAGTACACCGGGTTTTACGTTTAGCTGGAAACTAAAACTTTTCAGGTACCCAATTGGGATGACTGTCAGCCTCATTTCCCAACAATGCAAATCTCGGTAAAAGTTTATGCTAGTAGTTGTAAGTTTCATATTCTTGAAATCGTACCCTGAATAGAAGCCTATTTTCCACTTTGGGCTAAGGCTTAGGTCGCCAGAAAAGGTTATTGCCTGAGTTATCTGCTTTTCTAATCCAGGTTTTGCATAGCTAAAAGTATAATCAAGCCGGAGGTTCCAGGGCACATCAAAGTCTACGTAATCCATTTGTCCGTAATAGGTTCCCAACGATTCTCCAAACATGTCAACTTGTTGAGAACCATCATTCATCCCGGGTAAAGAACCTTGGCTAATGCCCATGCTTCCTGAATTATCTTTCCCATTCTTTTTTTTACTTGTGCTCTTTAAGGATATACCCACTCCAACTCTAGCAGCGGTGAACCTGAATGGTTTTCCTGTTTTTTCGTAGTTGTAACTCGAGAGCGTTTTTCCTACAGAATCAATAGCGTAAGGATTAAAGATGCTGCTGAAGTTGATATTTATCTTCTCAAAAAGGTTTGTTCTGGCTGAAAGGGATACTGGCGTCCAATTCATTGAATCGGCTAACATATTGTACGAGGATGTAAGGTTAACACTTTCCAGCAGTTTAACTTTTTTTACGGCAACTGTGGTATCCCTTAACGACAGAACCTTCATTTCAAGATTATTACCCAAGGAGAAATTTACGGTACCACTTTTTCCACGGCCTGGGCCACCGTACAAACTTTGCTCGAAAATGGAGTAAGGCTGGGTTTTTCCACTGGCATTAACCTGTACTTCTTTCCAGTAACCATACTTTGTGTCTCCAAAATCGGGGCTATATCCAAGTGAAACGGAGGGAGTTACTACATGTCTGATAGCCTGTACAAACGAGTTTGTGCCGAAAGAATACATGCCGTAAAGTTTTGTGCTCATCGATGCTCCAGTGCTATACTGCCAGGCTCGTTTAAATCCTGGGATGGTGTCGATTACAACTTTATTCGTAAGCGTATCCCAGCTCTTTTCGATGGTTTTTGTGTACCAGTATTCAGAATAACTTACAGAAGGGCTTATGGTTATAAACTTAAGAATGTTGAAAGAAGTAGAGATTGGAATAGAATGTTTCACCCCATTCTTTAAATTGTTGAATGCGGAACGTGTGAAAATTGAGTCGGTTCTGGCTGTAACTGAGTTGTCGAAATTTACGGAGTACGATAGCCCAACTTTCTCGTACCACTTTGGGGCTCCAATACCCGATTTTCTTTTAAATGGTGAGATTCTACTCATGTTAAATGACACCTTAGGGATGCCAAGCGTTACAATACTATCCCTGTTGTTTTGTGAGTGGCTAAGTGTTGATGTCATGCTGAAGGGGGTTCCCGGCCATGTTTTGTTATATGAAATGCTCGATTGCATAGTCCCCGCTAAATAGCTATTAACACTCTCCGATTGGTACTTTCTATGGGAAGGAGAAGCAATATTTACACTTGCCCTGAATGTTGAGTTGGGGTTCGCCTTCGGATCCTGATTGTGGTTCCATCCAATTCGGTAGGTTCTATCTTTTGAGTAGTCTGCTAAGCCTTCCTCGCTAAGAACGGTTTGAGCAAGCTGGTAGGTTATATTTCCCGAGTATTTATATCTCTTTCTGTAGGTTGACTGTGTGTTGAGAGTCCACGAACCTTTTGAGAATACGCTTCCTGTAGCTTTTAGATCAACGTAATCACTAAATCCGAAGTAAAAACCTGCGTCGCGGAGGAAGAATCCACGATTATTCTCCTCTCCATATTGGGGAAGGATTATTCCTGATGAGCGCCCCTTCGTTGTGGGGAAATAACCAAATGGTATAACAAGGGGGAATGGTACATCCTGAATGACAAGGTATGCAGGGCCTGTTATTAATTTTTCTCCCGGAATAATTTTTGCTTTTGTAATAGCCACGTAAAAATGTGGATGATCGAGATCGCAGGTTGTAAATTTCCCTCCAGCAATGTTAATATTGTCGTTCTCCATTTTTTTAGTAACCTTGCTATGTAGGTAACCTCCAGCTTCTTCAGTAATAACACCAGTGATTTTTGCTCTTCTAGTATTAAAATTGTACGTTATTTCGTCCATCCGAAAAAGTTGTTCCCCCTCCTTGAATTCCGGCTTCCCAACAATAATACCACTCGAATCGGGCAGTCCCCTGGCATACACATTATTTGTTTCCATGTCAAACTCAATAAAGGCTGCTTTCAGTTCCATGTTTTGATAAGTTGCAACAGCATCACCATATAAAAAGGCTTTCTTACCATCAATGGAGTACATTAATGAGTCGTTTGCGTTATATATAATGGGATCGTTCAAAGGCGATTCAACTTTTGAAGTATCCTGAGATGAGGCCAGCGAATCAGGATTCTGGGTAAAAGGTATTGGTATTTCAACCCCGTTCACACTAAATTCTTGAACAAGGAATAGGGTTAAAAATGACAGAAAAAACGATGTAAAAGCCCTAAAATGCAATTTATATAGTATTTTTGTGTTGTAATTATTAAATCAGGGCTCAAAACTACAAAAAATCAACTTTTGAGCGTATGCATAAAGTAAATAAAATGGTAAGTAAAACGAAAATCATTGGTTCTCTATTGTTTTCACTAGCTTTTCTTTTACTTAGTTCCTTTGGAGTTTGTAGTACCCAAGATACTTATAAAATCAAAAAAGTTGTAATAGATGCTGGTCATGGAGGCCGCGATAATGGGGCTGTTGGGAAAAAAGGTGTAGAAAAGGAAATTAACCTTTCAATTGCTTTGAAACTAGGTGCGTACCTTGAAAAGTTTTTCCCCGAGGTTGAAGTAATATACACCCGTACCAAGGATGTTTTTGTGGGGCTTGATGAGCGTAGTCAGATTGCCAACGAGAGCGGTGCCGATTTGTTCATATCAATTCATTGCAATGCGAACCCCAGTAAATCACCTTACGGTTCAGAAACCTACGTAATGGGGCTTCATAAATCGAACGAGAACCTCGATGTGGCCATGCGTGAGAATGCGGTTATTGCCTATGAGGAAGACTACTCATCAAAGTACGAGGGGTACGATCCGAACTCCGCCGAATCGTTCATTATTTTTAACCTTATGCAGCACTCATACCTCGAGCAGAGCCTTAATATGGCCAGCTTCGTTCAAACCGAATTTAACGAGCGAGCTAGGCGCAAGGACAGAGGTGTTAAGCAGGCTGGTTTTCTAGTTCTTTGGAAAACATCTATGCCCAGCGTGCTGGTTGAAGTTGGTTTTTTAAGTAACTCTAGAGAAGAGGAGTACCTGATAAACGAAAGAAATCACGACTATCTGGCTTCCGCAATTTTCAGAGCCTTTCGTTCGTATAAGGAGCACGTTGAAAGCCGGAGCACTTTTACCGCTGAGAGCAGCTTTACCCTAAGTAATGAGAGCACAAACGAAAGTAACAACCAGAAAGTTGCCGCTCAGTTGAACCCGGTTGAAGAGCAAAATATTTCTGAAACCAGCAATAAAATACAATTTAAAGTACAAATAACTGCTTCGAGCAAACCCATACCTACAAGCTCCTCATTCTTTAAAAACATGGAGGGAGTGGAGGAGGTTGTAAGCGGAGGCATATACAAGTACCTTATCGGGAGCAAAATTGATTATAGTCAAACAGTTGAGTATTTGAAACAGGTACGAGAACTTTTCCCCGATGCATTCATTGTTGCTTTTATGAACGGAAATCAAATTTCTGTTGACGAAGCACGTAAAATCAATTCATACTAGAAAGATGAAAATTACCCGCGAAGCTAAAATTGGAATTTTTGCAGTACTATGCCTTGCAGTACTCTTCTGGGGAGTTAACTTCCTAAAAGGGAAAAATGTATTCAGCAGAACCAGCGTTTACTACGCCATTTTTAATAGAATTGATGGCTTAAAAGAGACTAATGATGTGTTGCTCAATGGATTTAAGGTTGGAACCGTGAAGGATATCAGGTTTGAGGAGGGTCACACCGGGCGATTAACTGTAACGATTCTGGTAGAAAAACAGTACAAGATACCTCATAATTCAGTAGCTAAATTAATTAGTAGCGATATTATGGGAGGAAAAGCCATTAAGCTTGATGTGTCCCCAAACCCAACGTTTCACGAACCGGGTGATACCCTGATTTCTCAAATTGAAACCGGCTTACTCGATCAGATTGGATATGAAATGGGGCCAATTAAGGAGAAAGCTGAAATCCTGATGGAGGAGATGAATGAGGTTCTGAAAATTTTAGGCGAAATTTTCAATGAAACAAACCGTACGCATCTTAACAGCAGCTTCGAATCGATTAATAGAACCCTTGAAAACATTGAGGAATCCTCTGAATCATTCGATTTACTTCTGAATAGTGAGAATGGAACATTAATTGAAATCACGAAGAATATAAATTCCATATCAAAAAACCTTGCCGAAAATAAGGATGAATTTTCGAATATTATAACCAACTTTTCCTCCATTAGCGACTCTCTGGCAAAAGTTAATTTTGCCTCTACGCTAATAACTGCCGATTCTACCATAAAATCACTTAACCAAATTCTCGAGAAAATTAATAGGGGAGAAGGCTCAATGGGAATGCTTGTAAACGATTCTACTTTATTTGAAAACATTGAGTACGCAGCAAAAAGCCTCGATTTGTTGTTAATTGACATGAAAATGAACCCCAAGCGTTATATCAATTTTTCGCTTATTGATCTAAGCAGGGATAAATATGAAAAAAGTGAGAAATAAGCGTTTGTTTTCCATAAAACATTGATATAAAACAACATAACCTTACGCTACTACTAATCAGGGCACTTATGTGTTCCCCTCCCTAAAGAAGTGTTTAGCTATTGTTTTAAATAGTGTTTACAAGAGGTTAGGGCTCAAGTTTTTAAAGTTACTAACATTTTATTTGTCTGTATATCAATGTTTTGTATATTTTTTTAAAAAAAATAAAAATTATTCTTGTGATTGTTAATTCATTAAAAAAAGATTGGTTTCTGCAACAAATTTTCTGTTTTTTTTTCACAATTTTTTTCACAATTTTGTTACCTCAAACAAGAATATAAAAATTTTCACTAGCAACAACAATTAATAAAATGGTTCGTGATTTCCAAGATGTATGGGCTAACTGTTTAAAAATCATCAAGGATAATGTCCCACCGGTGAGCTTTAAAACCTGGTTTGAACCAATAGTTCCGATGAAGCTTGATAGCAATGTTCTTACCATTCAGGTACCCAGCCCTTTCTTTTACGAGTACCTAGAAGAGCAATTTATCGACATTCTTCGAAAAACCCTAAGGAAAGAGCTTGGCCCAGGAGCAAAACTAGAGTACAATGTGGTGATGGAAAATAATGGCATCACCAACAGCAAACCTGTTACGGTTGTTCTGCCAACTCAGAATAAAACCGAACTGCGTAACAAACCGGTAAGCATGCCTCAAACCGATCTTGAGCATAAGATTCGGAATCCATTTATTATTCCTGGAATTAAAAAGTTACATGTAGACCCTCAGCTTAACCCTGATAACACTTTCTCAAATTTTGTGGAGGGCGAGTGTAACCGACTTGCTCGTTCAGCAGGATTAGCTGTGGCTAATGCTCCCGGGAAAAACCCATTCAATCCGCTCCTTATTTATGGGAACTCGGGTTTAGGAAAAACACACCTTGCCCAAGCGATAGGAATACAGGTGAAGGAAAAATTTCCGGAAACGGTTGTGCTATATGTAAATGCAGTTAAATTTCAAACTCAGTTTGTTGAGGCTATTCGTAATAATAACAAGAACGATTTTCTGCATTTCTACCAGATGATTGATGTGTTGATAATTGATGATGTTCATGAGTTTGCCGGGAAAGAGAAAACCCAGGATATTTTTTTCCATATTTTTAACCATCTTCACCAATCGAATAAACAGTTAATATTAACATCAGACAAACCACCTGTTGAATTACAGGGTTTGGAACAACGCCTTCTATCAAGGTTTAAGTGGGGGCTTTCTGCCGATTTACAGACTCCTGACTTTGAAACAAGGGTAGCAATTCTAAAGCAGAAAATTTATAATGATGGGATTGATATTCCTGAGGAAGTGATTGAGTATATTGCTACAAACATCACAAACAATATTCGCGAGCTGGAAGGTGCGCTTATTTCCTTGCTGGCACAATCAACTCTTAACCGTAAGGAGATAACTATTGAGTTAGCGTCAGAAATGATTGACAAGTTAGTTAAGAATACTAAACGTGAAATCTCAATTGACTTTATTCAGAAAATTGTTTGTGATTACTTCGGTTTACCCAACGATGTATTACACACAAAAACTCGAAAACGGGAGATTGTTCAGGCAAGGCAAATTGCTATGTACTTCTCAAAAAGCATGACAAAATCATCTCTTTCAACCATTGGGAGCTTAATTGGAGGGAAGGATCACGCTACAGTATTACATGCTTGTAAAGCGGTTAATAACCTAATTGATACCGATAAACGATTCAAAAGCCAAATTGAAGATATTGAGCGTAAGCTCAAACTTTAGCCTTGATTGTACAAAAAAAGAATGGGCTTTCAATTTGAAAGCCCATTCTTTTTTTGTGTTGTTAAAATCATATTTTTTAACACTCACCGCAGCAACCACCATTTTCGTCATGCTTATGATGATGACCATGCGAGTGAACATGACCGTGTGAGAGCTCCTCATCGGTTGCCTCGCGGATTGACTCAACCTTCCCGGTGAAATGCAAATCCTGCCCAGCAAGTGGGTGGTTGAAATCCATTACAACGGCTTCCTCTTTAATTTCAAGAATTTTTCCGTTTAGCTGGTTTCCTTCCTGATCGAGCATTGGTAAATATTTTCCAACCTCTAGCAGGTTTTCTTCAATCTCTCCGTCAACCTTAAAAATATCTTTTGGCAAATCAATAATAGCTTCCTGATTTACATCGCCATATCCCTCGTTGCTGGGAATCATAAATTCAAAAGAATCTCCAATACCCAGATTATTAATATTCTCTTCGAAACGTGCTATGAGTGCGCCTCTTCCGTAGAGAAATTCAAGTGGATTGTTTGCTTCTGCTTTATCCACTAACTCTCCGTTTACCTTGAGCTCATAGCTAAGGGAAACAACTTTGTCTTTGGTAATAACCATGAAATTTTATTTTTAGAATGATAATTAATATTTTTCACAAAGAAACGGCTTTAATTTTACACTTCAAAATTGATTTTTATCATTAACCCTTCAATTTTTCAATAGAAAGCAGAGTTAACTCATTGTTAGCCGGAAGTTCGAAGTAAGGTTCTGTTTTGTGGTTATCAACTGCTGAAATGGCATCCTTAATTGCAAGCCAAACCGAGAATGCAAGCATAAATGGTGGTTCGCCAACCGCTTTGCTACGGCGGATTACTGCAGGGTTTGGAACGTTTTTTAAAAGTTCAACGTTGAATATTTCTGGGGTATCGCCTATTCCCGGAATTTTATAGGTATCGGGCGAGTGTGTGAGCAGATTTCCATCTTTCCCCCATTTCAGTGTTTCGGTTGTACACCACCCCATTCCTTGAATGAATGCTCCGGTAACCTGTCCTAAGTCCAGCTCCTCATTTATTGAATCGCCAACATCGTGGATTATATCCGCACGAAGAACTTTGCTTTTTCCAGTTAAAATATCAATTTCAACTTCGGAAACTGCCATGCCGTAGGCAAAATAGTGGAACGGAGTTCCTTTTCCTTTTTCCCTGTCGAAGTTAATTCCCGGAGTTTTGTAGTAACCTGTAGCATGCAAACTAATCTGTTCAAAGTGCGCACGCTGAATTAGTTCTGTGAAAGTTAATTTTTGGTTTGGATTGCTCGCGAAGAAAACAAATCCGTTTTCAAACTGCAAATCACTTCCAGAGCCAAAATTTTCATTCAGCATTTTCTCAGCGCAGGGTGTTAACCTCTCCCTTAGCTTATCAACTGCATTCTTAACGGCCATGCCGTTAAGGTCTGTTCCCGATGAAGCTGCGGTTGGCGAAGTGTTTGGTACCTTTGATGTGTTGGTTGCGTTCACTTTAACCTTTTCAAATGGAACACCCAGTTCAAGCGCTGCAATCTGATTTATTTTTGTGTGAAGTCCTTGCCCCATCTCGGTTCCGCCGTGGTTTACGAGAACGGTTCCATCCTTATAAATTAGCACCAACGCACCAGCCTGATTCAGGAAAGAAGTTGTGAACGAGATTCCGAATTTTACTGGGGTTAGCGCCAAACCACGCTTCGTGTATTCGTGCGAATTATTATAATCGTTTATTTCTGTACGACGTTCGTAGTATTTGCTGCTTTTTATAAGTTTATCCCAAATTGTGTAGAGCCGATTGTTCTCGATTATTTGTCCGTAAGGAGTTTCATTCCGATTTTCGGTTTCGTAAAAGTTTTTGAATCGAATATCAGCAGCATCTTTTCCTAAAAACCGGGCAATTCTATCAATTGCATTTTCAATTACGGCAATTCCCTGTGGCCCACCAAATCCGCGGAAAGCGGTGTTCGAAGGCAAATTGGTTTTCCATGTATTTCCAATAATTCTTGCATTTGGAATGTAGTACGAATTTTCGGCGTGGAATAAGGCACGTTCAATAATAGCCATGGTTAAATCGGTAGCCATTCCTGCATCGGTATTCATGTCAACCGAGAATGCTTCAATCATTCCCTCATCATCAAAACCAATTGTGTAGGTTGATTGGAAACGATGCCTTTTCCCTGTAATTTTCTGATCATCGTCGCGGAAAAGTGAAATTTTTACAGGTTTCTGGGTTGCATCGGCAAGCAGAGCAGCCCAAGCGGCAACATGATTTCCTTGTGATTCTTTTCCGCCAAAAGCTCCGCCCATGCGGCGAACCTCACAAACCACTTTATTGGCCGGAAGGCCAAGAACTTCGGAAACTACCATTTGGGTTTCGGTTGGATTCTGCGATGAGGCATGAACCGTCATATCTCTGTCTTCGCCTGGAACGCAAACTGCTGCCTGAGTTTCGAGATACCAATGTTCTTGTCCGTTGGTTTTCAAACTTCCGGAAAGTGTGTGCTTGCAATTTTTCAGCGCTTCGTCAACATTTCCAATCTCAATTTTTCGGGGCGGTTGTAGCCTGTTGTTCTTCTCAATTGCCTGATCGATTGTGAGAATTGGCTCAAGAACCTCGTACTCAACTTTAATTAACTTTTCTGCCTCGAAAGCAATTTCATCTGTTTCGGCAGCAATTAAAAACATTGCCTGACCAATACAATTTACGGTTCCGTTTGCAAGGCAAGGTTCATCGTGTGCAATTGGGTTTAGCTGATTGTCGCCGGGAATTCTCTTGTAATCAAGTATATCGTAAACACCATCAAGTTTTAGCGCTTCGGAAAGGTCGTAGCTGATGATTCTGGCATACGCATGTGGACTGTAAACCACGCGGCCTGCAAGAGTTTTTTCCGAAGGAAACATATCGCCAACGTAAACCGCTTTTCCGGTTACATGCTGAATGGCGCTTTCGTGATGTGGATTATTTGTCATAACATTAGTTTTTTGCGTAGAGTAATTTTCAGTGAGTTAGGATTTACTTTCTCCAAATTTTACTCACCCAGAATTTTCAGAAGTAAGTTGCCTGCAACTGAAATTCTGTACTCTTTATTTGCCCGGGCATCCGAAATCGGCTTAAAATCATTCGAAATTTGTTCCATTGCCCGCATAATATTTTCACGGGTTGGTTTTTTGCCAACCAATTGCTTTTCAGTATTTGCTGCTCGTTTTGCAACTTCGGCCATTCCGCCGTAGGCTAGAATAATTTCCTGAATTATTCCATCCTTACCGGTTTTTATTCGCGTTGCAAGGCTGACAGTTGAAATGTCGAGATCGCGACGATTCGACACCTTTTCTGAAACTATTCTTGTATCATTCTCAATATTTGGAATAAAAATTCCCTTGAGTAGTTCGTTCGGTTTTAGGCAATTTTTGCGATATCCAACAATAAAATCTTCTGCATCAACCCAACGATTTTGGTCAGCGCTTGTAATTTCAAATTTTGCCTTCAGGGCAAACATTAGCGGAATTGTATCGCCAATGGGCGATGCGGTGCAAATGTTACCGCCAATTGATGCCATATTCCTGATTTGCTGTGAGGCAAAAACTGATAGGATTGGAGTTAATTCTGGAATACTATTTTCTGCAAAAATTTTTACCTGTTCAATTGTTGCTCCCGCTCCGATGTAGAAACCGTTTGGTTCAACTTTGATTTCTTTGAGTTCGGGAACTGCTGAGATATCAAGAATCTTTTCAATAAACTCGTGTTTCTTATTCTGCTTAATTGCTGTATCGGTGGAGCCATTGATAATGAAAGCATCGGGAATGTTTTTGCGAATTGCTGCAGTATCCTTGAGATTCTCGGGTAGATAATATTCCTGTTTTGGATGTTTAACTTCGAGACTCAATCCTCCACTTTTGATTTTCTTCAGCAGTTCAATAATTTCTGCTTCATTCTCTGTGAAATGATCCGATTTTTTATCGCTACACGACGATTTTGCTGCATTGAAAATTGATTCGTATCCAGTGCAGCGGCAAAGATTTCCGGAAAGTGTTCCAACAATATTCTCACGGGTTGGCTGAACGTTCGATTTGTACATCCCAAAGATTGACATGGTTACGCCTGGAGTGCAGTAACCACACTGGCTTGCGTGTTTTTCAACTATCGCTTTCTGAACCGGATGGAGAATGGTTTCGGTTCCTTTTTGCTGCGCAAGATTTTCAACTGTAATTAGCTGCTTCCCGTGGAGCGATGCAAGAAACATCATGCACGAATCAACAGTTTTGTACGAAATTTTATTTCCTTCGGAAAGTTCTCCAACTACAACAGTACACGCACCGCAATCGCCTTCGGCGCAACCTTCCTTTGTTCCACGGTGTCCGGGAAGTGAACGAAGGTAATTGAGTAGGGTTGTTGAGGGACGAAAATTGGTTTTTGTAAAATCAATTTCAACGATTTTCCCGTCGAGAACGAATTTTAAAATATTAGTTTTCATAACCTTTTCGAGTTTTTTACATCGATAAGCTTAGCCACAATGCTGATGGCAATTTCACGCGGAGTTTCGGCTTGGAATGGAATTCCGATTGGCATATCAACACTATTCAGCTGCTCCTCGGTGATAATATTTTGCGACAGCAAGCGTTTTTTTGATTCAGCAACTTTTCGTTTGCTACCAATCATTCCGACGTATGCAAGATTTAGTTTTGCCATTCGGAGCATTATTTGCTCATCGTACTGGTGATTTGGAGTTGTAATTACTGCAAAATCGCGTGATGTAAATTCTGTTTCTTCAATGGTTTTGAAGTAATCGTTATTTATACACTGTGCGTATGAACTTGGAAACTCGCTGTAAATTCCCTCGCGATTATCAACAAAAATTACCTTGAAATCGAGGTCGGTGGCAAATCGGCCAACTTCGCGGCCAACGTGACCGGCGCCAAAAATGTAGAGTTTAATATTTTTATTGAATGGTTCGAAGTAAATTTCCATGTTCCCACCGCACTGCATCTGCAAATCGGTTTCGAGTTGGTAGCTTTTTTTTAGCGGTTTGCCGCTTTTCAGAACCTGAATTGCCTCATCAATGGCTTGCTTCTCAATGGATCCGCCACCAATTGTTCCGGAAATTGTCCCATCGGCGAAAACCAGCATTTTTGCTCCCTCTTTCCTTGGAGTTGATCCTTTAGCCTCGGTAACCAGGCAGAATGTAAATGCCAAATCCTGATCCTTAAGCTCTGATAAATGGAAAAGTATGTCCTTCAT
>DAOSWM010000030.1:0-36426 GCA_035380045.1 Tenuifilaceae bacterium | reverse complement strand
TACTACACATCATCACAGTCGGCAGGAATTAACGGTTACAACTCTGGTGAACTTGAGGAGGATTGGCTTATTCTTCCAGGTGTTACCCTTAATAACGATGATGTTGCGCTCAAGTTCGACTCATGGAGAAAGTACGGAGAGGACGATGCCAGTAACTACCTTAAAGTAATGTATTCCACAGATTACGAAGGAATCCGTGACCCCTCCGATGCAACCTGGACAGAGCTAACATTCAGCGGTCCATCCGAAGAAGAAACCTGGACAACATCTGGCAACATCGATCTTTCAGAAATTGTTGGTGATCCCGTTTACATTGCCATAAAGTACCATTACAACGTTGATATGTATGTGAATTGGCAAATTGACAATATATATATAGGTGAACCTACCATTAACAATCAGGCAGAAATTACCTCTTTTGTTCTTTCCGAACAAGTTGGTGACGCTGTAATTAACTCGGAGGCCGCAACCGTAAACGTTCAGGTTGCCATGGGAACCGATTTAACCAACCTCACTCCAACCATTGGTGTATCATCAGGGGCAACTATTGCTCCTGCATCAGGTGAGTCTCAAGATTTCTCTGAACCCGTTGATTACGTTGTTACTGCCGAAGACCAAACAACTGAAAAGACATGGACAGTAACTGTTTCCATTGAAAGTGTTACCTCAATTTACGAAATTCAGTACACAACCGACCAGAGTGGCAACAGCCCCTATATTGATCAAACGGTTACCACATCAGGTGTTGTAACAGCAGTACTAGCTAGCGGATTCTTTATTCAGGATAGCGCTAAAGCATGGAATGGGCTCCAAATATACACAACCAACTACACCCCAAATATTGGCGATAAGGTTGTGGTTACCGGTAAAATAATTGAATACTACGAAATAACCGAGATGAGTCCTGTTGATGAGTACGAAGCGATAAGTACAGGAAACAACCTACCTCAACCAGTGGTAACCACAACTAGTGGTGCAAACTCAGAAGAATGGGAGAGTGTGCTTATCCAAGTACTTGGTGCAACCTGCACCAACGCCGATGCTGGATACGGTATGGCAGAGGTTAACGATGGCTCGGGTGCACTGAAAATTGATGACGACATTTTTGATGTTGTCTTAACTCAGAACACAAAGTACGACATAACCGGAGTTGGATACTACAGTTACTCTGAATACAAACTCCTTCCACGAAGCGCTGAGGACATTGAAATATCAACTAGCACCGATGTTAACACCAAGATTAACACCCGCGTTTACCCCAACCCGTTCAGCAACTCAATTTTTGTTGATAATATTCAGGATGCTAGCGAGGTTACTATTACAAGCCTAATTGGCCAGCAGCTAATGAGTATTCCTGTTAGTGGAAAAAATGTTTTAGAGATTGACACCAACGAGCTACCCGCAGGAATTTACCTGATTACAATTAGAAATGAGAACGGAACCAGAACCGTTAAAAAAGTTGTAAAACGCTAGTATTTTAAAATAATTATAATCAAAAAAGCGACCCTTCAGGTCGCTTTTTTGATTATAAATACTTTGAAACTGTTACCTTAGGGGTACAAATGCAAGAAATGTCACAAGGCAAATCGTCGTACCAGGTTCCCTTTTTCCGTTTGCTAATACCCTTTGTATTGGGCATTATTACAGCACTTGTTAGTCCAGTAAACAAAATACCTCCAGATATTTTATCCATTTCAACTGTGGTTCTTCTAGCAACGTCCTTGTTAGTCCTGGTTATTCCTTTAAAATGGAGGTATAGATGGGTAGTTGGTATAAACATTTACCTGTTTCTACTTACAACAGGAATAGTAATTACATACAACTTCACTCAGGAAAGCAGAATTATAGCAGGTATAGAAAAGAAGGCAATTGTGCGCCTGATTGATTTGCCTGAGAAGAGAACCTCTTCGATTCGGGGGCAGGCAATTGTTATGAGCATTTTCGAAAACGAAACCTGGGTTCCGGTTAACGAGAAGACTATTTTGTACTTTAAAAACGATGATTCGTTGGTGCAAAACCTCGATTACGGATCAATACTTGCAGTAAATGTTATATTCGACGAGCCCCCAGAGGCTCAGAATCCGTGCCAGTTTAACTACAAAGAATACCTTAAAACGAAGCAAATACACAGGGTTGCTTTTGTTAAATCCGAAAACTGGATTCATGTTGAAAAAAGGACAAACCCAATATTTTCAGTATCTTTTTATTTAAGGAATAAACTAGTTAAACTGTTTGAAGAATCTGGAATCTACGGACAGAACCTGGCAGTTCTTTCAGCTCTCACCATGGGGTACAAGAATCTTCTCGACGATGAAACAAGAAGAATTTTTTCTGCATCGGGTGCCATGCACATACTTGCAGTTTCAGGACTTCATGTTGGGGTGCTGTTTTTTATAGTTTCTTCAATACTTTTCTTTTTAGATAGAACTAAAAAGGGGAAAAAGATAAAAGCGATAATTTTAATTCTATTCCTTTGGTTCTTTGCCATCTTTACAGGGCTTTCACCGTCGGTACTACGGGCATCCCTAATGTTCTCGCTTGTAATTCTTGGGACAGCAGTAAATCGCAAAACCAATATTTACAACACGTTAAGTGCCTCTGCATTCGTTCTGCTCTGTTTCAACCCTATGTTAATAAAAGAAATTGGATTTCAGCTTTCCTACTTGGCGGTTACCTCCATAGTTTTCTTTTACCCACACATTTACAAGCTTATTTACGTAAGAAACAAGTGGCTCGACAAAGTTTGGTCACTAATTGCCGTGTCGATTGCTGCCCAGGCAGGAACATTCCCCTTAGGTTTATACTACTTCCACCAGTTTCCAAACTACTTTCTACTTACGAACCTATTTGCCATTCCGCTTGCATCCATAATTCTTTACCTGGTTGTATTGTTCCTTTTTTTCTCATTCATTCCTGCAACTACTAAAATTATTGGTTTTCTCATCGACCAAACACTATCGCTACTTAACTACCTAGTGGGTTTTACCGAGTCGCTCCCCTACTCCATTACCAGCGAATTGAGCATTAATAACTACCAGGTTATTTTGCTGCTTGGCAGCATTGTTACACTCATACTATTTTTTGAGAAACGTCGTTTTGCGTTTCTAGCAATGTTCTTGGGTTGCTTGCTCTTACACTTTTCAATTCAATCATTTAAGAAGATAAACCAGCTAAACGAACAGGAAGTTGTTGTTTTTAACATTCCAGGAGTAACAACCATTGGCTTTACTCATGAAGGAAACGTTACCTTTGCTGTAACCGACACCACACTTTCAAACCCGTTAGAAGTTTACTCTTTTCAAATTCGAGGTTATGTTAACAGCAAAGGTTTGAATGTAAACAGCAAAACGCACCACCTAACTGCAACAATTTCAACCACAAAGAATACTGAACATACTGCCGATAAAGAAAATTGGGGTTTCTACACCTCAGTAAATTCAGCTGGTTCGGTTATTGACTTTATGGGGAAAATAATATTTATTCCCGATGGGGAAATGCTTAGCAATGCTATTGCAAGCAAGAAGTTAGAAGTTGATTTGATGATTATTACTAGCAATTTTGGCAAATCATCCGATAAATTATTTAACTTAGTTTCTCCAAAATTAGTAGTTATTGATTCATCGGTTCCACCTTGGGAGCTAGAGAAAATGCTGCAAATACTTGACGAAAAAGGTATAGAACACCATTCAGTTCAGCAAAAAGGAGCATTTACACTAAAAAGGATAGATTTTTTTTCAAAATGTTAACCATTTCATAATCATTTAAGCTTATTTTGCAAGTTTAATTTTGCAACAAGGTAGCATCAGAAAATGAACATTATTATTGCCGGAGCCGGAGATGTAGGAACGCATTTAGCTAAGATGTTAGCGAATGAATATCATGATATTATTGTTATCGATCCAGATGCAGAAAAGCTGCAGCAACTTGCATCTAACTCCGACCTGCTGGTGGTTGAAGGTTCTAGCACATCAATTTCAGCCCTTAAGGATGCAAACGTGAAAAAGGCCGACTTATTTATTGCTGTTGCTCACTCTGAGGAAACCAATATAATTAGCGCAACCCTTGCAAAACGACTTGGTGCAAAGAAAGTTATTGCCCGAATAGATAACAACGATTACCTTTTACCCAACAACAAGGAGATATTTCTGAATCTGGGAATCGATTCGCTTATTTACCCCGAGAAACTTGCCGCGAAGGAAGTTATTGGCTTACTGGGGCAAACCAGCTCAACCGAGTACGTTGATTTTTCCGGGGGAAAACTCTCACTGGTAGTTTTCAGGCTCGACAGGGACGCTCCGGTTATTGACCAAACCATACTTGAAGCAACAAAAAGCAACAAGTCGCTCGATTACAGAGCAGTTGCCATTGCCCGAGAGGGTGAAACCATTATTCCCCGTGGTAATGATCAGTTTAAGGTAAACGATTTGGTATATGTTATTTCCAACCAAAGTGCAATTAAAGAGATGCTCGAGTACTCAGGAAAGCAAAATGTTGAGGTACACAACCTTATGGTTCTTGGAGGAAGCAGGGTGGGAATTAGAATTGCCATGGAGCTGGAAAAAAACGTAAATGTTAAGATCATTGAGCAAGATAAAGATAAAAGTACACGTTTAGCAAACTTCTTTAAAAATGCTCTTGTAATAAATGGTGATGGCCGCGATACCGACTTGCTAATGCAGGAAGGACTTCAGTACATGGATGCTTTTGTTGCCGTTACCGGAAATTCCGAAACAAACATTCTAACCTGCATTGTAGCCAAACGAATGGGGGTTAAGAAAACAATCGCTGAAATTGAGAATATCGACTATATTCAGCTTGCCGAGAGCATGGGCATTGATACGGTAATTAACAAAAAACTAATTACTGCAAGCCGAATTTTCCGTTATACCATGAGTACGGAAGTTTCAGCAATTAAATGTTTAACCGGAAGTGAGGCTGAGGTGCTTGAATTTATCGTTAAACCAAATTCTCCGGTAACCAAAGGTAAATTAAAGGACATACATTTCCCCAAGGACGCAATTATTGGTGGCGTTGTTAGGGGCGATGCCAGCTACATTGCAAAGGGCGATACCGAAATTAAAGCATACGATCGTGTAGTGGTTTTTGCTTTACCCTCAGCAATTAATAAGGTTGGAAAGTTCTTTAACTAAACCTTTTCTACTCAACTTTAAAGCGGGCAGATTTTGTAGTTTCGTTTCCCAACTTATCGGTTGCTTTCACTTCTAGTATGTAGAATTCTCCAACTTTGAACCCCTTTAAAGGTTCAGTGTACGCTTTTCCCTTGCCTTCATTGAGAGAAAACAGAATTTTTGCAACTCCCGAAATATCATCGGTTGCTGCAAGAAAAACTGCTACATCGCTAGAGTAAACTGCAATTTTTTCACCGTTTGCCGATTCGTACTTGAAGGGCCTAACTGAGAAGTTCACAAAAAGTTCGGGTTGGGCGGCATCAACACCAACAACGAAATTGTGAAGGTTTAGGTTCTCAACATTGTCCCATGCGGTTGCCTTAATGCTATGTATGCCAGGTTTATTAATGGTGAAGGGTTCGGTAAATGCTTGCTGTTCAGAATCGTTCAGTTTGTATTCGATTCTATTTAAACCTGCTCCTGCATCCTTTGCCATTAATTTTATTTTTGTTGATGGGCTAATCCATGTGGTGTCGCGAATTTTTGCGGTTTCTCCAATCAGGTCATGGGCGATAGTTGGACCCGTAATGTCAACCTCGGGCATGCTGAACTCCTGACCCGATGCATCGCTCGTTCCTTTATTATTCACGTTATCAATAGCATACGAACGAACTGTGACTGCGCCAGTCATTTCCGACAGGTAAATGGGTTTCTCGTACAGCTGAAAATCATTCCCGTTTATGGAGTAGTATATTTCTTTCACACCTGCTTTATTGTCAACCGCTACAACCCGCAGCTGGCTGCGACCCGAAGAGAATTCCTTTCCGGCAACCATGTAGGTGTTTCCAACAATTTCCTCGAAAACCATGGGAGGCGTACGGTCCACAAAGAAAACCTCCGACTTTTTCGCTTCCGTGTTCCCAACCACATCGGTTGAGTGCCACGACAGGGTGTGTTCACCCTCTGTGAGTTGCAATGCAGAAACTGGTTTGGAATAATTTTTCTCCTCATTATCGGAAAGGTTGTAGTATGTTTGCTTCACACCGTTTGCATCGGTGGCGGAAAGTACAAATTTCGATTTTGGTGAAATTACATTGTTGTGTTTTGGACCATCAATTTCAAGGGTAGTAACGGGTGGCATGGTGTCGACAATAAGTTTACGTTCTCCCACATCCTCCTTGTTCCCAACGTTATCAACCGCGTAAAACTTCAGCATGTATTCGCCTTCGTTGTCGAAAACCAGCGGTTCAGAGTAGGGTTGAAACTCTGCCCCGTTAACCGAATAGAAAACGTTGTTTAGTCCGGAGTGCGCATCCACTGCCGAGATTTCGATAACGGTTGAGCCAGAAAGGAATATGGTGTTACCTTTCTGAATTCCCATTTCAGCATCGAAGCTTGGGGAGGTTCTGGGCGGTTTCCCATCGGCATAAAGGTCGAAGCGAATTTTTCGGCCTAAGTATAAATTCAAATGTGTTAGGAAGTGTGGGCCGTGGCCGTCCCAGTACATTGGGTTTCCTTCATCGTGCATGCTTTTAAGCCTTACTGCATCGCTGCCATCGGGTTTTGTTGACATGTAGATGTACACCGGAGTTTCAGGATTAACAAAAAGTTTTCCGGTTGAATCGGCATGGAAACTCTTCACATCCTGCGCAACAGAAAACACCGACCCCAAACCGGTTAAAATGATAGGTAATAATGCTTTTCGTAGAAATGCCATATTCATTCTGAATTATGCTATTCGGTAATTTTTGAGATACTAAATTCAACGCGTCGGTTCAACTTGTGCTGTGCTTCAGTACATTCAACGCCCTTCGCACACTCGTTAACAGGTTTTGTGTCGCCGTAACCTTTGGATGTAATACGATTATTGGGAATGCCTTTCCCAACAATATAATCAACAACCGCTTGCGCCCGGGCTTCCGAGAGTTGCACGTTATACTTTGATTCGCCCCGCGAATCGGTGTGCGCTGTGAGGTGCATTTTTACATTCGGGTAATCGCGAAGGAGCTTCACCAGCTTGTCAACCTCAACAATCGACTCGTTTCTGAGTTTTGAGCTGTTTAAGCTGAAGTAAATATTTTGCATTCGCACCACTGCATCGTCAGAAACGATAACCTTAAACTCCTTTGGTTTTTCAACATTCCCAACCCTATCGACAGAGTAAACCCTAATAACATTTTCACCCGAACTATTAAACGTAACTCCTCCGGCAAACGGAATGTATGGTAGCCCATTGAGGGAGAAGAGAGTTTCGCTAACTCCCGTCATATTGTCGGTTGCATGAACTTTCACGGTTGCATCCTTCTCAACGTAGAAGCTGCTGTCGATGCTAAAAATTACTCCCGAGTCGAATTTCAGTTTTGTTGAAGGCGGAAAGCCATCGGCCATAATCCTAAAGCGAATGGTTTTGTTTAGCTTCAAATCGCGATGAGCAATGTAGTGAACTCCGTTACCGTCCCAGTACATTGGGTTCGCATCCTTGTCGGAGCTAGGAACAGGAACCAACTCATCGGGTTTTTCGGCTGGAGAAATGAACATAAATGCAGGCTGATCTGCACGAACGAAAACCTGTCCGGTTGAGTCGGTAAAAATTGTGGGTTCGTGCTGCCTTGGGGCTTGAGCAAAAATTCCAATTGGAAAAAGAAGAAGTAAAAGTAAAACAATGTGCCTCATACCTAATATGTTTAATGTGGCGTTTTTGGTACAATTATATGTCAATATCATTTCCACCGAGTTTAAAGCCAATTACCAGAATATCGTCAATTTGTTTGAACCTATCACCAATCCATTCGGTAATTTTTGAATTTAGGATGCTCTTCTGCTCGGCCATGGGTAGTGAGTGAATTTGTAGGAGCAGCTCCTTAAACCGTCGGGAAGTAAATTTTTGCCCGTGTAGCCCACCGAACTGATCGATAAAACCATCGGAGAACATATAGAACGATGTTGGCTCGTTCACCTCAATGGTATGCAGCGTAAACTCGCGTTTCCCTTCCTTCTGCATTCCACCAATCGGGAGCGAGTCGCCCTTTAGGTGGTTGAGTTCTCCGTTTGCTATGTAGTAAACCGGATTCTTTGCCCCGGCAAAATGGACAACTCTTCCCTTGTTGGTTATTTGGCAGAACGACATGTCCATTCCGTCCTGGTTATCGGTTGTTTGCTGTTTTAACAGGTAGCGAACATACCGATGCAAGTCGTTCATTACCAAGTTAGGATTAACAATCCCTCCACGGGTTATGGTATCGAGTAGGTTGAATCCAATCATGCTCATGAAAGCACCTGGAACTCCGTGCCCCGTACAGTCAACCGCAGTAATCAGAAGTCCACTATCGGAATCGGAGCAGCTGTGTAGCTTAAAGTAGTTACTTTGTGGATTCTCTTTCAGTTTGTTGGGTGAGGCGTAGCCCATGAACCAGTAAAAATCACCGCTAACAATATCGCGGGGCCTGAGCATAATGAAGGATTCGGGAATAATTGATTGTAAACTTTCCTCGGTGGGCAACATGGCTTGTTGAATACGCTGCGCGTAGTTTATGCTGCTGGTAATGTCGCGGTTCTGCTTTTCAATTTGGTTGAAAGCTACCTCCAAATCCTTATTCACCATATCAATTAAATCCTTCTGCGCTGCAATTTCCTTATTTTGCTTTGAGAGCAAAGCATTCGCCTTCTTCTTTTGGTTTAGGCTGTGAAAAATTGATGCGGCAACCCCAAGTACAGCAATAATTATTACGATGAAAACATTGCGAACCATTCGCTGGTTCTTGATAACAGCATCTTTTAGTTCCTGCTCCTTGTTGAGGAGGTCAATCTGCATTTGGCGCTCCCTGGAAATTTGCTCAATCTCCTCAAGGTTCTCCTCGGTTTCCTTTAGCTCCTGCTTTTTAACGAACAGTTCACGCTCGGTAGCCTGCTTCTGCGCCTCAACCTCTTCCACTTTTATTTTGGCAGTTTCAACCAGCTTATTTGCCTCCGCCTCTTTCCGTCGAGCCTCATCCTGCTGAATTTTTCGGGTAATGGCAGTGTAAAGTGCAAAGTATTCAGATGATTTTTCTGAATCGCCCAGGTTCTCGTGTATGTCAGCAAGAAGCGAGTAGCTGTTACGAAGGAGTTTGGGGTCGTTTAGTTCACGAGCCAACTCGTTTGCCTCAAGGGCAGTTTGCGATGCTTCAGCAAATTTTTTGAGTTCAACCTGAACGTTGGCAATGTTTAGCAGGGAAGTTGCAATGTCGCTCTTCCGGTTTAGCTTTCGACTTGCCTCAAGGGCTTTTTGAAAGTATTGCAGCGAAGTTACGTACTCTTCCTCATCGGCATAGAGCATGCCAATGTTATTGTAGAGGGTGCGAATGGCGTTGTTATTCCCGATTTTCTGGTTCATGTCAACGGCTTTCAGGAATAATTCAACCGCCTTTTCGGGGTAGCCATTCACCCAGTAAACTGTTGCTGCCTTGTTGAAGAAGTAGGCCGCCTGATTGAAGTCGTTCTGTTCCTCGAACGATTTTGCCTGTGATAAATGTTCCTCAATCTCTTTTGCCAACTTTTCGGGATGTTGCTGAGCAGAGGAGGACACAGCGGTTAATAGGAGGCAGAAAGAAAGAATACTAACAATAAGAATCCTCATAACAGATTATTTTACAAGGTATCATTAAGAATATGGGAGTAACCCTTACAAATATATAAGAATAAACAACAAGCAGCAATTGTTGAACAGGTATTAAATAGGTGATATTGGTCAATGGTTATTTTGTGAATTTCTGAAACCTTGTTTAAAAATATTTGTTAAAACATTGATATTACTGACAATGTGCATAGATAATAGTAAATCAATCATCCTCTTCGATGGAGTTTGCAACCTCTGCAATGGCAGTGTAAACTTCATCATTAAGCGCGATAGCAAAGATGCTTTCCGATTTGCAACCCTGCAGAGCGAGATGGGACAAAAACTTTGCAGCAAGCTGCAAATTGATGCTCAAGAAACTAACACGGTAATTGTTATTGAGGGGGAAAAGTTCTGGACTCGCTCCGATGCAGCCCTTCGGGTTTTCAGGAAGCTGCCCGGACTTTGGCCTGCGCTTTACGGTTTGGTTGTTGTTCCAAATTTTATTCGCAATTTCGTTTACAAAAAAATTGCCCGAAACAGGTATAGGTGGTTTGGGAAACAGGGAAACTGCATGGTGCCAGATTCCAGTATTATTTTTAAGTTCATTAGCTAAAGAGTGCTAAAAATTGCTTGACATTTAAACCGAATGTTTTATTTTGAATCAAAAAGCCTACAAAAATAAACTAAAAACAAAATGATATGAAACAGATTCTTACGCTTTTTCTTACCACCTTTTTAGCATTTACTCTGCAAGCAAAACTTACAGATACTGCACCGCAAGCTGACTTAGATAAGTACAGTTGGAATTTAACTGACATATATTCTGATTGGGATGCCTGGAACAAAGATTTAGAGAGTTTTAAATCGCAAATTCCAAAATACAATGAGTATAAAGGGACACTGAATGAAAGCCCTGAACAACTTCTCAAACTTTTGCAGTTCAACGAGGAAGTATCAAAATTGGTGTCAAGAATATACTTCTATGTTTCTTCAAACCAAGACATTGACGGAAAGAATCCGATGTATGTTACCAAAATGCAGGAATTTCAAAATATTTACATTGATTTGTCAAGGAATACCGCATGGATTCTGCCCGAGCTAATGACAATTCCCCGCGAGAAAATTGACAAGTGGATTGCAGGGAACAAAGATTTATCAGTTTACGCTCACGATTTTGACCAGCTATATCGTCAGCAGGAGCACATTCTCGATGAACAAACCCAAAAAATAATCAGCTACTTCAGCCAAGCGCTTAGCGCCTCGTCGCAAATTTACGGTACACTTACAAAGGCGGATATGGAATTTAATAGAGTTACCCTATCAACCGGTGAAGAAGTTGTTACCAGCCCTGCAAATACATCAAAGGTTTTTACAACCAACCCCAACCAAACCGACAGAAAAATTACCCTTGAGGCTCGCGAGGAAGTTTACGCAAAAAACAAGAATACATACGCTGAAATTTTGATGGGGGTTTTCCAAAATCGTTGGGCCAACGCGCAGCTTCAGGGTTACGAAACGAATCTCGATGCCGTGCTGTCGCCAAATAATATTTCGAAAGATGTTTTCATGAACCTCATAGATGTTGCTGGCAATAACACTGAATCATTGCTAAAATATCGAGAATTAAGGAAAAAAGCACTGGGACTTGATAAATACTACTATTCCGACGAGGCTTTTGAGATTTCAGATTACATGAAATCATACAAATGGGAAGAAGCGGTTGATATGGTTAAGGAGTGCTTGAAACCAATGGGTAAAGAGTATAACGAACTTCTCGCAACAGCGCTCCAAGGCGGTTGGATTGATGTATTCGAAAAACCCGGAAAACAACCCGGTGCCTACAGCGGAAGCACATACGGGGTTCATCCATATATTCTAATGAATTGGAACGAATCGCGCGATAATGTTTATACCCTCGCGCACGAACTTGGCCACTCGTTGCATACAATGCTTTCGAACACTTATCAACCTTACGTTTACTCAGGATATTCACCTATGGTTGCTGAAACTGCTTCAACGTTCAACGAGAACATGCTGCTCGATTACATGGTGAAAAACGCCAAGAATCCCAACGAAAAAATCTCGCTGCTGGTTCAGGCAATCGACAACATTTCTGGAACATTCTACCGTCAGGCACAATTTGCCGAATTTGAGTATGCACTTTACTCAGCAATTGAGAAAAACCAACCGTTGAATGCTGATATTATTGCAAGTATTTATGTAGATATCGATAAGAAATATAACGGCGATATTTTTGAAAGATCAGAAAATTTTGGCTATGCTTGGCCACGCGTTCACCATTTCTTTAACTACTACTATTACGTTTATAACTACGCAGTTTCTTTCTCATGCTCAAGCAGCCTTTTCGATAAAATTGCAAATGCAAAGGATAAAGATGAAGCAGCAAAGGCGCAGGAAATGTACCTTAACTTGTTAAAATCAGGTGGAAGCGATTATCCTGTTGAACTACTGAAAAAAGCAGGAGTTGACTTGAACACCAAGGAGCCTTTCCTCTCGGTTGTTAAGCGCATGGATAATCTTGTAAATCAACTTGAAGTTGCACTAAAAGAAGCAGGGAAAATTTAGTTTTTCTATTCGCATGAATAAAAAGAGGGTGTCTCAAAAGTTAAAAAGGGTTAGATTTACTACTCCGTGGAACTCTGCGACTCCCCTGTGATACAATAAACTATAAGTTTCACAGAGTTTCTCAGTATCCTTCACTAAGTCACACAATGAACTTTTAAGACATCCTCTTTTTTATCTACTTTTTTCGTTTACTTACTTTTCATAAAAAAAACCAGCTTTCCTCCATTCATAATATCGCTGTGTTTTAGCTGGAAATCATCAATTGTTTTTCCATTCAACAGAACCTTCTCAACGTAAACATTTTGTTCCGACTGGTTAACCGTTTCGATTTCAAATTTATTCTCATTTTCGAGATAAATTATTGCACTTTTAACCAGCGGACTTCCAATTGAATAGTATTCAGATCCCGGCGCAACCGGATAGAATCCCAGCGAACTGAAAATGTACCAGGCGCTCATTTGGCCGCAATCGTCGTTTCCTCCCAATCCATCAGAAGTTGGTTTGTACATTTTTTCAAGAATCAGCCTAACTGTTTTCTGAGTCTTTTCAGGTTTATTTGTCCAGTTGTATAGGTAAGCCACATGGTGGCTTGGTTCATTACCGTGAACATAATTTCCGATTAAACCATCTCGAGTGATATCCTCAGTTTCCTCAAAATATGTTTCGGGCAGATACATGCTGAATAACGAATCGAGGTAAGTCCCAAATTTTTCTTTCCCACCAAGCAAAGTGACCAAACTTACCGGATCGTGCGGAACATAAAGAGTGTAGTTCCATGTATTGCCTTCAATAAAACCCTGTCCGTGAGTACTCAGCGGATCGAACTCAACTTTGAATTTCCCGTCCGATAATCGTGGCCTCATAAAACCTGAAGTTTTATCGAAAACATTTCGAAAATTCTGCGAACGATTCGAGTATTCCTTTGCAATATCATTCTGATTAGTTTTTTTCGCAAGCTGCGAAATGCACCAATCATCGTATGCATATTCAAGAGTTTTGGAAACCGAACTTCCCGATTTATCCTCGGGAACAAATCCTAACTTTTTGTAGAATCCCAACCCTTCAAACCAATCCTGATTTGATGTTTCAACTGCAGCATCGAGAGCAAACTTCAAATCAAAAATATCATTCCCTTTAACCGCAGCATCGGCTAAAACTGAAACTGCGTGGTAACCAATCATGCACCAGTTTTCATTCGCGTAGTGCGACCAAACCGGCAACATTCCGTGCGCGCTCTGGCGATAATGCTTAAGCATCGATTTTATCATATCAACATTTCGAGAAGGTTGAATTACGTTGAATAGCGGATGAAGCGCACGGTAAGTATCCCAAAGCGAAAAGGTTGTGTAATTTACAAATCCGTTTGCTTTGTGATTATTCTGATCAAGTCCACGATAATTTCCATCAACATCCATGTAAGTTGTTGGACTAAGCATTGCATGGTACATTGCCGTGTAAAAATTAGTTTTATCCGACTCGGATAGAGTTTCAACTTCAACTTTTGCAAGTTCATTTTGCCACAATTCCTGCCCTTTTTCTTTTACCAAATCGAAATTGTTTGTTGGTGTTTCGGCAACAAAATTTTTTACTGCTCCATCGATGCTAACCGGTGAAATTGCAACCCGCAGAATAATTTGTTCGTTGGCAGTTGTTTCGTAATCGAAATGGCAACGGATTTGCCGTCCGGCATTTTCGGGAAAGTTATTGTTCTGATCGAAATGACGCCAGAAACCTTTATAGGTTAAACTTTCCTGATTTACCAAACCGTAATTTTTGAAAGGTTTTGAGAAAACTATAGCGAAATAAACTGTTCGAGTTCGCGCCCATCCGTGAGTTTGACGATATCCGGTTACCAGCGTATCGTTCTCAACTCGTATAAAAGTCCACACATTTTTCTCGGGATAGTTGTAGATTCCGTGAACCAAATCAACGATGATATGAGCCGAATCGGTTTCGGGGAAAGTGTAACGATGAACCCCAACCCGTGTGGAAGTTGTTAACTCAGCAAGAATGTTGTAATCATCGAGCAAAACCTTGTAGTAGTTTGGTTCAGCAAATTCATTAGAATGCTGAAATTTTGATCGGTAGCCAGTTTCTGAATTGGTGGAAATTCCCGAACTCAATTTCAGCTCCCCAACCGTTGGCATTACCAGAATATCGCCCAAATCGGAATGTCCGGTTCCGCTAAAATGTGTATGGCTAAAACCCACAATTGTCCTGTCAGAATATTGGTAACCTGCGCAGTACTTGTATACATCAGGATTATATTTTCCATCAACCGCAAATGGAATTGTATCGGTATCGGGACTTAGCTGGACGGACCCGAACGGAACCGTAGCACCTGGGAATGTATGTCCCATTCGCTCTGTCCCGATAAAAGGATTTACATAGTTCAAATAGTTTTTAGAATTCTGACAGATAAGAATGTTTGGAATTAACATTATAAAAAGTCCAAAAAGATGCTTGCAAGAATATTTCATGGCCACAAAACGAATTTTAGAACGATAAAGATGAATCGCATTATTTTTCAAAAAAAGTGGAACTTGCTGGCATCGAGCATATTTTTAGCTTAACTTGCATTAATATTTACTGTAAAAACATCCACGATGGATCCTAAAGGTAAATATAAATCGAGAATCTCATCATACTTCACTCCCGAAAACATCGACATTTACAACGAGCCAGTCGAGTTGGATACGCTTGTGTACAAATTGCTTGAAAATTTAGCGTTGAATTACGGCATCGGGAATATTAAAAATCTATACGAGCAGCAGTATCTGACAGTTTACAAAAAAATACCAATTGAAGTTTGCGATACCTGTCAGCTCTTCCATTTCAGAATTACATCTACGGACGATCCACGAATTGCAATTAGTGTTGTTAAAAATGGGATTGTGAATAATAATGAAAGTAAAACTAAAATCATTTTAGTAACAACATCACCGAAACATACTCCCGATGTTTACCTGAAAATCAGGAAAGCCTTCAAGTTCCTTCTTTGTGACCAAAGAAATTCTGAAACCATTTTCAAAGCTAAAAACGGACAAGAGATTTGGGATCTGATTGACAGAACCAACCTAACGTTTCCAGATGTGATTCTCGCCGAAGATGTGATGCAAAAAGTGTTAGTAAAACTTGAGGAAACCCAAACCCTGAAGGATGCCATTGATTTGATAGTAACTTCAGGAATTATGAGTATTCCCGTTGTTGACTTGGAGGGGAATTTAGTTGGTGAAGTTACTTCAAAAGAATTGATGGAAGTATGTCTTCCCCGATACATTCTTTGGGTCAACGATATAACCCCCATTGTAAATTTTGAACCGTTCCAAAATATGCTTGAGCACGAGGACAGCACTTGGCTTGCCGAAATTATGCATTACGGATGCGCAACAATTCAAGAGGACGAACCTTTCATGAAGGCGGCAGTTGCCATGACAAAAAAATCGGTAAAACATGTGTACGTTCTCAATAACAGAAATTTACGAGGAGTGATTACGCTACACTTCTTTCTAAAAAAAATTTTAAGGGAATAGTATGCAGAATACAAACGGCAAACTATCGGCGAAACAAGTTGGTCAGCGAAGCCTGATTATGATTGCAATTAGTGTACTTGCAGGAACTCTTTCATCGTATGCTGGGCTGGGCGGAAGCAAGCAAATTCTTGCCATTTCAATTTTCACACTAATCATTTCGGCAACGCTGCTGTTCTGGAATTTCAGGTTGGCAATTGCTTTTATTGGAATGGCAATAATTCTTGCTGGAAATGTGATAACTCTCGAGCAATTCATTAATTCGGCCGAACTCGATATAATCCTTTTCCTTGTTGGGATGATGACACTTGTTGGGGTTCTGAAGGATCTTGGCCTCTTCTCGTGGATTATTCAGTCAATTATTAAAATGAAGCACATGACTGGCCGCATTTTCATTGTAATTGTTATGCTGATGTCGGCATTAATGGCATGTTTGGTTGACGAGGTAACCTCCATCGTGATTATTCTTGCGCTGGTTTTTCAGGTTTGCGATACGCTAAAAATTTCACCAACACCCTACGTAATTATTTCCGTTGTTGCCACAAACATTGGGTCAAGCGGAACAATGCTAGGCAACCCCATTGGAATTTTAATCGGCACAAAGGCAGGATTTTCTTTCATCGATTTTATGGTAACTGCATTCCCAATTATGCTGGCATCGTTAGCAGTTGCGCTATTTTTTGTATTACTTTGGTACCGAAAAGATATTGAGCAGTTTACCGAACGTTTGCAAGCACGCCGAAGAATGTTGCTCGGACTGGGACCATTACTAAAAATTCCTTTTCGAAAAGGATTAATAATTCTTGTTTCGGCAATTTCACTAATTGCCCTTCACCACTTCCTAGAGCAAAAGTTGGGAGTTGCAAAAAATACGCTGCTTATTGTTGCGCCGTTGGCAATTTCTGGAATTTTAATGATTTGGAAAAACGAGCGGGCACGACACTACATTGAATCAGAGGTTGAATGGTGGACGCTACTCTTCTTTATGATGCTCTTTGCCGTAGCAGGTTCGCTGGAGCGAACCGGAGTTACCCAGCAGGTGGCACATAATTTTATGAACACATTTGGGGAAAACCCAGTTGTGCTTACTCCCGTAGTACTATTCATAACTGCTGTTGGTTCGGCTTTTGTTGATAATATCGTTTTTGTTGCCGCGTTTATTCCTGTTGTCAAAGAAATTGGCGAAACTGCCCTCTGGTGGGCGCTAATGTTCGGAGGATGTTTTGGAGGAAATATAACGCTGATTGGATCCACAGCAAATATTGTTGCCTTGGGAATGATTGAAAAACGTTACCACAAACACATCACTTTTTTTGAGTGGTTTAAATTTGGCTCATTAATTGGACTGATTACCTGCATTATTGCTTGCGGATTTATTTTAGCAACAATTATCTTCACCTAATGCAATTGATTACAGTTAATTATCAGATTAAAAACCATCAATATTTATAATTTTCACTCCTTTCTTTGCCAACTTTTTTATAGCCTTCATTTTTTTCTTTTCAGTTTTGCTGATTAGCGCTTCGGGAATGGCAGCCATTTCGTATCCTAACTCTTGCCCGCCAAGAATTGTTTGAAAAACACACTGATCGGCAGCCAATCCAATAACAACAATTTTTTGGGGGTTACGATCCTTAATAAATGCTGCAAAATCATCGGAAGTAAAAGCGTCGGCTTTTGCTTTTGTGAACTTATTGTCGCTAACCATAACCAACCTTTTATCAAAATCTACATCAGGGAGCGTATCAACGCGGATTCCCCTAAATGATACCGACAAAACTCTCATTATCCCCTTAATGTAAACAACGTTATTAGGATTAAACTTTGAGATTACCTGATTTACGTTTTGCAAAAACGTTTCTTCAATAGGTTCAACGCCCATCCTTTCAGCAAACGATTCTTGCACATCAACAACCATTAGGATGGTTTCATCATCAAAAACTTTTTCTTGCGAAAAAATTTCAACGGTAGAAACCAGCAGAACTAGAATAAGTAAAAACAGTGAGTATAACTTTTCCATTTTTAGCATTTTTAGGTTCAACCAATCAATAATTGTTTCCATTTCAAAACAAAGCTACAACAAAAATTTAATCGAGTGTTCGATTACGTACATACATGGTGCATTTTCGAACATTTTTAATTTTTTTTAACTTATTACAAAAACTCAATACTAACATTTAACAGGCTACTTATCTGGATATTATAAAAATTATCACAGTTTTTGATATAAAAATAACAGCTAAAAGTTCTTCTATCGCTAACAACTAACTCAAAAAGTTATGATAAAGCATATTATCACCATCGCAATCAGGAATATTGCAAGGTACTGGAACTACTCAATAATTAATATAAGCGGATTGGCTATCGGGCTAGCAAGTTTCCTTTTCATAATTCTTTACATAACCGATGAGCTGAAATACGATAGGTTCCACGAAAATGCCGACAGAATTTACCGTGTAAACCGGTTTTACAATGCTAACGACGCCAACGAGGATGCTGCAACCTTGCCTTTCCCTATGGGGCCAACACTCGAAACGGCATACCCCGATATTGTTGAAAAATCGGTTCGTTTCTTCAACGCCCTTCGTCCGCAATGGTTCTTCGATTACACCAATAGCAATAACGAAGTGCTAAAATTCAACGAGCAAAATTTCATGTTTGTTGATTCCAGCGTGTTCGATATTTTCACTTTTCCTTTTGTTCAGGGCGATGCAAAAACTGCGCTCGACAGGCCAAACACGATTGTTCTTTCCGAATCGACCGCAAAAAGATATTTTGGCGATGAGCCAGCAATTGGAAAAACGCTACGATTAGAAGAATTTGCAAATTTCGAGGTTACCGGAGTTTACAAGGATATTCCTTCACAGTCGCACTTTAAGATTGACTTGATGGCTTCCCTCTCCAGCTTTATCCAGTTCAACCGTGGAAGAGGTCAGTTTAATCCGGGCTGGATTTGGAATCCTTGCTGGACATACATTCTCCTAAAACCCGGAGCAGATCCTGATGTTCTCGACGAACGACTTCCCGATTTCTACAAAACCTACTATACTGGAATTCAGAATCAGGATGTAAGGCACTACGTACAACCGCTTACCGATATCCACTTGAAATCGCATCACATGTACGAAATGCGGGAGAATAGCGACAGCATGTACGTGTATATACTTTCAATTATTGCGGCTATAGTTCTTGTGCTTGCCTGTATAAACTTTATGAATTTGGTTACTGCAAGTTCCGCCGGAAGGTCGAAAGAAATTGGTGTAAAGAAAGTTTTTGGCAGCAACCGTAGCAGCCTGATGTTCCAGTTTTTGGGCGAGGCAATTATCCAAAGCGTAGCTGCAACAGTTATAGCGCTATTCATGGTTGAACTTTTTCTCCCCTGGCTGAATAATTTCACCGGTAAATTCATGACAACCTCAATTTTTCTAGATCCAAAATTTATCGTATTCATTATCATACTCACCATTATTGTTGGAATATTTGCAGGGTTGTATCCTGCGCTGGTTCTATCATCTTTCCAACCCATAAAAGTTTTAAAAGGGAGCTTAAAAAACGGGCTTAAAAGTGCTACCCCTCGAAGAGTCCTTGTAATTTTTCAGTTTACCATTTCTATCGGGTTAATAATTGGTGCTTTCGTAGTTTTTGCGCAGCTAAACTTTATGCGCAATGCAAAGGTTGGGTTTAAGAAGGATCAGATAATAACATTCAATTCAGTAGGACAACTTTTTAGAAACTACCAGGCATTTAAACAGGAGTTGCTGAATAACAAGGATATTGTTTCAGTTACGGGAATGGAGGACGTTCTTGGAGTTCACCACAATACAAGAGCGTACAAAATTGAAGGCTTAAATCCCGACGAGGATTACTATGTACCAGCATTTATGGTTGACTGGGATTTTATCCAAACCTTTGATTTCGAAATTGTTTCGGGCAGAGCATTCTCCCGCGAATTCCCAAGCGATACAGTTAATGCGGTAGTAATTAACGAAACCATGGTCCGAAATATGGGATGGACTCTAGAAAATGCGCTTGGCAAAAAAGTGAAATCGATTGATGGTGATGAAAGGGTTATTGGCGTTGTACGCGATTTTAACGCCATGTCGCTTCGAAATCCGCTTAATAACTTCATAATTGACATGTTCCGCCGTCCTGAAGCTTTTTCGAGAGTTATTGCTGTTCGTATAAACTCTGAAAAATATGCTGAAGCTATAAAATTTATCGAAGAAAAATGGACTCAATTTGTCCCAACCCGACCATTTGTTTACGATATTTTCAACGACCAGCTGCGCAGGCAGTACAACGATGAGGAAAAATTTGGGAAGTTTACGGTTATGCTCAGCATTCTTGCAATTATTATTGCAGCAATGGGGCTGGTTGGTTTAACCTCATTTATAGCCGAACAACGTACAAAAGAAATTGGTGTCAGAAGAGTTTTGGGCGCTACATCAGGCAGTATCATTAAACTTTTATCTAACGAATTTATCGTTCTACTTGCAATTTCAAATCTAATTGCTTGGCCTTTAACATACATTCTCACTACCCAGTGGCTAAATAATTACTCAAGCCATATAGGTACCAAGTGGAACTTATATATTCTAGCTGGATTAATTACACTGATAATTGCGTTACTAATAACCGGATTCAGAGCCTATAGAACTTCAAATATCAATCCGGCAAAAACATTGAAGTACGAGTAGGTCTATTTTGATTTTAGGAGCAGAACTCTTTTTTGTACCGAAAGTTCATGGTCCAAATCAGAAACGTTGGGGTCTTTTAACTCTGTGAAAACTTTACAGGGAAGCTCGTTGCATTCGCCACAATTTTTGAAAAGTCGTCGATTTACCGAGCAATCAAAAATCGGGCAAATTTTATTTGGCATAGCTTCAAGAGCCCAGAACGTTTTGCCTTCCACAAGGTAACAACCCGGGCATTCCTTCCCATGGAAGGGGCATTCAACACAGCTTAGTCCGCAAGCCGAAAGTTCCATTTTTTCTATGTTTAAGTTGGCACTAATTTTGATTATCATAAAGTTACATCATTTTGTATTGATTACAATGTTTTTCCTAATTTTCGGTAACTTTGTTTCTCTTTTCTAATTAAACCCGGCAAGAACATGAGAAAATATCTACTATTCTTCATAATAACAACTTTATTCCTTCAATTCTCCGTAGATACTTTCTCGCAGAATTTGGCCATAAACGAGGTTATGCCATCAAACACAGCTGTGCTTGCCGATGAGGAGGGCGACTTTGAGGATTGGATTGAGATATTCAACTTCGGACAAACCGCAATTAATCTCAACGGTTACGGAATTTCCGACGATGAGCTGGCCCCATACAAATGGACTTTCCCAAGTATCTCCATTCAACCTGGCGAATACATGCTGGTTTGGGCTTCTGGAAAAGACCGGAATATTGTCGGACAACCTTTTCACACAAATTTCAACGTAAACGCTTCGGGTGAAACAATTTACTTAACCGATCCCGACGGAAATCTCGTTGATGAATTCCCTTCAGTTGACGTTCCTACGGATTATTCCTACGGAAAATATCCAAACGGAACTGGCGATTGGCGGTTTTTTGTTCAGGCCACACCGGGAAGCGAGAATATCGGACCCGGCTACAGCGTTCTACTTTCTCCCCCCGTTTTCTCACATCCCGATGGGGTGTACGAAAGTCCATTTTCTCTCACAATTTCAACTCCCGACGCTGGAGCTAAAGTATACTACACGCTCGATGGTTCTGAACCCAACGTGAACTCAACGTTATACCAGTCGCCAATTGTTATCGAAAGTCGTGAGGGTGAACCCAACGATATTTCGATGATTCCGACAAACTACGACGATAATCCGGGTCCTCCGTACTATGAGGGTTGGCAACCGCCGCTGGGCGAAGTTTTTAAAATTAACGTGGTTCGTGCAAAGGTTATTCACCCCGATGCTCCCGAAGCAAAAACTTACACATACTCATATATTGTCGATAGCGAAGGGTCAAGCCGATATACCCTTCCGTACTTTTCTTTAGCAACCCATCGCGATAATCTTTTCGACGATGAGATTGGAATTTACGTTCCCGGGTACTACGACAACATGTTTCAGGAAGGCATCGAATGGGAGCGTCCGGCAAACCTAAGCTTCTTCGAAACTGGTGGCAAGTTAGGTTTTAAGGAGGATATCGGTATTCAGCTAAACGGGAATACAACCCGAAGCCGTCCACGAAAATCGATTCGTGTTTGCGCCCGCAGCGAGTACGGTAACAGCTGGATTAAGTATCCGCTCTTCAGCAACAAACCGGTTGAAAAATACAAGCGTTTCATCCTCCGGAATTCAGGGAACGACTGGGATTGGGCAGTTTTCCGCGATGGGTTCATTCAGTACCTGGCAAAGGATTTTAGCGTTGAAACGCAACACTACTTTCCATCCATTCTTTTTATCAACGGTGAATACTGGGGAATCCACAATGTTCGCGATAAGTACGAGGAGAACTACATCGAATCGCACTACGGAATTGATGAGGATGAGATGACGATTATGCAGAACAACTCCGAGTACAAGTTTGGAAATTATGCGGGTGTCGATCAGTACAACAGCATGCTAAGCTACATCAACTCCAACAGCATGTCGAACAGCGCAAACTACCAGAACGTAGTAAGCATGATGGATGTGGAAAGTTTTATTGACTATGAGCTCATCCACATTTACTCCATGAACACCGATTGGCCGGGTAACAACACGTTGTACTGGAAATATCTTCGCGATGGTTACGATCCCGATGCTCCCGTTGGCTTGGATGGTCGCTGGCGGTGGATGATTCTCGATACAGATTTTGGATTTTTACTTCCATTCTACTACGTTCCGGGAATTGAGGAGGGCGCTGCGCACAATACTTTGGCCATGGCAACTGAACCCGACGGACCCGGATGGCCAAACCCATCGTGGTCAACCTTCCTTATTCGAAAACTACTGGAAAACCAAGAATTTAAGCACAAGTTTATAAATCGCTACTGCGATTTGCTAAACACAACCTTCAGCTACGATCATGTTCTTTCTGTAATCGATTCAATTAGCGGAATTCTTGAGCCCGAAATGCAGGAGCATGTAAATCGCTGGCGACGCCCAACATCAATGACCGAGTGGCACAGTAACGTTGATGTTCTCAGAGATTTTGCTGCCCAAAGGCCTGCTTACCAACGTCAGCATATAAAGCAAAAGTTCAGTTTATCAAGCGAAGTTTACGTAACGATCAACGTTTCAAACGAAATTCACGGCCATGTTAAAATAAACTCAATTGACATTAACCCCCGCACCATGGGAGTTTCCTCTCATCCTTATCCATGGACAGGACAATACTTCAAGGGAATTCCAATTGAGCTGGAAGCAATTCCCCAACCAGGATACCAGTTTAGCCACTGGGAAGGTGCTTCAAGTTCAACAAATTCAAAAATTACCGTAAACCTTTCCGGCGATATTGAAGCCATTGCCCACTTTACGAAAGTTGACAATCCAATGCTTATTCACTACTGGTTCTTTGGAACCAACATTCCTAACGATAAACCGCTCGAAACCATCGATGCTACCTACGATATTAACGAATTGGCTACGCTGAATTTCCATTCTGCGCTCAATGGGTACCCGTTTAACAGCAGCGATCCGAGCTGGCGTAAGGCATCGATGGAACGACGCAACAATCCAACAAATTTGAACTACAGACCCGAAGGGAATAACGGAATTCCTTACAGTGAGTCTGAAATGCGAGCTATTCAGATTAAGCAGCCCTTCTCGGGCAATGGTGGCGAAAACACCATTATTCTTGATGTTCCAACAAATGGTTTTGAAGATATTGTTCTAAAATTTGCGGTAATGGACGAAGGAGCCGCATCAGGCCTTCGAATCGATTATTCAATTGCCGACGGAGAGCCCAGCTGGTCAACCAGCGGAGTAACATCAAGCTACAGCATCTCAGGCAGCTATCAAGTTGTTGAAGTTGATTTCACAGGAGTTGCCGGCGTTGAAAACAATCCCAACTTCAAAACCCGAATTCGCTTTAGCGGCAATAACCTAACAGCCGACGAAGGAGATAGGGTTACATTCAACAACATCAGCATCGATGGAGCTGCGCTTAACGCATACTCAATATTCGCATCGGCATCCGAAAATGGAACAATTGTACCTGCTGGAAATATTGGCGTTTACCAGGGAGCAAGTAGAATTTTTTCAATAATACCCGATAGCGGGGAGGAAATTACCGATGTGCTCGTCGATGGCGAAAGCGTTCTAAGCGATGTTGATATTTCTACCAATGGAACTGGAAGTTTCACCTTCAGCGCAGTTTCTCAGAACCACACAATTCATGCATCGTTTGTGGAATCAACTGGCACCAATTTCTTCGCTCAGGAAATCAAAGTTTTACTTTACCCAAATCCTGCGAAGGATAACCTGAGAATTGCTGCTGACAGCAGAATCAAACAAATCCAACTTGTAAATTCTATGGGTAGCATTATCCACACCCAGCCAACTGATTCAAAGGAGGTGATTACGGATGTTTCTACGTTACCTAAAGGACTTTACGTAGTTCGAATTATTACTGAGAATGGAATTGTTATTAAGAAATTAATTATTTCTAGGTAGAAGGAACTATTTGAATTTTATTTCTTTTTCTTTTCTAACGGCAGGAGTTTGGTAAATGAATCCTCCCAAACGTTTTCTTTTTCCATTTTGCAATCAACATTTTACATTCATCATTTTACATTCATCATTCCCCTCTTCGCCCCTGTTCATTACCTGTTGATAAACTCTTTTCCGCCACGCAGAATTTATTGCTACTTTTGTGGGTTACTTAGGGAAGATTATATATGGACGGAACGTATTCAGAAGACAGTATCAGAACGCTTGAGTCGCACGAGCACATTCGCCTGCGGCCGGGAATGTATGTTGGCAAGTTGGGCGATGGTTCACAGCCCGATGATGGAGTTTACGTGCTTCTTAAGGAAGTGTTCGACAACTCTGTGGATGAGTTTATTATGGGCAATGGGAAAACCATTGAGCTTAACGTGAACGAAAAGCACGTAACTGTTCGCGACTATGGCCGCGGAATTCCGCTTGGGAAGCTGGTTGATGTTTCATCAAAAATCAACACCGGCGCCAAGTACGATTCCAAAGTTTTTAAGAAATCGGTTGGTCTCAACGGTGTGGGTATCAAAGCCGTAAACGCACTATCGTCATCATTCCGCATTCAAAGTTTCCGCGAAGGAAAATCGAAGCTGGTAGAGTATAGCTGCGGCAAAATTGTTAACCAGGAAGATTTTGAAAACCTGAAGGAAGCCAACGGAACCTACGTTGAGTTCCTGCCCGACGAAACCCTGTTTGGGAAATTCGATTTTCAGCAGGAGTACATCGAGAACATGGTGCGTAACTACACTTACCTCAACAAAGGGCTTACAATCAGGTTCAACGGAACTCCATACGTCTCAAGGAACGGGCTGCTCGATCTGCTCAATGAGCAACTTTCAGGACAGGAACTCTATCCACCCATACATTTAACGGACAACGATATTGAGGTCGCAATTACCCACGGGAACGGCTACGGTGAGGATTACTACGCGTTTGTAAACGGGCAGCACACAACCCAGGGAGGAACTCATCTTACAGCTTTCAGGGAAGCGTTTGTTAGAACTATTCGCGAATTCTACAAGAAGGATTTCGACGCATCCGATATCAGAACCTCAATAATTGCTGCCATTAGCATTCGGGTTGAGGAGCCGGTTTTCGAGAGCCAAACAAAAACTAAACTGGGTAGCAGAGATATGGGGCCAGAAGGCCCAACGGTTCGTCAGTATATTCTCGATTTTGTAAAGAATACGCTCGACAACTACCTGCATAAAAATCCCGATTCTGCAAATGCAATTCTTCATAAAATACTTGAATCAGAAAAAGAGCGGAAAGCAATCTCAGGGATTCAAAAACTTGCCCGCGAACGGGCAAAGAAGGCAAACCTTCACAACCGCAAGCTGCGCGACTGCCGCATTCACTATAACGATAAGAATGAGCGCGCTAACGAAACAACTCTCTTCATAACCGAGGGCGACTCGGCCAGCGGTTCCATAACTAAAAGTCGCGATGTGAACACACAGGCCGTTTTCTCGCTCAAAGGAAAACCGCTTAACAGCTACGGTTTGTCGAAAAAAATTGTGTACGAGAACGAGGAGTTTAACCTGCTTCAAGCAGCCCTAAACATTGAGGAGGATATTGAAAACGTTCGTTACAATAAGGTTGTAATTGCAACCGATGCCGATGTTGACGGTATGCACATTCGGCTGCTTCTCATAACTTTCTTCCTACAATTTTTCCCCGACCTGATTCGTCAGGAACACCTATTCATCCTACAAACTCCACTTTTCAGGGTTAGAAATAAGAAGAAAACCAGCTACTGCTACTCACCCGAGGAAAAAGAGAACGCCATAAAGGAGCTGGGACCAAACCCTGAAATCACTCGTTTTAAGGGACTTGGTGAAATCTCGCCCGATGAGTTTAAACACTTTATTGGCAAGGATATAAGGCTTGATCCGGTTCGTATCTCCTCACACGATACAATCCCCGATCTACTCTCATTCTACATGGGGAAAAATACTCCTGAACGTCAAGAATTCATTATTGAAAACCTTAAAGTTGATGAGGAAATTATTGAGAGTGAGATGGACGATATTCTTGAGTTGGAAGAAACCAACGAACAGGCAGAACAGCTAAAAGAAACTGCTGTTGCTTAATTGTTTTTTATTGAAATTGACTTTACTACGGAAATAGATGAGTTTCGAAGATTTTGAAGCGGAAGCACTGTTGAACGGAAACGATAATCGTAAAACTTCGCCCGAAGAGCACGACCGTTATGCCCGCCTAACCAGCGAATCGGCAAAAAAAGTTCATATCACCGGTATGTACAAGGAGTGGTTCCTCGATTACGCTTCGTACGTAATTCTGGAGCGTGCCGTTCCGCACCTCGACGATGGGTTAAAACCAGTTCAGCGTCGCATACTCCATGCAATGAAACGTTTGGACGACGGACGGTACAATAAGGTTGCCAACATTATTGGTTACACCATGCAGTACCATCCCCACGGTGACGCTTCCATTGGCGATGCCCTTGTTCAGCTCGGGCAGAAAGATTTGCTAATTGACAACCAGGGAAACTGGGGGAATATTCTAACTGGCGACAGTGCCGCTGCTCCTCGTTACATTGAAGCTCGCTTGTCGAAATTTGCGCTCGATGTTGTTTTTAACCCGAAAACCACCGAGTGGATGAGCAGCTACGATGGCAGGAACCAGGAACCCGTGACCCTTCCCGTTAAGTTTCCTCTTCTCCTTTCACAGGGAGTTGAAGGTATTGCGGTAGGACTTGCGTCCAAAATTCTTCCACACAACTTCATCGAGCTAATTGATGCAGCAATTTCTTACCTGAAAGGTAAGGATTTTGAACTTTACCCCGATTTCCCAACTGGCGGGCTGGCCGACTGCTCCCGCTATAACGATGGGCTGCGTGGCGGAGCGGTAAAGGTTCGTGCCAGAATCCAGAGAGTTGACCGCAAAACCCTTGCTATTACCGATTTGCCCTTCGGAAAGAATACCACTTCTCTAATCGATTCAATTATTAAGGCGAACGATAAGGGCAAAATAAAAATTCGAAAAATTGACGATAACACGGCTGAGAATGTGGAAATTCTCATTCACCTTCCGGCCGACGTTTCGCCCGATAAAACCATCGATGCGCTCTACGCATTTACTGATTGCGAAGTTTCCATATCGCCCAACTCCTGCATAATTTTCGACAACAAGCCTCGATTCATGGGGGTTAAGGAGATTCTTCGAACATCGGTTGACAGAACCCGACACCTGCTTACCCGCGAGCTGGAGATTAGGCTAAACGAGCTGGAAGAAAACTGGCACCTTTCCTCACTGGAGAAGATTTTCATTGAAAACCGAATCTACATAAGCATTGAGGAATGCGAAACCTGGGAATCGGTGCTTGAAACCATCGACAGGGAGCTGGAACCTTTCAAGAAGCTTCTACGTCGTGAAGTTACCCGCGACGATATTGTTAAGCTGACCGAGATAAAAATCAAGCGTATTTCGAAGTACGATGCCAAGAAGGCCGATGAGTATATTAAGAACATTGAGGCCGAAATGGAGGAGGTGAAGAACCATCTAGCCAACATTATTCCATACACAATAAACTACTACCAGCAAATTAAGAAGAAGCACGGGAAAGGCCGTGAGCGTAGAACCGAGCTCCGTAGCTTCGATACCATTGAAGCAACAAAAGTGGTTGTGGCCAACCAGAAACTCTACGTTAACCGCGATGAGGGTTTCTTTGGCACCGGCCTAAAGAAGGACGAGTACATTTGCGAATGTTCTGATATTGATGAGGTGATTGTCTTCCTAAAGAGCGGTAAATACATGATTACCAAAGTTCAAGACAAAGCATTCTTTGGAAAAAGCATTTTGCACATTAACGTTTTCAAGCGCAACGATAACCGAACCATATACAACGTTCTATACCGTGACGGACGAAACGGCGATATAATGATGAAACGTTGCGCGATTACCGGCATCACAAGAGACAAGGAGTACGATATTACAAAGGGAACCGAAGGCACGCAGATTCTTTACATGAGCGCAAACCCCAATGGTGAAGCCGAAATTCTAAAAGTTTTCCTCAAGCCTCGTCCTCGTCTTCGTAACCTCATTATGGAGCTCGATTTTAGCCAGCTGGCTATAAAAGGAAGACAGTCGCAGGGAAATATTTTTACCCGATATGCCATTCATAAAACCCAGCTAAAGGAGGTTATTGGAAGTACACTGGGTGGAATTAAGGTATGGTTTGATTGGGATGTTTTCCGCTTAAACAATGATGGACGTGGCGAGTTTTTAGGAGAGTTTCTTGGGAGCGATAGATTGTTGGTAGTTAACAAGGATGGTGAATACTACCTATCTGGCTTCGATCCTTCCACACACTTTGCTGACAACGTTCTGCTTATTGAAAAGTATGTTCCCGAGAAAGTTTTCTCAGCAACATACTACGATGGTGAGCAGGAATTACACTATGTCAAGCGTTTCACCATTGAACCATCGGAAAAACCTCAAAGTTTTATTTCAAATGGAGGAAAATCGTACCTCAACGAAATAAGTACCGATGAGTTTCCTTGCATTGAGGTTACATTTGGAGGGAAAAACTCAAGTAGAGATCCGGAGAAGATTGATGTAGAGGAATTTATAGGGATAAAAGGGTTTAAGGCGAAAGGTAAACGGGTATCAAGTTACCAGATAAAGAAAGTTGAATTCATTGAACCTCTTCAGAAAGAAAATAAACCGAGTAATCTTGAAGGTGAAATCATTAGTGATGGACTGCCAGAAGATGGCTCACAAGAAGAAAAGACACCTGATAAATCAAGTTTCGATACAGGTAAAGCTTCACAAATGACGTTGGAACTATAAATTAAGCCGGGCCATAAAAGCCCGGCTTTTTCATAATTTTATACCAAAGCAGCTAGTTTCTTCTCGAGAATTTTGCCAGCAGCTTTAAGAATTCGATGTAGAGCCATACAAGTGTTACCATCAATCCGAAAGCACCATACCACTCCATATACTTGGGAGAGCCCATGGCAGCCCCTCGCTCAATAAAATCGAAATCGAGGGCAAGGTTTAAGGCTGCAACTCCAACAATTATTAAACTTACAATGATACTTAAAGTTCCACCATCGTGGATGAATCCGAAGTTTGCACCAAAAAGACCGGCAATAAACGAAACCAGGTACATTAAAGCAATTGCACCAGTTGCTGCAAAAACTCCCATCCTAAACTTTGCGGTTACCTTCACTATTCCGCTACGGTATAGGAAAAGCATTAGGAAAAAAGTTGAGAAGGTAAGGCCAACAGCCTGAATCACAATATTGCCGGTGTACTGTGCTGCCATAAAGGCAGAAAGACCACCCAGCAGAAGCCCTTCAAGTATTGCGTAAATTGGAGCTGAAATTGGTGACGTCTTTGGAGAAAATGCAGTGATAAGCGCAGTAATAAAACCTCCAATTCCACCAACCATCATCCAAATGGTTGGGTTTCCTCCCATGAAGAATGAACGCCAAGTGTAAACGGCTCCCAAAACAACAAGGGCAAGCATTAGCAGTGCTTTTCCCATTGTTCCTTGTACGGTCATTACCTCCGAGGAAGCTTCGGTTCTTGTTTTGGCAAAAATCTGCTCACTAAGAGCAGGATTCGACGATTTGAACATGTCAATTTTGTTTAATTGGTTTTCAGAATTTGATTTTACAATTCCTATACCAAGCTATGTGAACTGCCAGAATTACAGATTTGAAATTGGAGTTAACTCAAAAAATTAGATTTTAATAAAATAGTGTCCGATACAACTAAAAAGATTTTGAGCGAAGCGAGAAATCAATTGTTCAAAAATTCTTAACCTACAAATTTTAACGGACACTAATGATTTTAAAAAAGAATTGGAGCGAAAATATTTAATCCTCAACTTCCTCCAACTCGTAGAGCAGGTTACTGCCAACCCAAGCTCTATTCTCGTCGTTTGAATCTGACATGCGTTGAGCGAGTGCAGAAACTTTGGATTTAAAGTTTTCGTTTCGGAGGGCAATTTGACGGAGAAGGTATGCAACTGCTACCTTGTTTTGCGACATTTGTTTATCCTCGAAATTATCAATTATCTCAATATAGGGGTCAAAAACTGAGTCCTTAACCTCCATATCGGTTGCCTTACGGGCTGCAATAATCATTCCCGCCTTTTGCATTAACTCATCGCTGCATAGGCACCATTCAATACTACGTGAAAGTGCACACTCGGTTTTCCAGAAAAGGTTCCCAGAAACCTGTTCAACAATCTCATGATTTACAAAACTTTGGCTCCATAAATCCATCTGTTCACCCGTAACCTCTTTCGGGTCATCCACTAAGGTTGCCAGAATCTTACATTCACGAATATCTTGCTCAAAGAGCAGAAGGGCCAGCTCGTGGTCGTACTTAAACGCTTCAGCAATTGCCTTTAACTCAGGAACCGATACACCATAATTCACACCGTAAATAATTCCCATTTGAGCCATACTAATAGAAACATCGCCATTTTTATGCGACTTGATCTGCTCTAAAATTTCTAAATATTTTACTTGTGTGTTCATGCTTCGTTTTTCAACAAAAATAAAGCAATTTCATATTCAATACAAGGAGAGTTTGGGGTTTATTATTAGAGTTTTCCCTTCGATTCACCTGATGCCTGTCTGGCGGCAGACAGAGTAGATGGGCAATCTCCGGGTTAAAGGTAGTAATGTTGAAAATTGAAAATTGTCAACTGCAAAATTATATCCACCGCCATTGCACGTTGATGTATTCCGACCGAGTTGCACCAAACCCTTTACGGAATGCAGCAATGGATGGAATGCTGCTTCCGGCAAAATCGAGAATTGAGCCGGAACCCGAGTAATCTTCAATAAACTGGTTAACTATTGCGTACATGGCAGAACTTTTTCGCCCCTGGGGCGAAGTGGCCGAGTCGATTACAAACCGGTTCCCAACCTGAACAAAGAGTGCAGCAGCCACCACGTCGTCCTCGAAATTTGCTACGTAAAGTTTCGCCCCATGCTCCTTCACAGCAATCTCCACAAACCGAACATATGAAACCTGATTGAACTCAGTGAATCGAACATTCTTATCGTCGAGCAAATCCCTCTTCATATCGCAAAGTAGCCCCCAACTCTGAGGTGAAACTTGCACATCAACCATTTTTTTGGCCTTCGCAATATTCTTCCTGTGCCCCTCGTCCATAGCCTCAAAAAGGTCAGTGTAACTCTTCTCCAGCGGAAGCTGGTAGGTTTGCATCAGCTTCACCTTTCTTCGCTTTAAGCCCTCAATATTGAAGTTTATATCTCCACGAAGGAACTCCCGCTTGAGGTTTCTGATAATTTTTGGGAAAATTTCAACCGGGTTATTAACAAGAATTTCGAATCGCTGCCCAAATACAGGCATGGTTACATACGGGATAAGAAACTTGTAACGAATTGGCAAGGGCATCAGGTAGTCTCCCTTGCTGTCGGCCAGCATTCCCCAACCCGGAGACACGGCATCGAGAATCCAGGGCTGCATGGCTGTTTCGGTACACTCAAACTGCTCTAATTTTTCAGTATACTTTTGAACATCAATCTTTTCTCTTTCAACCACCTTCATCATAACAAAAAAAACAGTTAACAAATTAAATACGAAAATTACAGAAACTTAACTGCAATAAAAAAAGAAAAAGCTGTGAAAAACATGTATAAAGAATATTGTAGGACAGGAATGTAACTTGTTGGTTTTATACTTTCTTTATAATAAATGTAAAACCCAATGAGCAACTTCTCAAAAACAAACGCTACAACAGTAGCCCAGGCAACACCCACAAGCCCTATGTAATTAATTAATAACAAACTAAGACAAACATTAATACTCAATTCAATGAAAGAAATTACTAGTAAAGCTCTTGTTTTTCTTAGACCAATTGCAATTGTTTGTGGGAACAATATTCTGCTACTTATCGTTAGCAAGTACACCATAAAGACATCAGCACTTTGGGTAAATTCTGCGCTGAATATCAATGGGAAAAGCGGTTTGCTCAATAGAATGGCAACTATGGTTACTGGAAATAGGACGTGCATTAACTTCCTACTCCTGTTTTTTAGCAAAAACAATGTGTGAGCCAATTTCTCACGGCTAGCAAATTCTGGAAGCATCGAATTACTAAGACCATTGGCCATTAGAGTAACGAGAGGCAAATCGCGTGCACCGTACCTAAAGGTTACGAAGGAAGATAAATCGAAACGGGAAGTAATTATTAAACCGTCGATGTATGAAGCAGAGCCACCTACAAGCATCTTCCCGGTTAAGGGTAATCCAAGCGAAAGAAACTGTAAAACAAATGGTTTGGAAACTTTCAGGACTGAATACTTAACTACCAAATAAAAAACCCAAAGGGTTTTAGCTAAGGCTATGGCAAAAAGAGCGTAAACTGCTCCCAATGTACCAAATCCCATTAGAATGGCAGCCACAACCACAAAAAGTTGAAGAGAGAATACAATCAGCCCGTAAACAAGTATTTTTCTAGGTTCGTTTCTAATTAAAAAAATGTATTCAGCCAAATTACCTGGAGCACCTATGGCTGCATAAAAAAGTGCTAACCTATAGTGAGGGAAAGAACTAATAGCATTAAAACTTCGAAAGGATGATTCAAAAAGAAAGCCAATAATTACTACAAAAATAGAGAATCCAATTAGCACAAGGAACACGTTGAATAGTTCCGGCGATTGTTTTTTTGAATTATCTCCAACAACTGGAAGCATCGACTGAATCATACCTGACACCCAGAAGAAGGTAAACAACCCCGAAATGAAAAGAACAGTTTCGTAAACACCAATCTGCTCCTTACTTAGCCCAACCTTTGCCAGAAACATGTTAATTAACACTAATACTCCATATCGCAACAGCTGAAAAGCCTGTAGCGAAGTGGTATTATTTATTTTTATTGTGTTCAGCAACATTTGTGTCGCAATTTATAAAAAACAAGTATTATTTGAGGGTTAAATGCAGAAATTGAACTCATAAAAAGTAAAATCATTTTTTTTGGTGAATTATTGTGTTGTTAAATAAAAACATTAAATTTGCACCCGCAAAATGGTGGATGTAGCTCAGTAGGTTAGAGCGTCGGATTGTGGTTCCGAAGGTCGCCGGTTCGAGCCCGGTCTTCCACCCGAAAAACTCTGATGAAAATCAGAGTTTTTTTTGTTTTACAGCATTTGGGTTGGAAACATCCCGAAAACTTCCCTCCTCTCCCATTAATTTTTATCAATTTTTTCTGTTAAAAAAGGTTACAAATGCAAACTTTCAGCACCCTAGTCTTTAATGTTACACAGTTGAATATCTTTAATTTACAGAGAAATGCCACCTCTTCTAAAAAAATAAACTGACCTAAATCATCAAAATTTTGCCGCCAACCTGTTGCTTATAAGCAAAAAAAGTTGCTATATTGTATTAACATTAGTTAGGCAGAATGCCATGATGCGAAACACGAAAAATATACTTTACCTGGTTGGGGACATTTACATGACCTCCAACCCTCACTTCTTTTACCAGGAAGTTATCTACTTCCCTGCAAAAAAGAGTGAAGTTGCAGTTTCGCCATTCATAAAGCTCAGCGAAATTTTTATTGACCAAATTGATTTGAAGCTACTGGAGGAACACTCCGACGAGAAGCTCACCGAATCGTCGGCCTGCTTTTTCTTTAAGAACTAACTTTCACCAAAGCGTTTATTTGAATATCGGCTGAACGAATGCTTTCACATCGTTCCCGGTAATTTCTTTGTCGCAAAGAATAATCAGGCGCTCAATAACGTTCCTGAACTCCCGAATATTTCCGGTCCAGCTGTTCTTTTTCAACTCCTCTATCGCATCGTCGGTAATTGTTTTCTGGGGCATTCCATACTCCTCACAAACCAGCTCAATAAAGTGTCGGGCTAACAGCGGAACATCCTCCAACCGTTCGCTCAACGCAGGAACCTGAATAATTATTACGCTTAATCGGTGGTAGAGATCCTCCCGGAAATTACCGGCTTCAATCTCCTTCTGAAGATTCTTATTGGTTGCGGCAACAATGCGAACATTAACGTTAATATCCTTATCGCTCCCAACGCGGCTAACCTTATTCTCCTGAAGTGCACGAAGCACTTTTGCCTGAGCGCTTAGGCTCATATCGCCTATTTCGTCCATGAATAGTGTACCGCCATCGGCCTGCTCAAACTTCCCTTTACGCTGCTTGATTGCTGATGTGAAGGCGCCCTTTTCATGTCCAAAAAGTTCGCTCTCAATTAGTTCCGAAGGAATTGCTGCGCAGTTCACCTCTACAAAAGGCATATCGGCACGGTTGCTTTTCTCGTGGAGCCAGCGAGCAACGAGCTCCTTTCCTGTTCCGTTTGAGCCGGTAATTAACACACGTGCCTCGGTAGGCGCTACCTTATCGATTATATCCTTAACTCGTTGAATGGCTGGCGACTCGCCAACAATGTCGTACGTTTTATTTACTTTTCGCTTAAGCGATTTGGTTTCCTTTATCAGCACCGTTTTATCGGTTGCATTGCGGAGAGTAATCAGAATTCTATTCAAATCGAGCGGTTTCTCAATAAAATCGAAAGCACCTTTTTTTATAGCTTCAACTGCAGTATCAATATTTCCGTGACCGGAAATCATAATTACCGGCGTTTCGGCCGAAATTTCCTGAAGCTTCTCGAGAACCTCTATACCGTCCATTTGCGGCATTTTTATATCGCAAAGTACTGCTTCGTAGCTTCCTTTCTGAAAAAGTTCAACGCCCGAGGGTCCATCCTCGGCAGAATCAACCTCATGGTTTTCGTACTCCAATATTTCTTTCAGCGTGTTACGTATGGCACGTTCATCGTCGATTACAAGTATTTTGGACATAAAAAATGCGTTTAAAAGTTCTTGCGATAAAGATAACTATAAAAAAAGAAATTCAGCTTAACGTAAGCTGAAGTGGAACAAACAGAATAAGAGAATAATTTAGTTGTTGGAATTAATCATCCTCCAAACAGCTCCCTCCTTCAGGGCGTAGGCTGATTGCATCATGCGGGAAATACCAAACTTTTTGACAAGAAAATGGGTGAAGATTGTGGCCAGAACAATCATTTCAACCCGCATGGGATCCATTCCGGGAATTGAGTTTCGCTGCTCCTTTGTGGTACTAATCAAATGGTTGTGTAGTTTTATGTACTCATCAAGCGGAATCTCAACACTCGGATTCCCGTTGGGCGAGATAACCTTTGCTGCCGTAAGAATGCTACGGTAAGTATCGAACGAGCCGGAACTTCCAACAATCATGCTGGGAGCAAACTGCTTCATGGGCTCAGCCAAGTCATTCAACTCTTTTTCGAGGAACTTCTCTACACTTTTAACTTCGGCGGAAGAAATTGGGTCGGAAGGGTTGAAAAGTTGGAGTAATCGGGATATTCCAAGGTCGTAACTTTTTTTCCAGTGGTAGCTATTCCCATTCCCTATAATCACCTCGTTGCTACCGCCGCCAATATCGATTATTAAAACATTCTCGGAATTCAGCTGCACTGCCTGTCTTACCCCTAGGTAAATAAGTTCTGCCTCCTCATCGCCATGAATCACTTTCACTTCCACACCAAACAGATTTTTGATATCGTTAACAAAATCCTGTCCGTTTACAGCATTGCGGGTTGCCGAGGTTGCAAAAGCAAAAACCTCGGTTGCGCCATGAAGAAGAATTGTGCGAAAATGTTCGCCAATAGCGTTTAACCCGCGCTGGTAGGCTGCAGGGGCAATAATTTTCTGGTTAATTCCGCCCTCGCCTAGCTTAACGGGGAGCTTTCCGCTATGAATAATTTGGTAGGTTCCGTCACCGTTAACCGATGCAACTAGCAGGTTGAAGGTGTTGGTACCAAGATCGATAATGGCTACTTTGCGCATTTTGAATTAAATTTTAGAACGCAGATGACGCAGACCTGACTCCTGCCTGCC
>DAOSWM010000029.1:25078-36635 GCA_035380045.1 Tenuifilaceae bacterium | reverse complement strand
CTGCTTAGTTCCTTCCTGAGCGTAAAGGTTAACTGCTAGAATTGTGCTGGTGATAAAAAGTAGAACTTTTTTCATATTGTTGATATAGTGTAAGTTATCTTGTTTTTTTGTTTCAAAAAAAATAGGTCATTAAAAAAAGTTGACAATCACGAAATATAGTGTAATACAAAAAATTAAACACCTTTTCATACATTCTTTAATGTACGAAAAAGTACTCTTCATCAAATTGCATTTAATAAAAAAGCCAAATATCGGAAAAAATTACGCAAACGATTCCGGAAAAAAATTGATTGTTCGAAAAAATGCAATCTTTTAATGTTTTTTGGCACAAAAAATGCTGTGCAAGTTTAATTTTTTTTTAGGTACAAAAGAAATTATTTTTAAAAAAATAATGATTTGTATCACCTTATTCAGGGTAATTGGTTTGTAGTATGTGTTAGTAATGAAAATGGATTTATTTTGTTTTTTAAATGAAAAAATTACAAAGTGGATTATGTAATATAGAATTTATCTATTAATTGGTTACATTAGCTATAGAAATACGGAAAAGCCCCGGGAACCACCCCGGGGCTAACCAACAAACCATAAACTAAACCTACAAAAAAACCACTCCCGGTGGCTACAGGGTTATAGGTACTCCCCTGTAGAAGTCTAATATTTTTGTTTTTAGAATGTAATTGTACTTTGCATGCAGCAAATCGGCGTTAGCTCTAAGGCTATTTGTTTTAGCCAAACCATACTCCGATGCGCTAATCATTCCCAGCTCCAGCTGCTTTTTCGATTGCTCGTACGATTCTTCGTAGGCTTGTGCAGAAATTGTGAGCGACTGGTAATTCTCAAACGATGCTTTGGCATCGGCCAACGATTGGCTAATAGTTTTCGTTAGCTCGTACTTTGTTTGTTCAACGGCTAACTCAGCTTTCTGTATACCAACTTTCGCAATGCTTATGCTGGTGTGATTTTGCATTCGGCTGAATATTGGAATGCTTAGGCTAAGCCCAAAATTTCTGGCCATATTTTCATCGAGTTGGTTACTTAACGTAAAGTCGGGGTAAGTAGCGCCTGGGTTTAATGTTTTGCTTATTGCCATATCGGAAAATCTTGACGAAAACTGACCGTAGAGGGTTAGGGTAGGTGATAGTTTACCGTACTCTATCAATAAATTCTTTTTCTGTCCTTTCAAATACATTTCTTTTGCTTTCAGGTGTGGGTATGTTTCCATCGCTAGGTCAAGTATATTCTCACTGGCAATTACTTGGTTTTCGGTTGATATACTTTTTGATGAGTAAGCAATTGAAAAGCTATCGGGATCGTCGAGTTCAAGGAGCTGGGCAAGGCTTAGCGTTGAAAGTTTAAGCCTGTTGCTGGTTTCAATTAGCGATGCGTTGCTCTTAGCGTGCTGTGCCTTTATTTCTAGAAAATCGTTTTTGGAGAACGAGCCAAGCTCATACTTTTTCTGAGCGGCGTTTAGCTGCAGCTCATCGGTTGCCAGCTGCTCTTTCATTACCTCAAGTAGTTCTGTGTCGTAAAGAATTTGGAGATACTGACGAACAATTTCTAGGGCCAGATCGTGCTTGTACCCCTCCACCTCGTACTGCGATTGTTTGTACTCGTAATCCCGTTGCACTTTCTCGTGGTAACGTTGCAGCCCGTCAAAAACTGTTATTCCACCTCTGATGTACATCGATGACGAGGTGTTGTCCATATCCTCGTACTGCGATGTGTAGAAATTATAGTCCAACCCGTGGCGAATATTGAGGTCAACCCCAGCATCGATCCCAGGTAGAAAATTATATAACGATTGTTTCTTGTTCTGTTCTGAAATTTGACTACTTAACTTGCGGTTTTTTACCTCAAGATTATTCTCCATTGCATGGCTTAAACACTCTTCCAGAGTCCAACTTTTCTGAGCGAGAAGCATTACCTGCGTTACTAGAACAAGAATGGCGGTTGTAACAATTTTTGTTTTCATGGCTATAAGAAAGTAACTGTTATGCACTAAAGCACTTCAAAAATATGTAGGGTGTTTTCATCCTTAAGAAATTTTTTCGGAATTGATTTAACAAACTGAGTCCAAACAAAATTAGTATCCTGGTACTGTTGCATGTTTGGTAATGCGTTTCCAACAGCATAGTTTAATTCCTTTGGCTTTTTATCATTTTCTGGTTCGATAGGAATCCGTATATTCAAATCGCACTCATCAATATTGGTTATTCCGTATATTACTTCCTCAATTTGGATTGAAAATTCCTTGGCTAGCATAGGAAACCCGTTATTTTGTTTTTCTGCAAACCCAATACTGCTTACAAAAAGCAATGTAATGGTTAGCAAGATGGTTTTTGTGGTTGGTAGTTTCATGGTTGTTGGTTTGTTGGGTTAGTGGTTGCGTTTACGGTAAAGAACCTGAATATGGCTGGCTCCTTTGCTAGGAGTGAATATTTGAATAAGTTCCCAACCCTTATCGTAGCTTGCCAACGATTTTCTGAGTAGCATAATTTGCTCAATAGTTGCGTGTTGTGAGTCGGAATCGGAATCAATTTTTGTTGACTCATCGATTTCCCAAGGGAACGATTCAACACGAAAGCTGTAGTTCAACTTCCTTTGGCCAACGGTTAGGGTAACCTCGGCTACCTCGTTTTCGCCAAAATCTGAAATGGGAATGCATATTTCTCGCATGGCTTTCAAGTTTAAAGGTTAAAGGAATAAAGGTTAAAAATCAATGATCAACGCTTAAAGGAACATAGGTTAAAGTTTGTTTGCGCCTGTACTCATGTTATCTAATCATTCAATCTTCCGTCTTCCAACTTCCGTCTTCCCGCTACAAAAGCTTCTTCACATTCTCGGTAACAATGTGTCCGTCGAATAGCTGTACAATTCTGTGGGCTTTTTCTGCATCGCTAGGCGAGTGGGTAACCATTACTATTGTGGTTCCCTCGTTATTCAGCTGTGATAAAAGTCCCATTACTTCTTCACCGTTGGCGGAATCGAGGTTACCGGTTGGCTCGTCGGCAAGAATTAGTTTTGGGTTAGCAACAACTGCCCTAGCTATGGCAACACGCTGCTGCTGTCCACCCGAGAGTTGCTGTGGGAAGTGCTTCTTGCGATGCGAAATTTTCATGCGCTCAAGCACCTCTTCAACCTTGCGCTTGCGTTCCGACGAGGGAATGTTTAGGTACAGAAGAGGAAGTTCAACATTTTCGTACACGGTAAGCTCATCAATCAGGTTAAAACTTTGGAATACGAAACCAATGTTCGCTTTGCGCATGTTGGTGCGTTGCTTCTCCCTGAATTTTGATACTTCGGTTCCGTTGAAGAAAAACTCACCACCCGAAGGATTGTCGAGCAACCCAATAATGTTAAGGAGCGTACTTTTTCCGCATCCTGAGGGACCCATTATGGCAACAAACTCGCCTTCTTTAATTTCTAGGTCAACCTTGTTAAGTGCTGTTGTTTCTACTTCTTCAGTTCTAAAAACCTTAGTTAACTCTTTGGTTTTAAGCATTAAGCCGTTGTTATTCATTTCGTTTAGTTTTAAGTTTAGGTTTGAATTATTTTAGAATTAGTTTGTCAACATCTCCAAAGTTGTCGTAGCTCGACACAATTACCTTCTCGCCTGGTTTTAGTCCTTCAACCACTTCGTAGTGACGAGGATTCTGGCGATTGATGCGAATGGAACGTTTGGTGGCATATTTCCCTGAAGGATCAACCACGAAAATCCATTGTCCGCCTGTGCTTTGGTAGAAACCTCCACGCGGAATAAGAATTGCCTGCTGCGATTCGCCTAACTCAAGCCGTATACGTGAGGTTTGCCCGATACGAATATTTTCAGGAACTGAATTGTCGAACACCATGTCAACGGTAAATCTACCCCCGCGTACCTCGGGGTATATTTTTGTGATGTGCCCAGGGAACTGATTTCCCGAAAACTCGCAGTCGCCCTTTAAGTTTCTGGTAATACGCGATATGTAGTGCTCGTCAATCTCAACTTTCAGCATGTACGAATCGAGAACGTGTACGGTTCCAATGCGGGTTCCAATTCCGATAACTTGACCAACTTCAAGGTTTAGCGAGGCAAGTTCGCCGCTTACTGGCGCCTTGAATTCAAGAGCATCCAAACGCTTACGAACAATTGTAAGGTTACGCTGAAGGCGCTCTGCATCTTCCTCAAGAGTTTTTATTTGGCTGATGCGGAATATTGAATCTTGCTTCCAACTTTCGCGGAAAAGTTTAATGCGTTCGTTGGTAAGCTCGTAGGCTTCCTTGGAGCGTTCGTACTCATCCTTCGAAATGTGGTTTTGCTCGTATAGTACCTTATTATTATTGTAGGTGCGCTCACGCTCCTTCAGCTCAAAAATTAAATTTAGCAGGTTGCTGCGGGTATCGAGCGTTTGCTTTTCCATGGCTAAGCGTGTGCTTCGTAAATCGTTGGTAGTTCGCGATACGTTTGCCTCGTTATTGGAAATGTCGAGAATTAGGCTGGTGTTGCTAAACCGTACAATAATATCGCCTTCCTTCACCATGTTTCCTTCTTTAATAAGAATTTCCTCAACGCGGCTTCCGCCTTCGGTTGCATCGAGAAATACCGTTTGAATGGGAGCCACGGTACCGATTACCGTTATATAATCGCGGTAAAGATCCTCTTGTACTGTTTCAATAGTAATTTTGTCAACTTCAACATTTAACTTCGAACTTTTGTCACCAAAAATTATGTAGTACCCCACCAAAATTACGACTGCGGCAGCTCCGCCAACCCATAGAATCTTTTTAAGGGGCCATTTCTTTTTTTCAATTGCTCTGTCCATTGTTACGTTAGGTTTAGAATTTCACCTCTTTATTATCATTAAACATGCCACTGTTTGTAAATATCATAAAATCAAAATTATAAGCGTGTGTGTTTTGTCGGTAATTATATATAATGTGTTCGAAATTGCAACAGGTTATGTTCGTTTTCGCACAGTTTCTGCTGCTGAAATTAATGAAAAAGTATTAAGGGTTTTCAACATTCTCATTTAATATTTGCATAGAGAAATGATAGCTTCACCAATTTATCTTCGTTTAATGATTAAAGTATGAAATTGTTATAAGTAAAAAATGAGGGTGCCTCAAAAGTCAAAAAGGATTAGATTTACTACCCTATGAAACTCTGTGATTCCCCCGTGATACACTGAAATATACTGTAATGCAATAATATATAAACTTCACGGAGTTTCTCAGTGTCCTTCACAGAGTCACACAATGAATTTTTGAGACAACCTCTTCGATGAATGTAATAATAAATTGGCTTTTATAAATTCTTTGGGTTTTAAGAAAAGTTTACGGAGAATATGACAGGGATAAAAAGATAGAAATTCTCGATATGATGTGCATCTTTTTTTGACAAACACACTCTTAAATACAGTATTAGAGTTTATTAACGAAATTTTAGTTGCATGGTTATGTGGAAGAAAAGAATATCCTTTCAAGGTGTTATTGTAATTATTTTTATATTTGATGCTTATATTTCAAACGATTTCTGAATAGAAATATTGGTATTTTTGTGCTCCTTCAGCATTCCGTTAAACATGCAAAATAATTCATTTGATGAGAAAGTATTACACATTATTGCTGCTATTTTTTATTGTTTTTAGTAGTTACAGTCAGAGAAATAAGCCCGTTTCAACCAGCTATCCAGTGTTGCTTGAAAGGCTGGATAAATTAGATTCCAAAAGGGAATTTATTGATTTTTCTCCAGTTTCAGGTAAAAGTAATGCATACACAAAAGAGCTTCCTTCGTGGATTCATTGGGACGATGGAGAAAACAACTCGGCCATTGGAACAAATGATGAATCTGAATTTGATGTAGCTGCAAGGTTTGAACCCTCAGATATGGAGGAGCTAGTAAACGGAGCAATTACAAAAATTAGGTTCTATCCAAACGAGGAGCAGGCAACCTATACCCTGAAAATTTGGCAAGGGGTAACGCCTACTGAAGTATATTCACAGGAAGTAACTTCTCCAATAATTGGTTCAATGAACGTTGTTGACTTGAATGAACCGGTTGAAATTGATATTACTCAAGATCTCTGGATAGGATACAACGTAGTCGCTCAAACTGGTTATCCAGCAGGTTGCGATGCCGGCCCTCCCGTTGTAGGAAAAGGGAACATGATTGCATTTGAGGGTGAATGGTTCCCCCTTAATGAAATAAATCCCGAGCTAACCTATAACTGGAATATTCAAGCATACATTGAACTATTGGTGGAACTTGGTGCCCCAGAAGCACCTTCCCATTTTGTGTTGGAGCCCGATGCGAACGGAAACCTAACAGCTCAAATAACATGGACAAACCCAGCCTTAAGTATAGGCGGTGAATCGCTAGCAGAGCTACAAAGCGTTCAACTTTTTGTTGCAGGTTCTTCGGAACCAATTTATGTGAATAATAACCCAGAGGTTGGAGGCGACGAAACTTACACATTCATTCCCGAAACCGATAACTTGTATCGTTTCCTTGTAAGCGCAACCAACTCAGTTGGTGAAGGTTTAAGTGCCAGTGTCGATGCATGGATTGGCACTGCTATACCTGCAGCTCCAGGAGATGTTTCTCTAACTCCTCAGGGAGATAATGGTTTAGTAACCTGGCAATCGCCAGAAGCGGGGCTATATGGTGGGTATTTTTTACCTGAGAACACCACATTTTCTCTTGTTCGGTTGCCAGATAATATAGTTGTTGCCGAGAATATTTCTGAAACCCAATTTCTTGATGTTTCAATTCCTGGAATAAATAATTATCAGTATATCGTTACAGCAAATAATAACATTGGTGTAGGGGGTTCTGCAAGTTCAAACGTTGCCTTGCTGGCAGGCGGCTCAACCTTATTGTATGAAACCTTTAGTGTTGCCCCTGTTGGAGGAATTCCCGTTGGATGGTCAGTTCAGGGTTTTGGTGAACGTAACTGGTCGGTAAAACACACCGATTTGGCTGGTGGCTCAGCCCCCGAAATAAGGTTGTTCTGGAGCCCTACATTCGAAGGGCAAACAAAGTTGGTTTCAGCTCCTGTAAATATTACAGGGACTTCAAACCTTAGGCTAAACATGAATCATTACCTCAGTAATTATGCTTTATATGAGAACACATTAGCTGTATGCATATCTTTCGATGCTGGAGAAACCTGGACTAACCTTTGGGAGCATACAATTGTTGGCGATATTGAGTCGAGCGAGTTGGAATTTTTCTTTCCCGTTCCACAGGGTGCAACCAGCATGCTAATTGGATGGGAATTTAATGGGGATGTATTTCAAATTAATAACTGGAATATCGATAATGTAATCTTGGTTCCTGTTCTGAATAATGACTTGGAAGCCTCGTTCATAAAAGGGAATGCAATACCTAACGAAGGACAAGCTAACCTATACACCATTAGAGTGAAGAATACTGGAAATAATGAGCAGTCGGAATACAGTGTAAAACTTATGCGTGAAGGAGGAACGATACTTGCATCAGCTCCTGGAGAAAGCCTTGCGTGTGGCGAGTATGCTGATTTTCAACTCGAGTGGACTCCATCTTCAGATGATATTGGTAAAACCTCTCTCTACGGAGTAGTTGAAATAGCTAACGACCAAGTGCCTGACAATAACCAAACGGAATACCTGAATCTTAACATTCAAAAATCGAATGTTATTTCGGTTGACATAGCAAATGACAAATTAAAAACCGATCATTACCCCTTCGATTTTTACTATAAAAATAGTTTATGCCAAACCATATATCAAGCCGATGAAATTGAACTTATTGGAGGAGAAATACAAGCAATTGTATACTACAATAAGTTTTCGTCCCAGCTACTCGGGAAACGAGTGAAAATATGGATGGGTAATACGCTTGAAACAAGTTTAGCTAATAATTGGGTGAGCCATTCAAGCCTGTCATTGGTTTTTGATGGAACCATCGATTTCCCAAACGGAGAGTACCCTATTGTTATTCCCCTACAAATTCCATTTACATACGATGGTGGAAACATTGTTGTGCAAACTAACAGGGTTTGGGAGGATTTTTTTGCCAGTAGTAACGATGCTTTTTTTGGGGAGGTTGATGAGCTGCTTGTTCGAACTCGTTATGTAGCATCTGATAACCAAACGCCTATTGACCCGTCAAATCCAGGAGAAGGAACTGCCATTGGTTGGGTTCCGTTCACTTCTTTCTTGTTTGGAACTGAAGGCCTTGGATTCCTTGAGGGCACAGTTACCGATGGCGAGAATCCCCTTGAGGGCGTTATGGTTTCCATCGGTAATATGAAGTTAAAAACGTATACGAATGAAAACGGAGATTATTCAATATCGTACTTACCTCCAAATTATTACGATGTAGAATTCGATTTGTATGGTTACAAAAAGAAGGTTGAAAGTAACGTGGTAATTCGTGAAGATTTGGTAACCGAAGTGAATGTAAATCTTGAAGAAATTCCGCTATTCTCTTTTTCCGGTGTTGTTTACGCAAACGACGATACAGTTCTTGAAGGAGCCATTATTGAACTTTCTGGATATGATAACTATACATTGGAGACCTCAGCAAATGGAGGTTTTACCTTCGATGAGGTGTTTGAGGGGCCATATATGCTTACAGTTTCAGCACCCGGATATGAAAGCTATATTGATTCTGAATTTGAGCTTACTGAAAATACAGAGCAGGATATTACTCTGGTAGAGATAATCGAGCTGCCTTTTAGGGTTCGGGTTGATGTTAATCAAAACAACGCCTTGCTATCATGGAATAATCTGCTAAAGCTATACCAGCACGACGGGTATGTCCCTTCGCAACCTAGCGCCCATTACCAAAGGAATACCAGAGTTTACGGAACAGTTTTTGATTTAGTGGATTACCCCGACGCAACTCTCAAAAAAATGGATTTCCATCATAAACAGTGGGATGTTCCCGTTCAAAGTTTTGAGTATCTTGTACATATTGTCGATTGGATGTCGTTTACCATTCTTAAAACAATTGGGCCATTAAACACAACGGTTAACGATGCATGGGAAAACGATATCTCACTCAACGACTTTGAATCGGAGGGGCGCAAACTTATAGCAGTAATGATTCAACCTCTTGGGTACTTGCCTAACGATGCGTACCCATGCGTTACAACCGATGTAACAGGACCAGGAGGCCTTTCGGTTTATGCAGAAGTGAACGACTTGAGCAACTACGCAATTAACAGTAGTAGCCTGGGTGATTTCTTTATCAATCTATGGATTGCTACGGAGAATGATGCTAAAAGCATATATAAAGCCCCAGGATTTAGCTCTTCAAGAATCGAGGAGATTACTTCCAAAACGGGTGCTAGCATTTCATCAAGCGAAGTGAAACTAACACAGTTAAGCCTTTCATTAAACAGCATCTCAAAGGGTTTTGTGGGCTACAATGTTTACCTAAACAACCAGCTGGTTACAACCCAGCCGGTGGCTGAAAATGAGTTCCTTTTCGAGAACCTAACAAATGGTGAGTATACCGCTGGGGTACAGTCAGTTTATACTTCTGATAGCTCAAAGGTAGTAAAAGCTGAATTTACAGTGTTCTTTGTTGATGTGGAGGTGAATCAGAATCAGAGATTCAAAGTGTATCCAAACCCTTTTACCAGCAGCATTCGGTTCGCAAATCTTTCAGGAATAGAAACCATTACAATCCATAATATTATAGGAGTTGAACTTGCTAAAATAGAAGTGAATGGGAATTCTGAAGCCCAGTTGCAAACCCAAAATCTTCCGAAGGGGATTTATGTTGTTGTGCTAACATCAGAGAATGGTGAGAAATTTGCGCACCGTATGATAAAAAAGTAGAATCATTTTTTTCTGATAGTAGGGAGCTTTTGAATCACTCATTAGCTCCCTTCTTTTATTATTTTGTTTGTCCATTCATTTTAATACATTAAATTTACTGCGTTTGTTATTTTTATAAATCCAGTGTAATTAAAAATTGAGTTGAGCAATGGCAATTAAAAACGGGAAAGTACTTATTATCGACGATAACGAAGATATTCTTTTTGCCCTCAAGTTACTCCTAAAGCCGCATGTTGAACTTGTTCAAACTTCGGCTAACCCCAATGATATTCCAGAGCTAATGAAGAAGGACGACTGGGATGTTATACTGCTCGACATGAACTTTACCAAGGATGCCATAAGCGGGCAGGAGGGTTTTTACTGGCTCGAAAAAATTTTAGAGATTAACCCAAACTCCATCGTAGTTTTTATAACAGCATACGGCGATGCCGAAAAAGCAGTGAAAGCAATAAAGGCGGGCGCTACCGATTTTATTCTTAAACCCTGGCATAACGAGAAGCTGATTGCAACCATTTCGGCAACCATAAAGCTAAAGCAATCGCAGAATGAGGTTTCGAACTTAAGGGAAAAGCAGAAGGGAATTAGCGATGTAATGGATAAACCCTTTCACGATTTTATTGGAAATTCCGACCCCATGAAGGAGGTTTTCTCAACCATTAGCAAAGTGGCAAAAACCGATGCCAATGTTCTTATTCTGGGTGAAAATGGAACCGGGAAAGAGCTCGTAGCCCGTGCGTTGCACAGAGCATCGCCCCGTTCCGAGGAGGTTTTTATTAGCGTTGATTTGGGTTCAATTGCCGAAACACTTTTCGAGAGCGAACTGTTTGGGCACGAAAAGGGGGCTTTTACCGATGCCAAGAAGGATAAACCGGGAAGGTTTGAGATAGCATCGGGAGGTACGCTGTTCCTCGATGAAATTGGAAATTTATCACCTCCAATGCAGGCGAAGCTGCTTACCGTAATCGAGCGAAGAGAGGTTACCCGTGTAGGTTCCAATAAACCAAAACCGGTTGACGTAAGATTAATTTGCGCTACCAATAGCAACATACACGACTTGGTGGAGGAGGGAAGTTTCCGTCAGGATTTACTCTACAGGATTAATACGGTTGAAATACATCTCCCGCCGCTGCGTGAACGTCAGGGCGATATTCAGCTCCTTGCCCAGCATTTCCTCGCCATTTACGCTAAAAAGTATAAGAAGGATATCAAGAGCATTAGCGCCGAAGCGCTAAAAAAGCTGAATACCTATCCGTGGCCCGGAAACGTAAGGGAATTGCAGCATGCCGTTGAACGGGCAATAATCATGAGCGATTCATCAAGCCTACAGCCAAGCGATTTCTTCCTCTCTAGCGCTAAGCCATCAAAGGGTTCGTCGCTGGATTTTGAAACCTATAACCTCGATGAAATTGAGCGGATGATAATTGACAAGGTAATGAAGCAGTGCCAGGGCAATATTTCGCAGGCAGCAAGCGAGCTGGGAATAACCCGAACATCCCTCTACAGAAGAATGGAGAAATATGATTTATAAGAACTTTCGTGTGAATGCAGTTATTCGTATCGCACTAATTACAGTGTCGATATTTGCATTTTTCTACACTTGGCTCAACTTCGATTTTTTCATCACCCCAGTGCTGGTTGCGCTTTTTATTCTCATTCAACTTTTTTCCCTTTTCAAGTGGGTTGATAAAACGAACCGCGATTTAGCCAGCTTCCTCGAATCCATTCGTTTCTCTGAGTTCACCCGATC
>DAOSWM010000029.1:0-24978 GCA_035380045.1 Tenuifilaceae bacterium | reverse complement strand
ATGCAGGTTTCTCTCGATGTTGATTTAATAGAGCAGGTTATTATCAATATTATTAAGAATGCTGTCCACGCTCTCGAGGAGCGTGAGAATGGTGAGATTATTCTGAAGGGCTTCCTGAATAAGCGGGGCAGGGTAACCATTCAGGTTTCCGATAATGGGAAAGGAATTTTACCTGAGGTTATCGATAAAATTTTCATTCCGTTCTTCACTACAAAGCCCAAAGGTTCGGGAATTGGGCTTAGCCTTTCCCGCCAAATTATGCGACTGCATGGAGGTAGCATAACCGCCTACTCTCAGCCCGAACAGGGAAGTACGTTTACGCTAACATTCTAAATTACGTTAACCTCCATCTCCAGCTCAATAGCAAACTTTTCGTTAACCGAATCCTGAATTTGTTTTGCGAGTTTGAGTACGTCATTACCTTTGGCTCCGCCATAGTTAACCAGAACTAGCGCCTGGTGCTGGTGAACACCAACCTTGCCAATGCGTTTCCCTTTCCAGCCAGCTTTTTCAATAAGCCAGCCAGCCGGAAGTTTTACAAGCTCCTCGGTAACGGGATAAATTGGGACTGTGCCGTAAAAGTTTTGAAGCTTCTTAGCTAAATCAACTGAAATTACCGGGTTTTTAAAGAAGCTGCCTGCATTCCCCAGTTCCTTGGGGTCGGGGAGTTTTGCGTTTCGAATATTTATTACTGCCTGGCGAACGGATTTCAATGATTTTTCCCCGAGCTTCTTTAGCTCATCCTCAAGGTTTCCGTAGTGGGTTTTTAGGGCAGGGTTCTTTGCCAGTTTAAAGCAAACATGCGTAATAATTATTTTCCCTTTAAGTTCACGCTTAAATATACTGTCGCGGTAACCGAAATTGCATTCTGGGTTCGTGTACTTGTCCATTTCAAGCGTTTCGAGGTTTAGCCCAACAACCCACTCAATACAATCCTTGGCTTCAACGCCGTAGGCGCCAATGTTCTGAATTGGCGATGCGCCAACGGTTCCGGGAATAAGCGAAAGGTTTTCCAGTCCGCCCAACCCCATTTCAACCGTTTTGCCAACAAACTCATCCCAATCCTCACCAGCACCAACCGAGAGGGTAACAAAATTGTTGTCGGAGTATATTTCCTCAATCCCCAGTATTTTAGGTCGAATAACTGTTCCGTTAAAATCCTTGGTGAAGAGAATGTTTGATCCGCCTCCAAGTACCAGCATGGGCGAATTGCTCGGAACTAACTTCACCGCATTCATCAGTTCGTTCAACGATTTCGCTTCGTAGTATTGACTTGCCTTGGCGCTCACGCCAAAAGTGTTTAAGCTGTTGAGAGGATAGTCCTGTAAAAAAGCTGGCATTTTTTTTTTCAAAGATAACTATTTACAATTTTAAATGTGAATTGAAGTTATTGTGGTTGCCAAAAATCATCTAGTTTACTTATCTTAGCAAAAAACTGCTTTGAAAAAGGTTATTCTTCTTGCCACAACCGATTTGGTTGCCGACCAGCGGGTTCACCGATCCGCATTAACGCTGCATGAAAATGGTTTTACCGTATTGGCCCTTGGCCGAAGGCTGAAGTATACACCCACAGAGGTTTCGGTTTCCTACTCAGTTCATCGTTTCAAACTCCTCTTTAACAAAGGATTCTTGTTTTACAAGTTCTTCAACGTACGGGCTTTCTTTTACCTTGTTTTCCATAGTTTTGACATTCTACTGGCAAACGACCTCGATGCTCTCCTGGCTGCGAGGGTGGCTTGTTTTCTCAAAGGGAAACCTTTGGTTTACGATAGCCACGAACTTTTTACTGAGGTTCCGGAGCTAATTAACAGGAAATTTACCAGATCAGTTTGGTTGAAGCTTGAAAAGAGCCTGGTGCCGGGGCTAAAGTTTTGTACTACAGTTTCCGAGGGGGTTGCTTCTGAACTGAAGAAAAGGTACAGCGTAAACTTTACAGTAATTCGGAACGTTCCGTTCTATAAGGAAATTTCCAAAACCGATTTTACTTCCGACGGAAAAACAATCATTTACCAGGGGGCGCTGAATATTGGTCGCGGGTTGGAAAAGTTGATTGCTGCCATGCAGCTTCTTCCACATTGTAAACTTTTAATTGCGGGGACGGGAGATATTGAGCTAAAGCTCAAAAATCTTTGCCACAATTTGGGGCTGCAGGATAGGGTTTCATTCCTTGGCAGAATCCCCCACGAGGAATTGCATAGAATTACGTGCAAAGCAACAATTGGCGTTTCGCTGGAGGAGGATTTGGGCCTTAGCTACCACTTTGCTCTTCCCAACAAACTGTTCGATTACATTCAGGCAGGGTTACCGGTTTTAGTTAGCAATTTACCCGAAATGAAGAGCTTAGTAAGCAAGTATAGTGTAGGTTTAATTGTTGATAGCAACCTAAACGCTAGTGCATTGGCTAACCAGCTGGAAAAGATGTTAGAAAACGAAAAGCAGCTGGAACAATGGCATGCCAATGCGGTTGTTGCCGCAAAGGAGCTTTGCTGGGAGAAGGAGCGGCATAAATTGTTAGATATATTTAAAGAAATGTAAATTTCGAGTAAACTAATGGGCTTTATTGAAATGAAACCATGAAGTAGTAATGAAAGGGCTGTTGGTTAGTAAGTTAAGAAAAGTTGAGAACGAAAAAACGCGAAAAACGTATTTGATATATGCGTTTGGAACAATCGGGTTGGTTACATCTACCTTGTTTGGTATAGAAGGAATTAACCATGCAAGAAGTCTGTTTTACTCTTTCGCCTTGTTTACAATGGCTTTGGTTGTTTTAGTAAATTTTATATACTTTTTTAATACCCGAAATATCACCCTATCAGCTCATGTTATCGTTTTTACTTTTTTTATAATATGTTTGCTTCTCTTCGCTTTTTTAGGCATTAACAATTCAGGAGTTCTTTGGTATTACGTCTTTTCGGGTCTGGCAATTCTTTTAACAGGCACAAAAAAAGGCTCTATCTATATATTTCTTATAACGCTCCTCACAATCGTATTGCTGGTTAACCCACTTGGGTTAGATGTAAATGAGTATCCGTTTGATTTTGTAGTTCGCTTTTTTGCAAGTTTTGCAATCGTTAATTTATTCATTTTTATTTTTGAGTACACACGATATCAGGCGAATAAATCAAGTATGTTGTCGCTTAGGAAAGTAGAAAGGAAAAACGAAGAGCTGGAAATAGTTACCCGGAAGTTAAATAGGCTCAATAAATTGCTGATAGACGAAAAGAAAATAGTTGAGCAGAAAAATTTGCAGATTCTTAGTAGCATTGAGTATGCTCAATACATCCAAAATGCAGTTTTGCCCAATAATGAAACTATTAAGAAGCTGTTTCCTGATAGTTTTATTTTAAACATGCCAAAGGACATTGTAAGCGGTGATTTTTATTTTCTTAAGCAAATTAAAAACTATAAGCTGTTTGCTGTTGCCGATTGTACAGGACATGGAGTGCCCGGCGCTTTGATGAGCATGCTAAGTATTGCTCTGCTGAACGAAATTGTAAGAAATTCGGATATAAAAAGTTCTTCGCAGGTTCTAAACGAGCTTAGAAGGCAAATAATCGAATCGTTGCATCAAATTGGACGAAAGGGCGAACAGAAAGAGGGGTTAGATATAGCATTCTGCTCTTTGAACACCGAGGATAACATGCTTAGTTATGCTGGAGCCCGCATCCCATTATTCTTGTTTAGAAATAATGAGCTAAATATTATTAATGCCGATAAATTTTCCGTTGATATTTACTTTAAAAATGAGCTGTTCATCGAAAATCAAATAGAAATAAAAAGGGGAGACGAGTTGTTCCTTTTTTCTGATGGTTATTACTCCCAAATTGGAGAGAAAACCGACAAAACATATAAAATAAGTCATTTTAAAGATTTTTTAGCAAAGATACACCCAAAAAGTGTTGAGGAACAAAAACAGTTATTAGAGAGTGAGTTAGATGAATGGAGGGGAAGTAAGCAACAATTGGATGATGTTTTAGTTCTGGGAATTAAGTTTTAGTTAGGGATATGGTAAATCCATTCATCCAAAAGGGTTTCTAACACAATCTTTCTCCATTTGGAAGCAAATTATTTTGTGTTTCAATAAGCTGCTACTTCTTTCTTTTCTTCTTCTTTGTGGGCATTGCCTCAAGTTCTTCCTGCTCTTTCAGTAAAGTTTTCCAATCGTGCTCCGATGCTTCTGAAAAATCGATAGTTGCCTCATACTCACTTTGGCTAATTTCAAGCACAGAAATTGGATTTGGGAGAATTTTTTCAATTTCCGATAGGAGCGTTTTTTCCTCGGAGCTACAGAATGATACTGCTTTCCCCTTCCTGTTTCCCCGGCCGGTACGCCCAACACGGTGAATGTAGTTCTCGGCTACTTCGGGCAAATCGTAGTTAACCACAAATTCAACGTTGGGAATATCAATGCCACGGGCGCTAACATCGGTGGCAATAAGCACCCTGTTTTTTCCCTCCTTAAAGCTGCTCATTACCTGCGAACGCTGGTTCTGATCCTTGTCGCTGTGAATGGTTTGGCTCTCCAGGCCAACTCGTTCGAGCGCTTTGGAAACCCTTTCGGCTCGTACTTTAGTGCGAACAAATACCAGTATTTTGCTCTCGGGATTCTCTCTCACAATGTGTTCAAGGAAAAACCGTTTGTCGTCCATCTCAACGAACGCAACCGAATGCTCTATGTTCTTCGAAACGGGATCCTTGGGCGAAATATGAATTCTTACTCCATGCTGCACCAGGCCGTAGGCTAAGTCCTTAATGTTCTTGTTTATGGTGGCCGAGAAGAAGAGCGTTTGTCTTTTCCGGGGAATCCTTCGGATTAGCTGCTCCATGTCGTTAATAAATCCTAACTCTAGCATATGGTCGGCCTCATCGAGAATGAGAATTTCCACATTCTTAAACGAGAGGAAACCCTGGCTCGCCAAATCGAACATTCGGCCAGGAGTGGCTACCAGTACATCTACTCCTTTCTTTAGCATGGCAATTTGGGGCGACTGCTCAACACCGCCAAATAACCCCAAAACTTTACGGTTTGTGCCAATCATTAGCTTGCTGTAAACATCGGCAACCTGAGCGGCTAGCTCATGGGTAGGAACCATTACCAGGCATCGTGGCGAGTACTCAAACGTTTTCCCTTTTGTTGTACATAAAAGTTGAATGGTTGGAATTGCGAAGGCTGCAGTTTTGCCGGTTCCCGTTTGAGCAATGGCAAGCACATCCTCGCCACGAAGTGTTGGCGGAATGGCTTTGTACTGAATGTCAGTTGGCCGAATAAACCCGTTATTCGCAAGGTTGCGCTTCAGCGGAGCGATAAAATTGTACTGTTCAAACTTCATTTTTTTCTCCTTTATGCCTGCGAAGTTACGAATTAGAAGCGAAGGTTTTGCCAGAGGCATTCAAACAATCATCATATTTTCAGTCATCAGGAAATGAAAAGTGCTTTTACCTACTACGATTCTTTATAGATAGTCTCCATATTGCTCACTTTTAGTTGACACCTAACAAACTTATCCATAACTTGTAGTGAGAAAGCTGAAGAAATACAAAGCATATTTGAAACAGTTTCGTAGCATTTTTAGAAAGAAATATGGAGCAAAACAGGAAAGATAACATGCAGGTTATTAACAGGATACTGAGCATTAGCCCTGTTGTTCTATTTATATGGAGGAATGCTCCGGGATGGCCTGTCGATTTCGTTTCAACCAACGTGGAGGGGATAGTGGGATACAGCGCTCAGGAATTTTTGGATGGCTCAATTTTGTTTTCCGATATCGTTCACCCCAACGATTTACAGAGGGTTCAGGGGGAGGTATCTAAAAACTCGCAGGATATTGGGAGAAGCGAATTTTCTCATGAACCCTATCGGATTATTACGAAAGAGGGAAGGGTTAAGTGGTTCGATGACAGAACCCACATTCAGCGGGACAGCGCCGGAAAAATCCAATTCTACGAGGGTATTCTTGTTGATATTACGGTACGTAAACTTGCAGAGCAGCTCCTTACCGATAACCAGCGAAAGCTAAACTCTATGCATAAAAACATTCCGGGCATGATTTACAGTGCCAGGGCCGATTGGAGCGTAGATTTAATTAGCAACTCAGAAATTATTTGTGGCTACCCGGAAAGCGACCTGTTGAACAGAAAGGTAAGCTGGATTGACATAATTCACCCCGACGACAAAGAGCTGGTTTTTAATCAGGGAGCAATGTTCGAGAAGCAACCAAGCAGCATAATTCAGGAGTATAGAATTATTGCAAAGGACGGGTCGGTTAGGTACGTTTCCGATCACAAAACCTCAAAGTTCACTCCAAAAATGGATTTCGATGGGGTTGATGGTATCGTTTTCGATATTACCCGTCGCAAAAATTACGAGAACGAGCTGGTAGTTGCAAAAGAGCGTGCAGAAACCAATGAGAGGGATTTGCAGGAAAGAATTAAAGAGTTAAATGGAATATTCCGGTTAGGATTGCTGAGCGAAAAGAATGAGAATCTAAACTCATTGTACAACGAGTTTGTGAGTGCAATTGTACCTGATAGTTTTCGTTACTCAGATAAAGTTTTCGTACTACTTACCGTTAATGGAAGAAAATATTCAAATCGTAAGAATTATAGCCCAAGCAGAGATGTAGACCACCTAAGGGAGAAGATAGTTGTTTTTCGAAAAGTTGTGGGGGAACTATTTGTTTGTTATACCGAGAATCTTCCCTTTATTGAGATATACGAGCAGAATTTAGTTCAAACATACGCACAGCGCATTTCAAACATTATCGAACGAAAGCAAATGCACCAGAATATTCTGCGAGCAATTATTGAAACCGAGGAGAAGGAACGAAAAAGGGTTGCTCAGGATTTGCACGATGGGTTGGGACCTATTCTTTCCACCATAAAACTTTTTACAGAAACCTATCTTACCTCAACTGACCAAAGCTATAAACAGAAAATTGCGAGCCAACTATTGGCGAGTATTAACGAGGCTCTCGATCAGATTTCCGTAATATCTAATAACCTGACTCCCCAAATCCTCTTCGACTTTGGGTTAAAAACTGCTATTAAGTATTTTATTGAAAACATTACAAAAATATCCTCCAAAAAGTTTTCCTACACCTTCAACCTGAAGGGAGATGTTTGTAATGAGATAGAAATAACTATTTACAGGGTTGTTACAGAGTTAATTAATAATACAATAAAACATGCAAATGCAGATAGTGTTGTGTTAAATGTTTGGCAAGAAGGGAATTCCATTTTCTTGGAATACTCCGATAATGGGATTGGCTTCGATTTTTCTAAAAGTATTGGGAAGAAAGCAGGGATGGGGCTGTTTAATATTCAGCATAGAGTAAATTCATTTAACGGAGAGGTACAATTTTGCAGAGTTAAACCTAGGGGGATTAGATGCATTATTCGTATACCGTGTTAGGTTTTTAAAGAAACCGAAAAAAATGATGAGCACATTAAAAATTGCCATTGTTGATGATCACGAGATGTTCCGTTCAGGAATTAAGTTGATTCTTGCCCAGAACCAGCAGTGGCAGGTAGTTATTGAGGCTGTAAATGGTGAAGATTTTTTGTTGCAGCTAAACCATACAATTCCTGATATCGTTTTACTCGATATGTCGATGCCTATTCTCGATGGTTACCAAACCACAAAGCAAGCCTTGACCAAGTATCCCGATTTGAAAATAATTATTCTTACTATGCACAGTGAGGAACAGTACTACTTTCAGATGATTGAGGCCGGTGTTAAAGCGTTTATCCTAAAAAAATCGGGAACCGAGGAGCTGTTTCGTGCAATCGACGAGGTAGCCAAAGGCAACAATTACTTCGATCAGGAGCTGCTGAAAAGTATAGTCCTCCGTTTTAATCGTAAGGAGGTTGACGACAAACTTCACCTGAATGCTAGGGAAAAGGAGGTACTTCACTATATATGCAATGGGTTTACAAATAACGAAATTTCGTGTAAACTTTTCCTTAGCACAAAAACCATTGAGAAGTACAGAACCAGCTTACTTCAAAAAACAAACACCCGCAACTCAGCTCATCTGGTTATGTTTGCCATACAGAATAGGCTTATCGAACTGAGTTGAAGTTGCTGCTTGAGATCCCTTTCTTTAATAAAATAAACTGAATATCAGGTATATAAGATGTTTCGTAGGGTTTTCCCTACAAAAGAAGTAGTGATTTACCCAAGGTTTTGGGTTGTTAACCTATGGACTCGAGTTTTAGGGTACCATACTTTTGTAACGAGATTTACACCTGGGAGATGAGGATTCTTTTAGTTGATAGAAACGAGAAATTTAGAGAGAACCTTAAGCTGTTTATCGAGAACAGTTTAAAGCATCGTGTAGTGGGTGAGGTTTCGGATATTGAGGATTTTCAAACATCAATCATCCCAAATATCGACGTAATTCTTATGGATATAAAGAGTTCTATCCTTAATGAGTTTCATTCAGTTGATTACATGAATGATGCGAGAAGAGGATGCAGCTTCATAGCCCTATCGCAACATAAGGAGCTGGCCGATATTCAAACTTTGCTTAATGCAGGTTTTATGGGGTTTGTAAGCAAGGAATTTATTTTTCGCGACCTTGAAAATGCAATTAATACCGTTACATCTGGTCATTTATTTTACCCAAAGAACTTTGAGAAAACAAAATAATGTACCTATTAAACCCAAAAAAGGGAGGGAGAAAAATAATGGAAATAGGAGTAATAAAAGGAATGGTAAGCAATTCAACATGGATTGATTCCGAGAAAAAAACAACTTTCAAATTTGCCGAAAACAACGAGCTTACCATCAACGGCAACAGCAACATGAGGTATAACATGAGGGAGGAGAACGATCAGATTGTGATGCAGCTTGGCCGTTCTCAGTTCTATGTAGTTGAGTATGTAACTGATTTTATGCTTAACATTTACAATGAGAAGGAACGGTACGTAATAATGCCAGATTAAGCAGGCATTAATAATGAATCTTCATCAATTTGAGCTATGGGCATAGTAGATATTTTAAATGAGAAGCTGAAAAAAAACAAATCGGAACCCTCTTTCCTTAAAGAAAAGGAGCTTGAATCTGTTAGGTTCAAGGAGTATAAGTTTGTTTTTCCTGGTCAGGAGTGCGTAAATCTTGATAGTGATGAATCCGAGGAAACGACACCTCCAGAAGAAACTAAACCTGATTATTACTTCTAAATTTTCCTTGTAAATCAGATTTCTATGAGAGTTTTGATGTTTGGGCATGATTTTCAACCGTGCATTTCAGGTGGCATAGGAACGGCATGCTATGGAATTGCGAAGGGAATTTCGCAGTTTGATGATATTGATTTCCTTTTTATTGCTCCTCGCGATAAAATTAATTTCCCCAATGTTCTGGAGCAATTATCAAAGTTCAATAATATTGCAGAAAGTATTGCAGATCGTGAGCCTCACGACATTATTTACGCAAACGATTGGACTTCGTACATGGCGGGTTCCGCTGCAAAAAAGGTTTCTGGAAAACCTTTGTTCATAAATATTCATAACTCCGAGGATGATTTTGCAGGAAATTCAGCTTCAAGAACTTTGCTTGAGATTGAAAGAATTGGAATACAATCTGCTGATAAAGTGATTGTTGTTAACAATTCAACCAACTTTAACGTGATGGAAAATCACAGTATAATGGCCGAAAAAGTAGTAGTAATATATGATACTAATGTATCGGCTAATAGCTTCGAATTAAAGCTGGTTAGAAAAGAATTAACAAAAGGAAAGTTTACTGCTTTCCGAGGGAAAATTACAATTAACAACGACTTTGAAATTTTACAACAATCATCAAATTTGATATCCCACAAAAAGCTACACTATTCAGTTGCAATTTAACTTTTCGAGTTATTGATGGAGTTATAAAAAAGGGTAAAGTGTATCAATCCACCGGTCCTCGGTAATAAAGAAATTACCCATTGCTTCCCACTCTTTTAGAATGCGTTGCTCCTTCATTTGCTCAGCAGTAAGTTCGTTCTGCTTGCTCTCTCGAACAGTATCAATGGTTTTTTGTAGAGTTTGCTGGTATGCCTTGTATTGCTGCAGGGTGTATACTGGACCGTGACCACCAATCACTGTTACGTCATCAGAGAAGTTTTGTGTAATCCATTCAATGTTCTCTATATATTTGAATGGGTTGCCTCCGTTCCCGGTATCAACGTATGGGAAGTAATTGGCAAAAAGCAAGTCGCCAACAACTAGTACTTTCGACTTTGGAAAGAAAACAATAATGTCGCCACCGGTATGCCCGCCTGTAAGGGGGATAATCTCAATTTGTTCGTTATTAAATTCAATGGTTTGCCTACTGCTTACAATAATGTTGGGTAGCGCATGTTCGGGCATAGGGGGAATTACTTTATCGCCCCTTTTTTGCTCGTTTGAGAGGTAATCGCGTACTTGCTGATGGGCAATTATTTGTAAGCCTTTTCCAATAATTGGGTTTCCTCCTGTATGGTCGCCATGTAGGTGGGTGTTTAGCAGGTACTTTAATGGTTTGTCGGATAAATTTTCTACTTCTTCAAGAATTTTGTTTGCAGTATGCTCGTAGGCAGCATCAATCATAAAAGCACCATCGCTACCCACCATTACAGTTACAGCAACCCTGTTTTCAACAAAAAGTCGAAAAATGTTTGGAGCAACCTCGGTTGAGGTAATTGAAACTTTTATGGAATCGGTTTGGGAAAATACCGCAAATGGGAGCATAAAAACCATCATTATTGTCTTCTTCATTTGTGAAATATTTTTGGTTATAATATACAGAGTAAAGTTCGCAAACAAGCTTGGTTCGCTATCAACTCATATTCTTAAAAAACAATATGTTTGTAGGGTTGTTCATTTACTGAAATATAGAATATTTGAAAAACCACAATATAGGCTAATAAAAAATGAAATTCCACTGTATGGGATTTTTTATGCGAAATTCTTGAAATACAACTTGCCAAAAACTCAATGTTTATCTGTAAACCTTTTCGCCCAATTTTTATCATATATTTACATTTTTAAACAGGAGGATTATGATCTCAAAATATTTTAGACTAATTGCAGTTTTCGCTTTAACCACAGGTTTGCTGGCTGGTTGTAACGAAAGCAATAGCAAATCTTCAACAAGAAGTAACAGGGCAAGGTCGGGGTTGGAGGTTGAAGCTATTGTTGTTGATCTGAAGCCCTTGTCACAAGGACTTTTACTATCGGGAACATTGCTGGCTGGCGAGGAGGTTGAGCTCAAGGCCGAAACAACCGGAAAGCTGGTTGAGTTTCATCTCGATGAGGGGAGAAGTGTAGTAAAGGGCCAGCTCCTAGCTAGGGTGAACGATAGCGAGGTTCGAGCAAGGCTCGAGAAGCTAAAGTCCGATTTGAAGTTAGCTCAGGACGACCTTGAGCGCAAACAACGTTTGAAGGATATTGATGCTCTAAGTCAGCAGGATTTGGACGTTGCAGTGAACAGGGTGGATGGTATTAAGGCCGATATTCGGTTGGCCGAAGCCCAAATTGAAAAAGCGGAGATTCGTGCTCCCTTCGACGGTACGATTGGTTTAAGAAACGTTAGCCCAGGTAGCTTCATTGGCTCAACTACGGTTCTTGCCACTCTAATTCAGGACGATCCGCTTCGCCTCGAGTTTTCTGTGCCCGAGCGATACGCCTACGGCGTAAATATTGGCAAGGAAGTAACCTTCACCTTGGGTCATTACCCAACGCAGTACAAGGCTACAATTTACGCAACCGAGTCGGTTATCGATCCGCAAACCCGTGCATTACGGGTGAGAGCAAAATGCATAAATACCGAGCGAAAATTAATTCCTGGTTCCTTTGCCCGGGTTTCGTTGAATATTAATGGGAATGTGAAAACCATGCTTATTCCTCCGCATGCACTGGTTCCGGTTTTAGGCGGTCAAAATGTTGTGATTTCCAAAGAAGGGAAGGCAAAATTTGTGGAGGTTGAAACCGGAGTCCGCACGGCTACTGCGGTGGAAGTTGTATCCGGAATTCAACCCGGCGATACGCTGCTAATTTCTGGATTACTGCAGGTTAGGGAAGGAACTCCTGTTAGTACATCAATTGTTGATGGTTGGTAATACAATCTAAACCAATGGGCTAAAGCCTTTACTTCACTACTAATGAAGCGAAATTTATGAATCTTTCAACATTGAGTATAAACCGTCCGGTACTCGCCTCGGTGCTAGCGGTAATCGTTTTACTCTTCGGGTTTGTTAGCTACACGTTTTTGGGCGTCAGGGAGTATCCCAGCGTCGATCCTCCGGTTGTTTCGGTAAGTACTTCGTATGTTGGTGCAAATGCCGATGTTATTGAAGCGCAAATTACCGAACCGTTAGAGGCAGCATTAAATGGCATAGCAGGCATTAAATCAATTACTTCCAGTAGTGCCGACGGACGAAGCTCAATCTCAGTTGAGTTTGAGCTCGGGGTCGATATGGAAGCTGCCGCCAACGATGTTCGCGATAAGGTTTCTCAAGCTGTACGGCGCCTTCCCCCCGATATCGACGCTCCCGTTGTTAGCAAGGCCGATGCGAGCGCCGAAACTATTATGGTACTCACTGCTCAGAGTGATAAACGGAGTTTGCTGGAACTCTCCGATTTTGGTAATAACGTGCTAAAGGAGCGTCTTCAAACGGTATCAGGAGTAAGTGAGGTTAGAATTTGGGGCGAGAAACGATACGCCATGCGCCTTCATCTCGATCCCAACAAGTTGGCGGCCTACAACCTGGTTCCTGGCGATATCCGTTCTGCGCTATCGCGCGAGAACATTGAACTTCCAACTGGTACGGTTGAGGGTTACTACACCGAACTATCCATCCGAACGTTAGGCCGTATGGAAACAGTTGACGAATTCAATAATCTCATAATTCGAGAGGTGAATGGGGTCCCCGTAAAATTGAAGGATGTGGGCAGGGCTGAACTGGCACCTGAGAATGAGCGATCGCTGCTTCGCGGAAATTACGGAACTCCTCAAATTGGCATTGCCATAACACCGCAACCCGGTGTTAACTACATTGAAATTGCCGATGAGGTATACAAACGATTAGATTTACTGAAACGTGAAATGCCCGAAGACATCCGGGTGAACGTAGCACTCGATATTACTTCTTCAATTCGAAAGGCTGTTAAGGAGGTTCGCGATACTATTCTTCTTGCCTTTGGACTGGTGGTAATTGTAATTTTCATTTTTTTAAGGAACTGGAGAACAACCATTATCCCTATGATTACGATTCCAATATCTCTAATTGGTTCGTTCTTCGTTATGTACATTATGGATTTCTCCATAAACGTGCTCTCGCTGCTGGGAATTGTACTTGCTACTGGCCTTGTGGTGGATGATGCCATTGTGATGGTTGAGAACATTTTCTCGAAAATTGAGAAAGGCATGAACCCCTTCAAGGCAGGATACGCTGGAACAAAGGAAATATTCTTTGCTATAGTTTCAACAACCATCACGTTGGTTTCTGTATTTCTCCCCATCGTTTTTTTGCAGGGAATAACAGGTAGGCTGTTCCGTGAGTTTGGGGTAGTTCTCTCTGGTGCGGTAATAATTTCATCTTTCATTGCTCTTACTTTAACTCCAATGATGAGCGTGAGAATTCTTGCCGACAGGAAAAAGGAAGGACGAATTGCTAGTTCAGTTGGCCAATTCTTTGAGAGGCTGTCAAAGGGGTACGAAAAAACCCTCACCATTTTTATTCGAAAACGCTGGTGGGCCTTAATTGTGGTTGCAGCCTCGGTTGCCTTAATCTTCGGTTTGGGTAGCATAATCCCTTCGGAATTGGCTCCGCTTGAGGATAAAAGCCGCTTACGAATTATGTCAACTGCACCCGAAGGAACCTCATTCGAAGTTATGGACCAGTATGTTAGCAAGGTTGTAAGTTTTGTTGATACCATGCAGGAGCGCAAGGCGATTATTGCACTCGCTTCTCCCGGATGGACGGGTGCGAGGAATTCGGGTTTCGTAAATTTAATTCTTACCGACCCCAGCGAGCGGAAACGATCACAGGACGAGATTGCCAACGAAATACAGGCTTTCCTCAATACGCAAACGCTGGCTCGATCATTTGTTACGCAGGACCAAACAATTAGAGCGGGCAGAGGGGGCGGCTTGCCGGTACAGTTTGTGGTTCAGGCACCCAACTTCGAGAGGCTCAAGGAGGTCGTTCCAATCTTTTTACGAAGAGCTCAGGATGATCCCCGTTTTCAGGTGGTTGATGTTGATTTGAAATTTAACAAGCCTGAGCTTGTTGTGGAGATTGACCGGGAGAAAGCCCGTTCTTCGGGTGTTACGGTTCGCGATATTGCCGAAGCACTACAGCTCTACTTTTCGGGACAGCGCTACGGGTTTTTTATTTACAATGGGAAACAGTACCAGGTAATTGGTCAGGCTGAGCGCAACTTCCGCGATGACCCTTCGGATATTACCAGCCTTCAAATCCGAAACGATAAGGGGAACCTAGTGGAGCTGGGAAATCTTATTACAATTTCCGAGGAGAGTACACCGCCACAGCGCTACCGCTATAACCGTTACGTGTCGGCAACCTTCAGAGCATCAACGGTTCCAGGAGTAACGCTCGGGCAAGGGATTGATGCCATGCGTGAAATTTCGCACGAAATTCTCGACGAGTCATTTTCAACAACCCTAACCGGAATCTCTCAGCAGTTCGAGGAGAGCTCGGGTAGCATGTACTTTGCCTTTATCTTTGCGCTAATACTGGTTTACCTTGTGCTGGCAGCACAATTTGAAAGCTATAGAGACCCGCTAATCATAATGTTTACAGTCCCCTTGGCGCTGGCAGGCGCAGTTTTGTCGCTGTACATTATGAACCAAACCATGAACATTTTTAGCCAAATTGGTATTATTGTGCTGGTTGGTATCGTTACAAAGAATGGAATTCTGATTGTTGAATTCGCAAACCAGAAAAAAATAGCAGGACTTGATAAAACGCATGCTGTTATTGAGGCAGCTGGGCAACGACTTCGCCCTATTCTTATGACCAGCTTCTCAACCATTTTTGGAGCGCTCCCAATTGCTTTGGCCCTTGGGGCAGCTTCAACCAGCCGTATCCCTTTGGGTATAACAATTATTGGTGGCTTGCTTTTTGCCCTGGGGCTTACGCTTTACATAGTTCCGGCAATGTATTCCTATATTTCAAAACGTTCAGCAAATATTTTGCATAATGAGGAGGAGTAGTTTTTTTATTTTTCTTTTCGGATTGTTTCCATTTCTGGCTGTTTCACAGGAGAGTCTTACCCTTGAAGATGCGATTCGCATTGGGCTTGAAAACAGCTACTCTATCAAGATTTCAAAGAATAACATTCAAATTGCACAGAACAATAATACTCTGGGGAATGCCGGTTTTCTACCAAGGGTTGATGTTAGCGGAAGCCAAACGGGAAATATTCAGGAGAGATACCAAGAAAATTCCGACGGAACAAACTCAACTGTTACAGGGTTCCCAACAAATACAACTTCAGCTGGAGCGTTGCTTAGCTGGACCGTTTTCGATGGAATGAGCATGTTCCTACAGCGTGAAAAGCTAGAAATTTACTCGCAGCAGAGCGAACTTTCCCTGCGTATTGCAGTTGAGAATACGGTTGCCGACATTGCATACACGTACTATAACATTGCCCTTAACGAAAAGCTGTACAATTCGCTTAAAGACCAAATGGCCCTCTCGCGCCAGCGGTTACGCATTGCTCACGAAAAATCGAAAATTGGGGTTGGGAACGAGCTTCAGGAACTTCAGTCGGAGGTCGACTACCGGGCCGATAGCGCTCGCTACTTGCAGCAGAAAAGCTACTTGGTGAACCTAAAGGCAGAGCTTAACAGGCTGCTAACCCGCGAAGCAAACGTTCAGTTTTCGGTATATACATCCATTCCTGTTCCACAAGTTGGCGATGTTTCCGAAATCCTTCAGGAGGTGCTCGATTCAAACCCTCAAATTGCCTACGAACGATTGCAGAACCGGTTGGGCGAGCTAGACTATAATCAAGCAAAAAGTCCACGATTTCCACGTGTGAATGTAAGCGGAGCTTACAATTTTTCAAATGTTGTAACGCCCGATGCTCAACAGCAAGTGTACCGTACATTGGGGCCAGCATTTGGTGTTAACGCTTCAATTGCTCTTTTCGATGGTTTCAACACTTCAAGGAAAATTAGAAATGCACAAATTCTTGTTGAGAACCAGCGGCTGAGTTACGATGAGCTAATACTGAACCTACAGAGTAATGCGTTTAAACTTGTGAATAACTTGAATCAGGCCATTGAACTGGTTAAGGTTGAGGAGAAGTCGGTAGAGCTGGCGCAACGTAACACCGATACAGCCTGGGAAAAGTATAGGCTTGGTGCCATTTCCGATATTGAACTTCGCGAAAGCCAAAATAAGCTTCTCGATGCGCAAACCCGTTTAATTTCAGCGCAATTAAATGCTCAGGCTGCTGAGATAGAAATAAATCTTCTTACCGGAGAAATGAATGGGTACATCGGAGCTGAGTAAACTGAAATTGTTTGTGGTACTAAAAAACAAATCGTATGCAAAAATTACTTCAAGGGAAAACCATACTAGTAGCAGGAAGTAGCCAGGGTTTGGGTTACGCAGTGGCAGAAGCATCGGCAATTGAAGGCGCCAGAGTGTTTTTAGGAAGCCGCAACGAGGAGAAGTTGGGGCATGCTGCAGCGCAAATTATGAAGAATTCAGGCTCGGAGGCTGCATTCGCATTTCTTGATGTAACTCAATACGAGTCAATAAAAAGGTGGGTTTCATCTGCTATCGAGCAGTTTGGAACAATTGATGGGCTGGTGGTTAATGCGGGTGGCCCTCCGGCAGGAACCTTCGATAGTTTCACCGACGAGAACTGGTACGCAGCCTTTGAGCTAAATTTGATGAGCGCAGTGAGGTTGATTCGTGAGGTTCTTCCTGTAATGAAGAAAGCCTCGAAGGGAAGTATTGTCACCATTACGTCAATGTCGGTAAAGGAACCAATTGATATGCTTCTGCTCTCGAACGTATTCCGTTCGGGTGTTACCAGCTTGGCAAAAAGCCTTTCGCGCGATTTAGCTTCGTACAACATCCGAATTAATAATATTCTTCCCGGCAGGCTCGACACCGAAAGGGTTGCTCAGCTCGATGGGATTGCTGCAAAGAATAAGGGAGTTACAGTGAACGAAGTTCGCTCAATGTACCACGATCAAATTCCGCTTGGCCGATACGGAAAACCCGAAGAACTTGGAAATTTGGCGGCATTCCTACTTTCCGATAGAGCATCGTTTATTACAGGAACTACAATCCCGGTTGATGGCGGAATGCTAAAAACCGTTTGGTAGAAGATTGATGGAGCTAAACAAATTTGATGAAGGTTGTAATCCTCGCTGCAGGGGCTGTTCGCATCGTGGATGGACCATGCAGGAGAGTTTGGCGCAGAAGCAAAGTTTTGTAGAAAAGAAGCTGGCTCAGTGGAGCGATGTGGTAAAACCAATTGTTTCGGTTGAGGAAGAAAAAAGGTGGGGGTACCGCACTAGCGTTACGCTGTCTGCCGCATGGATAGGAAACCGCTGGTTTTTCGGAACGAAATCGATGGACGAGGTAATTCCAATTCACCAATGTCCGGTTCACCATCCTTTAGTAAATAAAATTGTTGAAACTTTAACCGATAAACTTCCATCTGCTGATATTTTCCCTTTGGCATTTCTTGTTGTAACTAAAGCACAGTGTGTGCTTATTGTAAAAGGAAAATCGCCAGAGAAAGTCGATTATATTTCTGAGGAATTAATTGATGAGCTCAAAGTTATTGGTGTTGATGGTTTTTGGATTCACTTTAACCCATCGGCCGGGCGACGACTTTTTGAGAAGGGCGGATGGGTTCACGTTTTTGGAAACAGACTCTCAACCGATTCGTACGGATTGTGGTACGGTTCATCATCGTTCCAGCAGCAAATTCAGGAACTCTACCACCAAACGCTCGATATTGCTGAAGATTTTTTGAATCCCGACTCCTTTTCGTATGTTTTCGATTTGTACTGTGGAACCGGAACCTCCCTTCGCCGATGGCGAAAAAGGAACGTTCAATGTGTTGGCGTGGAAACCAGCGGTGAAGCTTTAGAGTGTGCAAGTTTGAATGCGCCTGGCGCTATACTTCTTCGTGGATCCTGCATGCTACGAATACCTCAGCTAACAGAATTTCTGCTTCAGCAACTTTTCCTCTCAAAGAAAATTTTAATGTACGTTAACCCTCCCCGAACCGGAATTGAACCCGAGGTTTTGGAGTGGATTACCAAAATAGCAAAACCTCAGCGCATAGCTTACCTTTCCTGCAGCCCGGGAACTTTGTCAAAGAATGTTCAATTTTTAACCAAGCGAAACTACTCGCTCAAGGCTGCAATTCCGTTCGATTTCTTTCCTCAAACTCACCATGTTGAATGTTTAGCTCTGTTCGAAAAGGAAGTGTTTTGAACTTCAAGTTGTTTCTCCTTTTTGGCTTTTTTACTTGTAAAGCTTGATTTTAAGCACCATTTTTATTACTTTGCAGAAGATTAAGATACTTTCTACATGAGTGAAACCATAATACTTGAGGAAAACTACGTTAAGTTGTCGTATATACCTGAAAGAAAGTTGGTTCAATTGGTTTGGAACGGTTCTCTTACAAAGGAACAGTACCAAAGTGCATTTATTTCGGCGCTTGATTTTCAGAAGAATGCTCAGGTACCCATTTATAATTTTTTATCAGATACCAGGCGGCAGGGTATGGTTAACCCGGAAAACCGGAAGTGGTTTGAAACAGTAATGTTACCACAAGCCCTGAAGCAAGGATTAAAACGTGGTGGCGTGATTTTCGATGGCACTATTTTTAAAAAGTACTACCTTAACTTAATTCTTCAGGCAACAAATAAGTTTAAGTTCACCCTGCGTTTGTTCAACTCCATTGAAGAAGCGTACGCATGGTTTGCAACATTCGACGATTAGTTTGTATAGGTTCTAAAGCAAACGAGGGTGACTACAATTTGTAACCACCCTCGCTTTCTTTGTGCAGCAAAACTATTCATACTTTAATATCTCGGACGGGTTCCTTCGTGCTGCTTTCATTACCTCGTTGCTTATTACTAAAATAGCAATTACAGTAATAACCAAAGGAACCAGTATATATATTGGGGCGTTAATTGATGCGCGGTATGCAAAGTTTTGCATCCATGTGTCAATAGCGTAATATGAACCAACTAGTGCTATAACCGTTGAGATTCCGATAAGTTTTAAGGTATCGGCAAAAAGTATGAGAGCGATTTTCGAATCGGCTGCACCCAACGTTTTTCGAATTGCAATTTCCTTCGTTCGTAGTGAAGTTGTGAACGATACCAAGCCAAGGAGCCCAAGGCACGAAACAATTATTGCTAGTATGGAGAATGAAATGAGTACAATTCCGGTTTGCTTCTCGCCCTTATACAAGTTGGCTAGCTCATCCTCAAGGAAGAAGTACTCAAATGGGAATTCAGAAAATCGTTTCCATATTTCTTCCAGCTTCGCAATACTCTCCTTCTCTTTCCCTTTTACGAGGTTAGCTACAACAACTCCCTCCCAGTTCCCGGGCATAAATGTTAGCACCACGGGTGATATTGGGCTTTGAAGCGACTTAATGTGGAAATCTTCAACTACACCTACAATGTTGAAGGGTCTATTGTCTCCACCGGGGTGCATAATTCTTGATTCAAGCGGATTTTCCAAATCCAGAACTTTAACTGCAGTTTGGTTGATAACAACTGCGAAGCTGTCGGATGGAATTGTAGCATCCAGAAATCGTCCTTCTACCAATCGTAATCCCAGCGTTTGCTCGTACCCAGGTGAAACCCACGCTTGATCCATTGAGTAGGTTGTTCCGGGGTTGGGGTCGTTTTCCAGCAGCATAGCATTCAGGCTGAAGTTTCTTCCTGGAATTGAGTTTGCATTAGCTATGCTGTGTATCCCTGGTATTTTCAGGGCTTCCTGTTTGAATGAATCCATGTTGCGCTTCAACCCATCGGAGCGTTTTATTATAAGCTTATTCTCCTTCTCAAAACCTAGGTCCTTGCTTTGGTAGTAGCGCATTTGAATGTAAACCGCTGCTGTGGCCAGCAGAATGAAAATGGTTACAGTAAACTGCGACACAACCAGGATACTTCGTAGCGTGCTGCTTTTTGCCCCGCGACTAAGTTTCCCTTTCAGAATGCTGGTAGGGTTGAACGATGCCATGTAGAATGCGGGGTAGCTTCCGGCCAGAAGGCCAACAAAAATGGTGAATACAAAAAGAATTGGAACTATGAACCAGGTTTTAAAGTAGCCAACCTGAAGCTTCAACCCTAAAAGGTTGTTGAAGGAGGGTAGCGTTACTTCAACAATTACCAGCGCTACCAGCAGTGCGATAAAGCTTACAATTATGGATTCGGTGAGGAATTGAAGCACCAGCTTGTTTTTATTCGAACCAACCACCTTGCGCAGGCCTACCTCCTTCGAACGACCTGCTGAACGTGCCGTGGCTAAATTCATGAAGTTGATACAGGCAATAAGGAGAATTAGTATTGCAGCAGCAGAAAAAATGTAAACGTAAAGTATGTTCCCGTTGGGTTCAATCTCATACTGCAACTTCGATTTTAAATGGATATCTTTCAGTGGTTGAATGAAGAAACCGTAGCTATTACCGCTGCTTTCAAACTCCTCAATGGTAACATTTAGTGCCTGTTGCAATTGCGGTCCAATGTATTTTATTAGCAATTGCCTGAGTTTCCCTTCAAACTCTTGGGCATTGGTTCCTTCCTTAAGCCTAACGTATGTGTAAAAATTATTGGAAATCCAAAATTCGTTGTTTGCCTGACGAGGGTACGAAATGAGCGATCCCAGCAAGCCAAAATGGAAATGGCTATTTACGGGCGGGTCTTCCATTAGGCCGGTAATTTCAAAGAAAGTAGAGTCGTTCTCAACCCGGATACTTTTGCCAATGGGATCCTCGTTACCAAAATACTTTTTGGCAGCCGATTCGGTCATAACCATGGTGCGCGGACGATTCAAAACGGTTGTTGGATCACCCTTAATCAGCTTGAAGTTGAAAACTTCAAAGAAGGTTGAATCAACGAATAGGAATTCTTCCTCGTTAAACTTCCTGTCGCCCGACCCAATTAGCCAATCACCCATTTGCCGAAATCGGGTTGCAATTTCTACTTCAGGAAATTCCGTTGGTAGTGTTTTTGCCATTGGGGCACACGAAACAGCCATGTTTATTGGCTCTCCTCTAACACTCCCTCTTACACCAATGCGGTAAATTTGCTCATAATTTGCATGAAACTTGTCGTAGCTAAGCTCATTAATAACGTAAAGGAAAATGAGTAAACTTCCTGCAATGCCAATTGCTAACCCAAAAATGTTGATGAATGAGTAAAAACGATGCTTCTTAAGGTTTCTGATTCCGGTTTTAATGTAGCTGTCGAAGATTGACATATTTGTTGGTTTTTTGTGGTTTTTTATTCCTAATACATGGTTCTATGTTTTTTAACAACCACCGTGCCATGTAGGTTAAGGTGTATGCTTACAGGCCTTTATGTTGTGTGTTGGGAAAGAAATAATAACCGATTCCGAACAACGGGTGTACGATACCGAACAGAAAAAAAATGGAAAGAATTTCGAAGTATACTTTAGTGTATACATCCAGCAGCTCTATGTTAATTGCTTTTTTTGTTGACTTCTACTTCCTCTCTAGTAGAACCACGTTTTCAACATGGTGAGTGTGTGGAAACATGTCAACCGGCTGAACTTTGGCAACCCTATACAAATCGGAGAGTAGGCTGATGTCGCGCGCCTGTGTGGCCGGGTTACACGAAACGTAAACAATCCTGAAAGGCCACGATGCTTTTACAGTTTCAATAACATCAGCATGAACACCGGCGCGAGGCGGGTCGAGAATTATCACATCGGGACTACCATGTTCCTCAAAGAAAGTTCTGGTAAGAACATCCTTCATGTCACCGGCAAAGAAATGGGTATTATTTATTCCGTTTATTTGGGAGTTAATCTTTGCATCCTCAATGGCTTCGGGAACGTACTCAACTCCAACGACTTTGTAGCATTTTTTTGCAATAAAATTTGCAATAGTTCCGGTTCCGGTGTAAAGATCGTAAACTGTTTCTTTTCCCGTGAGGGAAGCAAATTCACGGGTAACTTTGTACAGCTCGTAGGCTTGCTCAGAGTTGGTTTGGTAGAAACTTTTTGGTCCAACCTTGAACTGTATTCCCTCCATCTCCTCCATTATAAAGTCGTTTCCGTGGTAGCAAACAACGTCTAAATCGTTAATATTGTCGTTAAGTTTTGAGTTTACTACATACATCAGCGATGTAACCGACGGAAATTGTTGTTTAATATGCTCCAGAATTGCTTCAATTTTTTCAGTATCGTTTTCTGAAACCACAAGAATTACCATCACATCACCTTTTGAACTATTGCGGATTATCAGGTTTCGGAGAAATCCTTCTCGGGTTTTAAAGTTGTGAAATGTGTACCCGTTTTCTAGCGCAAATTTTCCTACGGCCAAACGAATTGAGTTCGAAGGTTCGGGCTGAAGAAAACATTCGCGAACATCAAAAACCTTATCGAACATTCCCGGAACGTGATAGCCAAGAACTGAATTTTGCTCTATTTCATTACCACTTTGGATTTCGTTGCGGGTGAGCCAGCGTGAAGCGCTGAAGGTAAATTCCAGCTTGTTACGGTAGTGCATTGTTTTTGCAGAACCAACAATTTTACTGATTTCCGGCAGGTCAATTCGTCCAATTCGCTTCAGCTGATCGGAAACCTGTTTCTGCTTGAATTCCAGCTGCATTTCGTACGGAAGACTCTGCCATTTGCATCCGCCGCAAATTCCAAAATGTTGGCAAAATGGTTCAACCCTGATATCTGAAAGTTCGTGGTAAGCAGTAATGTAGCCTTCCATGTAGCTTTTTCGCCGCTTGGTAACCTGAATATCCACCAAATCGCCGGGAACTGCAAACGGAGCAAAAACAACTTTTCCCTCAACACGGGCAAGCGCTTTGCCTTCGGCAGCAATCTCTTCAATTCTTACTTTTTGGAGCAATGGATTTGGTTTACGTTTTCTCACTTTTAGTACTTTTGGGGTTGAACGAAAGTTGATTTGAGATGTTTCTACTAAAAATTAGCGCACAAAGTTAATAAATATTAGCATGGATTCACTTACACATATTGTTCTTGGTGCAGCAACCGGCGAGGCGATTTTAGGGAAGAAAGTTGGAAGTAAAGCGCTCGTTTGGGGAGCAATTGCCGGTTCGGTTCCCGATTTTGATGTGGCCGTTACTTGGCTGTTCGATCCTGTTAAGGCGCTTTTTGTTCACCGCGGATTCAGCCACTCAATATTTTTTGCCGTTTTAGCGGCTCCAATTCTGGGTTGGATAATCTCAAAAATTCATAGGGACGCAACTTTTCACCAGTGGACATTCATGTCGCTCGTCGCAATTCTCATTCACTCAACCATCGACTGCTTCAACACGTACGGAACTGCTCTTCTCGAACCATTCAGCAACGCCCGGTTGGCGCTTGATTCTATCGGAATTATCGATTTCACGCTTTTAGTTCCCCTCGCAATTTTTGTTTTGGCCATTCTGTTTTTCAAACGTGGAAATAAAATCCGACAATTAATTTCTTATGCTGCACTTATTTTTACTATGATATTTGTTGGGCTAACAGTTGCCAATAAGCTTCATTTGGAACATAATGTAAAGAAACAACTTGCGGAGCAAAACATTCAGTACACTCGGTTAAAAACTGCACCACTTCCAATTACAAATCTGCTTTGGCTTGTACTTGCCGAGGATTCAGTAGGTTACCATTACGGATACATAAGCAATTTTGATAAGAAAAAGATTGATTTTAAATATATAAATCGGGATGAAGCAGAACTAAAAGATTTGAAAAACAATAAAGAAATACAAGAGTTAATTCGCTTTACAGATGGGTTTTACGCTGTAAGAAGGGATTCGAAAAATTTGGTTTGGCTGTACGATTTACGTTTTGGAAGCATGGCCTTCGACGAGGAAGGGGAGTGGTACGTATTCTCGTTCAGCATCGATGGAGATTCACAAAACCCAACCATTTCCCGGTCGCATCCCGACAGAAAATTCAACAGTAAAACTTTTGCAAACTACTGGGAAAGAGTTTTTAGGGATATATAATCTTAGACTTGGAGTTTGAATTCTGGTTAGCTTTTACACCTCAAGAATTTCAAATGATAAAAAAATCCCAAAAAATAAATTCCAAGTTTCATATATTCAGCAAATTACTTTTTTTCCACTAATGCACGAGTAAAAGTTTGCAATTCTCAGTTCACAGTTTACAAGAAATATTTTTAAAATTTGCTAATTGCTAATTGCCAATTGCCAATTGAAGACTGTAACTGATCACTGAATACTGATTACTGATTACACCTCGAGAAAGTCAAACGGATGAAGACAAATGTCAAACGTCAAAAGTTTGCCCTCCGCCAACTGCCAATTGAAGACTGCCAACTGATCACTGATCACTGAATACTGATTACCGATTACTGATTACCGATTACCGATCTCCGAACCTACTCCTCGTCAATCACAAAAATATCCTCATCGGGTTTTTTCATGAGGTACTGTTCGCGGGCGAATTTTTCCAGATTCTCGTTGTTGGTTCGCAGCTCTTTAAGCCGGTTTCTGTCCTGCTCAATCTTTTCGATGTAGTATTCTCGTTCCTTCTCGAGTTTACGGATATGGCGAATCTGGCGAAAAACATCAATCCAGCTGCTGCTGTCGAATAGCAACATCCAAAGCACAAAGATCACAATGGTAAGAAGATACTTATTTCTTAGCCAGGGGTAAATCTTTCTCCAAATCGCTGCTACTGTCATTTTTTTATAAATTATTTTGGAGTTTCCTAATACGCAAATTTACTTAATTTAACCAATCACTCAATCATTGAT
>DAOSWM010000028.1:9004-37529 GCA_035380045.1 Tenuifilaceae bacterium | reverse complement strand
CGGTTACGCCTGCAATCCACTCGTAGCTGAAGTTATTACCCTGTGAGGTGCAGTAGTTAACAACGAATTCCTCGGTTGTAAAACTTGCAACCGATGAGTAAGAACTTGTACCCGCTGAGTTTTTAGCTCTAACCTGAAATTCATAGGTTGTAACAGGCGACAGATTAGTAGCAACATACGAGTTTGTAGTAACATTGTAGGTTGCCCACGATCCTCCCTGAGGACGAAGTTGAACATCGTATGAAGTTGCACCTGAAGTCACATTCCAAACTAATGTAGCACTGTTATCAGTAACATTTGTTGCGGCCAAGCCGGTAGGAGTTGTAGGAGGTTCAACCGGACCAGTTCCTACGTTTAAGGTTCCCTGATAGGTTCCATAATTGTAGGCAGTAACGGTTAACGTTGCCTGTCCGCTTGTGAAAGCATGGTTTACAGATGCAACACCGGATGAATTTGTAAGTGCTGTGTAAGATACACCATTCTGATAAAGGCTAACCCTTGCATTTGCAACCGGTGAGCTGTTTGAAGTTACAGTAACAGAGTGAGGTGAAGCAGAAACATCGTTTGAAGCTACAGAAATAGATTTAGGAGTATTTGTACGTACCTGTAACGATGCATCACCAAAAATAGTCCATGTTTGGAATGTTTCGCGAGTGTCGGTATTCGTGTACTGCTCGGCCAACATTAAAACGTTCCCGTTGAAAGTAATTGAACCAAAAGTAGTTCTTTTATCAACGGAACTTGTACTTGTTCCGTCGCCAGGATTTGAAGAATAATTATATCCTCCTATAAGAATATCGTTAAAGTAGTCCTGCCCACGCATTGGTGGCTGCCAGGGTTGGTTGATAGTTGACATAATTGTTGCAACGGCACCACCATTATCCTTCTTTAGCCAAGCTTCTGCGAAGCAATCTCCGCTAGTCATATGAAACTTCCCATTAACGCAAGCTACGGAAAATATAAATGGGAGTTTGCTCCCATTTGTAGAGCTATTTATATAAGTATTGCTATAGCTACTTGTAACCCATGTAGTTTCCGAACCATGCCCACAGTAGTTAATTACTCCAACACCAGAATTAACTGATGAAGCAACACCTGAAGCAGACGCACTTGGTTGGTACTGGCTTGCAACGTTAGTGAAGTTATAAGTTAATAATTTATTGTTTTTTATTATGTCCATGTGGGAATTATCTGCTTCGCCATCATCACCAGAACCAGAGCCTTCGCTTGATGCAATTCCTAAAGCATTTTTATACCAAGTTCCCGTCATATCGGGATTCTTCTCATAGTTAATGGCTTTATTTACCTGTACGGTAACCTGAGCAGTTGTGCTTGCCGAGAAGCGGCCAATGATAAGTTCTGAATAGTAATCGTCGCCAGCAACACAGCCAAGCATTGGATCCATTGGTGCGCTCTGGGTTGTACCCAAATCAGATTTAATATCAGCCCAATCGCCAACAAGCTGAACGTACAAAAGGTTTGGGTTTGCGTTGTAGGCATTTTGGATTGTAGTTTTTACGTTAGTTCCTGTTGCAACCTGTTGCGTGTTCACTTTGTAACCCATCTGACGTTTCCAGTCAATGTAAGGTTGAATGGCAGTGGCATCGCGCGAGGTATAAATTACGAGCATTTCACCAAACTCGCCAATTTGATTGGCAAATTTGCTAGGATTATAGTTGAGGAACAACGATTTGTAAATATCGTTAATTGCTGGGTCAACGTAATCTGCAGTTCTAACAATAGGGTTAGTGGATTTAGAATCGTCTTCAGTAACTAAAATGCTAATGCTTTTGTATACTCTCAAGGTATTTTTAACAGCATTGTATCGGAATGGGTATACCATAATATTAACACCACGAGTATCTCTAAAAATGAATGGCTCTGCTCCTTCAACAATATTTTCAGGGTAAAAAGCATCCACCATTGAAGCAGGGTCGATTACGTAGGGAATCGATGTTGGATCCTGATTGCGGTAAATGGTTCCCCTTGAAGGAAGCATTGGGTGAGCAAGGTTAATATCAACAAAATCTTCGGCAATAACCTTAAAGTTAACATCACTTTTTGAACCTAGCTGAATTGTAGTGCTCAGCATGGGAAGTTCAGCAAAGCCTTTCCTAAAAGTATTAACTCCATGTTCAAAGTTAACAACGGAATACGCAATCCCCTCCTCCTCAACCTCAGAAATACCATAGTTTCCAAGGTTAATTTTCAACACTTGTTCTGTAGAATTTAGGTAGGAAAACTCAGTAGTAAAGGCATCATTTGCTCTAGCATAGCGCTCCTGTGAAAAACTCCAGGTAGCCAAAATTACAAGCAAAAATGTAGTAAAAACTCTCTTCATAGGTAAGTAGTTAAAAAGTTAATGATTTAGTTTATGGTTTGTTGGAAAAAAATGAAAGACACATTCTATTAAAAAAAATATTATTTATCGCTGCGAAAAATAGTAAATAGTAGTATTGGTATTGGTTTTTATCGACATACAGCAATCATGTACTGACGAACAGCCAGAATCTTAGAAAAATTCATCCAAAATGCTTGTTTTAATACCATCATTATTTATAAGGTGTTAAAAAAATTTTTATCTTGCCCCAAATTTTTGGGAAGTATAGTTAAACTCATAATTTTTCGAATTGAAATGAAGCTTAAATGCGTTATTGTTGATGATGAACCCCTTGCCATTGCTTCTTTGGAAAGTATTCTTAAGAAGATACCCAACATTGAGGTGGTTACCACTTTTAGTAGCGCAGTTTCTGTTCTCGAAAAAATATGTGAAATTGACTTCGATTTTCTTTTTCTCGATATCGAAATGCCAAACCTTACCGGGATAGACTTCCTCAAAAGCCTTTCACAACCGCCTCTAGCTATTATTACTTCAGCTAATAAAAACTACGCTCTTGAAGGGTTTGAGCTTAACGTGGTTGATTACCTTATTAAGCCTCTCACATTTGAAAGGGTATTCAAAGCAGTACATAAAGTAACCGAGATTGTTGCAGCAAAAGGTCACCACAATCAAAGTGAATTTCCCGATCATCTTTTTTTGAAAGAGAATAAAAAGATGGTGAAAATTAACCTTTCAGATATCCTGTACATTGAAAGCATAAAAGACTATGTGAAAGTTGTAACAAAGGAAAAATCAGTAGTTACCAAACAAAATCTCAGTTTCTTTGAAAAAACACTTAATCCAAATGAGTTCCTGAGAATCCACCGTTCCTTTATCATTGCAATTAAACATATCGATGCGTACAACTGCTCTTCAGTTGAAATTGGTTCAACTGAAATACATATAGGCAGAATGTATAAGGATGACGCCATTAAACGGCTAGGTGATTTTACTGATTCAGAATAACTTAATACAACAATGAAAGCCATTACAAAACAATCAGTCAAACATTTTGTAATTCTGTTGCTGATTGTTATTGGCGTTCATGCTGATTTGCACAGCCAGGAAAAAGGCTTGATCCCCTCGAAATACTATTCTACAAAGGATTACGATGGCGGAACCCAAAACTGGGCAATAACCCAGGATTTGAGAGGGTTTTTATACTTTGGGAATATCGATGGCGTTCTGGAATTTGACGGAGAAACGTGGAGAAAAATTGAAACTCCAAACAGATCAACCGTTCGAAGCCTTAATGTGAATGATGATGGGGTTGTTTTTGTTGGAGCATTCAACGAGCTTGGTTACCTTTGGCCCAACTCCCAGGGAATGATGGAGTATCATTCTCTTATACCACTAGTTGACGAAAAGCATAAAACTTTTAACGACGTTTGGGATATAAACTGTTTCTCCGACACCGTTTTCTTCCTTACCGATAAGTTCCTTTTTATATACAGCAACAACCAGTTTGAGTATATTGAAAGTGGCGATCTCAACTTCTACCTCAGCCACTCCGTTGGAAATAGCTACTACGTTCAGGAAATAGGAGTTGGTCTTTCAAAATTTGAGAACGGGAAGCTAAATCTCATTGAAAAAGGGGACTTTTTTAGGAACATTAAAATCCATAGCATTCTACCATACGATACGTGCTTCCTAATTTGCTCACGAACAAACGGTTTGTACTTATACAACTGCTCAGCCGGAAAATCATCCATTCAACCCATATCAAAGCTATCGAAAAAGGCACAGAAACTAAACCGCTATTTTACAGAACACCTGTTTTACCATGGCGTGAAGCTCGATGACAACCATTTTGCGCTAGCCTCAATAACTGGTAATATTCTGATTGTAAATAAGAACTGGGAGGTTGTAGATGCAATTAATGAAAAAACTATTGGAGTAAAAAGTGCAACCCTTTTCCTATACTTTCAAAAGAACCACTCGCTGTGGCTTGCCCTCAATAATGGAATATGTCAGGTTGATATTCTCTCGCCCCTTCGCTACTGGAACCAAGAGACGGGAATTAATGGGTTACTAACCGATGTAGCCAGAATAGGGTCAACTTTCTACGTTTCAACTGGCTCGGGGATTTTTTACACCCAATCACAAAGCAACGCATTCGAAACCAGTATTTTTAAACCCGTTGAAGGGAGGTTTGAGCAAGCATGGCAGCTACAGTACTTCTATGTACCTCCTGTAAAATCATCGCTTCCAAACACTCAACCATTTTTTTACAACAACGAAAACACGCTCCTTCTTGCGGCAACAACTTCAGGTTTACACCAAATAATTGGTAACAAATCGAGACATATTATTAACAATAAAGTTGTTTTTAGGGTACATCAAAGTATCAAGTATCCTAACAAACTAATTTTAGGCCTGGTTAATGGTTTCTCTATGCTTGAATACAAAAATGGAGAATGGATTAACATTGACAGAGTATTCAACATTGATTCAAAAATTACCAGCATAACTGAAGATTCAACCGGGAATCTTTGGCTTACTGCCAGCCATAGAGGTATATACCGAGTTACAAACCCCTTCTCGGAATGCACTGATTCCATTAACTACCAACTTTTCGACACAACCCACGGCTTACCAGTTCTTAGCTCAATTCAGGTTTTCAACGAAAATAACAGGCTGCTATTTTATGCGAATAGAGATTACTATACTTTTAATGATTCAACCAATCATTTCAGCCTATTCGATTTGTACAGCCACATTGATTCAACCGAGCAACAAGTTGAGCATTATATTGACTCCCTGTGGTTCCGGAGTATTGGGGATAACGTGATTTCAGATTTCTACGTAACCCACGAAGTTGACACAGCGTTCTGGTTTGGAACTAATTCAGCTATTTACTGTAAAAGGGATGTTAGCGAAAGAGATTACCACGATTTATCACCTGCAGCTGTTCGGAAGGTTCTGGCAAACGATTCAACTGTATACTTCGGAACGAATATTTCTACCGGAACAGAACCTTCAACCTATACAAAAGGAGCTAAACCCAATGTAACCTCAAAAGTCGATGCTGGTTTTACTCTTCAATTCAAGGATAACTCCGTTACATTCCATTACGCCTGGCCATTCTACGAAGGTAAAGATAAAAACCTATACAGCTACAAACTCATTGGCTACCAAAAAGAATGGTCGGACTGGAACCCAGAGATTAAAAAAGAATACACTAACCTACCCGAGGGCGACTACATTTTTATGGTGAAAGGGAAAAATATATACAACCTAGAAAGCACCCCTGCTGAATTTTACTTTTCAATTCTACCTCCTTGGTATAGAACATATTACGCCTACTTAGCTTATTTCCTTTTAAGCGTTATTTTCATTGCATTGGTTGTTAAGCTATACACCTGGCGACTAATTAAAGAAAAGGATAGGCTCGAGATTTTAGTGAAAGAACGTACTCAGGAAATACTAATACAAAAAGAAGAAATCCTGGTTCAAGCTGAACATTTAAAGGATGCCAACGATTGGATTAGCGCAAAAAATGTTGAGCTACAAGCTCAAAAAAACGAGATTGTAAAGAAAAAAGACCAGCTTGAAATAAGTAACGCCACAAAAAATAAATTCTTTAGAATTATTGCCCACGACTTAAGAAGTCCAATTAGTACACTTGTTAACTCAACCAGCTCAATTCTTACTGATATTGACGAGTTCGATAAGGAAAGAACCAAGTTTTTTATTGAGCAGCTTAATAAGCTTTCATTAACAACATACAACCTGCTTGAGAACCTACTCGATTGGTCTACAAGCCAAATGGGTGAAATAAAATACAACCCAACTAAATTTGAAGTAAACCAGCTAATCAACGAGGTTGTTGAACTTACCAGAGGCAATATTAACCTTAAAAACATTAAGTTATCCATAATACTTCCCGAGGTTATTGAGGTTTACGCAGATGAAAACATGGTTCATACGGTTATAAGGAACCTATTTTCAAACGCAATTAAATTCACAAACGAAACCGGGGAAATAATCATCTCGCTAAAAACCGACTCCAAATTTTGCTACCTAAGCATTCGCGATAATGGAGTAGGAATTAGCCCCGAAAATATCGACAAACTATTCCGTATTGACAAGCACATATCTACACCAGGCACCCATAACGAGAAAGGTTCAGGACTGGGATTAATTCTCTGTAAGGAATTTGTTGAACGCAACGGAGGGATGCTCACAGTTGAAAGCGAACCGGGCAAAGGGAGTACTTTCACTGCAAGCTTTTTGATGTATAAAGGTTAGAAAATTTACATCGATACTCGTTCCTTTTTCAAAGGTACTTGCTTGTTTTGAGAAACTTTTTTATAACTTTACAACTTTAGGAATGGTATTAACCAACAAATTATGACAATGTTAAATCGTTTGTACATAAAAGGAACCTCAAAAACTCCCGAAGTTGATTTCACTCCTGGTGTTATTGAAATTTCAGGACGTTCAATACCTGAAGATTCTGTTGCCTTCTACCAACCCCTAGTTCGGTGGATTGAAAATTATGTTGAAAATCCCGAAAAATTTACTAAAGTAAACTTTAGAATTGAATACATCAACAGTGGTTCCAACCGTTTTATATACTCAATTCTTAAAATTCTTGACGATTTTTACAAAAAAGGGAATAATATATCAATTACATGGTACTTCGAAGAAGATGATGACACAATTAAAGGGTTAGGGAACGATTTAAAAACATTCCTTAAAGTACCTGTAACACTAATGGAAATAACTAGCTAAATAATTGTATATGGGAATATACAAGTGTAAGGTATGCGGATACATCTATGATCCAACCGTCGGAGATCCCGAGCATGGTATTATACCCGGAACCCCATTTGAAGAGATTCCTCCTACCTGGAGATGTCCGGTTTGTGGAGTTACCAAGGACGATTTTGAACCCATATAAATACTGCAAAAAAAGAGGCTGTCCAAAATAATGGCAGCCTCTTTTGCTTACATTAAAATAATTATCCCGATTTTTTATTTGTACTTGTTTTACGTTTTGGGGCTGCATTTTTTACGGTAGCTGACTTAGCCTTTGCGCTAGATGATTTTTTATCTGTCACAGTAGTTTTTTTCTGGGTTGCTGCTTTTTTAGCTGCTGGCTTCGTTTTCTCTTCAACATCTTTATGCGCCTCAGTTTTCGCTTCCTCCTCTTTAACGATTTCTTCCTCTACCTCTTCAGAGAAATCAAGTAGATTTACAGACTGAAGTTGATTATACCAAGTAACAATTTTTTTTATGTCCGACACATAAACCCTTTCTGAATCGTAATCGGGAACAATAGAAAGGAAAAATGTTTTTAACTCATCGTTTGTCGATTTATGGGAAATTGTTGGCCCTCCATTTTCCTTTTGCTTTATGGAGCTGAGAATTTCGCGAAGAGGCTTTTCTCCTTCCATTGTGAAAATGGAGATATCACTAAGAGCGCTCACCTTTGCCGTAGCTGGAATATGAGTTCTTTTTCCATCAGTCATTGATTCAACAATAATTCCATTGCGACCCTGGGATACGAACTTAAAAAGCCCAGAGTAGCCCGAAATTGCCATTATTTCCTTTAATGCCATAGTGTTTGGGTTTAGTAAATACTTATACAAAAATAAAAAAAACTATTTAATACCTCTCTCCTTCTTAATCTTTTCGTAGGCCTCGTTAACTTTTTTAAATTTCTCCTCGGAAGCAGCCCTAATATCATCTCCTAAATGGTTAAGCTTATCGGGATGATATTTTATTGCCATGCTTCGGTAGGCTTTCTTTATTTCATCGTTTGTTGCGCTCCTATCCACCTCAAGCACCTTATAGCACGAATCGATATTATCGATGAACATGGCCATAATTGAATCGATATCGGCGGTGGTAACTCCTATCCAGCTGGCAATGTTTGAAATAACTGTAACCTCACTTGTTGATATAATACCGTCGGCATTCGCAATGCCAAACAGGAAGTGTACCAGCTGTAGCCGCGATGAGTAATCCATATTGTCGCGAATTTGATGGCAAACATCCTTCAAGGGTACATTCTGTTTTAGAATATCTCGAAGAAGCATCATTGCTTCGCTTGAGGCTGCCGCACCAAAGTTTTTTAGAAAATAGGCTTTCACAAAGTCTAACTCCGACTTGAGCACCTTTCCATCGGATCTCATCACCTCTGCAACAAGAACCAGCAAGCTAACCATAAAGCTGTTCCGAGGTGTTTGTTGGGTTGACGTTTTTATTTCAGAGCTATCAAGAATTGATCCCAGGGCAAATCCAACAATTCCCCCAATTGGGCCTAAAAATGCCCAACCCAATCCTCCTGCTATCCATTTCCCATATTTTCCCATAAAATTCTATATTGATTGTAGTTCACTAATTATCGTATTTACCTGTGGAACTATAAGCTTACCTTCAGAGTTATCAATCGTGTAGTCGCTCTTCGCTACCAACACCCCTTGGTGAAGCTGATTGTTTATTCTGAGTTTCACTTCACCTGGAGTGAGTCCATCTCGTTTTGTTACCCTTTGAATTCTTAGTTCCTCTGGTGCTGTAACAACAACTACCTTATCAACCCACATATTTGCACCACTCTCAAATAGGATGGCAGCTTCGAAAAAAACTACTTTACTGCTCGAATTCATATTTAGCCATTCTATGAAACGACGCTTAAGAGCTGAGTGTACAACTGAATTTAGCTTGGCTAATAGTTCCTTATTTGAAAAAACTATTTCGGAAACCTTTGTTCGGTTATACTTCCCGTTAATGTACACGTCTTCACCAAAAATCCTCTTCAAACTAGTAATTACCGCATCATCGGTTTCGATAACAAATTTAGCTTCAGCATCGGCATTAAACACCGAAAAACCCATTGCGCGAATAATGCCACACACAACCGATTTACCGCTTCCAATTCCTCCTGTTACACCAACGATAACCATTATTTCTGCTCAATAATGAAATCAACGTACTTGGGCTTAAAGTCAATTTTATGAATATATGAAGGTTTCCTAGAAACAATAACCCGTAGCCTCCCCGATTTATTCTCTTCGATAGATTTGTATTCAACTGAGAGAGTAAAGTCGGAGCTTTTAAGTAAGTTGTAGCGGCTTAATACTACATTACATTTTAAATCAACTGTACTTGGTATTAGTTTAATGTTGATATCAGGTGGTTTATTTCGTATTTCTATGGGAACCTGAATGGTGGCCTCAGTATATTTCTCTACAGGTAACTTTACCATAACTTTACGGTGCGAGAAACCTACCTGCTGAATTTTTGGAAGGGTTGCCATTTCCTCAAGAGGCAGGTATAATTTATCGTATACCAAAGGCAATGTTTTAATATTCGTAATGGTATCGATAATTGAGCTGGGGCCACTAATAGTTATGGTGTCTGGCTCAACAACCAATGGACCGGATTGCATGTATTGCCGCTCAAAGGAAACCCTTAAATCGGGAACAACATTTACTCGTTTAGCAACAAGGTCGGCAAACTCAAAAAAAATTGTATCGGGCTGAATCTCTTCTAAAGTAAGTTCGCTGCTTAGCTGCGATTCAAAAGAATGAATTATTTTGGATGTTAAAAGGTAGTACCTGGTTTCAGAGTTTCTCAGGGGAATTACAGGAGCATTTAATAAATCGATGGTTAAAGGCATCATACTTGAACCTAAACTGTAACGGAGTAAATTATAGCCGTATGCTGTAACCTTTAGTTGTAAAGAGTTGGCGGGCTCCCCCACAATAACTTTTCCTTTCGGGTTGTTCACAATTCTTATTGGAAACTCCAGAATAGTAGTATAGTCGTTGCTAAGCTTGTTCAGGTACCAAAGGAGCGTAGCAACAACAAGGAAGAAGGAAAAAACGGCAAGCCGAATGTTTAAACGAGCTTTCCGACGATTAATAATGTCGCTAAATTGCTTGAGTAGGTTTGAGTCCAATTACTAACAAATAAACTTTTCCACAAATTTACTACTATTTTAGCCAAAAACAACAGGGTTCAAAATCAGAACTTGACCCTGAACCCTGCAAATGTATCCTTACTGATTTATTTCTGCTGCAGATCGGATGAATCTCGAAGTACGCTACTCTTAATAACTTTCACTTTCACATTATCATCAATTTCAACAATAATATGATCCTCCTTCACATCGAACACTTTCCCCATTACACCACCGGCAATAATTACTTTATCGCCTTTTGAGAGTGATTCCTGAAACTTTCTCAGCTCCTTTTGGCGTTTCATTTGTGGACGAATCATAAAAAAGTAAAAAACTACAATAAGAAGGGCCATCATTATGAAAAAGTTCATATTCATTCCACTGGCTGGCTGTTCCTGTAGAAAAACAAACAAAGTTTTCATCATCATTAATTAATTTAAGGTTATTTACTATATAACTACATTGGCTTTTATGGTAACAGATTTCTCTTTTATCTTTCCATTCGAACTAACAGTAATGGATTTATATTGCACCCCCCTCCAACCCGAGCTATCGAATATTACCTCAATTGTTTCCACCTCGTTGGGTTTCACCAATTTACTGCTTACCTTCGATTTTGTGCATCCGCAATCGGGGATTATATCCTTAATAACTAGCGGGCTATTTCCAGTATTTGTAAACTTAAAAGTGTATGAAACCACTTCACCCTGCTTAATGGAACCGAAGTCGTAGAAATCTTCAAAAAAATGCAAGTGAGCGTACATTGTAGAGTCCTGCTCATGAATTTGTTCGTTATTTTCAGAAATTTCCTTTTTTTGAACACTATTACATGAGAGTAACATAGCTACATGCAAAAAAGTTGCTACAATAATAATTGGGTTGAACCAGTAAATTAATATATTATTAAATTTCATTACTTGGGTTGTCAATTTTTCTTACTCTTCAGTTTCCTCCCCCAACAGTCCACGCCCCTGTTTATTAATATGATTATCAGCCCGAAACGATTCAATTATTTTATCGAGAACCCCATTAATGAAAGTGCTGCTCTGGTCAGTGCTATAGTACTTACTAATTTCTATGTACTCATTAAAACTAACTTTTACAGGAACGGAAGGGAATTCAAGAATTTCACAAATTGCCATTTCCATAATAAGAATATCCATGCTGGCAATTCGCTCCACATCCCAGTTTCGGGTAAACTTGTCGATTACTTTTATATTTTCACTATGATTAAGGATCACTTTACGAAGTAACTTATTGGCGAAGTCCTCGTCATCGGCATTCTTGAACATGGGGAGAAGAGGTGCTGAAGGATCCTGATTTTCCTTGAATTTTTTTAAAGTTTTTACAACCATTCCAATCATAAAATCAACATCATCAACCCAGTATATACTCTGCTCCTCCAAACATTGCATAAAATCTTCAAAATTGTTGAGTTCCTTTGAAAGGATGTTTACAATAAGCTGCTTATCGTCGATAAACGATGAAGTGGTGGCTTCCATGTATTGTGTATAGTAATCCGATGCGGTAACCTTCTGGTATAACTTCTTAACGAGTTCGGGGTAATTCACCCAGCTAAGTTTATGCGTACCAAGGTAACTTCTAAGATGCTCATTATCTGATATTATACTCAATATACTATTATCAATAAAACGAGTATTGGGATGCAAATCCTCATGGGTTGGCATATGCTTCTGGCGGGCAATCTCAATACGTTTTTCAGCGTAATCTCGAAGCTCTAAAAGAAGTAAAAAAAGGTAATGGTACAAATCGTACGCCTTTCGGTTGCTATGCGTTAATTCAGATTGTGCTTTGCTAAGCGAATCGCCCTCGCCCCTAAAAAAAGCGAAAAGAATTTGGAGGGTTTTAATCCTGAGTAATCGTCTACTTATCATTTTAAGAACGGAAAGTATTGCTGACTTAATTAGTTTGCAAAGATACACTCAAAAAATGCATAATAAAACAAAAATGCAAAATTGGAACTAAAATTCATTATATATTCCTAGTTTACAATGTATAAAATATTATCTACTAAAGGCATACGAGGAACTCAAACGTTTTCAGTTAAAACATTTTAACAAAATATTGATTTATCTATGCTATTGCAAAAAATATTTTTCTATTTTTGAACGGCGTATAAAAAAAGTAATAACTCCATAAAACCTAATGAAGATGACTGAAGAATTAAATAACCTGGAAGGTTTAGAAAGAGAAGATCGCGAAGACGTTTATTCGAAGGTTGTACGTGCAGGCAAACGAACCTATTTTTTTGATGTAAAAGCCACTCGCCGAAACGAGTTTTACCTTACCATTACCGAAAGTAAGAAAAGGATGGGACGTGAAGGTAAATTTTTCTTTGAAAAACATAAAATTTTCTTATACAAGGAAGATTTTGAGAAATTTAGCGAAGGGCTATCCGAGGTTGTAGAGTTTATCAAAGAAAACCAGGGCATTGAATCAACCAACCACAACCCTATTAACGAGGAGGAAGCAGTAACAGTTCAAAACGAGTTCACCAACATTAGTTTTGATGACCTTGATGGTAAATAGGAATTGAGCAGTTGAAAAAAAACATAGAAGCTGGCATAAACCAGCTTTTTTTATTCCACATCAAAGGTTTCTGATGGGGGATTTTTTTTTATCTCTTCTATTTCGTTACTCGTTAACTTTTTAACATTTGTAATAATGAAACCTTCGTGCACAAATTCTCCCAAGGAGTTACATTCACTAATTGTAGCATCGAAGGGCTCCTTAACAGGAACATCCAATGGAACCAATGCCATAAGGGTAGCATAGTTTAATTCGAAGCGAATCTCTTCAACCTCAGCTTTAAACTTTGGCAAGGTAAACTCGAACTCACTTCTCAGCAATTCCTTTTGTGTTTGTGTAAATGGTTCTCCCGAATAGGAGAAAACAACCACAAAATACCTTAACTTTCCGTTTCCTCCACCCAGCCCTGTTGAAATAAAAACCTGCTGCTCATCAAGCAACTTCGATTCAAGCAACATTCTACTTTCCTGCAAGGCCATAAGCGCCCACTCTTTTAGGCCTTCCTCAGCCTTAGGTACAAAACGCTCAATAACCCGGTAAGCCTCCGGCTTATCAAACGAAGCCAAGCTAACTAGTAACGATTTCTTTTCTTCAAGGGAAACTTCGGTGGAATACAGTAGCTCTTCGCGCTGAATTTCTAGCTCAGGATCATCTGGTGAAGGATGGTTCCTTGAAAAATCGAAGTACTCAATTTGCACCTTCACATCAACCTGATGTTCTAAAATGCTGAAGTTTTCGGCTGCATTTCCTACAATCTCTCTAATTTTTTTTAGTATGTTGTCGTTGTTCTCCAAATTCCTATGCTATTAGAACACTTTTATTTGTTAAGTGTTTACAATATTAGCTAGATTTGCACCCTAGCAAATATACACCTAATTAATCAGTATTTTATTACAATTAATTAATTTTAAAGGTGTATTAACTTTACAGGGAAATATCAACTTTTTCAAAATAACGAATGCTACTAAGCGAGTTACAAAACGGAGAATACGGTATTGTTTCGAAGGTTAGAGGGCGCGGAGCCTTCAGAAAGCGCATAACTGAAATGGGCTTTGTGAAAGGGAAAAAGGTTACAGTAGTAAAGAACGCTCCCCTTCGCGACCCCATAGAATACTCGGTACTCGGCTACGAAATTTCGCTTCGCAGGAGCGAGGCTTCCCTCATTGAGGTTATTACCCCCAATGAAGCCAAGGAGCTGCTCGAATCGAACTTCCAGGGAGTAATAACCACCAACTCAGAAGAAGAAATTGCCAAAACAGGAGCGAAAGAGGGGAGTAAAATTGTGAACGTTGCTTTGGTTGGCAACCCAAATTCTGGTAAAACAACGTTGTTCAACATTGCATCGGGTTCAAGAGAACACGTTGGGAACTATAGCGGCGTTACCGTTGATTCCAAGCAAGCCCGTTTTAAGTACAAGGGCTACACATTTCATATTACCGATTTACCCGGAACCTACTCGCTAACAGCATATACTCCCGAAGAACTGTATGTTAGACGCTTTATCCATGAGCAGAAACCCGACGTGGTTGTAAACGTGGTTGATGCATCGAACCTTGAACGGAATCTATACCTAACCACGCAACTTATTGATATGGATATCAAGGTGGTTGTTGCCCTTAACATGTTCGATGAGCTACTAACACAAGGCGATAAATTCCACTTCAAGGATTTAGGAAAAATGATTGGTATCCCGTTCATACCAACCGTTGGTTCGAAAGGTAAAGGAATAAATCAACTTTTCGACACAGTAATTAACGTTTACACCGACAAGGATAAAACTTTACGACACATCCACATTAACTATGGCGAACAAATTGAGCGCGCAATTGAAGCCATTCAGGTTCCAATAAAAAAGTCGGAGAATACGAACATAAACGTTCATTACTCGTCGCGATACCTTGCCATTAAGCTACTTGAAAAAGACAAGCAGGCTCATCGGATTCTAAGCAGCACAAACAACTATAAAGAAATTTCGGAGATTTCAACCCAGCAGATTAAAAAGTTGGAGGATTCGTACAATGAAGACTCGGAAACGCTAATAACCGATGCAAAATATGGTTTTGTTGCCGGTGCTCTGAAAGAAACCTACCAGGAAAGCCCCCATAAAAAGCATAAGAACACCCAAAGTATCGATAATTTTATTACCCACAAAGTTTTTGGTTTCCCAATATTTCTAATTTTCATGTGGGTCACCTTCTACACAACATTCAGGCTTGGAGCTTACCCTATGGACTGGATTGACGCAGGGGTTTCGTTTCTCAGCAACTTTTTTTCGGGCATCCTTCCCGATGGGGCATTCAAGGATCTTCTGGTTGATGGTATCATAAATGGAGTAGGAAGCGTTATTATCTTTCTTCCAAACATACTAATCCTATTCTTCTTCATATCATTACTTGAGGATACCGGTTACATGGCTCGCGCCGTGTTCATTATGGATAAGTTAATGCATAAAATTGGCCTACACGGTAAATCGTTCATTCCATTAATAATGGGGTTTGGCTGTAACGTACCCGCAATTATGGCAACCAGAACCATTGAAAACCGAAACAACCGTATTTTAACCATGCTTATCAACCCATTCATGTCGTGTAGCGCCAGGTTACCGGTTTACATCCTTATTCTTGGAGCATTTTTCCCAGAAAGAGCAGGGTCACTCCTATTCCTTATATATTTAATTGGAATTGGCCTGGCCATCTTAATGGCTATTATATTCAAAAACACCCTATTCAGAGGCGAGGATATCCCCTTCGTAATGGAGCTTCCACCCTACCGAATTCCAACTATTCGATCCACCTTCCGGCATATGTGGCACAAGGGCTCGCAGTACCTGCAAAAAATGGGCGGAGTTATTCTGGTTGCTGTAATAATTATTTGGGCGCTTGAATACTACCCACAGAATAAGGAAATGCTTTCGAAATACGACAAACAGATTGAAGTAGTTAAGAGTGATTTGGCGCAACAAAACCTGAAAAAAAACCAATCCTTACCAACCGATAGTTTGCAGCAATTAATGCAAATCAAAATTCAGGAAATTAAATACCAAAGGAACTCGGAACGACAGGCAAACTCATTTATTGGAAGAATTGGCAAATTCATTGAACCTGTCATTCGCCCGCTAGGCTTCGATTGGAAAATGGGCGTAAGCCTGCTCTCCGGGGTAGCAGCTAAAGAAATTGTGGTTAGCACGCTTGGCGTTCTTGTTCAGGCCGATGTTAATGATGAGTCAAACAATACGTTAATTCACAAGCTACAAACCGAAACCTACACGAGTGGCCCCCGACAAGGGGAAAACGTATACACGCCGATATCGGCTTTCTCGTTTATTCTCTTCATCCTCATTTACTTCCCCTGCGTAGCGGTTATTGCTGCCATAAAAAAGGAGTCGGGAAGTTGGAAGTGGGCTGCATTCACAATTGTTTACACAACCTCTTTGGCATGGATTGTTTCATTCCTCTTTTACCAAATTGCTAGCATAATTGTAAACTAAACATAAAATGGATATTTGCTTCGTGCTGGTTGAACCCGCGGTTCCCGAAAATGTCGGGGCTGCAGCAAGAGCCATCAAAACAATGGGATTCAAGGATTTGCGACTCGTAAAACCCTGCGAATATCAGGGAGTAAAAGCTCTGATGCTTGCTCATGGTTCACACGATATTCTGGAAAATGCAAAAGTTTACGATTCGTTGGAAGATACTCTGGTTGACATAGATTTTGCTGTGGCCACAACAGCTAAGCAACGCTGGGTAAAGCAAAATGTAATTCCAATTGATGAGCTGAAAAGTTTCCTTATGGAAAAGGAAGAATCGGTATTGAAGGTTGCCATTGTGTTCGGACGGGAAGAGTCGGGGCTCACCAATGATGAAATATCGTTATGCGATCGTTCAGCAACGGTTCCTCTGAACGAGCCTTTCCCTTCGCTAAATCTGGCACAGGCTGTTATGGTTTTTGCCTTCAGCTTGGCAAACCAAAAATTACTGAAAACAAGTGAAAAGAAAAATGCTACAGAGAATCGCGGTTACAAACCTCTTAAGAAGCGAATCGTAAAAATTCTTAACCAAATTGGCATTCCTAAAACAAACCTGGTACATGGGAGAATTTTGGAACGACTCTCAGAAACCTCCGATGAGGATGTTAACCTGCTTCATTCGGTTTCTGCAAAACTTGAGGAGAAGCTGGGTGAATAGTTGGCAATCGCTCAAAAACTAAACAATCTAACAAATTGCAATGAAAGCAAAATAGAATCATTCCATTACCGATGTCTTTGATTGTGAAGATATGGTCATAGGAATATTCATTGTTTGTCCCCCCATATCAGCAGCCACGTTTCCTGTAATATTCTGTTTTTGTGTTGTTTCTACAATTTTCCCCGTATAAACATCAACCTTAATATTCCCCGATTGGGTTCCCATCAGGTTAAAAACCATCTCCATTCCCTGCATCATTGTTTTATCGCCCGGAATTGTATTAAGTGTTGAAGTATAGTCAATTGAAGCTATTTTTTCATCAATACCCTTCAGGGTATAGTTATTCATAACTTTTAATGTGAACTGATTTTTAATGCTGTGGTTGTTGCTCCACGACTTGTTCTCTTTAATTGAACCTTCGGGGAACTCAATGAAAGAACCCGAGAACATTTGTTTAACTGCATCCTCAGAAAAGTTTGAGTCAAGCATGGTTTTTAACTGTGCTTTCATACCTGCATTGTCACCGGCAATTTGTGTCAACATTTTCTCAAGCATCTCTTCTACACCTGTTACTTCGAGCACCTCACCCAGTGGTGAAATGTTTGCACGCAGCGACTTTCCCACCAGCGCAGCAAAACCCATAAATTGTGGATTTTGGTTTGCTGATTCATTGTTGCTGTCGGAGTCGAACTTCATTTCCATTCCGTTGGCTGTAATTTCAACCACAATTCGATTGTATACAATATCAACCAACACATTCCCATCACCATCAGAATCAGCCACATGTATGGTATATTCAACAATCTGCGATTGGTCAACAACCTGGTTCATTCCTTGTACAGTTTGCGTGATAACCTGACTATTTTCTGAACGGTACTTGGTTACATCGCCCTTATTAAGTTTTAAGCGCAGCAAAATATCGTTTCCTGCAAAGCTGGAAACTGTTATTAAAGAACAGAAATAAAGAAGAAGAATTGCTTTAACCATTTTTGGGTGAGCCATCGTTATCTAGGTATTAGGTGTTATTATTTGAGAAAATAATTTTAGGGAATATGCATAAACTTATGCGCCTGGAGTGATATTTGCCATTTTGTGTTCTCCTTAACATACTCCACAAGGGAATCAATAATTTTAGCGAATACGCTCCATTCGGGTTGAAGGTAAAGCCTACAGTTTGCTTTAACGAGTGCTGCGTTCTGTTCCGCCCAATCCAAATCTGATGGGTTTGTAATAATAACCTTCAATTCATCGGCCATCATGTGAATATTATCCACCGGAGGCGATTGCTTTTTGGGCGAAAGGCAAATCCAGTCCCATTTGCCGGTTAGTGGATGAGCCCCTGAAGTTTCAACAAAAGTTTGAACTCCTTGGGCTTGGAGTTGATTACAAAGGTAATCGAGCGGGTATAAGGAAGGTTCTCCTCCGGTTACTACAACCGTTTTTGCCCTACATTGGCTTGCCCGTTCAACAATACCATTAACCGGCACGGGAGGAAACATTTTAGGGTTCCATGTAAACTTGGCATCGCACCAGCTACACCCCACATCGCATCCGCCAATACGTATAAAATAGGCAGCCTTTCCGGTGTGAAAACCCTCACCCTGAAGAGTATAAAACTCTTCTACCAAAGGTAAAAGTTGTCCGTTCTTGAATTGATCTGTACTTACTTTCATTGCGGGGTTAAAGGTACACCAAATCGGATTCCAAACCAAACAGGAGAATTCTATCCCTTTCAGAAGCGGGCTCAGTCCATTCAGCTGGAACAACACTCCAGTTATTGGGTTTTACAGGCTGTACGTTCCCAATATGTTCAATCCATTTTATGAGGTAGTGCCTCATATCCATCTGCGACACACTTACAATCCTTTCCTCAAGCTGCTCCGTAGGAATTTTTGCTCCCTCTGTTAAATGCCCTCCACCACCAGTACCGCGGTATGAATTAATGGCCACTCTGTAAGTTTTATCCATATCAAATGGTTCTTCATTCTCCATTGAAAAAATCGTAATTCGTTCGCCTACAGGCTTTGAAACATCTACCTGGTAACGAATACCTGCTGCAGCATCGAAATTAAAATAGCTGGATTTTAGGTGGGCTCTACTCCTTCTGTCGTGTTCAACAGTACCATCTTCATTTAACCTGAAAAGCAGAAGGTTGTCATCCTTACTTTTCATTGTGTTGAACCAAAGGCCATATGAATACTCAAGGTAATCCTTAATTTCCTGACCTGATAAATTCATTATATATAACAGGTTTTCGTAGCTGTAAAGTTTAAACATGTCGCGAACGTATACGGGACCTTGCTGAATACGGGCATCGAAGGAAAGCGGTGCAGCAAAGGATATATCGGCATTGGAAATTCCCAGCTGTACTGAATGAATAATATTAATAAAAGCAGATGGGCCAAAGTAGGAATCACGAACAGTAACCCCTTCCTGAAAGTTTCCAATTCTTCGGTCAACGTAGGCTGAAACCTTTTCGGCAAAACTAAAAAAATTGCTAACATAATCGGGATGAGGAATATAATCGCGCATAGAAACTAACCTCCCCTCCTTTTCAGCTGAAACAATATCTCCTTCCGGGTTAATAGTAAGTTTAATGGTAAGCTCAGAAACCATCCTGGCCGAAGAACCCGGGTCGAGTACCAAAACTGAATCGCCAAAATTATTTACAATGGTTTTAGATACCCTATCGTGATCGTGCCCAATGAAAATTGCATCAAACCCTCTGACTTGTTTTGCAACCAGGGTTGATGCATTCTCATTACGAGGTAAGTTGGGATTGTTCCCTTCGTAATTTGCGTCATGGCCTGCATGAAAAAGACCAATAACAATGTCGGGGTTCTCCTTGATTTGTATTGTATCCATCCACGTTTGGGCAGTTGAAATCATATCATCGAATCTCATTTCTGGCCATAATGTTTTGGGCAACCATTTTGGGATTGCAGGTGTTGTTAAACCTAAAACTGCAATACGAACTCCGCTTACATCAAATACCTTGTATGGATGAAAGTACGTTTCCTTAGTTTTTGTATTAATTATGTTGGCTGAAAGCCAAGGAAAATCGAACTCCTTTACAAGCCTATTATAAATACTGGGCCCTGCTTCAATGTCGTGATTTCCTACAACTGCTGCATCGTAACCCATAAAATTCATCACTTTGGCCAGAAAGTGCTGTTCAGAAGAGTCGATATAGTTTGCATAGTAGACTGTTGGTTGTCCCTGCAGAATATCACCATTGTCAAGCAAAAGTACATGCTGATTGGTTTTAGCACGTTCATGAGCTACGTAGGAGTATACCTGCGATAGACCAAAATCAACTGCTCGGTTATTAACAAAATCAAAGGGGAAAATGGCTCCATGAACATCACTTGTTTGGATCACTTTTAATGTAACTTCGTTCTGGGAGAACGAGGAACTTAGAGAAAAGATGAAAAGGAGAGAAAATAGCGTTTCTCTTATGTTTGCAAACCTCATAATATTATTTAATACGAACGATTTGTAAATTGTAAACCATGTTTATCAATAAATGTTCCCATAATTCTAAAATTTTGATTATATGCGTATTAATATACATATCTTTCTGTTTTATGGGAAAAAGTTCCCCAACCATGGGTAAAACACTACTAAGAGTGTTGAAAATGACGGAAGTTTAATCACATCAACGGGAAACCTGAAGAATTCTTTACAAAAAGTTTAAAAAAAAGGTTCGCAATAACACGAACCTTTTTCAAATCAAACTTTTAAATACTGTATTAGCATATCAGCAATGAAATCTTTTCGATTTCGGATGAACTCAACGTATTCTTTCTTTTTAAACTTGTTTCTATCTACAATGAGATCCTTAATCGCAAAGGGAAAGATGATAAGCGACAGCATGCTAACATAAAACTGTTCTGGGGTTACCTCCCTAACATTTCCGGCTTCAGCTTCAGCCTTCAAATGCATGCAGAATTTTTCTGTATTGTATAAATTTACAACCGAAGTCATACCCTTCAACTTATCGGGGTTACGATGAAGAACTGACAGCACAAACGAAACCAGTAAAGGATTATCGAGAAGCATATCAATGTAAGCGGAGGTGTACTGTTTTATTTTATCGAAAAGAGAAATATCCGATTCTAAAATATTTTTCAGTACAGTAGCTTTCTCGCTAATTAAGTTTTCGAAAATGAGTTCGAGTAACTTTTCCTTCGACTTGAAGTAGTAATTCATTAGCGACAGGTTAATATCTGCTTTGGCTGCTATTTCTCTTACGCCTACCCTGTCGACCCCCTTTTTGAGAAACAACTCAGTAGCTGTTGCTAGTATCTTTTCCCTTGTGGATGTGGATTTCTTACCCATTTTAGAACTATTTTGACAAATATATGAATTTGTTTTTTTTAATGGCAAAATATCAGCGATGTTTTGTGTAAGTTATAAAACATAATATAACTGGAAATAATTAGCTACTCAATTGGTTAACAGGAATATTTATTGAGAATGTAGTGAACTTTCCTGTAATGGATTTCAATTTAATTGCACCATTATGTAAACGAGCAATTTCTTGCGAAATTGTGAGCCCAATACCCGAACCTTCTCGTTTTGTTGAGAAGAACGGAATGAAAACTTTCTCCTGTTCATCTAGGTCAATTCCTTTCCCGTTATCGGTTATACTAATGCTAAATATTCCGGAACTTTCCGACAAACAAATTTCAATTTCGGGGTTAGAAGCTTCGCCTGTTGCTTCCATGGCATTTTTAAGTAAATTAATAATTGCTTGCTCCAATAAATCTTTATCAGCTTCAATGCTATTCACCTGAGCTGATTGGCATACATTTACTGATATACAATTACTTTCGAAATTAGGTTTGAATAAGTTTAGTATCGTATTTAACATTTCCAACACATTCACAGTTTTAAAATGCGGAGTAGGCAGCTTGGTAATGCTTCTGAAATCATTCACAAAACGCATTAATGCTCTGCTTCTTACTTCAATAGCCTGGTATCCATCGAAAATATCGGTAATTTCTTGCTCGGTTAAAGTATTCGCCAAATTTGTATTATTCTTTTTCTCCATAAAGTTCTCAGTCATTGCTTCGCTGAGCGATAGAATTGGGGTAACCGAGTTCATAATTTCATGAGTTAAAACCCTTATTAGTTTACGGTAGGACTCAAGTTCCTGCTTTTTTAGCGGTTCACCAATATCATGAAAAGCAACAATTCGCAACTCTTGTTCAAGTAATTTAATGGAGGTACAGGTAACTGAGAATTTTTTAATCTCGCCATTTACTTGAAACGTAATTAGCCTATCGTCAATAGGTTTTAACGATTGCAAGAGGGAAGGTAACCCGGAATTTAACTTTCTAAATGAGCTAATATTTGAGATGGTGCTTAATGATACCAAACTTTGGGCAGCCTTATTGGCTAACGTTATGTTTCCATTCTCATCGAAGCAAACAATTGCGAACCTGATCTGGTTAACCAAGTGGTTGAGAAATTGGTAATGGAGCTCCTTCTCAATTCGAACTTTTCGGTATGCCTCAGTAAGCTCATTTAGCAAACCGGATAATTGTGAGAGCGTTGAATTGTTCTCAACAGGGTTAAACGTTAAACTAAAGTCCTTCTCCTTAACCGACTGAAGCATATGGTTGAGTTGCCTGTAACCTTTCTCAACAAAATAAATTAACTCCGCAATTAATAAAATGGCAACAAGCATTAACTCTCCTGAAGTAAAGTAGTAGTTTGGTTTTTGAACAAAGAAGATGAACGCACTCAGCACTCCTGCCAGCAAAAGAATTCTAAATATTATCTTAATTCTGAACGATTTAAAGACCATACTTTGTCATTTTTCTGTAAAGAGTAGTTCTACCCAACCCCAACTCCTTGGCGGCTAAACTTACGTTTCCTTTATGCAGCTTAAGCGACTGAATGATTGCTTTTTTTTCAACATCCTCAATATTTAAGCTTGAGCTATTTGAAATTGATTTTTGACTGTCCTTAGTGTTCAATAGTATTGAATCGGGTTCAATTACATCACCCTCTGTCAAAATTATAGCCCTTTCAATCGCATGACGTAATTCCCTCACATTACCCGGCCAGCTATACGATTTTAGTAACCTATACGAAGCTTTGGAAAGTTTTAACTTTGAACGTCCGTACTTATGAGCGTAATGCTCTAAGAAATAATCGGTAAGCAAAAAAATATCATCGTCCCTTTCGCGAAGTGGAGGCAGGTGAATCTCAACGGTATTTATTCGGTAGTATAAATCCTGACGAAAAGTACCGCTTTCAACAAGTTCCTGAATATTTGCGTTGGTTGCAAAAACAAGCCGAACATCGATACTTTTAGTAGAAGTTGCTCCGACTCGTGTGACTTCACGATTCTGAATAACAGTAAGTAATTTTGCCTGAAGGGTTAAGGGAATATTCGCAATTTCATCAAGGAAAACAGTCCCTCCGTTGGCCACTTCGAATCTACCTGTTCGGTTCTCTTTTGCGTCAGTAAATGCTCCCTTCACATGACCAAACAATTCACTTTCGAATAGATTTTCAGCTATGGAACCCATGTCAACCGAAATAAATAGTTTATCTGATCTAGCAGATTTCCTATGTATTGCCCTGGCAACCAATTCCTTTCCAGTACCATTCTCGCCCAAAATAAGCACATTTGCATCGGTTCCTGCTACCTTTTCTATGGTACTGTAAACCTGTTTCATGGCTTCTGAATCTCCTATCATATTCGCGAAAGGCTGGTCTGCATCGCTAGCAATAATTCGCTGACCATCGCGAACTTTGACCAGCTCACGTTGTGAACGAGTTAATTTAAACGACGATAGTACAGTTGCCACCAACTTCTTGTTTTCCCAAGGTTTTACAACAAAGTCGGTTGCCCCCATCTTCATCGCGTTAACAGCCAAATCGATATCACCGTAGGCGGTCATCATCACAACCGATACCGTTGGATCGAGCTTCCTTACCTTTTCAAGAAAACGTAAGCCTTCCTCTCCGCTGGTTTCCCCCGGCATAAAGTTCATGTCGAGGAGGACCACATCGCACTTACCCTCCTCAATTATAGCTTCGGCAGCCTGGTTTGGTTCAGGGAAGCACTTAACATCATCAAAATGTTTACCTAGGACAATTCGTAAGGAAATTAATATCTCCCTATTATCATCAATTGCTACTATACAGGTATTTGCCATCTAATAATTGAATTATTGACTTGCTTGCACCAGCCTGCTGCAGGCAGGAAAAGCAAGATGAATGGTTGATTGTGTGCTGGGTTTGTATTCTGAAAACTTCGCAGGCATGAGTGCTGCAACTTCTATACTCTTGCAGGAAAAGGATTGAGTGGGTTGCTTTGCTACTCTTGAACTGTAAAAAAGGTTTCTGCATAAATAAAATGTATCATTTCAAATCTACGAATGTTTCAGGATGAAACAAAAAACAACCTGTGTTTTTTTTAATATAGATTTTTTAATACAATTTTAATGATTATTCACAGGAGAGTGATAACTGTTTGATTTACCAGTACATACCATGACAAACGAATGATGCCTTCCCGTTGTAAAAAGGTAAGTGTTGAATGTCGAACTGGCAATTCTCAGCTTGCAATATCGTCACACTGAGCATGCCACAGGGAAGCTCAGTGTGACAATCAAACTAATTACCTATCACTAATTATTCTCCTTCGCTTTGCGGTAGTAGTAATCAGCCTTTTCCTTCACTTCGAATCGGGTGAATATATTGCCAAGGTAGTTGGCAAACTTTGGATCAGGATTCAATTTATATAGCATCAAAAAATAATCGCGTGATGTACGGTAGTTTGCATTTATGATTTCAAGCTCCTTTAGTAACTTTTTGTACTGTTTTGCGGTTCGGTTCTGTTCATAATCCTTCATCTCCTTCTGGTAGCTCTTTTCGGCCAGCCAGAAGTATTTCTCGGCCAGAACCTCAAGGGCATCAACATTGCTCTTATCAGACTTTAAAATTTTCTCTGCAAGTTCACCACACTCTTTATCCTTTTCTAACTTACAGTTAACTTTCATGAACTGAGTCAAATTTTTCAAATCTTCCTGATTTTCAGTCGAAAGTTTTGACCAAATATTTAGTGCTAAATCCCAATTTTCGCTTCTAAAGTATGCATCAAAAAGTTGAGCATTAACATTGTTTATATTATGCGATTCAGAATATTTTGAAACGAACAGTTCAAGATTATTTAACTCTTTCGACAAATTATCGATTTGTTTATATGCCAACGCTAAAGTTGAAATTGTTTTTTCACCATGTGTAGGCGTTTGTTTTGCTTGCTCTAGATATTCAATCGATTTTTTTACATCACCCGTTTCGTAGGCTGCAATTCCGGCACCCTCGTAAATCGCACCATCGGCAACCTTGTTTTTGCCTGAGTAGTACTCTATAACCTGATCGTACGCTTCGAGCGCTTTTGCATACTCCTTGCTATCGTTAGCCTGTTTAGCCTCCAGGCTAAGATTTTGTATTTGCTTTGGAGCACCACACGACGATACAACAACAACAAATAAAATTGTGAAAACTTTGTAAAAATTAAAACGCATTATCCTGTTTTTTTGAGTGAGTTGCAAAACTACAAAAAAATTATGGTTAGGATGAAACCTTTTGTATTACAAGATTGATGAAAACTGGATGTCAGTATTATCGAAGTTCTATAATGATTGAAAAATTAACATAAAAATAGCACCATAGTATTGACTTGCATTGCTATTTTATGGATATTAGCAAACAGTAATTCCCCAAAGGGATGGAAAGCATTTATTCTTTTTGGGATTTAAATAAAGCCAAAACTATGAGGGTTGCCTTTTACGCTTTTCTTTTTTTTCTCCTACCCTTTTCCGTTGCTAGTCAGGATATTCTAATATACGGAATTGTTACCGATCATAAAAATCAACCACTTGAAAATGTAAAAGTTGCTGAAAGCAGCAGGAATAACTACGTTTTCACTACATCCCGTGGCCTTTTTTCAGTAACAACATCAACCAAGGCAAATCTTAGGTTTACAACAAACGGGTTTGAAGCTATAAGCATTGATGTTAGCTCACTGGATTACGACAAAGAAAAAGGGTCGTACGAGCTAAGCGTCAAGCTTGTTCCTATTGTTGATGTTTACAACTACTCGCTCGAGGATTTAATGCAAATTGAAATCCAATCGGTTTCAAAAAAATCCGAGAAGCTGAACGAAGCCCCCCAAACCGCAATAATTCTTACAAGTGAAGATATTAGGGTTAGAGGTTACACCGATTTGGAGCAAATCTTTCACGATCTTCCGGGGTTTGACATTTCCAGAGGCTACGGAACCGAATACTCACAGATTTACCAGCGTGGCTACCGCTCGAACAACACCGACAGAACTCTTTTTCTTGTTGATGGCATTGAACAGAATGATATTTGGAGCGGAAGCGCCTGGATTGGCAAGCAGTACCCGTTAAACAATATTGATAAGATTGAAGTTGTTTATGGTCCGGCCACAACGGTTTACGGTCCAAACGCATTCGTAGGTGCAGTAAACATTGTCACCAAAACTGTTCCCGACATCCTGAAGGGAAACAGGTACCTCGGAATCTCCTCGCATACAGGTTACGGAACGTGGAATACACTCTATACCGACCTGAACCTGGCTGCAGCATTTAAAGAAATTTCATTCTCTCTTTCGGGTCGAATCTACCATTCCAACGAAATGGACCTTTCCAAATATGATGACTGGGACTACAGCACCGAACCCTACACTATCGATTATTACAAACAAATACTTGGCACCGAAAGCGATGCAATTGCTGCCCTTGCGCAGTCTCTCGATCTCGAAGGGTATCTAAATTCTTCAAATTTAAACGGCATTACACCAAAGTACTCGAACCAAACGAAGGATTACTTCCTCAACGGCCGGTTGGGTTTCAGCAAGTTTACTCTTGGTTTTCAAACTTTCAGCCGAAACGAAGGTTACGGCGGATGGTACACCGACCGTTTCGAGCTTGGACCAGAACATGAGGCAAGCTGGATACCAAAAAACTCACTTTTCTTTGCAAAGTACAGCGACAAGCTAACAAACAACCTCCATATCTCCAGTATAACAACATTCCGGCAAAATACTGTAGATGGAGAAAGCAAAGAACTTTACTATATCGGTTACTTCAATCAGGAGCTAGATATTTCTGGACTCACCGATGATGAAGGAAACATTCTTCCCGAAAACGAACAATCAGTTCCTTACTGGTGGGGCGCATACTACCAATCGTACTCGTTACAGCTGCGTTCTGAAATTAGCTTAAACTATACTATCACCCCAAAGCTCAACCTAATTGCAGGAACTGAATACCGGCACGGATATATTCAGGGGCAATACCTGGTAAGCGAAGAGGAAATTCCGGAAGAAACCGGGTATCAGGAAAGCTTACTTGGCGGCAACCATTTTGTGAGCAACGATATTGGACTATTCTCACAGTTTAACTACCAGCCAATCAATAACCTGTTTCTGGTTGTGGGCGGAAGGCTCGACCATAACAGGATTCGGAAAACGGGAGGCTACGGATATGTTTTTAACCCAAAATTTGCAATCATATACCAATATAACTCATTGGTTTTTAAAACCATTTACTCGGAAGCCTTTAAGGATGCCGACTTTTGGACCAAGTACGGAACTACTCCCGGCCGCTTGCTCAACAACCCGTCGTTACCTCCCGAAAAGGTTAGAAACATTGATGTAAGCATGGGTTACAACGTTTCAAATTCGCTGTACCTTGATGTTGCGGCCTATCACGCCCGCTACGATGGCGTTGTTGGAACTGCCGATGTTACGTTTACTGATGAAGAGGGGAATACTGTAAACACCACCCAACATCAGGCAATTGGTTCACTCGTATTAGCTGGTGTTCAGAGTAATGCAAAAATTAAAGTTGATGATTTTGCAGGATACATAAACTATACCTTCACCTACCCATACAACACAACTGAAGATAACAAAGTTAGAATTGGCGATATCGCTTCCCATCAGGTAAACTTTGGAGCCAGCTATAATATAAAGAATTCAACAACCTTTAGCCTAAGCTGCAATTGGGTGGGGGAAAAGGAAACTGGACAAAGCACAACCATTTCTTCCAATCCGTTCGATTCCATTGAACCGTACTTCGTAATTAACGGTGCTATTAACCAACGTATCTGGAAGGGAATCTCTGCGCAGCTCTCGGTTTTTAATATCCTTAACACCGAATACTTCCATCCTGGCGTCCGTAGTGCCAACGGTAGCTACTACGCTGCCCGAATTCCACAGTACGAACGTAACTTCATGCTTAAGATTATGCTTGATTTTTAGCTATCAGTCACTTAACCGCACCATACTCATTTTTTTCGGTTACAAAATGTTGGTTTCTCATCTACTTTCATAACTTTGTCGCCCCCTTTTTCGTAACACTATGATAAAACATTTACTATGAAGAGAACCTTTCTTACCCTTGTCTACCTGCTTTTATCGGTTAGCATTTTCTCACAACCACC
>DAOSWM010000028.1:0-8904 GCA_035380045.1 Tenuifilaceae bacterium | reverse complement strand
TACACATTCAGCACCGTTAACGCAAACCACACAATACATGCTACGTTTGCAATAAATACACATGTAATTTCAGCTTCTGCAAACGAGTATGGAACCATCTCGCCTTCAGGCGAAGTTGAGGTTGAGCATGGTAGTAACCAAACGTTTACTATCACACCAAATGAAGGTTGTACAATTAGTCAGGTTTTGGTTGACGAAGTTGACGCTGGTGAACTTTCAACTTATACCTTCGAGAACATTACCGGTAACCACACAATTGAGGCTGTTTTTAGCGTAAACAGTTACACCATTACAGCAACAGCAAATGAGAATGGAAGCATCTCGCCCAGTGGCGAAGTTGACGTGAACTACGGCAGCAGCCAAGTTTTTACAATTACCCCAAACGAAGGTTACAGCGTTAGCGATGTTCTGGTTGACGAGGTTAGCGTTGGAGCAGTTGAAACCTACACTTTCGAGAACATTAGCAGTAACCACACCATTGAAGCAAGTTTCGAAATAAAAACCTACACAATTACTGCTTCAGCCAACGAATTTGGTACAATTACACCTAACGGTGAGGTTGAAGTTGAACACGGAGGAAGTCAAACTTTCACAATAACTCCCAACGAAGGCTACCTTATTGTTGATGTTCACGTTAACGATGTAAGCGTTGGTGCTGTTAGCACCTACACATTCGAGAATGTTACAGAAAACCAAACCATTGTAGCCAACTTCTCAACAAATGCGTTTGTAATTTCTGCTTCGGCAGGTGAAAACGGAACCATTAGCCCAAGCGGAGAAGTTGCTGTTGGTACTGGCGACGACATTACTTTCAGCATTATTCCTAATGATGGTTACAAGGTCTCAGAAGTTTTAGTTGATGACGTTAGCGTTGGAACCATCGAAAGTTACACTTTCGAGAATGTTACCACAAACCACTCCATTGAAGCAACATTCGAAATACAAAGAGTTACTCTAACCCTTGAAATTATTGGAGAAGGCTCAGTAAAGGTAAATGGTGAAAGTTACGTTTCGCCCATTGAGGTTGATTACGGCACATCCCTCTCACTCGATGCTTTCCCTGAGGAATATTGGAACTTCGACAGCTGGTCGGGCGACCAGGGTGGAAGAGACGCTCATATTGAAGTTTCAATGAATGGTAACAAAACCATTACTGCAACTTTTACCGAAATAACCGATCAGGAGTTTACCCTTACCATAAACGTAATTGGCAGCGGAGTGGTTGAAGTTAACAACGCAACCTACACAGAGCCTACAGTTTACAACAGAGGCTCCGAGTTAACCCTAAGCGCCATTGCAGCCGAAGGCTGGCAGTTCGATTCGTGGAACGGCGATTTAAACGGACGAGAAACACCCATTACTCTCACCATGAACAACCATAAGGTTGTAAACGTAACCTTCGAAGAGTACACCGATGTAATTCCAACATACTCAGAGAGTATTGTTATATACCCAAACCCTTTTAGCCAATCGGTTACAATTAAAAATGCAGAGAATATTGTTCACCTGAGGTTATCCAATTTAATTGGCCAAAAATTACTTGAACACGATTATCATGGCTCGCACTCGATTACATTGGAAAGCAACACTCTTCCAAAAGGTGTTTACCTAATTGTAATGTATTTCAATAACGGAGAGAGCGCAGTAAGAAAGGTTGTAAAGGAGTAGATTCTTCCAATATTTAATTCAAAGAGGGTGTCTCAAAAGTTCATTGTGTGACTCTGTGAAGGACACTGAGAAACTCTGTGAAATTTATTATTTATTGTATCACAGTGTATCATAGGGAAATCACAGAGTTCCACAGAGTAGTAAATCTAATCCTTTTTAACTTTTGAGACACCCTCTTTTGTTATTTTTGTAACTATAAGCTTACTACTGATGATTAAATTACTAAACCCATACGAGAAGCTACCAGGCTACTGCTGCATTGGCTGCAGCAAAAACAACCCACATGGCCTACAGCTCGATTTTTGGTTCGACCACCAAAACAAGGAGGTAATAACAAAGTGGAATCCGAAAAACCATCTGCAAGGCTATGTGAATGTTCTACATGGTGGCATTCAGGCAACAATTCTCGACGAGATAGCAAGTTGGGTCGTTAACGTTGTTCTTGAAACCGGTGGCGTTACATCGAAGTTAAGCATAAGGTACAAAAAACCAGTAATGGTAAACTCAGGGGAGCTTACAGCCAAGGCACGAATTATTAGCCACGAGAAACGGCTGGCAAACGTTCACTGCCAGCTATTCGATTCGAACTCTCAACTTTGCGCCGAAGCAACGGTTCAGTACTTTGTTTACCCCAAAGAAATTGCGAGAGAGAAACTAGGGTACCCCGGGGTTGAAGCATTCTTCAATAGCTAGTTCTTCAAGTAATCCTTAAAAAGCTTCTCAAACTTCTCAATTTTCGGAACAATTACCATGCTACAATAGGGTTGGTTCCTGTTATTCTCAAAGTAATCCTGATGGTAATCCTCAGCCTTATAGAAGGCTGAAAATTTTGCTACTTCAGTAATTATCGGATCATTCCATATCCCCGACTTATCGAGTAAATTCTTCACCTCCTCGGCTATTTTTTTCTGCTCGTTGGTATGATAAAAAATAACCGAACGGTACTGAGTTCCCACATCGGCTCCCTGCCGGTTTAGGGTTGTTGGATTGTGCGTTCTGAAGAAAACTTCAAGGATTTTTCCGTAGTCAACCTTTTCTGAATCGTATGTTATCTGAACAACCTCAGCATGACCGGTTAACCCCGAGCAAACCTCGCGGTAGGTTGGGTTCGCAATTTGCCCACCCGAGTACCCCGACTCAACCTTCACAACCCCATTTAATCGGGTAAAAACAGCTTCAACACACCAGAAACACCCTGCACCGAGGGTTGCAACTTCGTACTTACTACCTTCCATTTTTTGAGCAATTGATTGATTTACTAAAATTGTTAAGCTAAAAAAAATTGCCACCCCAACTATTTTTACCCCTTTTCTCATTTCCATATTCTTTTGCGTAAAACAGTGCATTCTTAAAAAAGTTTACCGCAATGGCATAAAAAAAGGGGAATCGAAAAATTCCCCTTTCAAAATCATATTCTTTTGTTACTCTTTCAACCTCGATTTTAATTCTACAATTTGCTCCTTCAGCATCTCAATCTCCTGCTCATAGTCGTGCTTCATGGCCTCCTCGCGCTGACGCTGTTCATCGGCTTTTCGGCCCATCTCCTCCTGGGTTGCCTGTAGCTCCTCCATATTTTGACGCATCTCCTCCTCCTGAGCCAACATCTCCTCGGCCTGTTGCTGCGACTGTTCAAGCAGGAATCTTGTTTTAGCGTTAATCTTTACGCTAAGAATACTCGAAGCAATGCTTTCCGCAACCTTCTCAAGAAAATCAATTTGATACTCCTCCATAACCGTGAACGATGCCATTTCAATTACACCCAACACCTCATCTTCGTGCTTTAGCGGAACAAGCACAACAAATCGTGGAGTGGCCTTTCCCAAACCCGATGTAATAAGTACGTAGTCGTTAGGAATTTCGGTTAAAACTATGCTCTCCTTTTCAAGGGCACAAGCACCTACCAGCCCCTCACCTATCTCCACACGTTTGCTAACAAACTTCTTCCTGTCCCAAGCAAAGGCTGCAACCATTTGAAAGTAGACATCATTTTTATCCTCATCGTTCAGAAGGAATAATCCAGCCTGATTGGTTTCAAGGTATTTAACCAAATTCTTAACAATTTGGTCGGCCAGTTCCTGCGTGCTATTGCTATGCTGACGAAGTATTTCGGCAAACAGAGCAAAACCCTCGTTGGCCCAGGCACGCTTCTTATCCTCCTCTTTACGTTTCACTTCCTCGTCGTGAGCAACCTTTAGGCTATTCCTCATATCAATGAGCGATTTCCCGAGTATATCCTTATCGCTTTGCAGCTCCAACTCGCTGGTTAGCCTTCCATTTCCAATATCAAGCGCAAAGGAGGTTTTATGGTTAAGCCCCTCGATTGAGGTATTCAGCGCATTTGCCATTTCCTGTATCTCATCGCCCGAGTTGATTTTCAGCATCAATTTACTTGAAATTTCACCTAACGCCATGCGTTTTAAAGAGTGGGTAATTTGAACTATAGGACGAGTTAAGTTATTGGCAATGAGAATTAAAAGCACAATCACAATCAGTAAACCGGTTAATCCTACACCTATTGAGATATAGAGCGTTCGGTTGGCCTCTGCCATTATTTCGTTGTTTGGAATTGATACCACCAACGACCAGGGTTGACGTGTTCCGGGAGGCTGAACGGGTGCAAAAATCATGGTGTGGTACATCCCAGCATCATCATATCGAGATATTGAGAAACTTTCCGCATTCTGAATACGCTCCATCAACCCATTCTCCTCTACCTCAGCAGGGTAAACATCTTGAATATTTTTATTCACCAACGATTTATCGGGATGCCCGGCTATTGTTCCATAGTTTGATACCAGAAAGGCAAAACCGCCCTCAACCAGATCGACATTGGAAACCAGCTGCTGGATGAAATCCAAATCAACATCAACGCCAATAAGCCCCATAAACTTATTGTCGATTTTTATGGGAGAGGCAATGGTTGTCATTAATCGTGATTCGCGAGAACCATCCTGCACAACATCGGCGTAGGGTTCCCAAACCGCATCGACCTCATTCTTTTTGAAGAAACCGTAGTGCTCCGGGTCGCCATTCATGCTTCGCTCCTCAATCTTGCTGGTAAAGTTTTCGCCATTGCGAAGAACATACATCAGGATTCTTCCGTGTTCCTTTTCATAACCTGGAATAAATCCGAAGTACTCCCAGCTATCCCAAAGAATGTATATATGAGGATTAGCCTTTACTACCGGCAGATACATCTGCAGGTAAAGTTTTTGCCATACCTCGGGCGTTAAGGTTTGGTAAATGGAAAAAGCTTGCGTCAGCGTTCGGGTAATCATTAGATTATTTTCAAAAAACCTTTCAATTTCCTTAGCAGAATTCTGTGCAATAAGCTCTGTTTTTTCCTTGGTTTCCTTCAGAATAGTTTTTCGTGAATTGGTAATAATGTAACCTAACGTAATTACAAAAAATACAATAAAAACGGATAGGATGTATAGAAGAATTTTTTGTCGGATACTTCTTTTAACTGCCATTTTAGTTGGGTTTATTGTGCTAAAATAGTATATTTTTGAATATTATTTAAGTTACGTCAGGAAAAATTGAAGTTAGGGATAAAAGAGGTGTCTACTCCTGCTCAAAAAAGTCAGCAGCAAAGTTTACCAGAAAAACCTTTTCAGTTGCACGGGTTATGGCTGTATATAACCAGCGAAGGTACTCGCGTGAAATCATCTCCTCCTTAAAGAATCCCTGATCAATAAAAACGTTCTTCCACTGCCCCCCCTGGGCTTTGTGACAGGTAACAGCGTAGGCGAATTTTACCTGAAGAGCATTGAAATACGGATCAGACTTAATTTTCTTCATGCGTTGGGGCTTGGTTGAAATATCGCTGTAATCAGCAGCAACGCTTTCAAAAAGCTGTCGATTCTGCTCGCTATTCAATGAAGGAGCATCAGCCCAAAGGGTATCAAGTATAATCTTCGCATCAATTTCCTTGCTGTTGTAATCAATCAAACGCAAGGTGGCATCAGCAAACCTGAAACCGTGCAGCTCCTTTACACCTTTAATCTTCATTACCTCAACAATATCGCCGTTTGCAATGAAGTTAATGTCATTATCGTTCTCAACCCAGAAGTAGTTATTACGAACAACCATTAAAAAATCGCCCTGCGAAATTTCGCTCTCACGCCAAAGAATTTTGTTTCGTATTCCCTCGTTGTATTTGTTCGCACGCTTGTTGGAGTAGTTTAGCACCACGGTTTCATCCATCCCTACCCTGTCGTAGGAAGTTTCAAGCAGTTCGAGCAGCTCCGAACCAGAGATTCGAATAAAATCGTTGTAACCAATTGTATCAAACTTAGGAACCCTTATGTCATTGTGCTCTAGCATGGTTCTAAGGGTTGTTGCATTCCTCAGAATGCCCGATTCCTCGGCCTGACGCACCACGTTACTCAGCGTAACCTCTTCCACATCAATACCGTAACCAATAACTTCCTTCCTATTGAGCGCCGGACTAATATCGAGTTTAACGGGAGGAAGCTGCGCCTCGTCGCCCACTAGTATTAGCCTGCAGTTCTCGCCATCGGATACGTAGGAAACCAAATCGTCGAGGAGCCTGCCGGTTCCAAAAACCGAATCTTCGAAGGAAGAATTGCTAATCATTGATGCCTCATCAACAATAAAAACGCAGTTTTTTGCCAGATTCTTATCTAGAACAAACCTTCCCACGGCATCCTTCAACGATTTCTGCCTGTATATCCACTTATGAATTGTGAAAGCAGGAAACCCGGAGTAATGGCTCAGTACCTTTGCGGCTCTGCCAGTTGGAGCTAACAAAACAACCTTCACTTTAAATGTAGTTAAGGTTTTAACCAACGATGCTATTAAAGTTGTTTTACCGGTTCCTGCAAACCCCTTCAGCAAAAAACAAAAGTTGCTATTTCTATTGGTTGCAAAGTCTGCAAGCAAATCGGCAGCAATTTCTTGACTTTTTGTTAGTTCAAAACCCAGATTTTGAATGAGAGATTTGTATATTTGATTTTTTTCCATTAAAAAGGTGTAATAAAATTGAAAGGTTGTTATAAAATTAATTATATGTTTTTAAATTTGCAGGCAAACTTAAACTAAATTGAGTAAAATGAAAACCGTTTACCAAATTCTGCTATTTGTTGCTATAATTGCGCTAACCTACTTTGTTGTAGAAAGCATTATGAAACCCATTCGTTTCAATAAAGAAATGGATAAAAGGTACGAAAAAACCATACAACGTTTAATCGATATCAGAACTGCTCAGATTGCATATAGAACTGAAAACAGCAAGTTTACAGGTAGTTTTGATACGCTAATCAATTTTGTTAAGTACGATTCTTTCAGGGTTGTGAAGCAAATTGGTTCCATGGACGACTCAGTGGCAGTAGCACTTGGTAAGGTGTTCAGAGACACTATAAGAATTAGCGTTCTTGATAGCCTGTTCAAAAAAGGCTACCCTGTTGATTCGCTCAGATACGTTCCGTATGTTGGAGAACATGAGTTTGAATTAGGAGCCGGGATACTCGAAACTGGCTCAGGTGTAAAAGTACAAGTTTTTGAAGCAAAAGCTCATAATGACATAGTGCTACAAGGACTTGACAAGCAACTTATATTCAACCAAAACGATTTGAGGAAGAAGTTGGAAAAGTACCCTGGGCTACAGGTTGGTTCGCTTACCGAAGCAACTAACAACGCAGGTAACTGGGAATAGTATTGAGGAGGTATCATGCAAAAACTTGAACTTTTTGACGAGACCTTCGACCCCAATCGTACTGAATCATATGAACTATCCATTCAGCTCTCGCTGAATGGATTTTCTTTTTGTGTGAACGATTTGGTACGAAACTGTTTCATTGCGCTTGTTTCAAACACCTATTCCAACCCAGTTAGCGATGATGATTGGTTTGTCCCGGTTCAAAATATCATTGAATCGTACGAATGGATAAAAAACCCCTTTAAAAAGGTGATATTCAGCTATGAATCACCTATTTTCACCTTGGTTCCCAAAGGGTTTCATGAACCAGAAAAATCGAATATGCTTCTGGAGCTGGTGCATCCAATTCCAGAACTATACGAACTAAGATTTAATAATATTGACGACTCGGCAACTTGCATCTACGCTTTACCATCGATGCTTGTATCTGAATGGAAAGCTATTCACCCAAAAACTCACTTTATTGGGTTCTGTGAACCCGTAATAGCGTTTCATAAATCGAAAAATGTTAATCCCAAAACCAACTCCATTACGCTTGCTTTCAACGGCAAATTTGCCGTGGTGGTCATATCGAAAGGGATACAATTTCAACACTGTACCACCATCGACTCGCTAAACCCAAATGACATCTCATATTACTTACTAAATATGTGTAATAGTTTGGATATCGAATCTACTGAAACAACTGTTAGTGTTACTGGAAACCATAATGAAACCGAATTGCTTGAATCGCTCCTTTCACAATTCTTTAAAGATTATTCGTTAGCAACAAATCTCGATCAAAACCATTTTAGCTACCTGCTTAACCGGTATAAAGGGAAATTTGCCAACCTGTTCAACCAGTCGCTATGCGAATTGTAAGTGGTGATTTTAAGGGGAGATACTTCTCTCCACCCAAAAATTTTAAAGCACGCCCCACAACCGATTACGCAAAGGAGAGCCTTTTTAACATAATAAACAATCACTTCGATTTCGAAGAAGTTTCAGTTCTCGATCTTTTTTCAGGAACTGGAAGCATCAGCTTCGAATTTGCCTCACGGGGATGCCAAAATATCCACTTGGTGGAAATGAACCCGCAACATTTTGCTTTTATTAAAAAGGTGATAGCAGAGTTAAAACTCAATCAAATACTTGCTTTAAAACAAAATGCATTCCATTTCCTAGAGATAAGCAAGGCAACCTACGATATAATCTTCGCTGATCCTCCATACGAAATGAAAGGATTTGCAAAGATTCCCGAAATTGTGTTTAATAAACAGCTACTCAACCCTAATGGGTGGTTAATTGTTGAACACTCAAAAAATACTGACCTTTCAAAACTGCCTAATTTTGGTGAAGTTAGAAATTACGGGAGTGTTCACTTCAGTTTTTTTTACAAATAGAAGATTTTTTTTCAAAAAAGTATTGCAGATTATAACAGAAGATATATCTTTGCACCGTCAAAAACAGGAAACACAAACTGTTTAGCTCTTTTAAGCCTTGGTCTGGTAGTTCAGTTGGTTAGAATGCCGCCCTGTCACGGCGGAGGTCGCGAGTTCGAGTCTCGTCCAGACCGC
>DAOSWM010000027.1:35806-37592 GCA_035380045.1 Tenuifilaceae bacterium | reverse complement strand
TCCAATTTTACCTGTCGCCAGACAGGCGTTCCGACGAAGAAGAATCATGGAAACGTGAAGATAAAAAAAAGAGCGAGTAAAAGTTACCCGCTCTTTCAAATTTTACAATATAACGCTACGCATTCTTCAGATAGTTTACCAATCCTTTTGCCTCAAATACAGCCATTAGCTGTTGTGGCAAAGGTTCAAAACGGAAAACTTTATCGTTTATTTGAATTTCGCCTTTAGCAAAATCAACGTTGAGTTTATCGCCTTGCTTGTAGTTATTCACAGCCTCAGGAACAACCAAAATTGGTAACCCTTGGTTTACCGAAGAACGGTAGAAAATACGGTTTACCGATTTGCAGATTACGGCTTTAACGCCAGCGTGTGCCAAGCCTACTGCAGGATGCTCGCGCGAACTGCCGCAGCCAAAGTTATCGCCCGCAACAACTATATCGCCTTCGGCAACTTTCTCGGCAAAACTTTCATCGAAACCTTTGAAAAGATGGGGCATAATTGCAGGAGGATCGGAACTTAACACGTTGTATGTCAGGTTTCCTGCAAACATCTGGTCGGTGTTTAGGTTGTCAGCATCTGCATAGTTCCAAACCGAGTCGGTTTTGCGATTTTCGTTCTTAGGAATTGAAACGGTAGTTCCAATCTGAACTTCGGTGGTAAACGTATCGTTTGCTTTAATCCCACGTGGATCGGTAATTTCTCCATGAATTGCCGAGTAGGCAACTGCTGCCGGACTTGCAAGGTAAATGGAAGAATTCTTATTTCCCATTCTTCCCTTGAAGTTACGGTTAGCGGTGGAAATTACTACAAAATCATCCGCTGGAATTCCCTGGCCGGTTCCTAAGCAAGGACCGCACGATGCAGCCAGAATGGTTGCTCCGGCTTTCATAAGTTTGGTAATATATCCTTGCTCAATTGCTTGCATGTAAATATCCTTGGATGCTGGAATCACAAGCAGCTGAAAATCTTTAGCGATTTGTTTGCCATCAAGAACTTCTGATGCAATCCTGATATCATCCAAGCGTCCGTTGGTACAGGTTCCTATAACGCCTTGGTTCAACTTTGTTCCCTGAACTTCGGAGATTGCTTTCACATTCTCGGGACTGTGAGGTGCAGCAACAACCGGGAAAATTTCGCTTAAATTAATTTCTAGTTCCTTGTCGTATTTTGCATCTGCATCGGCCCAAACACTGTTTAGCTTATCTGTTCCAAGATGTTTAGCCAAAACCTCATCAGCAGGGAAAACGGAATTTTTTGCTCCCATTTCCGATGCTAGGTTGGTGATGGTCATTCTCTCAGAAATCGATAAAGTTTTTACGCCTTCACCATGGAACTCAATCGACATGTAGTTTGCACCATCAGTTCCAATTTTACCAATTATCCATAAGCTCAAATCCTTGGCGTAAACTCCCTTGTTAAGCTTTCCTTTCAAAGTGATTTTTAATGATTCGGGAACTCGGAACCAGGTTTCACCTTTTTTCCATAGTCCGGCCGATTCTGTGCGGTCAATTCCGGCTGCCATTGCGTTGAATGCACCTGCAGTACAAGTGTGGCTATCGCTACCAACTATAATCATACCCGGTTTTGCGTAGTACGACATAATTTGGTGGCAAATTCCATCGCCGGCATCATGGAATTTTGTGATTCCCTGCTCGCGAGCAAATTTGCGAATTGAGTTGTAATCGTTTGCCAGTTTGTCGGTTGTAGGAGGTGCATTATGATCGAGAGTGATGAGAAGCTGGTTGGGGTCGAAAACTTTTGTTCCTCCCATTTTCTCCCAAGTCTT
>DAOSWM010000027.1:29285-35706 GCA_035380045.1 Tenuifilaceae bacterium | reverse complement strand
TGTCGCCATCCTTGATATCTATAGATTCAAGTAATCCGGGTTTGTAGGTCAGGATTGGGAAAGCTGCGTTGATAGCGTTTCTCTCGTAGATTGCCCCGTACGATTCGGCCAAAATACATGAAACACCAAGAGAAGCAAAGCAATCAACTGCTTGCTGGCGTGAACTTCCTGCACCAAAGTTTTTACCTGTGATTACGATATCGTTAGGTTGCGCTTTCTTTGCAAAATCCTCGTAACCTTTCAGGTTATCGAAAGCGTACTGTCCCATTTCTTTGATATCTGTAATCGTTAGGTAGCGGTTGTGGAAAATCATATCGGTATCGATATCATCCTTTATAATTACCCAAACACGACCTTCAACCACAAGTGGTTTATCTTTTTGCGCTTCACGCTTTGTTCCAAGTTTAAAGCTTGATTCGGTTGCTTTTGTGAATTCTGCGGGTTTGGCAGGAATTTCATCGGGAGTTGTAATAACGCCTGCAACGGCAGATGCTGCCACAACTGCTGGCGATGCAAGGTAAACGAATCCTTTCCCCTGTTTCCCTTCAAAGTTCCTGTTTCCTGTACTAAGCGTAACTTCATTTGGACCGTTCTGTCCAACTTGTCCCGCTGCGCAACCAGCACAACCAGCATTGGAAACCAATGCACCAGCATCCTTGAAAATTTGGATAAGCCCTTCGTCGAGAGCTTGTCTCCAAATTGCATCGGTTGAAGGAACAATTTTCAGAACAACACCGGGGGCAACTTTTTTTCCTTTAAGAATTTGTGCTGCTTGGCGCAGGTCTTCGATTCGTCCGTTGGTACAGCTGCCTATGAATGCAGAGTCAATTTTTTTGCCCTTTTCGTTGGCAACACCTGAGTTGTCGTGAGGTTTCCCGGGACGGGCAAGCATAGGAACAAACGTAGAAATATCAATTTCCTTGATATCTTCATACTTCGCATCATCATCGGCTTTTAGAAACTCAAGTTTTCTACCGGTTTTCTTTTCGCAGTACTCGTGAATTGCCTTGCTTGGAGGGAAAAGGAAAATGATTGCTCCCATTTCAGTTGCCATTGATGCGATTGTGATACGCTCATCGAGCGTAAGCTCATCGATAGCTTCGCCGTAAAACTCAACGGAATTTCCAAGTAACGTATTGGCTCCGAAAATTTTGAGCAAGTTTAGGGTGATGTCTTTTGCCGAAATATTTGCTGGTCGCTTCCCTTTGAAAACAAGCTTAACGGATGTTGGCACTTTAAACCAGATAGAACCCTTTGCCCATGCAGCAGCAATATCCTGATCGCCCATTCCCTGTCCAAAAGAACAGATGGAGCCCATGATATTTGCGTGCGAGTCGGTGCTTACAAAAGTACTGCCGGGCCAAGCCATTCCTTCATCAATGGCCAGGTGGGTACCAATACCCGAGTCAATGTCATAAATTTTTATGCCGTTCTCACGGGCATACATTCTGCAGTAATGCTGGTTTGCAGCATACTTCTGGTCGGATCCGGTTGGATTACAGTCGAATGTAAAAAAAGTGCGTTTTGCATCGTTGATTGTTAATCCGTTATTTACCAGATTTTTTACAACGTTAGCGCCACCAAAGTCGCGGGCAACGCGGGCATCTATTAGAATGTCAACAATCTGCCCGGGAGCAACTTTCTCCTTGTTGCTATGGTTTGCAATTATTTTTTCTATTAAGTTCATAGGTATTCAATTTTTATAAGTTGGTTTTACTTCCCTCTTCCGTCTTCCCACTTCTAACTTCTTATAGTTTCAACCTCTCTTTAAATGGCTCAAATGTCATAAAGTCAGCGTGGTGAACAACGTATGCTTCGGTCGATCTTTTTACCATATTTCCTTCGCCAGCGTGTGTCGCAATAATATGGCAAACGGCAGGAGGAACATCGCACATTTCAGCTAACGATACTCCTGAGAATGGGTGACGCAGGTATTTCCCGTACGAACCTTGAACAGATTTGCCATCCTTCATTTCATACTCCAAAAGTTTGCCGACATCGGCAAGAATTGCACCTGCAATCAGTACATCCATATCTACAGGAAGGTCAGTTTTAAAGAATTTATTCATCTGGTCGCCACAATCTTTTGCGATATGAACCACCGAACGTTTATGATCCATGAATGTTACCTTTAAATCCGGACCACAAAGTAGCGTGAAAGGAATGGTGTTTAGGTCGTTAGGCGTAAGAACGCTCTTTTGCAAAGCCAAGGCCCATGTACGGGTTGTATTTAAGCGTAAGGTTTCGTCTTTAATCCACTCAAGCTCAGGCCAAAGTTTTTGAGTCTGATCCATAAACTCCTGCTTTATTTCTATACGTGACATTGTTTTCGGTTTTTAGTTTTTGGTTATAAAAAGGATATAAAAAAGCCCGAAGATTGAGGATATTTAGATCCTTACTTCAGGCTTATGGATTATAAACTAAAGCTTTGCAATAATAGCATCAGCCATTTGTTTAGTGCTGGCAGCACCCTGCTTAATTACGTCGGGACTTCCTTTAAGTTTCAGCATATCGTATGCACGAACTTTGCCTTCGGCAATAACAGCAGCTGTTGCATTGCGGATACGTTGAGCAATTGCGTCTTCACCAATATGCTCAAGCATCATAACTGCTGATAGAATCATTGCAACCGGGTTAACGATTGATGTTTCGTAATCGGCATATTTTGGAGCAGAACCGTGGGTTGGCTCAAATACTGCGATACCATTTTCGGGGTTAAACTGAGCGGAAGTTGCAAAACCTAATCCTCCAATTAATCCGGCAAATCCGTCGGAAACGATATCGCCAAACATGTTGCCCGAAACAATTACGTTGTAGTTTTCAGGGTTTTTGGTTAGCCACATCATCATGGCATCGATGTTCACATCCTCTACCCAAATATTTGGGAACTCGTTCTTGCTCATCTCCTGAGCAATTTTTAGCATCATTCCTGAAGTTTCGCGAATTACGTTTGGTTTTTCGCAAACAGTGATTTTTTCAAAACCACGTTTCTTAGCATACTCAAAAGCTGCACGAACAATGCGTGTAGTATATTTTTTTGTGAAAATACGTGTAGAAACGGCTAACTCTTCACGTGGGCAGGTTGAAAAGTTATCCACAAACTTTTTGTGTGTCATCAGCGCATTGTAAACCTGATCGTTGGGGTTTGTCCACTCAACACCACCGTAAAGGCCCTCAGTATTCTGGCGGAAGATCATCACATCAACCTCAGGCTCTTCAATTGTGCTATCCTTCCCGCGACGAATGAAGTTCAGCGGATTTCCCTTCAGGGTTCTACATGGGCGCATGCAGATATCGAGATTGAAATGCTGACGCATTCCAACAATGGGGCTATAGTACTGAATGCCTTTCCCCTGTAACTCGGGAGCGAGTTCAGCAGCGGCTTTATCTTTTGGCTTTGAGGTAATAGCACCAAATAAGCCAATTTTATGCTGCTCAAGTAGTTTCAGGGTCCTGTCGGGTAGTGGATTTCCTTCTTTCCTCCAGAATTCCCATCCAATGTCACCCTCAACATAATCAGCCTGAAAACCTGCGGCCTCAAGTACTCGGATGCTCTCTTCCAAAACTGCTTTCCCGATGCCGTCGCCGGGCATTGCTACGATAGTTCTCTTTGCCATAAATAGTTTGTTTTTAAATGGTTAGAATTATTGTTGTTTTGTCTTCAAATCAGCTTAAAAAATAGTTCGGTAAAAATAAATAATAAAAAATAACTGACCAATGGAATTGTAACAATAAACGTTTGAAATAAATCTTTTTAAAAAAACAAATGCGTTTTTTAGCTTCAGATAGTTTGTTATATGCCTTTTTTAGTGAAAAAATGAAAAAAAACCTGAAATCAACAAAGATTTCAGGTTCTAATTTTTTTATTTGAAGTTTATCCAAGAATAACGCCAACTATGGTTGCAGATATTAATGATGCTAAAGTCCCACCAAGAAGCGCACGCATTCCGTAACGCGAAAGAAGAACTCGTTTTGTTGGAGCAAGGGAACCAATTCCACCAATTTGAATTCCAATCGAAGCGAAATTTGCAAACCCGCAAAGCATGTAGGTTGCCATAATTATCGATTTCTCCTGTGCAAATGCCCCAACCGATTTTAGTTCAGCAAGGCTAACGTAACCAATGAACTCGGTCATAATAAGCTTTTCGCCTAGCAGGCGTCCAAGCAATGTAATGTCTTCCTTGCAAACGCCTATTAGCCACATAACCGGGGCGAATGTATAACCCAGAATAAATTCGAGCGATAGCGATTTGTAGTTTCCTCCGGTAGCCTCAGCAATAACGTGGTTTAGGTTGGTCCATGCACCAATTTTATGCACAATAAAGTTGAACATTGCGATAAAAGCGATGAAAACTACCAGCATGGCAGCTACGTTAACGGCAAGTTTTAACCCCTCGGTTGTGCCATTTGATATGGCATCGAGAACGTTACTCCCAATTTTATCCTTCGGAATCTCAACGTTGGTGTCAATTTTCTCCGTTTGGGGAACCAGAATTTTCGAAACAACAACCGCACCGGGAGCGGCCATGATGGATGCAGCCAGCAAGTGTTTCGCAAAAATTAACCGTTGAACCGGATCGTCACCTCCGAGGAAGCTGATGTATGCTGCCAAAACGCCTCCGGCAAGAGTAGCCATTCCTCCGGTCATAACCAGCAGAATCTCAGAATTTGTCATTTTCTCAAGGTAGGCTTTAATCATAAGCGGCGATTCGGTTTGTCCCAGAAAAATATTTCCGGCAACGGAAAGGCTCTCGGCGCCCGAAAGTTTCATGGCTTTGGTCATAAGCCAGGCCAAAACCCACACAACCTTTTGGATTATTCCAAGGTAGAAAAGTAGACTGGTTAGCGCCGAGAAGAAAATAATGGTTGGGAGCACCTGGAATGCAAACACAAAACCGAACTTGTTCACATCCAAGAAACCTGGGAAAAGGAACTCGGTGCCAGCCTTTGAGAAATCGAGGATTTTCACAAATATTTTTCCAATAAAATCGAAGAAAAACTGTACGGGAGGGAACTGAAGAATTGCTATGGCAAGCAGAAGCTGAATAGCCAGTCCAATTCCAACAACTTTCCACGATACTGCCTTGCGGTTGGTGCTAAAAAGGTAGGCAATCCCAAATATTACCAGCAATCCGCCTAGTCCACGGAGCAACGAAATGAAGTTGAACTTAAATGCCTTTTTGGTAGGAACCAGCTTCGAATTCAAGTTGCTATTGGGCTGTTCGGTATCCTGTGTTGGTTGAGTTTGCTCTACCTGAACAACGGTTGTTGTGTCGGCTACAAGAGTAGAATCAACAGGTGTGCTATCGGCAGTTGAAACGATGGCTCCAATAAGTACTATGGCGATAGCCAGAGCATAGAGAACTTTCTTTATCATTTTGTGTGATTTAAGGTTTAGGTACGTTTGTTAAGCTCATCTCGAATTTTCGATGCCTTCTCGTAATCCTCGTTCATTATGGCTTCCTCGAGCAAAGCATTCAGCTCTTCAACAGAGAGTTTTTTTAACCCTTCAGTTAGGCTATCCGATTTTGGTTGTACAGTGGTTTTTTTTTCTGTGTGTGGGGAATCTTCTGGCTTGTCCTCAATGTCGAGAACAATGCCTGCTTTTTCTAAAATATCCTCAGTAGTATAAATGGGGCATCCAAACCGGAGCGCAAGAGCAATCGAATCGGAGGTGCGGGCGTCAATATAAACTTCTTTCTTGCCATTATCGCAGTGTAGTTTGGAAAAGAAAACCCCCTCTTCTAGTTTATATATTTGAACATCAATAATTTCAATACTAAAAGATTTGGCAAAGTTTAGGAAAAGATCGTGGGTGAGCGGGCGGGGTGGAGTTAATCCTTCCAGCTGAATGGCAATGGCTTGCGCCTCAAAACCACCTATGATTATTGGGATGCGTCGTTTACCTTCCTCCTCGCTCAGAACTAGCGCGTATGCTCCCGACTGAGTTTGACTATACGAAATTCCCAGCACGTTAAGTTTAACCCTGCTCATTTCAAATACATATTTTTGGTACCCGAAAATACGGATGACAAACTACAAACCTAATCGAATTTATGAAATAATACAAGAAGAAAGGGAGAATGTTTATAAAAAGAAGTGTTATTTTTGCAGCCTTCAAAGCAGTGAGAAAAGGAATTGTTCTATTTAAGCTCAGCAGGTTGCAATGGAAAATATTTTTTTGTTTTTTAGATATTATTTTTGCGAATCAAAATATCTTTTATACTTTTGCAAGCCCAAAAAGAGTTGAATAACCATTAATAGTTAAATAGATGTACGCGATTGTAGATATTGCCGGACAGCAGTTTAAGGTACAAAAAGATCAAAAGATCTTTGTTCATCGCCTAGAAGGTGAGGAAGGTGCCGAAATGAGCTTCGATCAGGTTCTTCTCGTTGAGAACGAGGGAAAAGTTACCCTAGG
>DAOSWM010000027.1:0-29185 GCA_035380045.1 Tenuifilaceae bacterium | reverse complement strand
CTTTTCGGCGGACAGGTTGCCAAGGCTGGTAATATCATCGTTCGCCAAAGGGGAACCAAGCATAATCCTGGTGTAAACGTGGGAATGGGTAAAGATCATACCCTCTTTGCGCTGGTTGATGGCGTTGTTTCGTTCCGCAAAAAAGCCGAAAACAAATCGTACGTATCTGTTATTCCGGCTGAAAGCTAGCACTGATTTTTTTACCTTACTATAAATCTCCTGTAGCTTCGCCAATGCGTTGCCCCTCAGGAGATTTTTACATTATTAAACTTTAGAATATGCTTACACTCAAACTTATTCGCGAAAGCAAGGACTTTGTAATTGATCGTCTGGCCGTGAAGCACTTCGATGCACAAGGAATTGTTGAGAGAATCCTTGAGATTGATGATAGCAGGAAGGCAACCCAGGTACAGCTCGACGGCAACCTAGCCGAGCAAAATACTATTTCCAAAGAAATTGGCCAGCTCTTCAAGGAGGGCAAAACCGTTGAGGCAAACTCGGCAAAAAATAAAGTTGCTGCTCTGAAGGAGCAATCGAAAGAGCTGGGCGAAAGTTTGGCTGAAGCAGAAAAGGAGTTGAATGCAGCGTTGGTTCTGCTCCCAAATATTCCTCACAAGTCGGTTCCTGAAGGTAAAACCCATACAGATAACGTTGAGGTTCGTTCCGGAGGAACCATCCCCGATTTGCACGAGGAAGCAATTCCACACTGGGATTTGGCCAAGAAATACGATATTATCGATTTTGAGTTGGGCGTTAAGATAACTGGGAGCGGATTCCCTGTTTACAAGGAGAAAGGTGCAAAGTTACAACGCGCACTCATCAACTTTTTCCTCGACGAGAATGTGGCAGCCGGATACGGCGAGGTTATGCCTCCGCTCATGGTGAATGAGGATTCAGCCTACGGAACAGGACAACTCCCCGATAAGGACGGACAAATGTACCATGCAACAGTTGATAATTTCTACCTGATTCCAACCGCAGAGGTTCCTGTAACCAATATTTTTAGGGATGTGATTCTTCATGCGTCAAACCTGCCGGTTAAGCTAACCGCTTACACTCCCTGTTTCCGTCGCGAGGCAGGATCGTACGGCAAGGATGTTCGCGGATTGAATCGCCTTCACCAGTTCGACAAGGTTGAGATTGTACAGGTTCAACATCCTGATCGCTCGTATGAAAGTCTGGAGGAAATGGTAACTCACGTTGAGAATATTCTAATAAAGTTGGAGCTACCTTACCGAATTATTAAGCTCTGCGGAGGCGACATGAGTTTCACTTCAGCTTTAACCTACGATTTTGAGGTTTTTTCGGCTGCTCAGCATCGCTGGCTTGAGGTTAGCTCGGTTTCAAATTTCGAATCGTTTCAGGCCAACAGGTTAATGTTAAGGTATAAAGAAGAAGGGGAGAAGAAGAACCAGCTAGCTCATACCCTTAATGGAAGTTCTTTGGCTTTACCGCGCATTGTGGCTTCGCTGCTTGAGAATAACCAAACTCCACATGGAATTAAAATTCCGAAAGTTCTTCAAGGTTACTGTGGATTTGATATGATAGAGGTACAGTAAAGTATTAAATTGAAAATATGTAAAAGCCGGTTTCTGAACATCAGAAACCGGCTTTTCAGTTACAGAAATTGTTGTAATATATTCGTGAAATAAATTGAATGTATTGTGGTGTTAGGTTAATTGTTTTTCCTCTCAATTTCCTTAAGGCTAGCCAGCTTCTTGGTTTCAATAAAATCCTGAATCCCTCCGAAATGTTCCTTTACGCGCTGGTTGCCAAACTCGTAAACTTTTGAAGTGAGACCGCTCAGAAAATCGCGATCGTGGGATACAACCACCAGCGTTCCGTCGTAGTTTACCAGAGCTTCCTTTAGTAAATCTTTAGTTCGTAAATCGAGGTGGTTTGTTGGCTCATCGAGAATGAGGAAATTTACAGGTTGAAGAAGCAGCTTAATCATTGAAAGACGAGTACGTTCGCCACCTGAGAGAACCTTAACTTTTTTGGTCCAGCTGTCGGCACCAAACATGAATGCTCCCAGCAAATCTTTAATTTTTGTTCGAATATCGCCAACGGCAACATCGTCAATGGTTTGGTATACGGTTAGCTCCTCGTTTAGAAGCGAAGCTTCGTTCTGAGCGAAGTAGCCAACCATTACGTTGTGCCCAAGAGTTAGCCTTCCCTGATGTTCAATCTCTCCCATTATTGCTTTCACCATTGTTGTTTTTCCCTCACCATTTTTGCCAACAAAGGCAACTTTATCTCCTCGATTTAGGGTGAATGAAGTATCCTTAAAAACTAAATGGTCTCCATATGATTTAGAGAGTTCGTTTACAATTAGAGGATGATTTCCCGAACGAGGGGAAGGGGGAAATCGTAACCGAAGCGCGGATGTATCCTCCTCGTCAATTTCAACCAGCTCAAGCTTGTCGAGCATTTTTACACGGCTTCTCACCTGGTTGGTTTTGGAGTAGGTTCCCTTGAAACGTTCAATAAACTCTTCGTTATCGGCAATCATTTTTTGCTGCTCCTCGTATGCTCTTATCTGCTGCAATCGTCGGTCCCTGCGAAGTTCGAGATACTTGGTGTAGTTTACCTTGTAGTCGTATATCCGACCCATAGTAACCTCAATGGTGCGGTTGGTGATATTGTCGACAAAAGCACGATCGTGCGAAATTACGATAACAGCTTTTGCGCTGTTGATGAGAAACTCTTCGAGCCACTGAATGGATTCAATATCGAGGTGGTTTGTGGGCTCGTCGAGAAGAATTAGGTCGGGGTTTTTTAGAAGAATTTTGGCCAGCTCAATTCGCATGCGCCAGCCACCACTATACTCGCTGGTAGGGCGAGTAAATTCGCTTCGCAGAAAACCCAGGCCAATCAGAATTTTTTCAACCTCAGCATGATAGTTAACTTCCTCGAGAGAATAAAACTTCTCGCTCAGTACGGAAACATCCTCAATGAGCTTGTAGTACTCTTCCGATTCGTAATCGGTTCTGGATGCGAGTTCTTCGTTTATTTCTTTAATTCTTGCCTCCATCTCGAAAATATGAGCGAAAGCTTGCGAAGCTTCTTCGAATACAGTTCGGTTATTATCGACCATTAAGTGTTGGGGCAGATATGCAATTATTGCATCCTTTGGCGCAGTAACTCTCCCTCTGCTAGGTGTTTTCTCGCCTGCGAGTATTTTTAGCATTGTAGATTTTCCGGCACCGTTCTTGCCCATCAGGGCAATACGATCCTTCTCATTTATAGCAAACGAAATATCCTTAAACAGCGTTGTACCGCCAAACTCAACCGTAAGTCCATCAACAGAAATCATAGTAATTCCCCGAATTTTAAGAGCCGCAAAGATAGTAACCTTGAAATGAAAAAACCATACCAGAAATGTGTTTTAAAAACTAATTGCATTTATTTGTAAAAGAGCGTTTTAAAGCAAGCAGAGATTTGTATTCGGTGATATTTATGCAAACTGTGAGACAGATTTATCAAACCGTTTTTTACTATCTTCACAACTTAAAACAGTAACATGAACTTAGGCAAGATTTCTTATGTTTATGCAGGATTTACAATCCTTTTCTGGGGAACGGCTGCAACTGCTTTTAAAATTACTCTGGAGAATTTTACGTTTATTCAGCTGTTGGCTTGGGCATCGTTATTCTCAACTATAATTCTTTTCACAATACTTTTGCTAACAGGTAAGTTTCGTGAATTATTTACTGTAACTCAAAAACAAATTGCAACCTCCTTTATTCTTGGGATGTTCAACCCGTTTGCATACTATTTTATTCTTTTAAGGGCTTATGAGTTACTGCCTGCGCAGGTAGCCCAACCACTAAATTTTGTATGGCCCATTGTTTTGGTGGTTTTATCAATCCCAATTTTGGGGGAGAAACTTACATTGCGGAGTTTTATTGCTTTGGTAGCCAGTTTTATTGGGGTTGTGCTGATAACTTCGCAGGGTGAGTTTTCGCTATTTAAAAAGAGCGATCCGTTGGGTGTATTTTTAGCATTATCGAGTTCGGTTGCATGGGCATTGTACTGGTTATTCAACCTTAAGTATTCGAAGATTGATCCGGTTGTCAGACTTTTTATGAACTTTGCATTTGCTACATTGTTTTCGTTTGCTGCCGGAATTTTTTTCAATGATTTTTGGATACTAAATTTGAAAGGAATTTTTGGTTCATTATACGTGGGTGCTTTTGAAATGGGAATTACTTTTTACCTTTGGCTAAAAGCGTTAAGTTTGGCAAAATCAACAGCTAAATTGGGGAATATAATTTATGTTGTTCCCTTTGTATCGTTAGTTTTTATTAATACGGTAGTTGGGGAAAAAATTTATTGGACAACGATAGTTGGACTTTTAATAATTGTTTCAAGTATACTCTTTCAGCAGCTATCACCTAGTAAAAAGTTATAAAAAATGAGAATAATAAGATGTGTGAAGTTTTCGCTTATCTCTATCGTTTTGTTTTATTCTTTATCGTTTGTTGGGTGCAATAGAGATGATGACGACCAATACCTGGAGGCCAATCTGGCGTTGTATAGTTTCATGGATTACTGGTACCTTTGGTACGAACACATGCCAGCAGTTAACGTGGAAGATTATCCTTCTCCCATTGAGTTGCTTGAAGCATTGCGTTACAAGGAGCTAGATAGGTGGAGCTACGTTACCACGAGGCAGAATCTTGAGGCATACTACGAGGAGGGCAAGTACGTGGGTTACGGTTTTGGTAGTGCTTTTGATGCGAACAACAACCTCTGGATAACTTTTGTGTTTCGTAACTCCCCTTTTACTGAATTTGGGGTGGAACGTGGATGGAGAATTACAAAAATAAATAGCATCACCCCAACGCCAGAGAATGTGAACAGTTTACTTGGCCCCGATGATGTTGGATTCAAAACCACATTCACTTTTGCCGGGCCAAACGATGAGGTTATTGTTCGGGTTGTAGAAAAATCGGTAATAGCCATGAATACTGTGCTAATGGATACAATTTACAATTTTAATGGGAGCAAGGTAGGCTACTTTGTTCTTAAAGGGTTTATAACACCAACAACCATTGAACTCGATGAAGTGTTTAGTGACTTTCAACTTCAGGGAGTGTCCGATTTGATAGTTGATTTAAGGTATAATACGGGAGGTAGCCTCGATGTTTCAAACCATTTGGCAGGTCAAATTGCTGGGTCTGTTGCTAACGGGGAAATTTATGCAACACTAGTACATAACGATAAGCGTCAAGATAAAAACTATTCATCGTATATCACTGCAAAACCAAATTCTCTGTCGTTAAACCGGGTTGTTTTCGTAACAACTGGTTTGTCAGCTTCAGCAAGCGAGGCGCTTATAAATGGCCTCAAACCCCATATGGGTGTTACGTTAGTTGGTAGCACAACCTACGGGAAACCTGTTGGAATGTACGGAAAAACTTATGAGAATTTCGATTGGGCGTTCGTCCCTATATGCTTCCGAGTATTGAACGCAAACGGAGAAGGCGATTTTTATGATGGGATACCTGTTGATTATACATGTGCCGACGGGGTTGAGTTCCCATTTGGCGATTTGAATGAAGCAAGCATTTTTACTGCAATAAATTATCTTACGGGGACTATTGTGAAAACAGAGCCCATTGAATCAAGTAAAGTGCTAGACTATCAAGTTTATAATGGAATTCAAAGTGAAATCGGTGCTTGGTAAAATGAATGTACATCCCGAAAGAATAATTCTTGGAATCGACCCCGGTACATCGGTGTTGGGGTATGGTGTCATACGGGTTCTTGGGAAGAATAAATCGGAACTCATAGTGCTGGGAGTTGTTGATTTGAAAAAGTATCCTGACCATTACCTTAAGTTAAAGGCAATTTACGAAAGGGTTCAACAGCTGGTAATTGAGTATCTGCCCGATGAGGTTGCCATTGAAGCGCCATTCTTTGGAAAGAATGTGCAGAGTATGTTGAAACTAGGACGAGCCCAAGGGGTTGCCATGGCCGCTGTGCTGTCGCGTTCAGTGCCAATATTCGAGTACGCACCCCGAAAGATTAAAATGGCAATCACTGGGCAGGGAAACGCCTCGAAGGAGCAGGTTGCTGCCATGTTGAAAAGTATTCTCAAAGTGAACGACTTTGACCAGAAATACTTCGACGCTACCGATGGGCTGGCAGCAGCCGTTTGCCATAGTTACCAGCTTCATGGAACAGGAGGAGGAGCAAAGGTTAGCAGCTGGGAAAAATTCATTAAAACTAACCCCACAAGGGTTAAGAAGTAACGCTTTTTAACATTTTTTACATTCTCATATTATTTTAATGGTTTTTCAAGTCCCATAGAAAAAGGTATCTTTGTTTTTTTGAAAAGTAAGGAGGAGGATTTATGGGAATAGTTAGCATGTTTAAAACACCTAGGCCACGCCAGTTTAACTACAGGCCAGTTTTTTACGATGAACGCAAGGAAGCGCTCAAGGAGCGTGAGCAACAAATAAAGCAGGAGTTGGGATTAACCGACGAGAATGAGATTCGTGTGTCGGGAATAAAAGGTAGGATGAGAGGCTACTACGCTCGCTCGGTACGTAGCAAATCAAAGAGTAATTTTAGGCTAATCATTATTTTAGCTATTCTGCTACTTCTGGCGTACTTCTTCTTTTACTACTAGAATTTCCTTATAGTTTATGGCTGACGTAATTCATCTTCTCCCCGATTCGGTGGCAAACCAAATTGCAGCTGGCGAGGTAGTTCAACGACCCGCTTCGGTTGTGAAAGAACTTATGGAAAATTCTGTTGATGCTGGTTCCACGCGTATTGAGGTGAATGTCAGGGACGGAGGGAAAGCGCTGATTCAGATTATTGACGATGGTTGCGGTATGTCGGAAACCGATGCAAGGCTTTGCTTCGAGCGACATGCAACATCGAAAATAGCGAAGGCCGACGATCTGTTTGCAATAAAAACCATGGGGTTTCGTGGAGAAGCGTTAGCCTCAATAGCAGCCATAGCTGAGGTTGAACTGCGTACTCGACGAGCTAGCGACCAGGTGGGAACCTATATCCGAATTGTAGGCTCCGATGTGGCAAAACACGAGCCTGCCGCCTGCGCCCAGGGTGCAAACTTCAGCATAAAAAACCTCTTTTTTAATGTTCCAGCCCGTCGAAAGTTTTTAAAAAGCACCTCGCTGGAGTTGAAGCATATTATTTCTGAATTTCAGCGGGTTGCACTGGGTAACCCACACGTTTCGATGGTGCTGTCGCATAACGGAGCCGATATCTACAACTTACCAGCGGCAAACTTCAAGCAGCGAATTGTTAGCCTCATGGGAAGAAACGTCAACCAGCAGCTGCTGGAGTTAAATGCTCCTACATCGGTAATAAAAATATCGGGATTCATCGGTAAACCTGAGAGCGCAAAGAAAAGCCCAGGCGAACAGTTCTTCTTCGTGAATAACCGTTTCATGAAGAATCCCTACCTACACAAAGCGGTAACCAAATCGTACGAGAAGCTGCTGGCTCCCGATGCAATCCCCCCTTATTTTATTTACTTTGAGATTGACCCGGAGGCCATTGATGTAAACATTCACCCAACTAAAACCGAAATAAAATTTGAGGACGAGCGAGTAATTTGGCAAATTCTGCATGCAGCAGTTAGGGAAACTCTGGGGAAATTTGCGGTAGTGCCCTCGCTCGATTTTGAGAGCGAAATGGCGGTTGATATCCCCTTCTTCCCAAAGAGTGCGCCTGTTAGTGTGCCTGAAATAATGGTTAACCCCAGTTACAATCCATTCGAGGAAGAGAATGTAAGGGTTCGTCCCACAAGGGGAATGCAACTTGATTACCAAAAAAAATCGGTTGAGGGATGGCAGGAACTTTACCACAACGAAAGGGGTATAGGTTTTGAGGACGAGATAGTTGAGAGCAAACTTAACATCGATCCAGAAGAGGAAGAATCACTTTTTCCCAAGGCAACTCAACGGTTCTTCCAGTTTAAGAACAGGTACATACTCTCATCGGTGAAGTCGGGGCTAATGGTTATTGACCAACGGAGAGCTCACGAACGCATTCTGTTCGAGAACTTTCTGCTTAACCTTTCCATGGGCCCCGCCAGCGCACAGCAGGAACTTTTCCCACATACCATTGAGCTTAGCGCCGGCGATTTCACTTTACTCGATCAAATAAAGGAGGAACTCTCGCTTCTGGGAGTTGAGTTATCAATTTTAGGGAAGGATACAGTTGCTGTGAATGCGTTGCCAGCACACTTAAAAATTCCCAATCCTGAGAAGTTTGTGATTGAACTACTGAGCTACTTTAAAGAAAATATGGGAAACGCAAAGGTTGACGCGCACCAGAAGCTGGCCATGTCAATGGCAAAAGCCTCAGCAATTCCGTATGGACGATCGTTGGATCCATTTGAAATGCAGGATTTAGTTGACAAACTTTTTGCATGTAAGCAACCTAATCATTCGCCCGATGGCAAGCCTGTAGTTCACATTCTTCAAACCGATGAGATTGAAAAAAAGTTTAAGTAATTGGTTTCTAATTATTAACTTAGTATACATAAGCAAACAGAACAAACTAGCATTTTATGCGTTTGTTTTACAGAAAAATAGTTGAATTATGAGTACAATGGGCCGAACAGGTTTCGAGAACATCCCTCCTGTGGTAAAAAACCTGATAATCATAAATGCCATCCTTCTTCTTGTTACCTGGGTGTTGGGGACAAGTTTTGGTATTGATTTAAACCGCATTTTAGGGCTTTTCTATTTTGGTTCCTCCTTGTTTCGTCCACACCAAATAGTTACCCACATGTTTATGCATGGTGGACTTACCCACCTGTTTTTTAATATGTTTGCCCTGTTCATGTTTGGGCGGATTCTGGAACAGGTATGGGGAAGCAAACGCTTTCTTACCTACTACATGGTTACCGGGCTGGGCGCTGCACTACTTCACACGCTAGTAATTCATTTTCAAATTACTGGGATAGAAAAAGCAGCTACCGCAATGCTGAACACCCTTTCACCCGAAACCTTTGCGGCATTCGTCACAAAATACTTCCCCGAGTACTACGGAACAATATACGACAATATGCTGGGAGCCTGGTTCAACAACCCAAACAACCAAGTATTTATGAATCAGGCACAAGAGTATGCACGTCAACTTATTGATGCAAAAATGAACGTGCCAACAGTAGGCGCATCGGGTGCTGTTTTTGGCGTACTTTTAGCTTTTGGGATGTACTTCCCCAATACCCAGCTAATGCTTATTTTCCCTCCAATACCCATAAAAGCCAAGTACTTTGTGATGGGCTACGGCGCCATTGAACTTTGGCTAGCAATAACTCAACCAGGAAGTAACATTGCGCATTTTGCGCATTTGGGTGGCATGCTTTTTGGTTTTATTTTCATTAAGTACTGGGCGCATAGGCGCGATAGATTTTATTAGTTTTAAAAACAGACTTTTACACATGAATATAATTGATGAGATAAAGCAATCGTTCAGGGAAGGTGGCTTGCTGGTGAAGATAATATACGTCAACCTGGCGGTTTTTTTAGTATTCAACATTCTTAAAGCGTTGCTTTTTCTTGCCGGTTCAGATTTTGGCTATACGCTCTCGCAATACCTTGCAGTCCCGGCTTACATTCCGAACCTACTTAGCAGGCCATGGACAATTTTTACCTACATGTTTTTCCATGAGGGGTTCATTCATATCCTGTTCAACCTTCTATGGCTGTACTGGTTTGGAAGGATTTTCTTGGGTTACATGTCGGAGCGTAAGTTACTGGGTGTTTACCTTATGGGGGGAGTTGCCGGAGCGTTCCTGTATATTCTTTTTTATAATGTGTTCCCCGTTTTTGCCAATGTGCTTCCGATTTCTTACGCTTTGGGAGCATCGGCGTCGGTTTATGCCGTAGTTTTTGCAGCGGTAACCTACGCACCAAACGTATCGTTAAACCTGCTTTTCATTGGCCAAGTGAGGCTGAAGTATATTGGAGCCTTTTTAATAGTTCTTGATGTGATTAGTATTGCCGGAAGCAATGCCGGCGGGCACATTGCTCATCTTGGCGGAGCGCTATTCGGGTTTCTTTACATTTACTCGTATAATAAGGGTTTCGACTTGGTGAAGCCCGCAACCTGGCTAATTGATGTTTTCTCGGCTTCATCATCAACCCGAAAGAGGAGCAAAATGAAGGTAAACTACAAGCGTGCTGCTGCCGATGATTTTGAGTACAACAAAATGAAAGCTGAAAAGCAAGCTGAAATTGACAGAATTCTCGAAAAAATTTCGAAGGCTGGATATGAAAGCCTAACGGCCGATGAGAAGAATACGCTGTTTAGCTTGAAAAAGTAGTTAGCATGAAACTAATTCAAAAGCTGGGGAACCATTTCATGGTGTTTGTGAGCCTGCTGCTTGGGCTTGCACTGGTTTTTAGCTACCTTTCAGTTTACGTTAATCCTCAGTTTTTTTGGCTTTTCGGGATAGTTGGGTTAGGCTATCCTATATTACTTTTATTGAATTTGTTTGTGCTTGTTTACTGGATTCTAAGATGGAAGTGGGAGGTTTTAATTCCTCTGGTAGCAATCCTGTTGGGGATAAACCATTTCTCAAGTTTCTTTCAATTTCCCTTTGGGAAGGGAAGTATTACCAGCAAGGATGATGTTAAAATCCTGTCGTACAATGTGAACCTTTTTAAACTTTACCACTGGTCCAACGAGGAGCCTACATTCAATAAAATATTTGATTTTATTAGAAATGAGAACCTCGATATTGTTTGCCTTCAGGAGTTCTTCGTAGTAAAAGGGAAGCTAACCGAGAAGCAGGTTCGCGAAAAAATTGGGTACAATTCCCATGTTGGTTATATAGTAAAACGGAAAGAGTCGGGGTACGGGTTAGCAACCTTTAGCAAGTATCCAATTGTGAATACTGGCGAAATAAAATTCGAGAATAGCGCCAATGCCTGCATTTTTACCGATGTTTTAGTTAATGGTGATACGATTAGGATATACAACAACCATTTACAGTCGGTAAGGCTAAAGGAACGCAATATTAACTTCTTAATCAACCAGAGTTACCGCAAGGATTCTCAGAAGATGGACGAGATTAAGGATATCTCATTCCGCTTTCGCGATGCCCTGGTTAAACGGGCTCAGCAGGTTGAACTTGTTACCGAGCACATCATGAAAAGTCCGTACCCTGCTGTTGTTTGTGGCGACTTTAACGAATCGCCCATCTCCTACAACTACCGTCAAATGCGGAAAAACCTCGATGACTCATTTACTGAAATGGGCTCGGGAGTTGGTTATACCTACCGTGGGTTCATTCCTTCGTTCCGTATCGATTTTATCCTGTATAATCCTGAATTTGTAGCAACATCATACCGCTCGCCAAAGGTTAACTATTCCGATCACTACCCAATAATTTCAACAATAAGTCTTAAGTAGAATTTGGTTGGTTACACCATTTTTTTCGGGTCGACCCACTGATTATACTGTTGCTCGGTAACGTATCCCAGCTGTATAGCAGCTTCCTTTAGGTTTATTCCTTCGGCATACGCTTTTTTGGCTACCTCAGCAGCCTTTTCGTAGCCAATATGCGGATTTAATGAAGTAACGAGCATTAGCGAGTTGTTAAGGTTCTTTTCAATGTTTTGTAGGTTTGCTCCAATGCCAACAACACAGTTTCTGTTGAAACTCGTTAAGGCTTGAGCCAGAAGTTTCGCCGATTGTATGAAGTTGTAGGCAATTAGCGGTTTGTACACATTCAGCTCAAAGCTACCGCTGAGTCCGCCAATGGTTATGGCCGAGTCGTTACCTATTACCTGAGCGCACGCCATGGTAAGGGCTTCAACTTGGGTTGGGTTAACCTTCCCTGGCATTATCGATGAACCCGGCTCGTTGGCAGGTAACGAAATTTCACCTATCCCGCTTCGTGGCCCTGAGGCCATAATTCGAATGTCGTTGGCAATTTTTGTTAAGCTAACCGCAAGCTGTTTAAAAGCACCGTGGGTTTCAACCATGGCATCGTGGGAGGCCAACGCCTCAAACTTATTGCGCGCAGGGACAAACGGGTACCCGGTTATCTCTGATATAATTTGAGTTACATTATCTGAAAAACCCTTGGGCGCATTAATTCCTGTACCCACTGCTGTTCCGCCAATGGCTAACTCAAGTAGATGTGGTAACGTGTTTTCAATGGCCATAAGTGCATGCTCAAGTTGCGATGCGTAGCCCGAGAATTCTTGTCCAAGAGTCAACGGTGTTGCGTCCATCCAGTGTGTACGGCCAATTTTGATTGTTCCTGAAAAATCTTTACTTTTCTCTTTCAGGGTTTCAATTAAACCTTTTAGTGAGGGAATAATGTTTTCAACCGTTAGCGTATATGCAGCAATGTGCATGGCTGTTGGGAAAGTGTCGTTGCTGCTCTGCGATTTGTTCACATCATCGTTTGGATGAAGGAACTTCTGCTGGTCGCTTAAATCGCCTCCGCTAATCAAGTGCGCACGGTTAGCAATTACCTCGTTCAGGTTCATGTTGGTTTGGGTTCCCGAGCCGGTTTGCCATACCGATAGGGGAAACTCGGAATTATGCTTTCCTTCCAGAATTTCATCGCATACTTTAACAATAGAATCCTTCTTGTCTTCAGAAAGTATTCCGTACTGATTGTTTGCAATGGCAGCCGATTTTTTAACTAACGCGTAGGCGTTAATTATTTCAACGGGCATTTTTTCATCGCCAATGTTGAAGTTTAAAAGAGATCGCTGGGTTTGGGCTGCCCAAAGTTTTGTGGCAGGGACTTCTACATCGCCCAATGTATCGTGTTCTATTCTAAAAATATTATCCATGTGTTTTTTTATTATAAAGTTAAAAATAAAAGGAGAGAGCTGCAGGCCCTCTCCTTTGAAAAACACATTGTATAACCATTTAAAACCTAAACCCAACTTATAAACAAACTAGTTACTTTTTAGTTCACCCGAACCTGTAATTTTTGCATCGATTCGTGGATTTCCTGAGTAGCGAATGTCTCCGCTTCCAACAATTCGTGCGGTAAAATTGTCTTTTACAACAATGTACGCATCGCCTGAGCCAACAATGCTTACTTCGGCATCGGTAAACTCAATTCCCGAAATGGACACATCGCCCGAGCCGCTTACGCTTACATCTGCTTTTTTACCTACCGAGCTGCCTTCTACATTTATATCACCCGACCCTGATACTTTAGCAGCGAGTTCTTCTACAGAAAGAGAAGGAACACTAATGTCGCCGCTACCGGAGATGCTTAGAAGCAATGTTTCGGCCTTAATTGGGGTTTCGGCTTTTATGTCACCCGAACCGGAGATGGATAGCTTTTCAACCCTTGGCATGGTAATATACACCTTTAGCTTAGCATCGCCCCAAGAAATGTTAAACCCTTTCTCGGTTTTTATTCTAAGGGTTCCGCCTTCAACTACCGTTTCAATTTTATGCAGAATATCCTTTTCTGCCTCAACGGTAACGCTAAAATTATCGCCTTGCGAGAGGAAAACATCACCTGAAATGGCCAGCTCAATGCCGGTAAAATCTTTTACATCCCTCTTTTCAGTTTTGGTTTCACCGCTGTAGATGGTTCCGCACGATGATAGAACCACGAAGCCTAATAGTGTTGCTGCGATTAGCTTTGCTGTTATTGTTTTCATAATAAATTGAATTAGTTTGTACATAGCAATGACGAGGAGTTAAATCGAAACGCTGCATAAAAAAAGAAGAGAGCGTCTCAAAAGTTCATTGTGTGACTTAGTGAAGGACACTGAGAAACTCTGTGAAACTTATAATTTATTGTATCACAATGCATCACGAGGGAATCACAGAGTCCCACAGAGTAGTAAATCAAATCCTTTTTAACGTTTGAGACACCCTCTTCGAAGAAAAACTATACCCAGCGAACCAGGTTGAAATCCATTCGATGGGGTAGCTCGTTATTTTTTGCGTATATTCTAATTCCCGAATCGAAAACGCCCGGGTCGTTGGGAACAAAATTCAGCCTAAAGGTGGCTCGTTTATCTTCAATATGTTCTAAATCGAAGTCCTGACGATGCTTAATAACTACCTCGCTATCATCGGCAAGTTCCACCATAATTAGTTCAACGCCAACATCGTCGGGAGATAAGCTGCCCAGGTCGAGAATAACTTCAGAAGAGTACTCTTTCCCAAGTACGATGCTTTGCCGTGAAATGTCGAATTGTTCAGCCTTTATTATTTCAAGCCCATCCCAGTGGTTTGAAACTTTTCGTTTCCAAATTGCAATTCGCTTTGCAAGTTCGTAATCATCGTTGGTAAGCCTTGATGAGCGTAGGTATAGTTTATGGTAAAACCTGCTCTCGTAATCCTCCATCATCCGTGTTGTTGTAAATTGTGAGGCAACCTCATGGATTGATTTTTTGATGCAGGAAACCCAGTCAGTTGGAACATCATCCTCACCGCGCCGGTAGTACATTGGAACGATTTCATTCTCCAGCAAGCTGTAAATTAGTTCAGCATCGAGTTCATCCTGAAACTCCTGTTGCTGGTAGGTACGATCCTGTGGTAAGGCCCAACCTGCTCCTGGTTTATATCCTTCAACCCACCAGCCGTCGAGCACGCTGAAGTGCAAGGCTCCGTTCATTACAGCCTTCATGCCACTGGTGCCTGATGCCTCGAGAGGGCGGGTTGGTGTATTAAGCCAAATATCGACCCCCTGTACCATTTTTTTTGCCAGCTCCATGTCGTAGTTCTGAAGGAAAAGGAAGCGCCCCACGAATTCTGGTTTTTTACTTACTTCAACCAGCCTTTTTATTAAGTCTTGTCCAGCTTTATCGTTCGGATGTGCCTTGCCGGCAAAAATAAATTGGACAGGCATTTCCTCGTTGTTAATAATGCTTGAAAGTCGCTCCAAATCGCGAATTAATAGGTGAGCTCGCTTGTAGGTAGCAAAGCGACGGGCAAATCCAATCGTAAGTACATCGTCTCTTAAATTTTCCTGAATTTCAACAACTTGCCTTGGGCTTTCATACTTAATTATGTGTGGGTTTACAAGTCGGGTTCTGATGTAATCGATAAGTTTTTTTCGCTGAGCATTGGTTGCATCCCAAAGTTTTGCGTCGGGGATATTAAGAATATTTTCCCAGTTAGGGTTATTGTCGTAACATTTTTCTATGCTATTATTTTCAAGGAGGCAACGAATTTCTGGGCAGGTCCAGGTAGGGTAGTGTACCCCGTTTGTTACGAAACCAACATGCATTTCACTCTGGAAGTATCCTGGCCATAGGCCGGCAAACATTCTCCTGCTAACATCGCCATGAAGCAGGCTAACCCCATTCATTTCTTGTGATAGGTTTGCTGCAAGATGGCTCATCGAGAAACGTTCGGTTTGGTCTCCTGGGTTTAACTTCCCGAGGTTCATAAATTGTCCCCACTCAATACCAAGCCTTTCGGGATAATGAGCCATATAGGTACGAACAATATCCTCGGGGAACGAATCGTGTCCTGCAGGAACAGGTGTATGGGTGGTGAATAAGCTTGAGGCGCGGATGATTTCTACTGCTTCGGTGAAGGAGAATTTTTCCTCACCGATTAATGTTCTTAAACGTTCTAAACCTGCAAATGCAGCGTGCCCTTCATTAAGGTGGAACACGTTGGGTTCAATCCCAATTTCGTTCAGAGCGCGTACACCGCCAATGCCAAGAAGCATCTCTTGCTTGAACCGGTTTTCCCAGTCGCCACCATAAAGGTGGTGGGTTATGGTTCTGTCCTGAGGTTGGTTGTCTTCAAAATCAGTATCGAGGAGGTAAAGTTCAGTTCGTCCAATATCCACTCGCCAAATGCGAGCAGTAACGGTGCGACCGGGAAGTCCAATGGTTATGGTTTTCCACTTTCCGTTGGCATGCCGAACTGGTTTGGCAAGTGTTTGTGAAAAGTTTTGCTGGTCATAGGTTGCTATCTGTTGACCTGTAGAGGAGAGCTGCTGCGTGAAGTATCCGTAACGGTAAAAAAGGCCAATGCCAACAATCGGGATATTCCTATCCGAGGCTTCTTTTAGATAATCACCAGCCAGAACACCAAGCCCTCCTGAGTATAGTTTAAGGGAAGCATGTAATCCGAACTCCATACTAAAGTATCCAATTACCGGACCTTTGCGACCAATTTTTTCCTTCATGTAATGTTTGTAGTGTTCGTGAACCTTATGAAGTTTGGTCAGGAACTCTTCGTCGTTCTCGAGTTTTTGAAAGCGTTTAAACGATATTCTTTCTAAAAACAGAATGGGATTCTGATCGCATTCGAACCAAAGTTCGGGCTTGATGGATTCGAATAGTTCAATGGCATCAGGATTCCAGCACCACCATAGGTTTTTTGAGAGTTCATCAAGGGCAACCAGTTTCTCGGGAATATTCTTTTGGATAAGAACCCTGACCCAGTTGGGTTTGTTAATGCGAAATTTACGCTCAATGTAAGGAAGTTGCTCTTCCCGATCTTCCTCCATGAACTGTTGGGTTCTTTGTTCAACCTTATGCAGTGATACGTTATAGGCTTGTCGGTAGTGTTCAATTAAATTTTTCCAAAGGGCAATTTGTGATACCTCAAAAGCGTTGTCCCTAATATTTTCTTGCTGTTGAATACTTAACCCAGCATAATGGCAAATTCCATTTGCTATTTCGTCAACCACGTAACTATCGTTATCATCGGTGCGTTCTATTACCTTAATGCCAGGATGTTCAAGTTTGAAGTAGGTGTTAACCCACAAACCAAAACCAGCAAGAGTTGTAGTAATGGTTGGAACATGAAAAGCAAGGCTTTCTAATGGGGTATAGCCCCAAGGTTCGTAGTACGATGGGAAAACGGAAATATCCATCCCGATTAGCAAGTCGTAGTATGGCATGTTGAAAATTCCATCGTTGCCATTTAGGTAGCACGGAACGAAGAATACCTTTACCTGATCGCTCGATGAATTGTGAAGGCCAACACTTTTTATTCGGTTAAGTATTGGATCGTTGTCTGAATCGTTTAGGTAGTGAGTAAGGTGTGTATCGCTTAGCACAATAATATTTTCGTTATCCTTCTCCTGCAGGTTACGGAAAACATCTTTACGAGGGCCATGATGTCCGGCAGGAATGAGAATAAATGCAAGAACCTCACGGTCGAGGTTGGGGCAATCGTTCAGTTTTGCTAGGGCATCGATAAAAACGTCTATCCCTTTATTCTTAAATTCGTAACGGCCACTGATTCCAACAACCAATGCATCCTTTGTAACATCGTGAGCAAGAAGAGCCTCGGCAACCTCGTAGAACTTAACTTTTGCCTCAATACGTCGGAGTTTAAACTCATCGTCTTCGGGAACAAAGCTGTTCTCGAAGCCGTTGGGAGTAACTATGTCAACGGCTTTCCCGTGGAACTGGAGACACTCCTTAGCGGTAATATCGCTCACAGTTGTGTAGCAATCGGCCTCAAGGGCAGAGGTTTTTTCAAGCGATTGTTTCGAAACTACGTTGAACTCGATAGCTTTGGCATCGGCGTTGTACTTGTCAAGTTTTCCATAAAGGGGGATGTTGTTACCCGCAATACACCTCCCCATAACGGTTGCGTGGGTTGTGAAAACAGTGCCTATTTGAGGCATTTTTTGCTTAAGATATAGAAGGCCTGTTCCGGTCATCCATTCGTGGAACTGAGCAACAACCCGGTGACGGTTGCTGAGCTGGAAGTTGGTAAAACTTTCAATAACTTTGCCAGCGGCATATCCGAAAAGAGCAGGTTCAACGTAGTCCCATTGGCCTGTAATTGAGTCGAGCTTGAATTCTTCCCAGAACTTTTTAAAAATCTCATCTTTTAGTGAGAAAAACGAAGTGAAGTCTACCAGGATTGCAATGGGCGAACCATTAATTTTCCATCTTCCTACTCTAACCCTTAGCCCTTCGTCGAAGGCTTTGTTTTTCCACGATGATAGTAGCTGGAGATCCTCGGTGAACTCAGGATGGGTTTCGGGGTCACGCCAAATATCCGGTCCTATCAGAATTAAGTTATTTTTATACTCATCAAGTAGAGTTAACGATTTGGTAGAGATTACTGTATGGATTCCTCCTACCTTATTACATATCTCCCAGCTTACCTCAAAGAGGTAATCTGGTCTAATCACCTTCTCTTTCATAGCCTAACTTATTGTTATTGAGATTGTAGTATGTTATGAAGTTACTTCTTTTTCGCTGCATTTTTTTTCACCGTTGTTGGTTTGGTTAAATCGGGTTTCTTTCTTGCTGAAGTTTTTGGTAATGCAGCTGTTTTCGCTGCTTTTTTAGGTTTTTTTGTGGTGGCCTTTTTTGTTTCACCCTTTTCTGCTGGGCTTACTTTGCTCGCTTTAAGTTCTCTTAGTTTAGCTTCGTACTGCATAATAAGCTCATCAACATCGTGGTCTCCAATTGGAGTGGTCGCATGCTGGTTTGGGTCACGTAATGAATCAACTCGTAGTTTGAAGTCGCTGAATGCATTCATAAAGTTAATGAACGCTTCGTAGGGGGAGTCGTACGGGTTGAAATACTTATGAACATCGCCATCGCTAAACCACTTGGTACACATGTAGTAAAAATGGTCGCTGGTTTGCAGGTATTTCCAGTCGCGCTGAATGTCGGGGTCGTCAATTCTGCTGACAATTTCTGAAAGTTGGTAAAGGTTGTTGAACGCTTCATCCTGCATTTCATTTCCCAGCCAAGCTGTTAAATCACGCTCCTCATCGGCCCAGCTAATGGGGTACTGAACGTGCATTGGTGCAATTGGCTGATGCTTTTGAGCGGCTTCCGCAGGAGTAAGAAATTCAAAATCTGAGTCGTTGAAAACCCTTCCGGGTAGCGCACGCATAAAGTCGAAGATTCCCGTTTCGGCCCACTGGTGTTCCCCAAAGGTTTCGTAATCCATAAATAGATTGATGATTTCATCTTTTGGGTCGAGAGAGTTTAGCCAGTACACGTACTTTTCGGTAGTGAGGGGCCACTCGGCCCATCCTCGGTTCGAAAAGCGGAAGGCAATATCGTCGCTTAGCTGGAAATTTTTCAGTAAAAGTTTAAGTTTTGGGTTTATAGCATTGGTGTATAGGTAGTTTGAACTTTTCCATCCGAGAACATGCTTTGCTCCTTCGGTGAGCATGGCCTTGTAGCCCATGTCGGCTACCATGGCTCCAATTTCATCGGAGTAAATAAGCTCGGTGTTACGGAATGTTGTTGGTTTTTTCCCAAAAAGTTCTTCCACTTTTCTGGATTGCAGCGAAACCTGCTTCTCGAATTCTTCCCTGCTTTTTAGTGCCGACAGGGAGTGTGAGTATGTTTCAGCAATAAACTCAACGCAACCAGTTTCGGCCAAACGGCGAAATGTGTCTAAAACATCTGGGGCGTACATCTCAAACTGGTCGAGTGCTGTACCCGAAATTGAGTACGATATTTTGAAACGAGAACCAAACTCGTTTATCAAATCAAGCATCAGGTTGTTGGTTGGAAGGTAACACTTCTCGGCAACTTTCCGCATAATTGAACGGTTTGCGTACTCGTCCCAGTAGTTGTGGTACTGTCCAATATCGAAAAAGCGGTAACGACGCAGCCTAAAGGGTTGATGAACCTGAAAGTAAAAGCAGATAGTTTTCATGCCTTGATGTTTTTGGAATTATTTTTTTGTTTTCATTTTTCTTGTTTTTACTCGCTTCGCTTACTTTACCAGCCAAGTATGTTTCTATATATTTCTTTCACCTCGAAGGCAGCCTTTTCCCACTTAAGGTTTTCAACTTCAGCTTGCCCGTGGCGAATGAAGTATTTCGAAAGCGCTTCGTAGTTAAGCAGGCCGTAAATGAAGTCGGCCATGGCATCCACGTCCCAAAAGTCAACCTTTAATGCATGGCGAAGCACCTCAGCAACGCCCGATTGCTTCGAAATGATAACCGGAACGCTGCTTCGCATTGCTTCCAGCGGGCTAATACCGAAGGGTTCGGAAACCGAGGGCATAACGTAAACATCGCTCATGGCGAACATACGGTTCACATCGTTTCCCTTGAGGAAACCGGTAAAGTGGAACTTGTTTGTTATTTCAAGTTCGGCGGCACGACGAATCATACGGTTCAGCATATCGCCGCTGCCGGCCATAACAAATCGTACGTTTGGGTACTTTTTAATTACCTTATTGGCGGCTTCCACAAAGTAGTCGGGCCCTTTTTGAAAGGTAATGCGGCCAAGGAATGTTACTACTTTTTCGGGAACTGTTCTCTGTACACCTACACATTCAGCTTCGCCCGAGAAATCAACCGCATTGTGAACGGTAACAACCTTTTCTTCAGGTACTCCGTAACGGTTTATGATAATGTTTCGTGTTAGGTGGCTAACTGCAATAACCTTATCGGCCATGTGCATTCCTTGCCTTTCAATGTCGTAAACAGCCTGGTTAACATTCTCTCCGCTTCGGTCAAATTCCGTGGCGTGCACGTGAACCACAAGAGGTTTTCCAGAAACAATTTTTGCCGAAATTCCTGCCAGGTAGGTAAGCCAATCGTGGGCATGAATTACATCGAATCGTTCCCTTGCTGCAATGCTTGCAGCAATTATGGCGTAACGCGAAACCTCCTTCATAAGGTCCTTGCCGTACTTACCCGAGAATTTGAATTTCTTTTTGCTTGTAACCTCGGTTATGTCAACCCCGTCGGGAACGCATTCCGAGAGTAAACGCTCAAACTCTTCGGGGCCTACGTATGGAATTAGGTTTGAACCCACCTCAAGGTAGCTAATCTTTTTCCAGAACTCTTCGAGTTCTACGGTGGTGTGTCCAACATCAATGTCCTCGGCGGGAACAAGACGAACTGCCGACTGATCCTCGTCGCCCCAAGCCTTGGGAACAACAAAAATCATCTCAACTCCGTTTTTTGAGAGGCCTCGTGTGAGGCCAAAGCAGGCTGTTCCTAACCCTCCTGAAATGTGAGGGGGGAATTCCCATCCAAACATTAAAACCCTCATAGCTGAATGTATGATTTAGTGCTACAAATTTTGTTCATATAGTCGTTTTACCCTAAGTATTTCGGCCACGCTCCATGCTTGAGAAATGGCTCCGGCAGGGCGGTGGGGAGGGTCGCCGTCGTACACCTCAGCAACTGAGCAAATACCGTACTTACACATATCCTCCTCGATGGAGTTGAGCAGGTTTTTTGCTATAGAGTTGGCTCTTTTCCCGTGTAGCTTGTAGTACGCATCAACGAAATGTCCCATTAACCATGGCCATACAGTACCCTGGTGGTATGCCGAATCGCGGGTAGGCTGATCGCCCTCGTATTTTCCATGATATAACGGGTTTTTTGGAGCGAGTGTGCGTAAGCCTTTTGGGGTAAGAAGTTCTCGTTCAATAACATCGATTACTCCGACCTTCATGTCGTCCGAAATTGGACTGTATGGTAACGAAGCGGCAAAAATTTGGTTTGGCCTTACCGCCACATCCTGTCCTTGTTCGTCAACGTAATCAGCTAGGTACTGCTTTTTCTCAAACCAGAATGTCTGCTTGAACGATTCGCATACTCTTTTAGCGAGGGGTTCCCACTCCTTAACAAACTTGCTATCGTTGTTGGCTTTGGCTAGCTCAACTGTAAACATAATTGCATTGTACCACAATGCGTTTATCTCAACGGCATACCCGATTCGGGGAGTTACAGGGCGACCAAAAACAACGGCATCCATCCAGGTTAAGGCGTGGCCTTTCTCTCCCGCCCAAATAAGTCCGTTTTCGTGCATCTTAATATTGAAGGCGAGTCCTTCGCGGTACCCGTTAAGAATGGCCTTCATTTTTTTGCCGTAGGCAGTCCAGCTTTCTTTCTTATCGTTTGTGAAATTCACATACATTTGTATAGCCCAAAAGTACCAAAGGGGCGCATCAACCGAGTTGAAGGCAGCTACCTTTGCCTTCCCTACGTTGGGGAACAGTCCGCCTTTGAGTTCTGCCGACATGGTATCGAGCACAGCTTTGCACGATTTTGGGTCATCAACCGAAAGGGTGAGCCCCGGCAAAGCGATAAATGTGTCGCGTCCCCAGCGACCGAACCAAGGGAATCCGGCAATTATTTCTGATTGCTTTCCCTGTTTTACAATGAACTGTTGCGCAGCGTTACGAAGGCAGTTTTCAAACGTGTCTTTTTGTGGTCTTCGCAAAATTTCTGCGTTATATTTTCGGGTTAGGGATGCAGGATTTTGCTCAACGGTAGAAGCCGAAAAGATTATGCTTTCACCCTTTTTGATGGGGATTTCAAAAAAACCTGGAACAAATAAATCTTCGTGGGCTTCGTAGCCCCGCTTAATCTCCTCCATGTACTCAAGGTTATAGTACCAGTCGGGAACAGGAACAAATTCGTTGGCTTTATTAAGCTGCATGTGGAGGTAGGGGAAACCGTTATATAGTTTGTATTTAACCCCATTTGCAATTTCCTTGAAACGTTTATTCGCGTAAAGATTCGATTTGGAGAGTTTATGAACATTTCTAAAGGCCAAAAATGGTTTTACTCTTAAACGAGTGGGACTGTGAGCATCCACTAGCGAATATCGAATCATAAACTGTTCCTCGTTATGTACAAATAGCAATTCTTTCTCAAGAATTACTCCACCAACCCGGTAGGTAACCTTTGGTGTGGGTTCGTAGGTAAAATCAACAATGTATTTATGTCCTCGAGGTTCGTAAATACCGGGGTAACGATGAATACCAAGGTTAAACTCTTTGCCTCGTTGAACCACGGTTTCATCAACCGACGAAAGTAAGACATGGTTTTCTCCATCGAACTGTTCAAGTGGAAGTACCATCAAACCATGATACTTTCGAGTATTACACAGAACAATAGTTGTACTAAAGTATCCTCCAGCACGGTTTGTGCTAAGTATCTCCCTGTTTAGAGAGTACTCTAGGTTAACCAGTTCATTCTTGTCAAAATCAAGATAGTTCATGCTTTGTACATCATTTTAATGTTTAGTATAGGTTGAAACGAAGGAAAATGATTGTAAAAATGTTTAATAAAAAAAAATTGTAAAAACCATTATAGTACTTATTGCTTGCCCCCAACATGGAAATATACAAAAATAATGATGAATTTTACTTGTTTGTTTCAAAATTATTTCAGTACAATTTAAGGAATTTTTAAATCCTTCGTTTAGTAAGTTGCTGTAATATTTTAGTTAAATTTGCATCATTCTAATACTAGTATTGTTAAGTTTTTGTGATACAATATGTTGTTTTGGTTTTTTGTGGATTTAGGTGTCGCATTTTATTCCAATAAAATATGAGGAGTAGCAGTAGAATTAGTTTGGTTGTTTCGTTATTTATATTTGGCTTGTTCTTGCTGCTCTTTGCCTGTAACAAACAAACAAACTATTCAGAGATTTCAGGTGTTGTGAAAGGGAAACCCAATGCTTGGGTATTGTTAAGGGAGGTCGGTGATAATTTATTAACAACTATTGATTCAACTTCAACAAATAGTGAAGGAGCTTTTCATTTTAGTGTCCTTTTGCCTGAAACTAGGTTCTTACTGCTTCAAATTCAGGACGAAAAGGAGCCTGTAGTTATTCTTGTTGAACCCAAGGAGAAGGTTGAAATCGTTTCAGAGTCAGGAGGTTTTGCGAGTTTATACCATGTTTCGGGTTCTAGGGGTTCTGAACTGGTTCGTTCCTTAAATTTACACTTAAATGCCACGGTTCAATCTATTGATTCGCTTTCATCCTACTTTAGGAGTAACCGAGAGAACCCAAAGTTTGATTCAATTAAGTGTGTGGTAGACTCTTCATACTTGAAACTCCTGGCAGACCATAAACAGTTCACGGTAACCTTCATTATGGAGAACCGATACAGCCTCGCAGCAATTCTGGCTCTTTATCAACAGTACGATAGTGAACGTAGGGTTTTAAATAAGCTCAACGACTTCTCTCTCTTTAGGATGGTTGACTCAAGCCTTTACCCTATGTATCCGAATAATCAGCTGGTGAGGAATCTGCACAGTAATGTTGAGAAAATGGGCAGACAGCTGGAATTATACGAGAAGCAAAAGAGTATGTTTGATGTTGACTCCGTTCTTCCCGATGTTTCGTTGATTCTACTAAATGGTGAACAAATTAGAATTAGGCAGATAGGCAAGAGGTATACCCTTATCGATTTTTGGGCTACATGGTGTAATTCTTGTGGTTCGGAAGGGAGAAACTACAAGTCCACATATAAAAAGTATAAGCAAAAAGGGTTTGAAATAGTTCAGTTTTCGTTAGACGATAGGAGCGAAGACTTATTAAAAGCCATTGAAACCGATTCGCTAACCTGGCTGCATGCTTTCGACTCGCTGGGTTGGCATTCACCGGTAATTGATTCGTTAAGAATAAATGCAATCCCTGCTAACTATCTTATTGACAGGAATGGAGTGGTTAAAGCGAAGAACCTGTCGGCACAGGAACTTGATCAGGTGCTCAAAAAGTTATTCCCATAGGAGAGTGAAGTATGTTGCTTGTATCATAACGTGAGACATTTTTAAAATATTAACTCTAGAATTCAATTATGTATGAAAAATAGACATTCGATTTTATTTCTACTTGCGATTGTATCCATCGTTATGGTGATAGTTTCGTCGTGTAAGGATAAAACAGGAGTTACCATAAAAGGGACAATTTCGGGAATTGAAAAGAAAGCAACAATTTATTTGTTGCAACAAGAGTTCGACAGGGTTCTTCCGGTCGATTCTGCAGTTTTATCGCCCCAAAAAGAATCTTTTCGGTTTAAAATTAAATCGATAAAGGAGCCCACCTTCTATCAGCTGAAAGTAAAATCGGGGAAAGGTAGCACACTTGTGTTGCTTGCCGATTTTGGTGAGAGTATTGAACTTGAAATTGATATAAACAACATAAGCAATTACAAGGTTTCGGGTTCTCAAGGCTCCGAGAAAACGAAGTTGCTAAACGACAGGCTGAGTGAAACCAAAGTAAAACTCGATTCGTTAGCAGAACTTATCAAAAGTACGAGAAATGAGCTTGTTAAAGAGGGATTATCCCAAAGTTATGAGGCAGTAATAGACGAGCAGCGAAACTTCAGCTCAACATTCATTTTAGAGAACCCTCTCTCGCGAGCAAGCGTAATGGCAGCTTATCAGCAAGTAGAACCCAATAGGTTCGTTTTTGACCGATCGGAGGATTTAAAATTGCTTAAGATTGTTGCAACTACACTCCAAGTTTACTATCCCGAATCTGGATACACAAAAGGAATGCTGGCTGATATAAAGCGACAAGAACAGCGATTAACCAATTACGCAATACGAAAAATGGTAGAGGAGGCTGAGCCGAGTTTACCCGAAATTTCACTTCCCAATCCTGAAGGCGATACAGTAAAACTATCGTCGCTACGAGGCAAGGTTATCCTTCTCGATTTCTGGGCTTCCTTCAATCAGGCAAGTTTACTTGAAAACCAGGAGTACAAAAACATTTACGATTTATATCACCCAAAAGGTCTCGAAATTTTTCAGGTTTCTATGGACACAAAAAGGGAGGATTGGGTAAATCAAATCCAGTTAACCCGCCTGCCCTGGATTAATGTGAGCGAGCTGGATCCAACAGGTTCATATGTTGCAAGGGTTTATAATGTTACGAAAATACCTGCAAACTATTTGATTGACAGAGATTTTAATATAGTAGCAAAGAATATTTACGGGAAAGAGTTGGAGCGAAAAATAAAGGAAATAATCTAAGGTGAAAGCATGAACCAGCAAAAAGTATACTTCGCCTCCGATCTGCATTTAGGGCTTCCAAGCCTAACGGAAAGCCGCTCGCGCGAAAAGCTTTTCGTACAGTGGTTGGATTTGGTAAAAACCGATGCATCCGAAATATTTTTGCTGGGCGATATTTTCGATTTCTGGTACGAGTACAAAAGAGTGGTTCCCAAGGGTTACACTCGGTTTCTTGGGAAAGTTGCCGAAATTGTAGATTCGGGCATACCCGTTCACTTTTTCACAGGCAACCACGATGTTTGGATGTTCGACTACTTTCCTCAGGAACTTGGCGTTTCGCTGCATAAGGAGCCCATTGTTAGGGAGTTCAATGGGAAAAAGTTTCTAATTGGTCATGGCGATGGGTTGGGTCCCGGCGACCCTGGCTACAAGCTCCTCAAATCAATATTCACAAACAAAACTCTTCAATGGCTTTTTGCTCGCCTTCACCCAAACTTCTCCCTATGGTTCGGTAACCGTTGGTCTGTAAGCAGCCGTTACTCAAAGGAAATTGCACACAAATTCAGGGAGGAAAACGAGCAAATAACAAAGTTCGCTCGAATAACTTTGAAGAATCAACTTTACAACTTTTTTGTGTTTGGTCACTGGCACTCACCAGTGGTATATTCCCTTTCACAAAGCTCCAACCTGGTTCTTCTTGGCGACTGGATTGTTAGTAATACCTACGGTGTTTGGGATGGCGAAAAGTTTTCTCTTCGTAAGTATTCCGGGGAAGGAGAAGGGGAAGTTGTTGGAGAAGGATTTTAGCATTTAATCACAAAAGGATTTTTGAAATGAAGCAGTACCTCGAATTGTTAGACCATACTCTAAAGAACGGTGTCGAAAAACCGGACAGAACCGGAACCGGAACCATCAGCGTATTTGGTTACCAAATGCGATTCGACCTCAACGAAGGGTTCCCCTTACTTACCACCAAAAAACTTCATTTAAAGTCAATTATACACGAGTTGCTATGGTTCCTTAAGGGCGATACAAACACACGGTACTTAAACGAAAATGGTGTGTCCATTTGGAATGAGTGGGCCGATGAGCAAGGAAACCTTGGACCCGTATATGGCTACCAGTGGCGAAGCTGGCCTGCTGCCGATGGCAGGCATGTCGATCAAATAACCCAGGTTGTTGAGTCGCTCACAAAAAACCCCGATTCGCGGAGGCACATTGTTAGCGCATGGAACGTTGGTGAGATTGAAAACATGGCGTTACCCCCGTGTCACGCGTTGTTCCAATTCTATGTTGCCAATGGCAAACTTTCCTGCCAACTCTACCAGCGTAGCGCCGACATTTTTTTGGGCGTTCCATTCAACATCGCTTCGTACGCGCTCCTAACCATGATGATGGCGCAAGCCACTGGCCTAGGTTTGGGCGATTTTGTGCACACCTTCGGCGATGCTCACATTTATTTGAACCACATTGAGCAGGTAAAACTTCAGCTATCCCGCGAACCCCGTAAACTACCAAAAATGGCTATTAATCCGGGGGTAAAATCAATTTTCGATTTCAAATACGAAGATTTTCAGCTGGAGGGCTACGATCCTCATCCACATATCAAGGGAGCCATAGCAGTATAATGAAATTTGACTTTTACCATTTGCCATCATACATCTTACATTAAAATGATTTCAATAATTGTTGCAATAGCGGAGAATAACGTAATTGGTAAAAACAACCAGCTAATTTGGCATATTTCGGAGGATTTAAAGCGGTTTAAGTTGTTAACCACAGGCCACTGCATTATTATGGGTCGAAAAACTTTCGAGAGCATTGGCAAAGCCTTGCCAAAACGCACCAATATTGTAGTAAGCAGAAACGAAAAATACAGGGCCGAGGGTTGCCAGGTTGTTAACTCCCTTGAAACGGCATTAGGTTTATGCCCTAACTATGATGAAGTTTTTATTATCGGAGGAGGTGAACTTTACCGGGAAGCATTGCCCTTGGCAAAAAAACTCTACATAACACGAATTCACAGAGCTTACGAAGGCGATACATACTTCCCTGAAATTGATGAGAATACGTGGATTGCAGAAAGCATCGAAAGGAAAAAGCCCGCTGATAGCAGCGAGCCTGAATACACTTTCGTAAACTATGTTAGAAGATAAATTTACGCTGCTTTTAACCTTTTAATGTTTGCTTTCTCCAACTTCTTGGTTGCGTAATCCAAGGTTATACGGATTGACTTCTGGTTATTCGACGGTAAATCGAACATGGCATCAATCATTATTACCTCGCAGATAGAACGTAGTCCCCTTGCCCCAAGTTTAAACTCAATGGCCTTGTCAACAATGTAATCGAGAACCTCTTCATCAATTGTTAGCTTAATATTATCGTACTCAAAAAGCTTAACGTACTGCTTAATAATTGCGTTTTTGGGTTCGGTTAGAATGCTGCGTAACGCATCCCTGTCGAGTGGGCTTAAGTAAGTAACCACAGGCAGCCTGCCAATAATTTCAGGAATTAAACCGTATGAGCGAAGATCTTGAGGAGCAATATACTGAAGAAGATTGTCCTTGTCAATCTCCTCGCGATGTTTGCTGGCTCCATATCCTACAACCTGTGTGTTGAGGCGTTGCGCAATTTTACGTTGAATTCCTTCAAAGGCTCCACCACAAATGAAGAGAATGTTTTTAGTATCAACCTCAATCATTTTTTGTTCGGGGTGTTTCCTCCCTCCCTGTGGAGGAACATTCACCTTGGAGCCTTCAAGCAGCTTAAGCATGGCTTGCTGAACGCCTTCTCCTGAAACGTCTCGGGTTATGGAAGGATTATCACTTTTGCGGGCAATCTTATCAATCTCATCTATGAAAACTATCCCTTTTTCAGCCGCCTCAACGTTATAGTCGGCTGCTTGAAGCAACCGGGTAAGGATGCTTTCAACATCCTCGCCAACGTAACCAGCCTCGGTTAGTACCGTTGCGTCAACAATGGTGAAAGGTACGTGGAGCATGCGAGCTATTGTACGGGCAAGAAGCGTTTTTCCTGTTCCTGTTTCACCAACTAAAAGTATGTTCGATTTTTCAATCTCAACCTCCTCATCCTTCCCCTGTGCTTGCATTAGCCTTTTGTAGTGGTTGTATACGGCAACGGCCAGGTACTTTTTAGCCTCGTCTTGTCCTATTACATACTGTGATAGAAAATTACGAATTTCTGTGGGTTTGAGTAGTTTGCTTTTATTGAGTTTAAACTCGCCTTTTTTCTTTAGCTCCTCACGTATAATAAGATTGGCTTGTTCGGCACATAGATCGCAAATAAATGCGTTGGCACCTGCTACAAGAATATTTACATCCTTGCGATCGCGCCCACAGAACGAGCATCTGTCGGTATTTTTCATCTCCTAGTATAAAATAAATCAGAAAATTAAACCACAAAGGTACAACTTTTTAGTAAAAGATTCAATTCAAAGTTATTCAATTACAATGCAATCTTAAATGGTTTTTTCATAAAGAGCGGAAAACGAGACTCGAACTC
>DAOSWM010000026.1:32133-37807 GCA_035380045.1 Tenuifilaceae bacterium | reverse complement strand
TCCTGCCACCCCGACACAACAAAAAAGGCTTGCATTTCTGCAAGCCTTTTTTGTTTCTACCCTTCGTTCGGCTTAGGCTGCGTTTAAGTCGATTTATCATTTTAGGTTTACCAACCAACGGTTGGCTTTGCCTGCTTTTTTCCAATGTAACTTTTAGCATAGCAAGCAACGTGCGAAGGTTAAACCTGCTGGCAATAGAACGACGGCGGTACAACCGCCGCCGAACGTTTTTTATTTAATTATTTTACAGCCTCAACCTTACAACATGTGTGCTAGTTTGCACTCCGCTTGAAGAATTGGATTACTGCTTCGAGCTCCTGTGCCTGTTCAATTAGATAAGCAGCTTTGGCATTCATACTATTCGCCGACTCGTTATTTTGCTGAGCCACGCTGCTCATGGCATAAACCGAACTATTCACCCTGTCGGCCTCTTTCTGTTGTGCTAATGTTGAATGGGTTATTTCCTTAACGTAGTTCACAATTTTTTCAATATCGGGAACTATCTCCGAAAGCTGCATAAAAGTTGTTTTGGCAATACGTTCGCTCTCCTTGGAGAAATCGACAGCAGCAGTCCCCGACTGGTTTGCCAGCTTCCCTATTTCACCCGCAACAACCGCAAAACCTTTTCCATGCTCGCCAGCACGAGCAGCCTCAATGGCTGCGTTAAGGGAAAGAATGTTTGTTTGGTGCGCAATGTCGTTTATAATTGACAGTTTACTCCCCAGCTCCGTTAGCGAGGCTAACGCTTTTTCGGCTTCGGCATAATCCAAGCGAACCTTGGAGACCGATTGCAACGCGATTTTTTCGGAATTCGTGGCATTTTTACTGGTAGCATCAATTGAACTGTTCATGGATTGAAGCGCATCGGAAACCTCCTGAATTGATGATACCTGAGTGTTGGCGCCAATGGCAACCTGACTTGAACTGTCGCTGATTTGCTGGCTTGTCTCAAGCACCGAAATGGCTGTAGAGTTAATTTGATCAACAATCTCACTGAGCTTCTGCCGCATCTTCAACATGGAAGCGTAAACACCCCGTATTTCTCTTTGCGAGTCGAAATTTAGGTTCAAGTAACCTTCGGAAATTTTTTCTGCGATCTCGGCGATCTCTGATGGCTCACCCCCCAGCTGCTTGTTGATGTTTCGAGCCAGAACGAATGTGAGCGTAAAAATTAACAATACGGTAACGATCATCCCTAACAACAGTATTTTATTACCAGTCCCCACTGCATAATTAATCACCCTAATTACTCCATTCGACATCCCATCGGAGTAGCTCAACATGGTGTTAATATCATCCTCAATTCTTCTCCAAGTTTCTGATAACTGGATGTCGTTAACTATACTGCCATTTTGAGAAGCAATTATTAGCGACGCAAACTCGTTTATGTTTTTGCTGAAACTTTTTCCTGCATTAATAATCTTATCGGCCCGTTCAATGTTCTCGCCCCAATCGTACATTGCCTTGTTTGCCTGGGCAAAGTAAACGGCAGAATCGATGAATATGCGAGCATTGTTTAAATCGGTTTGATTCTGTCCAATTTTAAATTGGTACGCATGTTTCTGCCCGTTAGTTACTGAGTGCATTACGTTAACCGCATTCTTGGTAATTTTCATCTGCTTTTTCACCTCCTGCATTATGTAGTAACCTGTAAAACCGGTTAGCGCAGTGATAATGGCAACTGATGTAAACGACAGAATGAGCTTAGTACGAATTTTTAACTTTATGTTCATTGTTCAATGTTAATTTGGAAAGAAAAAATCTTGTTTTCTAACACTAAGTTAGAAACTTTTTATTCCATTAAAAATAAAAATTTACGATAGGTTCAATTCTTTTTAAAAAAGGTTTCACCTTGAAACTGTTTAAACAAAAAAATTTCAACAAAAATAATTAGGCTGTCTTAACAGTTAACTGTATGACCCACGAAAAGAATCTGGGAGAATTATAATCTATTATACCACAGTGTATCACAATGGAAACACAGAGTTTCACAGAGTAATGAACCTAATAATTTTGGGCTTTTGAGAAAGCCCAAACAGTTTTTTTACGATTTCTTTGTTAGGCTATGGATGCTGGAAAGAAATTGAATTTTTCAATTCCTTAATCAACTTTCAACCGATTTCTTGCGAATTCAACAATCTCGTCCATTGCTTCCTTGGCCTCGGGGAACATTGGCGACAACAACGGATAGCAATGCACCATCCCCTCGCCTTTTCGGAACGAAATGTCAACTCCGGCCTGTTTTGCTTTGATGTAGAACTTTTCGCCATCCTCGTAGAGTTCGTCATCCTCACCAGAGTTTATTAGGATTGGCGGCAATCCTGCCAAATCGCCAAAGAGCGGCGAAATTAGCGGTAATTCAGGATTACTATTCCCAACGTAATTCTTGCTGAAAACATACCACGAGTTCAACGGTGCCACCGAATACTTGTTTTTTGTTTTATACGAATCGCTGGAGCAGGTTAAATCCGTCCAGGGAGAAATTGCAACCGCTCCGCATGGGAATGGAATTTTTTGCTCCTTAAGAGCAAGAAGGATTGCAAGCGCTAATCCACCACCAGCCGATTCGCCGGCTAACAAAATATTTTCCGGTTTAAATCCGTTCTCGAGAATCCACCTGTAAACCAACAGCGAATCGTTTACTGCTGCAGGGAAAGGCTTCTCGGGCGCCAACCCGTACTCGTACACCAAATTTTTAACTCCGGTATTCTTTGCAAACTTTGAAACAAACCCCCTATGGTCGTTACACGATCCCGACACGTATCCGCCTCCGTGAACATACATAATTACCTTTTCTGGATTTGACCCTTGAGGTATTAACCATTCGGAATTTACTCCGTTAACTACCTGTGGTTTTACTTCAATTCCCTCGGGAATTTTTGCGTACCTATTCGCTCCTGCCTCGCAGGTTTCCCTAAACGCTTCAATAGAAGTGTTATCGTCGAAAACCTCCTTGCGCAGTTTCCCCATCATTAGATGCCTGTTGCGCATCATAAAATTGAAAACCTTGCTCTTAAAACTAGCCATTGTATTCGGTTTACTTTGAATGCAAATTTTGAAAATTATGCCGAATTTTCACTTACCCTATGTTAAGCGGAACGAATTATTTGTGTTTTTTTCGAATTCTGCTCAACGATTGCGGGGTAATTCCCAGAAAACTTGCAAGGTACATTAGCGGAATTTTATGAATTTCATCGGGATAATTTTGCAAAAGTTTTTGGTATCTCTCCTCGGCAGTTTTGGTTTTACTTTCCATTAAAAGATCTTCAACGTGGCTTTGCACTTCGTGCATAAATTTACGGGTAAATTCGCTCCACGACTTTAGCTTGAGCAGCTCGTTGGCCTTCTCAAGTGATGTTTGCCACACCACAACATCATCGATTGCCTGAATACTCTCAACGGAAACTTTCCGATTCCTGAAACTATCCTTCGAAGTAAAACAGTATGGCGATTTGGTGAAAAATTTGGTAACATCATTACCATCATTCATCACAAAAAATCGAACCATTCCCTTTTCAATGAAGTAAAAGTGGCGGCAAATATCTCCCTGATTCAAAATAATTTCGTTGCGTGAAAACTCTTTTATTGCGAATGCATTTTGAATTACATTCCATTCAGCCTCGCTAACTGACACATAATTCCCAAGAAACTTCAGAAATGCATTCATGGCTTTTGAAAACGATAAGATTTTCTGCTACTTAAGATTTAGGATTTCATCAACTACAACCTCATCAAAAAGATAATTCTCGAAGTTTTCGGGTTTTGCCTTTTTAAGGGCAACATTGAAGTAGTATGGAAATTTTCGGAAATCGTACATAATTTCAAACAAAGGTTCCTTCCCGAGTGCACTGTTAATTAAACCGAGCACCTCGGAACCGTAGTAGTATCTTCGTCCAAGAACAATTTCTTTATTCTCTACAGCTCCTGCTTTCCAAGTCCAATAATTGGCATAACGCTCGTAAAAGTTTTCAATATTTACTATTTTGTTTAGCGCAATTTCGCTTATCATTGTTTTTGCCGAATCGTTAATCGCACCAAAATCTGAAATAAAGTAATCCCAATTTTCAACGGCTTTGGGAATTGCTGCATAAATCTCATCGGGGTAAGGTTTTTCGGTAAACTTACAGGGAGCATTGCTGCAAAACTTTTGAGCCATTCCTTCCTTAATTATTCCGGCAATAAAATCGACGTACAATTTTAACCTGCTTGTATCTGGAAGATTTTCGTAATCAACTTTCGTGATGAAATCGTTTAGCGGAATTCCAACATGATGTATTTCGTGCGAAACTGTTTTCAGAAACATTTCCTTGCTGAAAGTTCCATCCTCATCGAGCAGGAAAAGTACGCTGAACATTATGTAATCTTTCGCATCGGAAGCGCGGTATGCCCATGCGGCTCCACCAATATCAAACATTACTAGAAGTTCGGCATTAACTTTTACATCGTTTGGCAACCAATCGGTTGCTTGCTTTAGCATGTTATCTATATCCTCTTTCGACAAAGATTTTACCTGTTCGATAAGGTTTTTATAAACCGATAAATTTTGATACGCATCGATGTAACGTGGTTTCAGAAATGCTAGCCGACGATTTCCCCGATCGTCAACCGAATCGGTGCTTAAACTTTTGATATAATTCCTGTACTCTTCAAGAGTAACCGGCGAATTTTGATCTTTTGCAGTAAATCGTTCCGCGCTAACTAAATATGGATTCAGAGCAAGTGCCTTATCAAGCAAAACATCAATCTGCTGGGATGATTCGCCGTGCTGCATTGCATCAAAAACATTTATTAATGCTTCGGCTCCCGAAACGTCAATTGAAATTTTCTGATTTGGAGTTTGAGATATTGCTACCGGTACAAAAATTGTGGCAAGGATTAGTAGAAGAGCATTTTTCATTTTTTCAATATTAAATCGAATAGGAGAATAGCACAATGTAAGTATTTACAGAAAACACATCACTTACAAAGTTACAAAATGTTATTTTGAAAAAATTAATCAGCTAACTTTTACTTTTCTAAGCTAATCGGAATTATGCTTGTAGTCGAGCGGTTCAATGTGAACGGTTGCAATAATTCCGAAGGCTTCGTAAATTTTGTTCTCAATATCGGTTGCAACTTTATGAGCAGCCATCAAACTTAAACTATTTTCCAGCTTAATATGGAAAGTTAACTCCTGATGGGCAACATAGTTATGAATGTGGAAATGGTGAGGTTTAAGGTCGCCATCGTAAACGGAATGGATGGTTTCCAGAAGTTTTGAAATCAGCTCTTCCGATGGTTTTTCCCCAAGAAGTTTGCCTATTGCCTCCTTCACAATTTCGTAGGTTGCGTAGAAAAGCATAAGTGCTATAACAGCTCCCAGAACGCTGTCGATCCACCAAAACTTTTTAGCAAAAAGAATGCCAACAAGCACAACCAGCGACGAAAGCGCATCAGTACGGTGATGCCAGCCATCGGCCTTTATACTTACGTTACCAGTTTTTCGGGCAATGAAGAAAGCATACTGCGCCAGTCCCTCCTTCACAAGCACCGAAACAACGGTAACGATAATTGCGAGTAATCCAAAGTTTGCAGTTTCCTTATTCCTAAAAAGTGCAACTGAATCGCGCAGAAAATCGTAGGCAATTACAGCCAGAAGGAAACCAATGAACAGGGCCGCAATTTGCTCCCACCT
>DAOSWM010000026.1:11921-32033 GCA_035380045.1 Tenuifilaceae bacterium | reverse complement strand
CCATGCCCAAAAGGGTGCTCTTTATCGGGTTTCCTTGATGAAAGCTTCACGGCAACTACCACAACGATGGAGCTAATGGAATCGGACAATGTATGCCACGCATCGGCTGTTAGCGCAATGGAACCCGAAACTATTCCAGCCCACATCTTCAAGGCAAACAGCCCAGCATTTACAAGTATTGAAACTATTCCCTGTGTGTAACCCGCCTTTGCTCTATCCATAACTGGCAATTTACAAGATTATTGACAACTGTTTACAAATATCAAGTATTTTAAAAATTCTACCTCTAAAAAGGGTTAAACATTTTGCAATGGATTATGTTGTTTAGAATAAATCTAAATAACTGAAAAACTTCATAAAATAAATTTACTATGAACAACGCAATATTTCAATTTGAACGACCTGCAAACGAACCCGTTCTAAGCTACGAGCCATGTTCGCCTGAAAGATTGGCGCTTGAAAAGGAGCTGAAAAACCTTTCGGGAACCGTTACTGAAATTCCTCTAATTATTGGAGGGAAGGAAGTTAAAACCAATAATTTAGGCAAGGTTGTTATGCCACATAACCATGGCCACGTGCTGGCAAACTACCATATGGCAGGCGAGAAGGAAGTGCAAATGGCCATTGATGCAGCGCTAGCTGCAAGAGAGGAATGGGAGCAAACCACCTGGATTGACAGGGTTAGCGTAACGCTTAAAATTGCAGAACTAATTTCAACCAAATACCGCGCACTGCTAAATGCAGCCACCATGCTTGGGCAAGGAAAAAACGCTTACCAGGCCGAGATTGATGCTGCCTGCGAAACCATCGACTTCTTAAGATTTAACGCACACTACGTGAGCGAAATATACAACGGGCAGCCAATGTCGGAAGGTGCAACCTTGAACCGGAGCGAGTACCGTCCGCTTGAGGGCTTCGTATTCTCTGTTTCGCCGTTCAACTTCACCGCCATCGCATCGAACCTGAATATGGCTCCAGTACTTATGGGTAACGTTGTTGTTTGGAAACCTGCAACCACCTCGCTGCTTTCAAACTACATTCTTATGAAAATTTACAAGGAAGCGGGTGTTCCCGATGGCGTGATAAACTTTGTACCGGGCAAGGGTTCGGTTATTGGCAAGGAAGTTTTTGCACACCCAATGCTGGCGGGAATTCACTTCACTGGCTCAACCTCAACGTTTAACCATTTCTGGAAACAGGTTGGCAGCAACCTTGAGAAGTATCGCTCCTACCCAAAACTTGTGGGAGAAACCGGCGGAAAAGATTTTATTGTAATGCACCCCACTGCTCAGGTTGAGCAGGTTTCCACCGCAATGGTTCGCGGAGCTTTCGAGTACCAGGGACAAAAATGCTCGGCTGCCTCAAGGGCATACATTCCAGAATCGAAATGGCCAATGGTAAAAGAAAAAATGGTTGCCGATTTGGAAACCATCAGGCAGGGCGACATTATGGATTTTACCAACTTTATGAACGCCGTAATCGATGAAGCTTCGTTCGATAATATTATGTCGTACATCGAGAAGGCCAAGAAATCGGACAAGGCAGAGATAGTGTTTGGAGGTAATGGCGACAAATCGCATGGCTACTTCATTGAGCCCACGGTTATCCTAACTTCCGATCCTCATTTCATTACCCTAGAGGAGGAAATTTTTGGACCAGTGCTTACCGTTTACATTTACCCTGACAAACAATTCGAGGAAACCCTCGAGCTGGTTGACTCAACCTCGCCCTACGCGCTTACGGGTTCCATTTTTGCAACCGACAGAAAAATAATTGATTTGGCAATGGAGAAGCTGAAGTACGCCGCTGGCAACTTCTACATCAATGATAAGCCAACAGGAGCAGTTGTTGGCCAGCAGCCCTTTGGCGGTTCGCGGGCATCGGGAACTAACGACAAATCGGGAAGTCACCTGAACCTGCTTCGCTGGACAAGCCCACGAACTATTAAGGAGAACCTTAACCCGCCAACAGATTATCGCTACCCGTTCATGGCTTTCAGAGAATGCGGAAACTAAAATTAGTTACACAAGCAAATCAGGCTTACCAAACGAAAAGGTAAGCCTGATTGTTTTTAACCTCAGGAATTGAAAAAATCAAATCCTTTCAAACTTATCGGTTCCCTCAACCCTTTCGAGTTCGGCACCTGTTCGTAATTTTAGGTAAGGAATTATTGCCGGATCGAGGTTTGCGATGTAGTTCACATCGAACATCATTATGTTGTGTTCATCGTCTACGTACTCCTCAGTTTCAAAACCTGAGTAGAATCGCCATCCGCTATCGCCCTCCTCCTCACGGGCTTCACGATGCATAAAACCAACTTTGTAGCCGTCAACCGTAACCATGTCGGAAGCGTAGCAGTAGCCCATTGATGGAATCAATTCCTTAATTTCCTCTGGCTTTAACTTGTATTTGAATTCTTCCATTTTTAACAAAATTTTTGGATGGTTTCTTTACCGCTTTTGATCATCAAAGTTAACAGATTAACAACTATCTTTGTAAAATATAATATAATTAGACCAAATGGACGGCAGTACAAGCAGAACAGAACTTCACGAACTCGGAGAATTTCGGCTAATTGATCATATCACAAAAGATTTCACACCAAAAAATCCCAGCACGCTGGTTGGCGTTGGCGATGATGCCGCGGTAATAGATCCCGAAAAAAAACAGGTTGTTGTATCAACCGACCTGCTGCTCGAAGGAATTCATTTCGATTTAACATACAATCCCCTAAAGCACCTGGGATATAAATCGGTGGTTGTGAACCTGAGCGATATTTACGCCATGAACGCAACTCCAACGCAGGTTACCATTTCCATTGGCGTTTCAAAAAAATTCTGTCTTGAGGATTTGGAGGAATTCTACGCAGGCGTTAAACTCGCTTGCGAACGTTACGGGGTTGACATGGTAGGTGGCGACACTTCCGCATCGATGACCGGCCTAACGATTAGCGTTACCGCGATTGGAATTGCCGATAAAAATAACCTTTGCTACCGAAGCGGGGCAAAGGAAACCGATTTAATTTGCGTTACCGGAAATTTGGGCGCTGCGTACATGGGGCTGCAGCTTCTTGAAAGGGAAAAGCAGGTTTTTTTGGCAAACCCCAACGCACAACCCGAGCTGAAGGGTTTCGATTACCTCATTGGACGATTCCTAAAACCCGAAGTGCGCAACGATGCCATTGAAGCAATAAAAAAAGCGGGAGTAAAACCCACCTCGATGATTGACATTTCCGATGGACTCTCAAGCGAGCTGCTTCACATTTGTAAAAATTCCAGCGTAGGATGTAGAATATACCTCGAAAAAATCCCCATTGATCAGGAAACATTCCGGCTATCGGAGGAGATAAAAATCGATCCGCTAATTGCTGCCCTCAACGGAGGCGAGGATTACGAGCTGCTGTTTACCGTTCCCCTATCGGAACATCAAAAGGTTGAGGATATGGGCGTTTCAATTATTGGGCATATAACCAATCCTGAATCGGGTGCAGCAATGGTAACTCCTGACGGGAACGAAATTAACCTCACAGCCCAAGGCTGGAATGCAATAAAGCCCGAGGGAGAATAGACCAACTATAATTGAGGATGCAAAATCAGGTAAAAAATCTTCTTAAGGGAGTTCTTATCTACGGTTTCGGAAATGTTTCCGTAAAACTTATTGGGCTAATTCTTCTTAGGTTATACACCGACCCGAAAATCCTTACGGTTGATGAATTCGCAACTTTAGGAATTCTCGAATCTACATCCCTAATTGTAATCTCTCTTTTTAGCCTTTCGCTTTACAGTGCATATATTCGTTGGTACTGGGACAAAGAATTCATTCCCCGAAGGAAAAGCATCCTGTTTTCATGCTTCGCAATTTTAATTGCAATCGGAGTGTTACTTTCTGCCTCTGGTTTCGTTTTTTCAAAAACGCTTTCATTTCTTCTTTTCGACAAGGGAACATACTCCTTCCCGCTTTCGTTGATGTTCTTGGCAGCGGCTCTCCAACTTCTAATCGACCTTACGCTCTCGCAAATGAGGATTGAGGAGAAACCAACGCACTACATCGTAACAAACTTGGTTCGGCTGGTTACAACACTTTTTGCCACAATTTACCTTCTAAAATACGCCCATCATGGGTTGGCAGGAATTTACGAAGCCATGCTGCTTGGTAATATCGTTTTTATTGCCATTACAATTCCGTACATTCTAAAAAGAGTTGAAGCAAAATTTACCATTCCTGTTGTGAAGGAGATGCTTCGTTTCAGCTTGCCGCTGGCGCTGGCTTCCATTTCAGGGGTTTTGCTGGCGCAATTCGACAGGTATGTACTGAATTTTCGATCAACAGTTCTAAATCTTGGACTTTACACTCTGGGGTATAAAATTGCAAATACCACAAAAATTCTCGTTGTAAACTCAATACAAATTGCGCTCACTCCCACCTACTTTAAGCTGATGAACAACCCCGAGCACAAATCGATTTACCCCAGAATTATGGTTTGGTTCACAGTTGTGGTTGTGTACGTTTCAATTTTTCTTTCGCTATTTGGGATGGAGGTAACCAAAATATTTTCCAAAGGTTTAGTTTACTGGGATGCGTACAAAGTTATCCCGATACTCAGCCTCGGAATTGTATTCGCTATGCTTAAAGATTCTTCATCAATTGGGTTGCAAATTACAAAGAAGACAAAAATTATTGGAGTTGTACTATCGGCAATTGCAGCGCTAAACCTTGCACTAAACGTTCTGCTAATTCCATACTTTGGAGCAATCGGCGCAGCCTGCTCATCGCTAATCTCCCAAATCGTTTATTTCATCGTAATTTTCGCTTTCGCCCAGAAACACTACTTTATTCCCTACCGGCTCGACAAGGTAATTGTCATTATAATTGTTGGTTTGGTTCTGGTAATTTCAGGGTATTTCTTCAACTCATATTCACTGGGATTAAGAGTAATTGTTAAATCAATCCTGCTTATTCTTTTCCCGGTTCTACTTTTTGTTTTCAGGATTTTTGAGAAGAATGAGATTGAAACGATTAAATCTTTTATCCTGAATATTAAGAACACTTTTTCACCATCGGCATCCAAGGAAATTGACGAGCAAATTTCGGAGTATAACGAATAACATTGGCAACAGCAATGGACAAAAAAAACAGGATAGGTGTTATTCTCGATAACGAATACTCGATAGATATCAGGGTTTTAAACGAGACCAAACATCTCCACAAAGCCGGATTTAAAATCTTTGTTCTTTGTCCTAATTATGGGGATCAACTAAGTTTTGAAGAAATTGACGGGATTACCGTTTACAGGTTCAACCTCAACAAAAATCTAAAGAATAAGCTTTTCGGGGTTATGAACACGATACCATTCTACGAGTGGCTTTGGATTAGCAAAGTAAAATGGTTTGTAAAAAAAGTCAATCCCGATTTTATACACGCGCACGATCTGTACATGTCGAAAATTGCATACTTGGGAGGAAAGCGAAAAATTCCTTTTGTACTCGATTTGCACGAGAATTATCCGGCAGCAATCCTAACTTACCGCTGGTCGTCGCGTTTCTTCAACCGACTTGTTAGTCGGCCAAAAGCATGGAAAAAAAAAGAGAAAAAGTACCTTGGCTATGCAAGCAAAATTATTGTGCTAAGCAATGCGTTTAAAAACGATTTATTGAAGAGATATCCAATTTTGCACGCTGAAAACATTACAGTTTACCCGAATGTGCCAGATGTAGACCAGATGCTTTCGTTCCCAATAAATCCTGAAATTTTTGAAAAGAACGACAAGTTTTTACTGTTCTACTTTGGAGGGATTAGCAAACGGAGAGGAATCTTCACGTGTTTCGAGGCGATAAAATTGTTGGGAGATAAAATTCCAAACATCCATCTGCTACTAATTGGCCCCGTTGATGGCCACGAGAAAATTGATTTCGAAAATTACCTAAACGATACTTCCCTCAGTGGTAAAATTACTCACTTTCCGTGGAAAGACATAAGCGAGTTTCCTTCATTCACAGCAGTTTCTGATATTTGTTTGTCGCCAATATTTAAGAATGAGCAGCACGAGTCGGGAGTTGCCAACAAGATATTTCAGTACATGCTTTTCTCAAAACCGTTAATTGTTTCTGATTGCATTCCACAAATAGAAATTGTTGAAAATTCAAAATGCGGACTGGTTTTTAAAAGCAACGATGCCAACGATTTGGCAGAGAAAGTAATGCTTTTACAACAAAATCCTGAACTTCGTTCAGAAATGGGAGAAAACGGAAGAAAAGCAGTTCTCGAAAAGTATAATGTTACATTCTATGGTATGCACCTAAAGCAAATGTTTCTATCATTTTCAAACTCACATGAGAATAATTCTTAGCTAAAGTAAAATACCATGCTAGTACATGTTATGACTTCGGAAAATGTTTACCATGTGAGTTTTATCCAACTCATTGAAAGGAATTTTCCGATTGAGCAACACAGATTTATATTTCGTACAAAAAAGTTCAACCGAAATAATTATAAGTCTTCAACTCAAGTTGAATCAAGGTCGAATTTTTTATCTCTACTGCTTGCCATTCCAACCTTTTTACGTGCAAAAAAGGTTTATTTACACTATTTACCTTACGGCCCTTCACTATTATTCTGGTCGTTTTACTCTCTTTTTTCAAATCGACTTGTATGGATATACTGGGGTGGTGATATAACTGTTTACAACGAAAGGAATAAATCCATCACTAGCAGAATCTACGAAGTATGCAGAAAAATAATTATTACCAGACTAAAAAATATTGCAGGCTTTTTAGATGGTGATTTCAACCTTATTAAAGAAATATACAAAACCAGAGCAACATATACTCAAGTTATATATCCAATACCAATAAATAGAAACCAACTAGAGGAAACTTCATCCTCATTACTGAATCAAAAGAAGGAAGGCGTAACATATATCTTGGCAGGAAATTCAGGCGATCCATCAAATAATCATCTTGAGATTTTCGATTTGATAAAAAAATATAAGGAAGAAAATATTGAGATTATTTGCCCTCTATCATATGGTCCCAATCAAGAATACATTTCTAAAGTAATTCAGGAAGGGCAAAGTTTATTTGGTTCTGTTTTTATTCCACTTACAAATTTCCTTAAAATATCAGAATACAGCGAACTATTAAACAAAATAGATATTGCCATAATGAACCATAATCGTCAGCAAGGATTGGGGAATATTGCAGCTGTTATTTTACTTGGGAAAAAAGTCTTTATAAGGGAAGAAACAACAACTTTCACATATTTTAAAACAACAAATATTTCTGTTTGGAATACTCTGGGAATTCAAAATATGTCATTTCAAGAGTTCATTTACATGAACCCATATGATGCAAAACGGAATAAAGAACTAATTTTAAATGTTTTTTCAGAAAATAATTATGTGGAATTATGGAATAATGTTTTAAGCATAAAATGATAAATGTAACCAAAACATACCTACCAATCCTTGAAAAATATCAAGGATACGTTCAAAAAATATTTAAGTCAGGATGGCTTACAAATAATGGAGAGTTAACGCTTGAACTTGAGAAAAGATTATCTGAATATCTTCAAGTACCATATTTAATACTTACTTCAAATGGAACGCTTGCCCTGCAAATCGCATATCGTCTGCTTAACTTAAAGGGGAATGTTGTAACAACACCTTTTTCATTTGTTGCAACAACAAGCTCTTTGGCCTGGGAAAATATTGAACCAATTTTTGCCGACATTGACCCACTTAATTTCAATATTTTCACTGGGAACATAGAAAAGGTTATAAATTCAAAAACATCTGCGTTACTTGGAGTTCACGTTTTTGGTAATCCATGTGACCATAAAGAACTTCAAAAAATATCGAATCAACACAACTTACCCATTATTTATGATGCTGCTCATGCATTTGGAGTTAGGTATAACGATAAATCGATTGCTACGTTGGGAGATGTTTCAATTTTTAGCTTTCATGCCACAAAAGTATTCCATACTATTGAAGGTGGAGCCATTATAGTTAAAAGCAAAGAGTTGTACGACAGAGCAAAACTTCTTATAAATTTTGGCATCTCTGGATACGATGAAGTATCTGACATTGGGATAAATGCTAAAATGAATGAATTTCAAGCTGCAATGGGACTATGTGTTCTAGATGAAGTTGATTACATAATTGCAGAGAGAGAAAAGGTATTCAATAAGTATGTCAATTCATTGAAAGCTAATAAAAACATTTACTTTCAACAGATAAATCCATTGACTACAAGCAACTATGCTTACTGTCCGGTTGTATTTGAAAATGAAGAAGTATTGCTAAAAGTGAAAAGCAAACTTAATAGTTTAGATATTTTCCCGCGGAGATATTTTTATCCTTCGCTTGAGAAGTTAAACTACGTTAGACCTCAAAATGCACCAATTGCAGATAGCATTTCAAAGCGAATTCTATGCCTGCCTCTTTTCGCTGAATTAGAGTGGAGTGGTCAAAAAAGAATTATTGAAGTAATAAATGAATACACAAAGTAATTACGTTGTTATTTTTGCTGGGCAACCAATGTAAACTCCTGGTTCAGTAATATCATTTACAATTACTGTTCCCATCCCAAAAATTACATTATCACAAACTTCTATCCTTTCTCTAATTGTTGAGTTTGACCCAAAAAAAACATTCTGTCCAATTTTACACCTACCTCCTATCCTGGCTCCAGGTGCTGCTGTAAAAAAATTGCCAGCCACACTATCATGCCCAACTGAAGAGTGCCAATTTAATTGAGTATGTTCACCAAGTTTTACGTCACACGAAACAACTACTCCTGGAGAAACAATTGTTCCTTTACCTATTTGTGCATTTTTTGAAACGTAAGCTGCTGGGTGTATTACTGTAGTGAATTTTGTATCGGGTGGGAGAGAATCGACTACATTCTTTCTTTCAGCTGAGTAACCAATTGCGACAACCACTTCAAACATATTATAGTTAAACTCAGATCGTGGAATAACAGGGATTCCCATAAACTTTTTTTCAACAAAATATTTATCATCCACAACAAATCTAACAATATCGCTAACTTGATATTGCATATCATGTAAACAATCTTTTATATACTCTAAAGTTTCTTTTCCTTGGCCTCCAGCACCAAAAATGCAAATCTTACTGTCAAAATGCAACATGATATTCTGTTACTTTTCAAAAAAAAACCCTGAACACTCAGGGTTTTCATATTAATTATGCGTTAACTATTTCACCGTACTGTTCAGGCGTTAGGAGTTCTTCGAGTTGAGACGGATCAGTTATTTTAATTTTCACCATCCAACCTTCGCCGTAAGGATCTTTATTAACAGTTTCAGGAGCATCAGCAAGCGATTCGTTTACTGCAATAATTTCGCCTGAAACAGGCATAAACATATCCGAAACGGTTTTTACAGCTTCGATAGTTCCAAAAACTTCTTCTTTCTCAATGGTTTCACCTAGAGTTTCAATCTCAATAAAAACCACATCGCCCAGCTGACCCTGAGCAAAATCGGTTACGCCAACCACAGCTTCATCGCCCTCAACGCGAATCCACTCGTGATCCTTTGTGTACTTCAAATTTGTGGGAACGTTCATGTTATTTGAGTTTTATCAGTTTATAAAATGGTTATTTTCAGAGTTCAAATGTAGCTATTTTTTACAGATCGTACGTTACATTACCCAATAAATGGCAGGCTGATTCTCCAATTATTCAGTCGATATTCTAACGAAAACCTCTCGTTACTGGGCAAGAGTAAATCGAACGCTAAAGCCAAAACTAGTGTTCGCGGTGGGGAAAGATGTTGACACTAGCGGTGTGTTAAGCATCCTGTCGAAAAACAACCTTATGGTTACCTGCTCGCTCACCACATAGTCGGCAGAAGTTTTTACAGAAATTGCTCTCTGCCCCGAGGTGGGGGTATTGGTCTCCTCTGCCAGCTTGCGCAGTATTGTTTTGCTATTGCGTAAGCTGAAATCCAACCGTAACCTCAAATCGCTCTTGAGAGTTTTCTGATCGCCGATTGCAGAAATAAACTGGATGGGAAGATTCTCAAACCGATAACCTGCACCCACAATGTACTCCCAGTTAGTAGTTTCGCTAAGCTGGTTGTTGCCAAAACTCATGGCGAGGGTTCGAGTATTGCGAATTTCAACGCGGTTTGTGAGGCTATTATTCCAACCCATATCAAAACTAATAAGAGGGCTAAGCTGCTCGTTGATTGAAATATTTGTAATTTCTTGCTGTGAAACAAAATCATTCTGAATATTCCGAATGTAGCTGAACCCATCCTCTGTTTCGTTATAGTTTAGGTTTGTAGAGTACGAACCAACTGTATAGGTTGAACGGTAGCTGTGTGTTATGGTAAACGTACGGAGATACTTTTTAAAGAACTTCAGTTTAGCCAGTCCATCATAGGTAATCTGCCAGTTGGGCATTGGAATTGCAAGGAAAGGAGTGAGCGCCACATCCTGTGGATTTTTCCCTGTATACGCAGCAATAAAAGCCTGAATTAAAACATCCTGTGAATAGGGCCCGTAGCCAACAGGGTAACCAGTTTTGTCATCAATTTCCGTTGGATCGTAGTTAAACTCTGCGTTAGGAACCCGTTGCCTGGCAAAACGTTTGGCAATACCGAGCCTGTAGTCGCTAAACTGCTGGAAAGCTTCGCTAACATAGTTGTTTGCCCGGTTTGAACCCTGAAATGCGGAGCCCAGCGTTATAACGCTAATGCTGAAGTTCCCGGTTGTCATTGGGTTATAAGCATCAAATACTCCAAGCGCATCGGCCTGATAGTACTCATTCCGGTTACTCGAGTAGCTTCTATTTCCTGAAACCTCAATCCTAAAGCCGGGGAAAGGCTCAATGGAAGTTCTCAGTGTTAGGTTCTCGTTGTGTGAGAGAACGAATGGGGAATTAATTGTTGTGTCGGTACTAAGCCACTGATTATCTACTGCCTTCCATGCAAAATCTGGATCTTGCCAGCCCGCAACAAATGGGAATCCCGGAGCCCACACACCGCTCTGATTTGACAAACCGAGGTACTGAGTTTGTGGCCTATAACCTGGAACCGATGTTCCATTGGTGGAGGAATATGATGCAGACATATTTTTAATGCCCATTAACGCCCGTATTGTACCCTCTGCAATGAGGATAAATGGATTGTCCTTTTCAGGAACCTTCCCTTCAACAACAACCTTAGCGCTGGCGATTTCTTTCTCTGAGCGAATACGCACCCGCATATCTGATCGAATATCAACCTCAACCTTTACATCGTTACCAGTTTCATCGTACACTTTCACAGTAACGTCATCGGTTTTTAGGTTATGCGTAATGGTTTTCGCAGCATTTTCTCGTAAACGAACATCGTTCTCTTCGTAAGTAACAGTTTTTAGTGTTTTTGGCTTTGTAGTTCCCCTCGCTATCTCATCAAACTTTTGGTTTATTCCTTTCAGGTAGCCACTCTTATTATACAGCGACGTAAAATTTAGCTGCCCGGTGAGCTGAACCGTGTTCGAATTTTGTAGTTTATTCCCAGGATCGAAACTACTTGTATCAGGAAGGATTGTCTTAGCCGTCCAATTGTAGTTTCCTGTATACCTTGCGGAAGAGCTAACCCAGCTAAGAAAAGGAATCTTATTTATTGGGATATTATACGTAAGGTTAAACTGATGGTTATACTGCGTATTTCGTCCCATATTCTTCAGGTTTGTCCAAACCGAATCGCGCCACTGTTCGTATCCACCAGGATCGATATTCTTGTTCACCATTCCTTCAGGCTCATCGATTCGTGCAATGTTATTCGCATTAAAATCGAAACGAAGCGCCTGGGTTAAGTCCCAGTTTAAGGAGTATACCCTATTCCACAAAAAATCCTTTGAGTAGGTTGGTAACAGAATGATGTCGGGGTTATTGATATTCCTTAGCTGCTGCTCAAAGTACGAGCGGTTCAACTCAGTTCGGAACGAAAGCTGGCTGGGCATGAAACTAAAGTTTACATCCCGAATCAAACTTAAGTATGGGCTCGATAACCACTTCACATTCTTGAGAGGAGCAACGTTTTTTGCTTTAATATTGTAGTTGTAGGTTAGCCCTCCCCTTACATTCCGCTGGATTCTGTGATCAGTTTTAATGTTTCGGGAGAGCTGGTCGGAGTATGAGTAGCTCAATGCAAAGTTTGATATGTCGTAAATACGAGGCTTTGAGCTTTGCTTGTTTATACGCACATTTGTTAAGTTCACACTTTTCCTTCGGGTATACTCCTGCGCAACCTTTTTAATCGAATCGCGTTCGGCTCCACTTGTTGCATTATTCAAAGCAGTTTTTAGCGGAATATCAGGGTCGAGTGGATTATACTCCGGGTTTGCAAACGATTCAGAGTATCCAATGAATAACGGTAAGTTAACATTAATATCCTTTGGGAAGAATCTTCCTAATGAAATGGTTGAACTCACATCGTACTGGTAAAAATCGTTTAGGCTTCTGTCGCTTACCTTCGATTCCAGCGAGCCAAAACCTGGTTTAATAGTTGTTCCTGCAACATTCACCATAGCCAAATCGGCAAGTTTTGCGGCAACTCTTGCATTTGCGGCCCATCCTCCCTCACTCTGCAGCTGCGACAGGCGAAGCTCGTTAATCCAGATTATTCCCGACTTTGGCAATCCATCGTCACCAGGGTTTGATGAGCGACCAGGGTTTCTAATACCTACCATCATAACCCTAATATTGCTAAGGCTAGGATTACCGGCTACCTTAACCTTTCGGTTGCCATCCATCATGGTGTAAACTGTTGAAAGGTTTATATAGCTATTCGCCTCGCGCATCTTATCGTTCCGTTCCAACTTCACGTTCTGAAACAGTTCTAAATCAATGTCCATCACATTTTGCCGAGGCCAAACGGTTTCCCGATCAATATCTCTCCCATTATTGTACGACCCATGGGGAGTAAGCACTAAAGGAACTTCATACTCATAGTAGTTATTTGTATAGTCGGTTCCTAAACGAATAAATACGGTAATTTCCTCATCCTCAAGGGGCATACCAGGAATCTCCTCGGCATGAATTTCCATCATCATTCGTCTATATTGCCGGATATCATAGTTAATATTTTTAAATGCGGCCCTAGCATCTCCATCGCCAAGGTTAAGCACTTTTAACTCCATCGACTGCTCATTCTGCTCAAGCAGCTGAGGTTGAGTTGGGTCTGTTTCTCGTGTAACCCCTGGAGGGAGCACGTAATTTACAGGTTCACGTTTATGGTTCTCTTCAATGTTTACAGTTGAAATATCGAACGTACCTGCAGGCAAATCGGTAACGGGCATACCCTCCTGCCCCTCAATTAGGGCACGTGTAAACTTACGCCACTCACCCCTTACCAGCTCAAGGGTCGCAAAACGAAGGATTACCGTATCAGAAAAACCACGGAGAAACATCCTCATAAATCGGATGGACTTAAAATCCTCAATTGGGCCAACAATTCTCTCGTACTCCTCTACCGGAACTTTGAACTGGTACCAGTTTACCGTTGAACGTTCATCGTTATTGAACTTTGCATTGTAGCTAACCTTGTCGGTAATAAAGTTTGAGCCAATTTCCATATCCTGAGGACGGAGTGAAATTCGGTACTGGTAGTAGCTCTCGTTATCGCTAAGGGTGTTGTCCCTGTTTATGTCCTCAACATCGGGCAAATTATCTGCGGAAGTGGAATATGGTTCTGTAACTCCATCAACAGTTGGTTGGCCTGAGGCATTCGAGTTTCCTTCGGGGTTATTGTACTTCTTATACCTATCGAGAATTCCGGTTTTTTGCTCGTCCCACTTTATTGACTGGTAGTAACGGTAGTTATCGTTCGATGGATCGTTTTCGTCATCCAGAACAATATTTCTCGCATGAAGTTCCTCAATATAATCTGCAAAGAATGAAGCCTCATCGCTTCCTCCAAGCCCATCGAGGCCAACATCCTGGAAACGACGAGTTTCAGGGTCGGAATCGAACGCATTAACCAACGACGAAACGGTTGGGACACGTCCCCAGGCGGTACTATCAACATTAGTAATTTCCGACGAGGTAGGCAGCCCCTGCTCAAACAATTTTTTCCCATCGCGGAGGATATCCTCGGAGATATTTCCAAGGTTAAAGTATAGATCGCCACCTGTATGGAGCGAATCCTCAACAAATGGATCCATCAACCAGAATTCGATATACTCAATATTTGCTGTTTCGAAATCGGTAACCGGCAATGCCCGCATAGTACCAGCCCACATGCTCTTGGGGTTCATCAAACTTCCATCAGCATTCACCTCATCAACATTGTAGTTGTATGGCCCTTTCTCGGATGGGTAGTATGCCACATTTAGCACAGGCATGTTGGTTGGTTCTCCCTGGGGCGTATTTCGGTTAGGAAAAATCTCACGCTCGAAAATTTCGCGAACAAAGTGGCTGCTCTGAGAGTTTGGGTCGTTTCGAATGTGAGCCGGTGTAAGTGAGTTATTCCTTAAAAACAGGGGATCGATTGTGTACCAGGCAACCTTTGCTCGCTTAAAGCCATACTCTATATCGTTGGATAGGTTCCCTTCTGGGAAAAGATCGTTCTGCCCCTGTGGTGTGCTGGCCAGCTTCCAGGCTGACCACATTCTTAAGTCGGTAGATGTTTTGCTCCCCTCAAAATCGTCAATATAAACGGTTCCCGCATCGCCAATGGCACGGGCATGGCCCGGGACAAAGTGAGCGAATTCCGCATCGATATTGATGGTTGATTTCTCTTTGGTTTCAATAAGTGGGAGCAGGTCAACAGCTTTTGTTAGCAATGCTGATTCGGTTTTGTACGATGCGTTCAAACCCCAAATAGTATTACTAATAGCCTCGTTACCAAAGCTAACCTTGCTCGTGTAGGGTCGCTCAGTTAGGTTTAACACTGTTGCCCCAACAAAGAAATCATCATTTATCATATAATCGAAGTGCGACCCCACCAACGTTTTTGTTTCAAAGTTGAAGATTGATTGGCTTTCCAGTGAAATTTGAATCGGAGTGTTCGATTCAAGCAACCCCGGATCGATAATTTTAACGGTTCCCATTACGTAATCCACCGTGAAATCGATTCCCTCCTCCAACTTACGGCCTCCAGCCGTAACAGTAACCGAACCCCTGGGAACGTTGGGGGCATTCAACGAGATTTCGGAAGTGGATGATGACTGGTACGAACCTGTAATTCGAAACTTATTCTTCTCGGCAACCTGACGAGCTTTTGTAAGGGTTGAGTCGTAAAGCTCTTGGTAAACGTACTTTTCGGCGATATCAGGGTCACCAATTTTTCGAGCCAAATCCTTACCGAATGGTTGTATTATGGGGAAAATAATTCGCCCGCTTGACGGTTTAACGGTTATTTTTTCAATAAAATCGAACATCCCATCGGAACCAAAATCGTTGTTACTGTTTAAATTATCGAGGCTTAAAACCTGAAGCAGGGGTTTATTTGCAATATTCCCCTCTGGAATGTAGTTCACTGCGGTTCCGGTAAGATCGTTCTGGTATAGCACATCAAGATAAAACTCATTACTGCTAAGTTGATAAGCGCCAATAGAGTAGATGTTCTTCATCATCAGGTTCCAGGTTGGCATTTTAGGCGAAAGATTAGTCCCCTTCAGCAGCTTCACAATTAACGCATCGGGGGCTGTTACTCCATCGGTTGAAAGTTCCCCCACGCGGTAGGTTTTTCCACCCAGGGTGTACTCGTATGCTACGGCAAGTATTTCATCGGCATTGAGGGAGAAGTTGAGGGAGATATAACCCAGCTGTGGCTCGAAGTCGTACTCGAAGGTGGTAAGTTTGCGTGCGTTCTCTATCTTTTCGTAATCCTTACCTCCGGCAAAACCCTGTGCTTCAAGGGGTCCGAGCACCATGTTGACGTCTGAAATGGTACGAATCCCCTGGTAGCTTGTGGTCATTTCAACGTAAAGATTGTTTATTTCGTTATATGGATTTTGGCCTGGATTAATTTGATAAAAAATATCGCTTGCGTAAATATTTTGTTGATTCTCTCCCAAATCGGCAAAAGCAACAACATCGCGTGAGTTATCAAAGTTACTCTGCTTGTTGGTTAACCATACTTCAACCTTCGTGATGGTAACTCCGCTGTTAATAACTGGAAGATTCTGAAGCGTTCGGTTGTAGTTATCGTAGAAGTAGTGTGAAAGGAAAAAGTGCTTATTTGCCTCATAATCATCAGCCTGAACTTCAAACTCTTTTGTTTGGGCACCTCCTCGCACCTCAACGGTTTGCGACTCACCATTCTGTTTTGAGAAAATGCTGGTTACAGTTAACCGTCCAAACTTCATTTGGGTTTTAATCCCAAAAAGGCTATGGCTCCCGGTGATTAAAGTTCCGGGGAGAGGCAGGGAAACGTTCCCTGCTTCAATCTTCTGAATAATCTCGTCCTCAAAACCTGTGTACTCAACCTTAACGTTATTCTCAAAGTCGAAAGTGGCCTCGGTATCGTAGTTCACATCCATCCTCAACTTTTCACCGATGGTTCCAGTAACGTTCATCTGAATTTTCGATTGGAAATCGAAGGTAGTGTTCCTACGCAGATCCTCAGAGAGCAAAGGGTTGTCGGTTCGTGAGCTGCTAATACCGAAAACCAGCTCGGCGGTTCCCTGAGGAATAATCTCAATTATGTTGCTCCCAAAAATTCTGTCGAAGGTTTCACCTCCAACCTCAAGCCTGGGGAGGATTCCTGAACCCCGAACGCTTTGTTCTCCCATTCGGCGTTCCTTCCAGTAGTTTCGCATGGATTGTTCAAACTGAAAGTTCCGGTATTCTTCCTCGCTCATTACCCTGGGAGGGCGTACGTTTATATCGCCAATTTTCTCATAAACAGTATACTGCCCGGTTTCAGGGTTATACTCAACAGTAACAACAATATTTCCAGGTTGATTCAGGAAGAAAGGTGACTGCCCCTGCTCCTCGTTAGCAAATATCTCAGGTTGCTTTAAAGGCAATGGCAGGGCAGTATCAGGCTGCTGCTCTAATGGAACCATTATGTTTCGTGAATACAAGCTGAATGCATTCAGAATAACGATAAAAAAAACCGAAGTAAAAAATAAAAGACTGTATTTGGAGAAGTAACTCAACGTTAATAGATATTTTATTTCACATTCCTTTTAATGCTTGTTTAACAAGCGCTTCAACACTAATCTCGGGTTGCCTTTTCACAATTTGGTCAATAATTTTCTCAGCAATGCTCTTAGTGAACCCTAACATCACTAAAGCAGATAACGCTTCCTGTTTTAAGGTATTGTTTACAGGGGCAAATATTTGTGGTTCGGGGCTACCCTTCGCAATTTTATCCTTTAAATCCACAATTATTCGCTGCGCTGTTTTCAGACCAATACCTTTGATTCGTTTTAAAGTGTCAATATCGCCCACAACAATGGCACGTTCAAGTTCTACTGGAGAAAGGGAGGATAGTATAATCCGGGCTGTGTTGGCTCCAACTCCTGAAACGCTAATTAATTGACGAAAGAGTTCACGCTCCTGACGTTCTGCGAAACCAAATAGCAGGTGAGCATCCTCTCGAACAACCTGATGGAGGTGAAGCATAGCTTCGGTTTTACCCTCTAGAATAGCAAATGTTTGAAGCGAAATATTTATTAAATACCCAACTCCTCCCGTTTCAATAACGGCATAGGTTGGATTCATCTCTACGAGTTTACCTGAAATAAATTCGTACATAAAGTTCTACTTAATTTTATTTTGCAGGATATTCTAGTTTGCGTTTGGATCGGAAACCTGAAGAGGATCCTTTAGCAGTTCTTTATACATTCCCCTGTTTTTATAAATCTCGATAGCTAGATAAAGTGCCTGACGAAAAGAATCGGGTGAAGCAACACCACTTGCGGCCAGCTCGTAGGCAGTTCCATGTGCGGGTGAAGTTCTGATAATTGGGAGACCTGCGGTGTAGTTCACACCAGTACTGAAGTTAACTAGTTTAAACGGAGCCAACCCTTGATCATGGTACATCGCAAGTATAGCATCGAATTTTGTAAAGTTATCCGAACCAAAAAAGCCATCGGCCGGATATGGCCCCATGGCAATAATGCCATTTTCGTTTGCATTTTTAATTGCAGGAATAATTACCTCCTGCTCCTCGGTTCCCAAAACACCTGAATCGCCTGCATGTGGATTAAGACCCAGGACTGCAATTACTGGTTTACGAATAGCAAAATCTTTCTTTAAAGTTTCATTTAGTATGCGTAGCTTCGACAGAATCAAATCCTTGGTTATTGTTTGAGGAACTTTACTCAGCGGAATATGTCCTGTAACTACTCCAACCTTCATGGTATCACTAACCATTAGCATTAAAACTTCAGCAGCATTAAACTCGCTTGCAAAAAATTCAGTGTGACCAGCAAAGCGAAACTTATCCGACTGTACATTCTGCTTATTTATGGGTGCAGTTACGATCACATCAATATTTCCAGCCTTTAAATCATCAACCGCTGCTTTCAAAGCGCTAACAGAACCCTGACCACCATACTCGGTAACTTTGCCCAACTCAACCCTTACATTATCATCCATGCAGTTGATAATATTTGAGCGCTTTGAGTTTATCTCAGAAATATCTCGAATTTGGTTAAAACTAAAGTTTTCCATATCAATTGCCTTGCGATGGTATGCAGCAACCTTGGGTGAACCGTAAACTACAGGAATGCAAAATTCGTTAATTCGAGCATCCGAAAGGGTTTTAATTATTACCTCATAGCCAATACCATTTATATCGCCCTGCGTAATTCCTACTACTATCTTATTGTCTATCATATCCTTTAGTTATAAATATTATTTTCGGTCATCAAAGAAACGTTAATATCAGACCCTTAGTGTTTAATCGGGTAAAGATAGCTATTTGAATGAAAGTAGAAACCAGCTTCCTGCGATAAATATGGATTATATGCTGCGCGGGCTAAAATTTAGTTTTTCTTTAAAATTCTTAGGAGTGATTTGTTCAAGGAAAACCGCCCACAGGGCAGCAAAAACGGGAGTTAACATGAAAAGCATTCGCGCAATATCGGTTGAAAGAATTGCCTGAAATAGAACAGAAACGATGTACCACAAAACAAATGGTTCAAACTTTTTTACTGATTTAAGGAAGACCTTTTTTATCAATACGGGTATCACAAGGAGAATCCAGAATCCGGTAACTGAGAATACTTCGTAAACTCCATGAAATGAAAAAAGCCTTTTTAGTGAATACCAAATTGAGCCAAAATGTGAAAAATTTTCCTGCATGGTTCCTGCCACATCTGTTCCGCTGATTGTATCGATATAGTAACGAGCCGAAAAAACCAGCGCTCCTGATATTGCAAAAAACAAAACTTGTTTAACCTTTTTGATTGGGGCGTAAAAAAATATGATTGGTGCAATAAAAATGAACGATTCCTTGGCCCAGGGACCCAGAAAAATTGAAATTATCAGCAATTTTTTATTTTTCTCCTTCAACCCAACAAGCACCATCGCTAAAACCAGAAGGTACAAGCTATCAACCAGTGGCAAACCAGCAATTACGGCAGTCCAACGGCAGGTGAGCATTGAGAGCAATCCAACCAACGATGCAAGAATCCAACTGCAATAATTTGAAATAAACCTGAAAACAAAAACTCCAAAAAGCGCCATTATCAAGTTGTTTACAACCAGAAAACTCATGCCAACTGCAAAATCGCCGGGGAATGAATCGGGAGCCAGCTTGGTGAAAACCCCGCCAAAAATTGTGTGAACCAACCGTGCCGCAAACGGCACAATAATGCGATATTTACGTACAGAGTACTGATTAAAGTCGAAGTTGAATAGCCCAAGGTAGCTAACCGTATCGTTCCCCTCGGTGGCATTAACAATATCAATTACATGGAACGATGCGCCATGGATTACCGCCAGACAAAGGAGGAACACCCACGTTTCGGTTCTTGAAAAAATATTATTTATGTAGCTTTTCACGATTGTATGCTAAATAATTTCCGAAACAATTTTAGTAAAAAATGACAACATTACCAGATTGCTGCTCCATGAATTACTTTACTGAACAAAAAAGCCGAAAACTTCTTTATACATTTGTGATTTAATTTTTGATGATGGT
>DAOSWM010000026.1:0-11821 GCA_035380045.1 Tenuifilaceae bacterium | reverse complement strand
AACAAAAAAGCCGAAAACTTCTTTATACATTTGTGATTTAATTTTTGATGATGGTACTAAGCACAAACAGAATTCTCGAAAAATCGCTCAACCTGGAACCAATAACACTTGAGGAAGGATTATTCCTTTTCGAAAATGCTCCATTAAATGAGCTAATTTTTGTTGGCAATCAGCTTCGCACAATTCATGTTCCGGGAAATAAGGTCACCTGGCAAATCGACAGGAACGTGAATATTACCAACGTTTGTGTTGCAGGTTGCAAATTTTGCAATTTCCATTGTGGACTTAGAGATGGAAATGCCTACATCACAACTTTAGATGAATACAGAGCGAAAATAAGGGAGATGTTCAGTTTTGGTGGGGAACAGCTACTGCTTCAGGGCGGTCTTCATCCAAAACTTGGTTTAGATTTTTACACCCAACTTTTTAGAGCGATAAAAGAAGAATTTCCCAACGTAAAACTTCATGCGCTGGGACCGCCTGAAATTGCTCATATTGCAAAAATTGAAAAGTTAAACTACAGAGAAGTTCTCGTAAAACTTATGGAATCGGGGCTTGACAGCTTACCCGGTGGCGGAGCAGAAATTCTGGTGGACAGAGTTCGAAAATTACTATCGCCCGGCAAACCCGATTCGCAGGCTTGGCTCGATGTGATGGCCGAAGCCCATCAGCTGGGACTTCTCACAACTGCCACCATGATGTTTGGCCATATCGAAACCCCTGCCGAAAGAATTGAGCATCTTATAAAATACAGAGAACTCCAAAGCAGGAAACCAAATAATAGCGTAGGTTTTTCAGCATTCATTCCCTGGCCATTTCAGGACAAGGGAACAGAGTTGGAAAAGATGGGCGTTAAAAACACAACCACCGCAGCCGAGTACATCAGAATGATTGCGCTAAGCCGAATAATTTTGAACAACATTACACACATTCAGGCTTCGTGGTTAACTGTAGGGATTGAAACCGCGCAGCTTTGTCTTCATGCCGGAGCCGATGATTTAGGCTCGATTATGATAGAGGAAAATGTGGTTTCATCGGCAGGATCGTTCAACAAAATGGATGCGTACGGAATTCAGAAAGCAATTTCTGAAGCCGGATTTGAGCCACAACTTCGGAATCAGGCATACGAGTACATTCCTTTCCCAGAGGTTGATTTCGAAAAAATGATTAATGCGAGTAACCAAAAAAATAATCTAGAATAGATTTTTTCAACAATAAAAAATGGCATTACTATTGTTGTTCCCCTAAAGCAATAAAAAGTTATCTTTACTTGATGTTTAAATTTACATTGTGACACTACCCGAAGGAAAATACTCCATGAAGGAGCTAACGTGGTTCAGGGAAATTTACGACCTGTACTACGAGAGTATACGGAGTTTTGCCTACTACAAAACGGGTGATGTTGCAACATCGGACGATGTGGTTCAGGAAACTTTCCTGAAATTGTGGTCATTCCGCGATAAAGTCCGAAACGAGTCCATCAAATCATTGCTGTACACAATTGCAGCAAACATCATAAAAAATCAGTTTAAGCATCAGCAGGTTGTTTACCAGTTCGAGAAGCAATCCGATAACGACAACACTTCCGAAAGTGCAGATTCGCAAATTCTTACCGAAGAATTCAACCAGAAACTTCAAAGCGCGCTGGCTGAAATTCCCGAAGGGCCGCGAATTGTTTTCCTTATGAACCGGATTGAAGGACTCACTTACAACGAGATTGCTGAACGGATGAACCTGAGCGTAAAAGCTATTGAGAAAAGGATGAGCGAAGCGATAAAGATACTTCGATCGAGAATCGATTTAAAGATATGAGCGACGAGTTCAACATACTACCCGAGGACGAAGCAGCAGAAGTTGAGAAGTTGATGAACTTAACTTCCGGGCTTAAAGTTCCACCCTCATCCATGAGCAAGGATGAAGCGTGGAGTAAACTTATGTCCGGTATCGAAAAGCAGGAAAGAGCAAAACAATTCCCGGGAAGATTAATGATGTGGAGCGCTGCCGCAATTATTCTTATTGCTGTAGTTTCAGGAGTTTTGGAGTATCAGTTTGCAACGCAATCATTTGAAGCACCAGCAGGAAATTTAGCACATGGAATGCTCCCCGACTCATCATTTGTAACACTAAACGCAGGAACGGTAATCAAACACCGCGAGTTTGGATTTAACAGAGACAGAACCGTAGAACTAACCGGCGAAGCATTTTTTGATGTAAAAAAAGGCAAAAGCGATTTCGTGGTTATTGCCGGTGAAAATAAGATTAGAGTGGTTGGAACACAATTCAACGTTTACTTCCGCTCCTCGGAGCTAAGCGTTGAGTGCTTATCAGGAAAAGTTCAGGTTCAATCGGATAGCAAAGTTGACAAAACTTTAGCAGCTGGACAGGGAATAAAAGTAAACACGAAGTTGAGCAAAGTACATGAGTTTGAAGTTGATGAAGAAAAATCGGCTTCGTGGCTCAGGGGCGAACATTTCTTTACCGATGCGCAGCTATCAGAAGTATTCCGTGAACTTGAGCGACAATTTGGAATAAAAATTGAGATTCGTGGATTTAATCCCGAAGGAAGATTATACTCAGGATACTTTACCACCGACAATCTGGAAGGTGCTCTAAATCTGGTTTGCCTGCCAATGGGTTTGAAATACAAAATCGACCAAAGCAAAAAAATTGTAATAATTTCGGCAGAGTAGATTAGGGAAAATTTCCACAAGATTGTACTATAAAAAATCGTCCTTAATAAAATTAAAGATATGAGTGCCGGTAATTGGATTAAAGCAATTACTCGATTAGTAATCATAAATCTGGTTTTTTCGTCAACCTGCTTTGCCCAAAATTTTAACCTGTCGGTTAACCAGCAACCCTTATCGGAAATCCTTAAAGATTTATCGGAAAAGCACGAAGCCAAAATTGCCTACGACAGCGAACTGGCATCAAAAATTATTGTTTCGGGAAATTTTTCGGGAGCAACTCTTAAGGAACTTATCGAAAAAATTATTGTTGATTCAAATCTTGATTTGGTTATTATCAACGAAGTTCTCGTTATCCGCCCGAAGCGAATTGTAGAAACCGAACCGGAGGAAAAAGTAAAGCCTCCACCACCACTCGAGTTCAAACTCCTTGGAGTTGTTCGTGATGAAAAAACTCTTGAGCGGCTTCCCTACGCCACCATTGCCATTGCCGGAACAAATCGTGGAACAACAACCAACAGCGATGGATATTTCAGCATAATTACGCAGCAAGCCGATTCGCTAAATTTGATAATCAGCTACCTTGGATACCAGCCAACAAAAATTTCGCTGGTTCCGAAGAACCAGAAAGAGCAAATCAAAATTGATTTAACCACGCAGGAAAATGTTATTGAAACTGCAGTTATCGTAAAACACCAGCCCGATATTGTTGCAACCGAATCGTCGCCCGGAATGATTCGTTGGAACTCGAACCGGAACACTGATATGCCCTCGATGAACGGGCTGGATATTGCAGCTCCGCTGCAGCTGCTACCCGGAATCGATGGGACAACCGAAAGTCTTTCTGGTTTACTAATCCGAAAATCAACTTCGGATAAAAATCTTTTTGTTTTTGATGGATTTACAATTTACCATATCGACCACTTTTTTGGTGCATTCACCAGCTTCAACGCAAAATCAGTAAAAGATATCAGAGTTTTCAAGGGAGGATTTGATGCGCAGTGGGGAGGCAGAGCCTCATCGGTAATTGAAATTACCGGAAAAACCGGAAATTCAAACAGTTTATCGGTTGATGCCGGAGCCGACTTGCTGTCGACAGATATTTTGCTCGAGGGGCCAATGGGGAAGAAATTTACGTTCCTTGTTGCAGCACGCCGCTCATTCACCGACTTTTTCAGAAGCAACGTTTACTATCAGTTTCTGGAAAGTGCCCGCTCCGATATTCTTCTTGCATCCAAAAATTATCCGGCATTTTTAAGAACCGATGAGGATGAACCCAACTTTGTGTACTCCGATTTCAACACAAAACTTTCCTACAAACCTACTGAGAAGGACAACCTATCGCTTACAGCTTTTAGCGGAACCGATAGAATGAGGCTTGACCGCGAAACCGGCTACCAGACGCTTAGCGAGGATTCCGACTGGGGAAACGGCGGCGTTGGATTTCGCTGGTCGCGACAATGGAACAGCAAGTTTTACCACACATTTACTGCGGGAACTTCCCGCTACCATTTGAATTTTGAGCATACAGATTACACACTGAAGAAAAGACAAAACAGCAGCATTATCGACACAGTTCAACGGTACATTTACACGCTCAACGAGCTTAATGACATTAATATTTCCTGGAATAACTCGCTGAAGCTGAACGAAAGAAACACGCTGGAATTTGGCCTTCAGACCAACGGAGTAAATATAAAACTTGATGAGGAAATTAAACATATCACAAACGATATCCCGATTATCGATACGGTTAGAACCCGCGATAACAAAATGTTTCACTCAACAATCTGGTCGCAGTACACATACTCGTCGGGAATTGTAAAATCTCTAAAATTTGGAGTTAGGGCAAGCCACTACGGTCCAACCGATAAGAACTACCTGGAACCAAGAGTTCAGGCATCGGTTGAGTTTGCAAAAAACTCTTTTCTAAAATTTTCCGCAGGAAAATACTACCAGTTTATTAACCAAATTGTAACCTACTCGGCGTACAACTTTCAGCGTGCATGGGTAATTTCCGACGGTGATCGATTCCCGGTTGTTTCTGCAAACCATCTAATTGGTGGTGTTATAACAAAGCTTCCAGCCGGAATTACTGTAGATGTTGAGTTTTACAAAAAAAAGATGGAGAATATTACCCTTCTGCAAACTGTTTACAAGCGAGTTGGCAACGGAGCTGGCGGAAACCGGATTCAGGAACAGCAGGTATACTACAACATTACCAACAACGTTAAGGGAATGGATTTGCTGCTTCACAAGGAGTTTCCATCGGCACAGGTTTGGCTTGCCTACACGTTGAGCAGAAGCACAAATATTGCAGAAACGGTAAATCGAGGAAATCCTTACCCCGCATTCGACGATCAGCTGCATGAAGTTAAGCTGGCCGGAACGGCCAAATGGCGAGGCTGGGGCATTGCGTTTGCAACCATTTACGGATCGGGGAAACCCTGGGACGAAATACTTTTTACCAATACGCTTCAAATTTCGTCCGATTACGAAAAAAACTCGAACCGACTGCCTGCCTACTTCAGAACTGATTTGGGAGTAAACTATACCAAAAAATTCTCTAGGGGCGAAGTAAAAGCTGGAGTAAATGTTTTCAACATTTTTAACCGCGAAAATATTTTGGCTCGGCCCTACGCAATTTCCGACACACCGGTTGTTGACTTTCTACAAACTGGCACTCCGCTGGTTTATAATGATTTGTACGGAATGGGAATTGCCCAATCGGTTTTTGTGAATTTTAAATTTTAGATAAACATTTGTATCTGTTTAAATTTGTTGATTGAGAATTTTTGAATAATTGATTTCTCGCTTCGCTCGAAATGACAGGTTGTTACGTTTTAGATTGGGGAGGGTTGGTGGCGGCTTCGCCGCCACCAACCCTCCCCAATTTTTACCTTCTGGATGTATTGTCATTTCGAGCGAAGCGAGAAATCTTTAAAGGTTTTATCGGACACTATTGATAATAAAAATCAAAAGCGCCAAGTCGTAAACTACAACTCGGCGCTTTCAATTTTTTAATTTTAATTTACATCAATTCTTTCATCCAACTAATCGTTAATCTTTTCTACAGCTACCGGTTCAACTTTGAGCGCAACTACTTCGGTAATGTACTTATCCTGCCCGCTCTTGTCGGTGTACTTGCGTGTGTTTAGCTTTCCGTTTACGGCAACCAGCTCGCCCTTCTTTAAAAAATCAACCGACTCGTCCTTCCTGTTTTTCCAGTAGGTAATGCTGTGCCAGGTTGTGTTAGTAATCCACTCGCCCTTTGCGTTCTTGTAGTTCTCGTTGGTGGCTACGCTAAAGGTAACCAGCGTGCGTCCGCTATCGAATGTGCGAACCTCTGCATCACGACCTAAGAATCCTTGAATCTCTACTCTGTTAACTGTTGCTTCCATTTTTGTAAGTTTTAATTTGTTTGACATTAAGTTTGATGATGCAAAGTAACGGCAGCAAAATCAGCCGATTCGGTTGTTAACTGGTTATAGTCGGGTAATATTCGTTTACTGTCGTTTGTTGTCGTTTTTATTGCTGAATATATGATGTTTGTCGATTTTCAAAAAAGATTAACATTTTTTGAGTTTTTTGTGATATTTAGATTTGGAAGCAAGCCTAATTAAAGAAATGTATTGTAATTTTAATATTTTGTATCTTTGAAAAAAAATAAGATGCAACAATTAATCGAAGAGCGAAAGAAAGAATTAATTGCTATTTGTCAGGCTCTTAGCATAAAGAGACTTTATGCCTTTGGCTCTGTAGTTTCTGAAAAATTTCGAGAAGACAGTGATATTGATTTTCTAATATCGTTTTCTGATAATTTAACTGTAGATGAATACACAAGAAACTATTTTGCTCTTCACTATAAACTCAGAGAACTATTTAAAAGAGAAATTGATATCGTAACTGAAAGAACATTATCAAATCCTTACTTTATTGAAAGTATAAATGAATCAAAGCAACTGATTTATGAAGCGTGAAGTAAAGAAATATCTTTTTGACATTAAAACATCTATTGAGTCAATTTTTGACTTTCTTGGAGAGAAAAGAGATTTCTTTGAATATCAAAACAATAAATTATTAAGAAGAGGGATTGAAAGAGAAATTGAAATTATTGGTGAAGCAATGAATAGAATAATGAAGATTGCTCCAGAAATTCAAATTGAGAATGCAAGACAAATTGTAGATACAAGAAATTGGGTTATTCACGGGTATGACAAAGTTGATGATGTTGTAATTTGGGGCATTATTTCAATTCATTTACCGAAGTTAAAAAGAGAAATCGAAGATTATTTAGCAAAAGATTAAAAAAGACAGCCTATAGAACCAACGGCAAACCTTTGGTTTACTTTGCAGGATTTAAAAATCATATTGGATTTTACGCAACACCATCGGGACATCATGAGTTTGCAAAAGAATTATCAAAATACAAGCAAGGCAAAGGATCGGTTCAGTTTCCGGCAAGTCAACCTCTCCCTCTCTATTTAATTAGAAGGATTGTTGAATTTCGAGTAGAAGAGAATCTGCTGAATTCAAAGTTGAAAAGCAAAAAATGAAAAAATGAGTTTTGAAGAAATCTTCTTTAAAAACAGGGAAACATTTCGATCGTGGCTTGAAAACAACCACGATAAAAGCCCCGGAATTTGGATGGTTTACTACAAAAATCACTTAAAAACACAAGGAGTTTCGTACAAGGAAGCGCTTGAGGAAGCGCTATGCTTTGGATGGATTGATAGCATTATAAAACGAATTGACGATGAGAAATACGTACGAAAATTTACTCCCCGAACCAACATCTCAAACTGGTCGGATGTGAACAAAAAAATTGTTCTTGAGCTGATTGCGCAAGGCAGAATGACCGAGCACGGCTTGAAGAAAATCGACTCGTACAAAAACGAAGGGAAGGTTACCTGGAAAGTTGAAGATTTCCCCGAAAAAAAGAACGAAGAGTTCGTAATTCCCGATTTCATAGCTGCTGAACTTGGGAAAAACGAACCTGCCCTAACCAACTTTAACAAGCTGCCAAAATCGCACAAGCGAAACTACATTGGCTGGATTACCAGCGCAAAGAAAGAAGAAACAAAAACGAGAAGACTTGCCGAAGCTGTTGGAATGCTAAAGCAGGTCAAAAAACTTGGGTTAAAATAGCCCCCTTTAACCGAATTATACTACCCATTTACACAAAATATTGGATAGTGTTCCAAAAAAAATCGAACCACCCAACACTGAGCAGTTCGATTTATGACTAGATTTCCAAAGGTTAGTTTTGACCTCCACGAAGGTTGATTGTATGAGTTTCGCCGTTTGAAATCAGGGTTGCAATCCTGTCGCACGTTCCATCGCCATAATCAAGAATTGCCGTCTGTCCGTTCACGTTAAACTCAATTGTTCCCGAAACAACCCACCTACAATCTCTTTTGATGAAAAGAGGGCTCGTTATTTCGTGGGTATACTCATTCCCATTTCGGTTTACTCCCCAGGCATTGCCTTCCAAGGTAAATTCATCGTCCCAAATGTAGTAGGGAGTTGCGTAGCCATCAATCCAGGTTCGAGTTCTGGTGAAGTTACGTGTGTAGGTAGTTTCATCGGTAAAGGTAATTTTACCATCGGTAAGGGCAACGGTAAACTGGTACTCGCCGGTTTTCTCAATAACTTTAACTCCTTCAATAAGGTTATCGTTTACGGTGAAGTTAACGAAGGTAACCTGGCGCCAGAAAGTTTCGAGGTATGGACGACCAAGAACTTTTATTATTATGGTTCCATTCTTCACTCTTCCGCTGTTTGAGTTCTCGTTCATAAAGTTATCGAAAGTAATGGTGTGAATGACTGTGTCGCCTGAAAACTCGGTAACTACGGTTCGTGTGCCGCTAAACCCCTGGCTAACTGTTACCCCCGATTTTGAGGTTCCGTCGTTAAAGGTAACCTCATCAACCTCGGAGAGAATGTCGTCGTAGAAGGCTGAAACCTCATCGTCGGTTTCCATAAGTTCAACCAGTGGTGATGTTTCTTCTTCCTTTTCGCATGAGGTAAAGGAGAACGAGGTCATCAGAATACCTGCCATTAAATAGATGCTAATTCTTTTCATAGTTGTAATTGTTTGGTTAGTTAATTGTTAGTTTGATATTTGACTAGTTCGAACTTTCTTTTTCTGTTATTACAATCAATCCGCTGGTTATTTTCCAGCTTAAATTCATTGGAACGCAAACCAAATCGAGCGCATCCTCAAGGTTAGTATTAAAGAATACTCCTGAGTAGTATCGTTCTTGGGCTACCATGCTGTTTACGTTCACATTAAACTGGCGCTCAATTTCTTTCAAAACATTTTCAAGGCTTTCGTTAAGGAAGTAGAACTCTCCTCTTGTCCAGGTGGCCATTTCAGGTTTTGCAGCAGTATCGGGCTCCTTAAGTTTTCCGTTGGCCAGCTTTGTTTGCTGGTTTGGTGCCAAAAGAACTCTTTGCTGCGTTTTTGTGTTAATTACCGCTACGCTACCTTCAATACAGCTAACCTTAACCTCGTTGTTTCTGGAGTACACATTAAAAACGGTCCCTAAAACCTGGGTGGTAACATGTTCGGTTCTAACATTAAAGAAATCACCCTTTTTTACCGAGAAAAGCGCTTCCCCGTCCAAAACAACATTACGCTTAAAACGCCATAATGCGCTGTTAAAGCTGAGCCGAGTGTCAGCATTAAGTTCAACCCTACTGCCATCGGGCAGCTGAACCTGTAAATGTTTCCCTTTTGGTGAATAGTACTCCTTAGAGCCAAAAACAAAAATCCACATTAGACTTCCAACAACAACAAGGGCAACAAACACTGCCGCAATTTTTGATAAGTGACTAAAAATGTTCAACTTTTGATGTTGATTTTCACGTTTAATGCTTGCAAGAATCGAATCCCAAACAGCATCCTTCCCAATTCCTGATGGAACTTCCAATTCTCCAAACGGAAACTTTTCCATCCATCCTTCGGTCATATTTAACTCTTCTTTTTTCACAATCTAGAATTTGCTGTTTTCAATACTTATACATTCAGCAAAAAAAATACCCTACCAAAAAAAATAAAAAAAGGCGCATGAGATTTCATGCGCCTGTTTTTCTGCAAGTTAACTCACCTATCTTTTCACAAAACCTCGAGTTACTGCTTGGTTTTTCGACTTAATAACCATAAAGTAGTAGCCAGAAGGTAGGCTGGAAACATTAACGGTGTAATTTTCTGTTTCGCTATGTACCTTTTCTGCCCATACAACTGAACCCAGCGGGTTCAAAATTAGAACCTGTTCCACGAAAACAGAACCGCTAAACCCTACCTTTAGCTCGTTAGTAGCAGGATTTGGGAATACTGAAACACGGTTTAAAAAATCAACTTCACTAACCGATACCGCCTGCTCCACAGTAAAAACGTATAGCCCCTTGGGAGCGACAATTGGTTTTGTAATGGTTTTTTCGTTCGCATTGGTTGCTGCAATGTAGTAGAAAACTTTTGCTCCAACCTCAAGCGCCGGCAGAGTTGCAGTGTAGGCTTCCTGTTCAAGTATCATTGAAATTTCCTGAAAACCTGCAGCTGTATCGGAGCTCCAGAAAAGAGTCGCATTCTCGATTTCAGCAGATGAAGTTATGCTGGCAAGCACCTCGTACCCTTCTTCATTATATGAAATGCCATCGCGAAGGGGAGCATGCGAAATAAGAATTGGGTCAGCTGCTGCTATCTCTTTGGTAATGCAATGTATTGCTCCGCTTGCCGGAATTACATTCCTCATATCCAACCCAACCACATTGTAACCCGGCATTGCATTGCGGTAAATTTCAAGGGCTTCGCTGTCCTGTGGTCTTCCGTAAATTGGAACCAAAACTAACCCGTTTAGAATAACAGAGTTTGTATAGGTTAAATAGTCGGAACCCTGACTGGGATAATGTCCATACTCATCCGATGGCATTGGGATTCGAACAACTCTAAAATCGGTCCCATAAATTGTTTTGTAATTACTCAAAACATAGCTAAGGTTGCTCTCTATTTGAGGCCCATCCGAAATTCCCTGCGGATACTGACCAACCAGCAAGGTTTCTTCATCGAGCAATTTCATGTGCATATCGATATGGTGAATGCCGTCGTAGGGCAAGGTGTTCATCTTGATGTAGGGGTCAATTCCCATGTACTTGTAAATAATCTGGTTTATATCGTTCTCGTTTAAGCCATCATTCTCTTCCAGAATAAGTTTTGATGAGAATCCAGTACTTGCACCATCGCTCATAAAGTTTCCTCCGGTTGCCACTAAACGATTGGGAGAAGAGGTAATCTGGTATAGTGGTAAGTTAAGGTGGGTAGCAACTACTGAGGGAATCTCATCGTCCTGAGGACGAGGCCGATTGTACACCCAATCGACAATAGCCAACTCATTGGTTCCGTTAAGGTAAACACAATGTGGTCCGTAATCGCGTACCCAAACCGAGTTAAAAGGAGCTACAATAAATTCAATATTATCGAGGGTAACTCCTCCCGAAGTAAGGTAACTCTCAACGTTAGTTTGACTTGAACATACTACGTACACCTTTACATACTCTTTCGCATTGCGAATAATTTCTCGTAAATTACTTGAATAAGCAGCCCATGTTACTATAACTCCCTGCATTTCTTCCCACTCGGCTACCGAACGGGGCGCTTCATCGGGGGGTGAAGTTCCCTTATCGTTTGGTAAATTCTTCAAATACTCATCCCAAATGGTAAACTCGTAATCGGTAAAACCTTTGGGCAATGGTTCTTGGGCAACAATATACGATGAGAAGAATACGAGGAGTAACAAGGAGGCAAATCTTTGCATGGTTCGTTGGTTTATTGGTTTGTTAAAATAGTATTGAACAATACCTTTTGATGGAAAGCATACTAGATAGTTTAACTAATCAGTAAAAATGATGTGGGGAAGGATATTTTGAATTAATACTGTCCGATACAACTAAAAAAGATTTCGAGCGAAGCGAGAAATCAATTGTTCAAAAATTCTTAATCTAGGAATTTTAACGGACACTATTGATTTGTAATCACTAGTGTCCGACTAATTTAAAAAGATTACCTTCGGTGAGATCGCCTGTCTGCCGACAAAGGCAGGCTGCGCTAAGTTCTTCGCTTCGCTCAGAATGAC
>DAOSWM010000025.1:0-39911 GCA_035380045.1 Tenuifilaceae bacterium | reverse complement strand
AAAAACCCTCAAATACTTGAGGGTTTAGTTTTTTGTACCCGGAGCCGGGGTCGAATCTACCTGTCGCCTGCCTGTCGGGAGACAGGGTAGACAGGCCGGCACACTTGTCAGAAATAATTTTTTTAATAAATTCTCTCCCAATTCCTGACTTAAGAAATTTTTCTCTTTCCCTTGCTAAAATTCGAGAAGGAAAATTTTCAGTGAAAACCAAGAAGAAGGGTTTGTAGGGCTTAGTAGTACGATTGTATCCCTTGTTGTGCTGGTTTATCCTTCTTTGGGGATTATCTGTTATCCCAATGTAAGTATAGTTTCTGTTAATACTTGATATCACGTATACGTAGTACATAGGACAACTTTAATTAAAAAAGCCCCGATTTCTCGAGGCTTCTGGTACCCGGAGCCGGGGTCGAACCGGCACGGTATTGCTACCACTGGTGTTTGAGACCAGCGCGTCTACCAATTCCGCCATCCGGGCAAATGCTGGTTTGTTGGGAATGCAAAAATAGTTACTTTTTTTTATTGGGCAAGAAGTTGAACCGTGAATTTACACTACCCGCCCAATTAGTTTAGGTGTTGCAATTTTTTTGGCTGCGCTGTAAATTCCTTCTGCATCAATACCACACTCGCGGTATAATTCAGCTTGCGTTCCGTGGTCAATAAACCTATCGGGAATGCCCAACCTAATTACCTGAGTACTAAGTCCATTATCGTTCAGCCATTCCAGAATTGCTGAGCCAAAGCCTCCCTGCAGGCAACCGTCTTCAATGGTTATAATGTGCTTAAAGCGTTTGCCAATTTGCGCTAGCAGCTGTTCGTCAATGGGCTTAACAAAACGCATATCATAGTGCGCAACGCTAATTCCTTCCTCTGCAAGTTTCTCAATGGCTTTTGCGGCGATGTTTCCAAGAGGGCCAAGGGTTAGAATGGCAATGTCGGTTCCATCCCTAAGTTGTCTTCCTTTTCCAACCTCAAGGGTTCGGAAAGGTTTCTTCCAGTTGGTCATAACGCCGTTCCCTCTTGGGTAACGTATGCTCCAGGTTCCCATGTCCTGCTGCTGTGCGGTATACATCATGTTTCGCAGCTCCTCCTCATTCATGGGTGAGCAAATGGTGATGTTGGGAATTGCACGCATGTAGGCAATATCGAAAACCCCGTGGTGGGTTGCTCCATCGTCGCCAACCAGCCCGCCACGGTCGAGACAGAAAACTACGTTCAGGTTTTGCAGGGCAGCATCGTGTACAACCTGGTCGTAGGCGCGCTGCATGAACGATGAGTAAATGTTGCAGAACGGAACCAGTCCTTCGGCAGCCAAACCGGCTGCAAAGGTAACTGCATGCTGCTCGGCAATTCCAACGTCGAAGGTGCGTTCGGGAATTTTTTCCATCATAATGTTCATTGAGCAACCAGTGGGCATTGCAGGGGTAATGCCAACAATTTTTTGGTTCTGCTCAGCAAGTTCAACCAGTGTATGGCCAAAAACATCCTGAAATCGGGGAGGAGCAGGTTTTTCGCTCCTAATAACTATTCTCTCTCCGGTATTTTTATCGAATAGTCCAGGAGCATGCCAAACCGTTTGGTCCTTCTCAGCAGGTGAAAACCCTTTCCCTTTTACCGTAACGCAGTGGAGTAGCTTGGGCCCCGGTATGTTTTTTAGGTCATTTAAAACCTGTGTTAGGTAAACCACATCGTGACCATCAACTGGCCCGAAGTATCTAAAACCCAACGATTCAAAAAGATTGCTCTGCTTCAGGATTGCAGATTTAATGGCATTCTCAAGTTTTTGAATGGTGGAACGTGTGCTTGGGGCAATCCTGTCGAGTTTGCCCAAAAGATTCCACACATCCTTCTTGAAACGGTTGTATGTTTGCGAGGTAGTTATGTCGAGCAGGTACTCCTTTAGGGCTCCAACGTTCGGGTCAATGGCCATGTTGTTATCGTTAAGGATAACCAGCAGGTTCGACTTCTTCGATCCGCCATTATTCAACCCCTCAAATGCCAGCCCGGCTGTCATCGATCCGTCGCCAATAACTGCAATGGTTTGCCTTTCCTCTCCCTTTAGTTCCGATGCGAGGGCCATTCCCAGTGCTGCTGAAATTGAGGTGGAGCTGTGTCCGGTTCCAAAAGCATCGTATTCGCTTTCGCTTCGTTTTGGGAACCCGCTTATTCCTCCGTACTTTCGGTTTGTATGAAACAAATCGCGCCTACCGGTTAAAATCTTGTGCCCGTAAGCCTGATGGCCAACATCCCAAATAATGCGGTCGTTGGGCGTGTTGAAAACGTAATGCAGGGCAACCGTGAGTTCCACAACGCCTAAACTTGCACCAAAGTGCCCGGGATTGGACGACACAACGTCGATAATGAATTGGCGCACCTCGTTGCTAAGCCCCAATAAATCATCGACCCCAAGTTTTTTTATGTCTTGTGGTGAATTAATACGACTCAATAAAGGGTATTGGCTTCCCATTCTCATTCTCAATTTCTGCAAAGTTATAACAAATAAAATATTAAAAGGTTTGGGTTCCAAATTTTCAACATACCTTAACAGTAACCCAATCATTAATAATACGAATTATTAACAGTAGAGTTCTGTTTTGTGGATAATGTTTTGGCATTATGTGAAGTTTGCTTGGTTACTATTTTTATATTTGCTGTTTAGAAAATACGCAAACTATGAAAATTCAGAGAGTAAACCTAATAGGAATAGGCTTAATATCGCTTACTCTATTTGCCTGCGTTCCTGCCAAGGAGTTTCAGGCACTGCAAGATAAAAACCTTAAGTGTGAAGAGGAGAGGGAGCGGTTTTCCACCGAGAACGAATCGCTCAATGTAAGGGTAGCGGAACTTACAACCAAGGTTGGCGTTCTTCAGGGCGAAGTTGATAATCTTTTGGCCGATAGCGCATCACGTTCCATAGAGTTGGCAACCCTAAAGGATGAGAATCAGAAACTTTCGAGCCGTTATGCCGAACTACAGCAGCTTCAGGAGGGCTTCATGTCGGGAACCCAAAAGGAAACCCGAAAGGTTCTGGCTCAGCTTCAGAAAACTCAGGAAGAGCTACAGGTAAAGGAGGACGCGCTTAAGGAGTCGGAACGTAGGTTGAACCTACGAAGCCGTGAGTTGGATGCATTACAGGATAGTCTCGAAGCATTAAGAAGGGACTTGGAAGAACGTAACGCCCGATTAACTGAACTTGAACAAATTTTGGCCAGAAAGGATTCTGCAGTCCTTGCCCTACGCAGAAAAGTGGCCGATGCGCTTTTTGGGTTCGAAGGGAAAGGGCTTAGCATTAAGTTACAGAACGGAAAGGTTTACGTTTCGCTGGAGGAGAAGCTCATGTTCAAGTCGGGAAGCCACGTGGTCGATGCTAACGGAGTTACTGCGCTAAAGCAGCTTATCCCGGTGCTGGAGCAGAATGCTGATATCAACATTGTGGTTGAGGGGCATACCGATGATGTTCGTTTTGCGGGAAGGGGCGAACTGCTCGATAACTGGGACTTAAGCGTTAAAAGAGCAACTTCCATTGTTAGAATTCTTCTCGATGGCTCAAAAATCAGTCCCGCGCGAATTTCCGCTTCGGGACGAAGCGAATACCATCCGGTTGATCCGGCTAAAACCCCTGAAGCCAGACAGAAAAACAGAAGAACTGAGATAATTCTTACCCCAAAACTCGACGAGCTGTTCGAAATTCTGGAGGCTAACTAGTAGCATCGCTTTTTTCTTCTAGTAACTAAGGGATTAATAGCTTCACTATTGAAGGAACTAATTCTCTACATCCGGCATACAACCCTGAGAAGATTACTCAATCTCCTTATGTGTCGGATTGGCTTTGTGTTTTCGAAACTTATTCGTTGGCCTGTTGTTTTTGGCAATCCCTACAGCATCTCTATTGAACCAACAACTCGATGTAACCTAAAGTGTTCCGAATGCACAACAGGAAGGGGAGAGTTGAAAAGAAGGAGTGGCGACATGGATTTTGAGGTTTTTAAAACCATTACCAACCAGATTGCGGGGTTTGCCTATACGGTTTTACTTCACTTTCAGGGCGAGCCCATGATGAACCCTCAAATCTTTTCGTTTATTGCTTACGCAACATCAAAAAAAATAGTTACCGAAATGGCCACGAATGCTACCCTAATTAATAAGGGTAACGCTGCGTTACTGGTTAAATCGGGGTTGAAGAAAATTGTTGTTTCAGTTGATTCGGCCAATTTTAACACAACTGGGCAGTATAGGAAGGGAGAGCGTTCCGGAGCCGTTGCCGAGGGAATCGCTGCAATTATCAATGCGAAAAAGGAGATTGGAAGCACTTACCCGATTGTTGTTCTTGAGCTTCTTATGTTTAAGAATAACGTTAGCGAAATATCAACCTTTCGAAATAACGCAAAAACTATAGGGGCAGATGTGATAAGACTAAAAACGGTTCAAGTTGTTTCTGATGAAAACGTACCCTTATTGGTTCCGCTCGGAACCAAGTATAGCCGTTACAAGCTAGGTAGTGATGGGAGCGTATCGCTAAAGGCAAATTCCTCCGCTTCATGCTCTGCTCCATGGTTCAAACTTTCGGTAACTCACGATGGGTGGATTGTTCCCTGCTGCTTCGACAAGAATGCACAGTACATTTTGGGTTCGTTACGTTTTGCCTCTGTAAAAGAAATTTGGAAATCCGAGCATTACAATAGGTTTAGGATGAATGTGTTAACTCGAAGAAATTCAATGCCAGTTTGCTCCGATTGCCCCTATGGTCGTATGCCCCTCGATTACAAAGTTTAGATATTCAAATTGAATTAGGAACAGAAAACTGTTTACATTCTCGCTATTTTATTACATCTTTGGGGCTAAGTTTCAAACCATTCTACGCTATGTACAAGTTAAGGGTAAAATTACTCGCATACACCAATGCTGAGTTAGCATTATTTTCAAGGGCTAAAAAGAATTTACTGCATCTTTTTCCACAGGATAAAGTTGAGTTTGTTGACTCAAACCCCGATATTTTTGTATTTCTTACAGGCGGTTCCGAGTCGCAGGTGGTACAGTCGGCAAAGCCCAACAGGTTTTACCTGGTAATTGCCTCCCCAAAAGATAATTCGTGGGCAGCAGCCACTGAAGTGAAAGCCTGGATGAATGCCAATAATATTTCGAGCTTGCTTGTTGACCAATCGAAACCCGAAACTGTTCAGCTGGTGGCAGCTTTGTATGCAGTAAGGAAGGGGCTTGAGAGTTTAAAAGGGAAGCGGTTTGGTTTGGTTGGCGAACCGTCCGATTGGTTAATTAACTCCGTAATTAACCCCGATTTAATCAATGAAAAACTAGGGGTTGAACAGGTTACAATTCCCTGGAGCGAGGTAAAACCCTCGGAACAAACGAGCGTTGCTGCCGATTTCATGTCGTTTTTCAAATCCGATTCGAACGAAGGAATTGAAATGGCAGGGAAAGTGTACGAGGCTATTGCAAAGCAAGTTGCGAGTAAACAGTTGAGCGCAGTAACCGTTGAGTGCTTTTCGCTTGTGAACGCTTGTAATACTACTGCTTGCCTTGGCCTTTCTAAGTTAAGTCTAGATGGTATTCCTGCAGGATGCGAAGGCGATATCTGCAGCATGATAGGTATGATGCTTGGCAAGGAAATTTTCGGAATTACACCGTGGATGGCGAATGTTGCCTATGTGAACGAAGCGAATATTCTTTTCGCTCACTGTACCATACCTAGCAATTTAGTCTCCGATTTTACGGTTGAAACCCACTTCGAAACGGATAAGGGAGCCGCTATAAATGGTAAAGTAAAGGGAAACGAATTCACCGTTTTCAGGATTGACAAGGAGTTGTCAAAAATATTTTTTGGTATTGGAATTGTTGAGAAAAGTCCCTATTCCAAGAATGCCTGTAGAACCCAGCTAACCCTAAAATTCAGCGAAATGCAGCATCGCTATTTTACCCATAACCCATTGGGGAACCACCATTTAATTGTGCCTGGCAACTATTTGTTGCACCTTGAGGTAATGGCAAGGTTGCTAGGTTTCGAAATTGTGAGCTAGAAGGGGCTGTCTCAAAAGTTAAAAAGGATTAGATTTACTACTCTGTGGAACTCTGTGATTCCTCTGAGATACACTGTGATACAATAAATTATAAGTTTCACAGAGTTTCTCGGTGTCCTTCACAGAGTCACACAATGAACTTTTAAGGCACCCTCTTTTATACAGTAAGTATTTCTTGTTCTTTTTTTACCAGCAGCTCGTCAACTTTCTTGTTGTAGCTATCGGTAAGTTTTTGGATGTCTAATTCACAATCCTTGGCAATATCTTCAGCAAGCCCGTTCTTTTGAAGTTTCTTAATTTCTTCATTCGCATCGCGGCGGGCATTCCGAATGCTAACCCGGGCATTCTCTCCCTCCGTTTTCACCTGTTTTACAAGTAACTTTCTGCGCTCTTCGGTTAGGGGAGGAACGGCAATGCGTACCAATTCACCGTTATTTTGTGGGTTAAAGCCTAGGTTTGCTGCCATAATCGCTTTCTCAATAGGTCCAATCATTGCTTTTTCCCATGGTTGAATCGTAATGGTGCGGGCATCGGGGGCTCCTACGTTTGAAATTTGCTGGAGAGGAGTCATGGTTCCGTAGTAGTCAACCATTATTCCAGAGAGCATGGCAGGATTGGCTTTCCCGGCTCTAATTATTCTGAGTTCATTGTCCAGATGTTCTATGGCCTTATTCATCCTTTCTTCGGCCATCTCTATTTGAAGGTTGGCTTCTTCTTTCATTGCTTCTCTTGTTTTATATAACGGGAGTAAAAATATTCAATTTTTTACCAAAGTTCCAATTTTTTCACCAAAAACAACTTTTTTTAGGTTACCTGGAGTGTTCATGTCGAAAACAATAATGGGCAGATTATTCTCGCTACACATTGTGAAGGCAGTTAAATCCATAATTTTAAGCTTCTGGCTGTAGGCTTCTTCAAAGGTAAGTTCATCAAACTTAACTGCATTTTTATCCTTCTCAGGGTCTGCATTATAAACCCCATCAACTCTGGTCCCTTTTAGTAGCGCTTCAGCTTCAATTTCTACTCCACGAAGCGAGGACGCCGTATCGGTTGTGAAGAAAGGGTTTCCGGTTCCCCCTGCAATAATTGAAACGTACCCGTGCTGAAACGCATCAAGGACTTTTGCCTTCGAGTAGAGCTCCCCAACGGGTTCCATTTTTGTTGCGGTGAAAACCTTAGCCTTCCCACCAGCTCCTTCAATGGCGCTCTGAAGCGCCAAGCTATTAATTACGGTGGCGAGCATTCCCATTTGGTCGCCTTTTACCCTGTCGAACCCCTTTGAAACACCACTTAATCCTCTGAATATATTTCCGCCTCCAATAACAATTGCCACTTCAATGCCCAAGCTGGATATTTCTTTTACCTGTTCAGCATAGCTGTTTAGGATGCTTGTGTTTATTCCGTACTTATCGTCTCCCATTAGCGCTTCGCCACTGAGTTTAAGAAGAATCCTTTGGTATTTTATCATGCTCTTTGGTTTTATGTTGTAAAAATAGCAAATTGAAAAAGCAATTCTTAAAAAACATACTATTTTTTATGCCTTACTAAAGTCATGGCATAAAAAAAGCCACCTGTTTGGGTGGCTTTTTAAATATTTAATAGGAACTAAATAGTTAACGATACTCGTTTGAAACCGGTAACTTTAAGTTCCTTGTCAACTGACTCAAGGTACTGACGAACACTGGATTTGCCATCCTTAATGAAGTCTTGGTTCAGCAGCGTGCTTTCTTTGAAGAACTTGTTGAGTTTCCCTTCAGCAATCTTGTCGAGCATATTTTCAGGTTTACCTTCTAAACGAGCTTGCTCCCGGCCAATTTCAAACTCCTGCTTACGAACTTTTTCTGGCACATCGTCCTTATCAATAGATACAGGATTCATGGCAGCAATCTGCATGGCGATATCTTTACCAACTTGTTCTTCAAATCCAGTTTTGTTGAATCCAACAATAGTTGCCAGCTTGTTACCTGGGTGGATGTAGAAAACAACTTTTGGTGCTTCCAACATTTCGTAGTATGATAGTTCGAACTTCTCGCCAGTAATTCCCGACTGATCGGTAACCAAGTCAGCAACCTTTCTGCCTTCAATCTGCATGTTCTTAAGTTCATCGAGGCTAGCAGGTTTATTTTCAATAGCAGAGGTTAGAATTTTTTTTGTAAGACCCACAAAATCATCGTTCTTGGCAACAAAGTCGGTTTCACAGTTTAGAACTACAATGGCACCGTGTGTAGCGTTATTGTTGGTGGCTGCAAGAGCAGCACCTTCGCCTGCTTCACGGTCGGCACGCTTGTTTGCAATAGCTTTTCCGCGTTCGCGAATTAACTCAACAGCTTTATCGATATCGTTGTTTGACTCCTCTAAGGCTTTTTTGCAATCCATCATGCCTGCTCCGGTAAGTTTTCGGAGTTTGGCTATATCGGCGGTTTTTACGTCTGACATATTGTAAATAATTATATTTCGTTGGTTAAACTTGTTTTGATGCTATTCTTCTGTAGATGTTTCTTCTTCGTCTTCCACATCCTTCTGCTTCTTAGGAGCAATTGTTCTTGGTTTTTCGGTTTTCCCACCTTTTCTTGCCCTGGTGCGAGCAGTTTTTGGTTGTTCGTTTGCATCATCTCCTTCCCTTTCAGCAGGTTCCTTCTCTTTCTCAGCCTTACGCTCATTAAGACCTTCCTCAATGGCTTTTGACATGATGTCAACAATTAGAGAAATTGATTTAGAAGCATCATCGTTGGCCGGAATCACAAAATCGATGGGTGTTGGATCACAGCAGGTATCAACCATTGCGAATACCGGAATGTTTAGTTTTTTAGCTTCTCTTACAGCGATGTATTCTTTCTGAACATCAACAACAAAAAGTGCTGCGGGTAAGCGGTTAAGATCTGCAATTGAGCCAAGGTTCTTCTCAAGCTTCGCACGTTGACGGGTGATTTGTAACTTTTCGCGTTTCGATAGGTTATCGAAGGTACCGTCAGTTAGCATCTTGTCTATTGATGACATTTTCTTTACAGCCTTACGAATAGTAGGGAAGTTGGTAAGCATACCGCCTGGCCAACGCTCGGTAACGTATGGCATGTTCACTTGTTTAACTCTTTCGGCAACAATTTCTTTTGCCTGTTTTTTTGTGGCAACAAAAAGGACTTTCCGCCCTGATTTAGCTATTTGCTTTACAGCTGAAGCGGCTTCGTCAATTTTTATTGCAGTTTTCTGCAGGTCAATAATATGAATCCCGTTACGCTCCATGAAGATGTAGGGAGCCATTTTAGGATTCCACTTGCGCTTGAGGTGACCAAAATGTACACCAGCGTCTAGTAACTCTTTAAAATCGGTTCTTGGCATTTTAGTAGTGTAGTTTGTTTTAAATTATGGCAATTGTCAGGTAGTTTCGGCAATGAAAGTCCTGTCAATTTACAGCAAATGCTGTTTGCCAAATAGTTAATAATTGTTTAACGTTTGCTAAACTGGAATCTTTTCCTTGCTTTTGGTTGACCTGGCTTTTTGCGTTCTACTTCACGTGGATCGCGAGTCATAAAGCCATTAGCCTTAAGGGTTGGTTTGTTCTCAGGGTTGAGTTCAACCAGCGCACGGGCAATACCCAAACGGAGAGCTTCGGCTTGGCCTTTTACTCCGCCACCATCGACGTTTACCTTCACATCGTAGCTACCAAGTAGGTTCAGAACTTCAAGGGGTTGTTTAACAACATACTGCATAAGTTCTGATGGGAAGTAGTCCTTAATATCTTTTCCGTTGATGGTTATGTTTCCTTTGCCTTCTTGGAGGTAAACACGAGCCACAGCGCTTTTCCTTCTTCCTGTTGCGTTGTAAACCTGCATAACTTCTATTTAATTGTGTTTAGTTTAATTTCCTTTGGTTTTTGTGCTTCATGTGGGTGCTCTGATCCAGCGTATACATGAAGATTCCCATAGATTTTGGAACCTAGTCGGTTTTTTGGAAGCATCCCTTTTACTGCGTGCTCAATTACTGCAGCAGGCTTACGATGCAGCCATTCCTTTGGAGTTCCAAAGCGTTGTCCTCCCGGATAACCAGTGTAGTGTACGTACTGCTTGTCGGTAAGTTTCTTACCGGTTAAGCGTACCCTTTCAGCATTGATAACGATAACGTTATCGCCACAATCAACATGTGGAGTGAAGTTTGGCTTGTACTTGCCGCGTAGCATTTTTGCTACTTTGCTGGCCAGTCGCCCCAAAACCTCGTTAGTAGCATCAACCACAACCCACTCCTTGGTAACGGTGGCGTCGTTGGCCGATACGGTTTTGTAGCTTAGTGTGTCCACGTCTCTTTTCCTTTGTTTTTAGTTAATACCTTAATTTACCGTGATCCAAACGGCTATGATAAGCGGGTTGCAAAAATACAGCTATTTATTTAAACTACAATACATACCGTGATTTATTTTTTTAAAAGTATCCTCGTTTTTTTATTGGCTTGCAAAAATGAGATTTTTTCTACCTTTGAGGAGAATGTTAAGCAGCTATGCCATGGGTCTTTTTAAAGAAGGTGTTCATCGAAAAATATTTTTTGCATCGTTAGCGTTATCGCTTGCAAGCTTGCCTTTTTCAGAGTACGCTCTTAGTATTGGTGTAATATCGCTTTCGGTCAATTGGATCCTTGAGGGTGGAATAAAACGAAAGGTTAAAATGTTGGCTAAAAGAAGGTCTGCACTCCTTTTCATGCTTATATACTTTTCATTGTTGGTTGGAATGTTTTACACCTCGAATTTTGCCTATGGCCTATCCGAACTCCGATTGAAACTTCCATTACTTTTTTTACCACTTGTTCTTGCCACATCGACGCCTGTTAATGGAAGGGAACTTTTTTATCTGTTAACAATTTTTGTTATATCGGTATTAGTTGCCTCTTTCTACAGCTCGTTCTTATTCTTTCAAACATTCTACTTTGGAGGAGCCAACGTAAGGGAAATATCGCCTTTTGTTTCCCACATTAGGTTTGGTTTAATGGTTAATATTGCATTTTTTATATGCGTTTTTTACCTTGTAAAGCCACCTCTTTTTATGAAAGGAATGGCACGTTCGGTATTTATTGTGGTGCTAGCTTGGCTCCTGTTTTTTATACTAATACTTCAGTCGCTAACGGCAGTGGTTGTTTTGGTCAGTACGGTGCTCTTCTTGTTGTTCTTGTCAGTTTTTTTTGTTCAAAACATTGTGGGACGTTTTGCGATATTTGTTTTCCTATGCTGTTCAGTCCTTTTTGTTGCCTCGTTTACGGCACACCAAGTTGATGCCTATTTCACAAGGCAACCTTTTGACGAAAGCGACCTCGAGTTGGAAACAAAGAATGGGAATGTTTACTTCCATGACCCACAAAAAATTCAGTATGAGAATGGTTATCCAGTATGGATTAATATTTCATGGAGTGAGCTAAGTAATGAGTGGAATAGAATCAGCAACATTCCTTTTAGTGGTAAGGATAGATTGGGCCAGCCATTAAACGCAACCCTGATTCGTTACTTATCTTCAATGGGGCTTACAAAAGATTCTGTTGGAATATCGAAGCTTGACAAGGTTGATGTGGGGTTGATTGAATCGGGGGTTACCAGCATTATATTCAAGCAGCACAGGTTTGGTTTGTACCCCCGAATGTATCAGTTTTTCTGGGAAATTGACCAGTACCTGAATATTGGGCAGGTAAACGGAAGCCCATTCGTTCAACGCTTCATATATATTAAATCAGCTATAGCTTTAATATCTGAATACTTTTGGTTTGGAGTTGGTACCGGTGATTTGGCTGATTCGTTCACTGAATACTACAGGTTAAACGAACCAAATTTACACAAACCTTTTTGGTATCTTAGCCACAACCAATATTTAACGCAATGGGTTGCCCTCGGATTTTTTGGGTTTGTTTTTTTCCTTACAGGCTGGTTTATCCCCTTCTTTCAGGAAAAAAGGCATACCGATTTTTTGGCAATTACATTTTTCTTTATCATAACCCTTTCAATGTTTAATGAGGATACATTCCAAACCCATGTTGGCGTGTGTCTGGCTTCAATTTTTTACAGCATCGCTGTGTTCTCGAAAGAGAGCAACGAATCCATCCTTTAATAAATGAAGAGAGAAAGACTTGATTCCAAATTCTTTCAGCGCGATGTGCTAGTTGTTGCTCCTGAATTATTGGGGAAGCGCATTACAAGACGATTTGAGAATGGTCAACTACAATCGTTTGTTATCACTGAAGTTGAAGCCTACCGGGGAGTCGATGACCTTGCATGCCATGCTAGCAAAGGCAGAACTCCTCGTACAGAAGTAATGTTTGGGAGAGGAGGCCTAGTGTACGTGTACCTTATCTACGGAATATACTGGATGCTTAATTTTGTAACAGGTAGCATTGATACGCCACAAGCAGTTTTAGTTAGGAGTATGAAGGGAGTTACAGGGCCAGGAAGAGTATCGCGGTTGCTTGAAATTGACAAATCGTTCTATGGAGAAGATTTATTCTCATCGAATAGGATTTGGGTAACTGATATGAACATGAAGGTAGAAATAAAACAAGGCCCCCGCATAGGAGTTGATTATGCAGGGGACGAGTGGGGATTGAAACCTTGGCGATTCTGGTGCGAATTACCTTAATTCCAATTATGATACAATTTCTTCGCCTTGAATTATTCGGGTAACCATTTTTTTGACAATCTCCCAGGTTTCAGGAGCCATTTTTGGGCCCATTACTTCAATAACTTTCCCTGAAAGAACAGCTCCTATAGAACCGCACTGCTTTAGGCTAAGTCCTTTTGATAGTCCATATAGAAATCCCGAGGCATATAAATCACCGGCTCCGGTGCTGTCAATTGGATTAACTTTAATAACACCAACTTTTTGAACCTCGTTACCCGATTTTATCATTGAACCGTTTGAGCCAACTTTTACAATGGCAATTTTTACCATTTCGGCTAACGCATGAAGCGACTCTTCGGGAGATAGACCAGTGAAAGCCTTCGACTCATCCTCGTTGGCAAAAACAATGTCAACGTAGTTGGAAATAACTTTCTTCAAGAAATCCCTGTTGGCCTCAACAACGTTAAAGCTTGCCATATCAAGAGAAACTATTAACCCTGCCTTTTTTGCTAGGACCAGGGCTTTCTCAATTAAGTTGTGGTTTTGTACCAGGTAGCCTTCAATATGGAAGTAGCTATAGCCAGTAAACATGTCTTCGTTCAAATCATCGGGAACCATTTCTATGGCAGCGCCAAGGTTTACGGCAAAGGTTCTTTCTGAATCGGGTGATACCAAGGCGAGTGCCCTGCCAGTTGGAGCTTTACCTGTTAGCAAAATGGGATTTATCCCGTTCTTTTTCATGTCGTTTCTGAAGAATTTGCCCAGTTCATCACTTCCAACTTTGCCAATGAACGATGAGTCAATACCAAGGTTCGATAGCCCATTGGTTGTGTTTGCGGCGCTACCTCCTGTGGCTAAAACTTGCTTCAGCCCTTTTGTTGACTCCATTGCTTTTGCGCTTGTAGCATCATCTACAAGTTGCATGCTGCCTTTAGGGAGTTTTAACTTTTCAAGTAGAGAGTCATTTTCAAGCGAGGTCATAATATCAACCAGCGCATTTCCAATTGCTAAAATCTTTGTCATTTCTGTATCATTTTATTAAGGTACAAAAGTAGTTTTTTTTAGGTAGTTATCCTGATTTATCAAACTTGCAAATAAAAATATGGTAAAAAATTTGTACGAATTATAAAAGGTTGTATATTTGCACTCGCAAAACGAACGAGGTTTGCTTAATCATCACACTATTCCTCATTAGCTCAGTTGGTTAGAGCACCTGACTGTTAATCAGGGGGTCCTAGGTTCAAGTCCTAGATGAGGAGCCACAAATAACCCTAAGGTAACCTATCTTAGGGTTATTTTTTTACAATTCCAGAATAAAAAAGGGTACTCAAAAATGAATACCCTGAATATTTATTAATTGTATTTAGCTATATTGTTTCAACCAGCGAAAGTAAGCCAACAGCCAACCCAGGTTTTCCGTCCTTAAAGTTGAAGAAGAGGTGGTATGCTCCTGTCTTTGTGCACACATAGTCTATTGATGGGTAGTCCTGTCCGCTTGCCACTACGTGAGTGGTGGCTAGGAGGCGGTTGTTATCAAGTAGCTGAAGAACAACTTTCCCTTCATAGTCCTTGGAATTGCAAACCGAGAACCTGTACTTAATTCCTTTCTTAAGAATTACTGAAAAACGCTGAACTGGAGGAGGATTCCCCGCATCGAGCCTTACCTTAAAGTCTTTAAGGTAGGTTGCATCCTGTGCTATCATTCCACAAATCTCAACTAAATCGTCTTCAGATTGAGCGAAAGCAATCGAATAGGCTCCGGAGAGAATGAACGTTAGTAGTAAAATAAAATATGTTTTTTTCATGGCCCTTAAATTTCTCTGATTAACTAATAAATTTGTTTCTTAATGTTTGCACCTTTGTTATTATGGCCTTTAATGTTTCGTCAGACATTTTTATTGTTTGCACATCATTCTGAACAAATGTGAGAACACCGTCCTTGACAACGGGTGTTGGTTCGCCTCCTATCTCGTAGGTTATTGTAACATCCTTATACAAATCTTTTATCTCCTCAAAATCAGAAATTAAGGTTGCAATATTGGGGTCACGTTTATAGTTATCAAGAAGAGCCATAAGGGTTCCCATAATAACCTTTTGTTCGCCAATGGTTTCGTTTATTCGTGGGTGGTTCGCATCCTGTGCAACCCTGGTAGAAAGATATAGACCCTCAAGCCAAACACCAGCAATAATTACCACACTTAGGCTTGCTCGGTTAGTTTCACGTAGATAGCTGTCAATTCGATTGAAACTTTGCTGGGAAATGAGCATTAAAGAATCTAGGTTCTCTTTGTTAGTGGCAATCCGTCGAAGGGTGTTAAAGTCGAAAAATTGACCGACTTGAATGCCATCAGCCAAATCCTTTACTGTTGAGATATAATCGATCACAACGGTTGTTTTTTCATACATGTTTAGGTAGCCAAGGTCGGCTCCGTAAATGCCTAGCCCTAACGCTTTTTGAAAGCTGGTATTCATGTTTTTAGCGCTATTGGTTGAGGCCATGTAATCCTTGTTAAAGGGAACCTTTAAGCCTTTAATAAGGGCAGCAGTTTCAACGGGAGAAGATACGTTTTGTACAATCTCATCAATAACTTCAGAGGATACAGGGAGGGGCTGCTCGTCGTTCATTAATTCATCAGGGATGTCAAACTCCTTATTCGCATCCTGATCTTGGTTGCAGGATCTGCACGATGAAAGTAGAACAGATATTATTAGAAGAAGAGGTATGATCCTTGCCATAACATTGAGTTTTGTATTTAACTATAATTCTAAACAAGTAAATATATAAAAAATTATTTTTTCCCCCATGGTATTTTTATTTTAGAGGAAAGATCTAACAGTTTTTTTAATGTTTCAAAGTAAAGTGTTATGTAAAGAACTATAGACATAAACCATATAAAACAAATATTGAACCAAAACGTATCAAAGAAGTTGCCAAAAAAGAATTTTCGGGGGGCTAAGAAGTGTGAGCGAAAATCGAGCGCATGCCTTGGTAAGGGATCCCTGTATATGGGGTCGTATTGTTGTACGAATTCATCTTTGTATAAAAGAATTTTATTTTTTTCAAATACTTTTTCTGCTAGGTCGGCGATGCTTTCGTTATGGTAGGCTCTCCTTTTTGCTTCATAGAGTTTAGGATTGGTGCTGACAAGGTGGTTGATAATTCGGTCGCGTTTCTGGTTTGCCCCCTGAAAAATTTTACTGTAATGATTTTTCAGGGCATCTAGGTAATCAATAATAGCGTATGCAGTTTCGAATGAGTAGCTGTTTATGGTTATGCTATCAATGAAGCTAAATGGCACACCTGGTGCTAAATAGTTCGTTTCGTTGAATATTGCCTTGTGTATCGTGTTTAAGTCTGCGGATAGTGTTTGTTGGTTTTCCTCGTTTGAACTTTCAAGTAGATCTAAGGTTTCAAGAACCTTTTTTTCAATTTCAGGAATGTAGTATACGGTTTTGTAGTTTGCGTTGCGTTCAACCTTCTCTATCTCGTAGAAATTCTTCTGGAAATCGTTATCCTTATACTGGTGTACCACCAGAGCCTCGTAGCCCCATTTGGTGACCATAAATTCAGCGATAATTGGGACACGGCTAAAACTTCCTACGGCTCGATTAAGCTTCTCGAAGCTAAACATGGCTCCGGAAAGAACCATCATAGGAATCATTAAAAGCGGGATAACAATATATATGGTTACGGCCGAATTGAAAGTTGCTGAAATATTCAGCCCTAAAAGGTTAGCAAAAACTGCTGTGGAGAATAGTACGAGCCAGTACTCGAAGTTCATTCCTTTGAGTTGGAGAATCCCATTTGCAATTAGCACAAACGTAATGCTTTGTATAGCAGACAGAACTACAAGGATAGATATTTTACTAAAAAGGTACGAGGTTCGGCTAAGGTTTAGGAATGCTTCTCGCTTCAGTATTTTTCTGTCGCGAAAAATTTCCTCGGCACTTACTGTTAAGCCAATAAACAGGGCCACAATTAGCGCCATAAAAATATAGATGGGTATGTTTTCGTTTTCGCGGAAAATATAAATATTTGAGTTTGGGTCGGCTATGTATCGTATTACGAATGCAAGAATAAATCCCAGAATAGGGGTTTCGAGTAGGTTTAGTACTATATACTGCGTATTGCTAACCTTTGACAGGAAGTCGCGGGTTGTGTATATTAAGAACTGTTTGAACGCTGAGGGGATATCTAGGGATTTTGGGGGAGGCTCGGTTTCGTCATTAACTTCCCTCAGTTTGATGTTTTCGTGGTAGTAATCCTCCCACTTTGGTGGTGATACTTTTCGGGTTGGTGTGTAGCGACCAAATTCATCAACCACTTTGGCTTCAATAATGTTGAAGATGAGCTCTGGGTTAACGTTACCGCACGTGGGACATTCGCCAACATCACTGTTAATTTGCATGTCGAGGCGTTTGAAATACATAACGGCTTCAACGGGATTCCCATAATATATAAGGTATCCGCCAGTATCAAGAATGGTCATGTTATCGAACATTTTATATATGTCCGACGATGGCTGGTGGATAACCACAAAAATTAGCTTGCCTTTAAGGGTTAGTTCCCTTAGAAGGTCCATAACGTTTTCAGAGTCGCGTGATGATAGGCCAGAAGTTGGTTCGTCGACAAATAGGATGGAGGGTTCGCGGATAAGCTCGAGGGCTATGTTCAACCTTTTCCGCTGGCCACCCGAAATCATTTTATTCATGGGCGAACCAACCTTTAGGTTCTTCCTTTCAAGAAGGCCTAGGTTGTCGAGCGTTCTGTCGACAAGTTCAACAAGTTCTTCTTCGGTCTTGTTTTTAAAGCATAGCTTTGCGTTGTAGTACAGGTTCTGAAAAACGGTTAGCTCTTCAATGAGCAGATCGTCCTGGGGTATTAAACCGATAACACCCTCAACTTTTTCTTTCTCATTGTGTAAATCGAATCCATTGATAAGAACTCGGCCGCTCGTTGGTTTTTCAACCCCAGCTAGAACGTTTAAAAGTGTTGTTTTTCCGGCACCGCTGGCACCCATAATGCCTATGAGTTTGCCATGTTCTTCCTTGAAGCTGATGTTGCGGAGCCCAATATCGCCTGATTTGAACCTGAAACCAACATCCTGAACATCGTAACAAATCCGGGTTGCACTCAAATCGGCGAGGAAGTGAGCAACAACATCGGTATAGTAAACAGGTTTTCCCTTAGGAAGTTTAATTGAACTACCACTTGCGAAAAGGTAGATGCGTTTGTTGTTAATTGGTAGCCCGTTTAGGAAAATGTCCTCATTTCCTGTGTATCGCAGGAAATATAGGTCGACACTTTTAATTTGGAGAATGAATAGGTATCCGTTGAGTGCCTCTGTGGGAATGTGCTTGCAGTGTTCGCCTAGTTCTTCCTTGTCGTGTATACTGAGAATGCTGGGATAATCGAGATCTTTTGGGTCGTTGTTGATAACAAAATTTTCAACATCCTGAAACTCTTCCTTTGTGAGTTTAAATACTTCGGCCACAGTGTTTATAATGGCCATCCGTTGGTCGGTAAATTTTCGGTCGGCATTAACCAGCTCAAAAAGGCGAACCAGAACAACTACTTTTTGCTCCTGGGTAAGTGTTTTGTTAATTTTTTTGCAAATCCCCAGGATCTTTACAGAGTCCTTAACCGAGGTGAGTTTTACTTTTTTGGGTTTCCCCTCCTCGCCATTATCCTCCTCCTTTTCATCGTTAAGGCCTGCATGCTGATCAAAAAGATTGATATACTCCTTAACGGCCTCATCGTTAAGTTGTTGAGTAAGAAAATTCACGACGTAGTCGCGTTCATTAGATTCAACGCCCTCGTCCTGTTTGGCGATAATCGCAAACAGTTGCATTAAAGCCTTGAGAATTTCTTCACTCATTGCTAAGGTTTGTTAAAGCAAACGGATAGCTATAGGCTAAATTAGGTTAGCGTGTAGCTTACCTGCTCAAATGGGATATCAACAATATCAGCATACTCCTCACCAGCTTCCTGCATATCTTCATCATCTTCAGGGTAGAACCATCGGATTAATACCTCCTTGCCATCTTCATGCATTTGCTCAAGCTTCATAAGAATGTCAAGTAGAAGCTTGGAGCTCGCTGTGTTAAAGTAAACGAGTTTAAATATAAACACGGTTTTCGCATTAGGCGAGTTGGCATAATCGTCGAGCCAGTTAAGTATGGGCTCGTAGAATGCGGTTACATCCTCGGGGAGAGAGCGGCCTGATATCTCAAAGATATCGTTATCAGCATCGAGAATAACAGTTGGGGTATCGTCGGTACCCATGATCTTTATGGTTTCCATAGCTCTTGTATTTTCTTACTCGTTTCTGGATATGGTTGAGGTTAAAATAAAGAAGTGGGTTTCTTCGTCGATGGGGAGGAAGTGGTACTCGAGTTTACGGCCAGTTTTCCTAGCAATATCAATAAATCCAAGTCCTGCTCCACCTTTCTCCGAAAGACGTCCTTCTCGCATCTGTGTTTTGTACAGTTCTTTCAAACCGTCCTTATCCAGGGTGTTGATGTGGTCGAGAATTTTTGTGAGTTCATCAATCTTTGAGTTCTCAATCACGTTCCCGGTAGTAACATGGTACTCAATTTCACCTTTACTAACCATGAAGATTCCTCGTCCGGCGAACAGAAAGTCATCGGAGCCGAAGCTGTCGGCGTGCTTGCTAATGTTTTGCAGGCACTCTACCATAACATGAAAGACTTTCTTCTGCACAGAGTTAGACTCTTCCTCCTTCGCCATGTTCGACTCAGTGAGGGAGGTAAAGGCCTTGGTGATTTGGTGGGTTATTTCACCCTCGTACACAAGGGTGATTTCATGAGCTTTCATCGACTTGTAGAAGTCGTATACAAACTCAAGAAACCCTTTAACATTCTTTTTGTCCATAGCCCGTAAAATTAAATAATTTACCGATAATAATCAATTTAGAATTCTATACCAATTAGTAAAACGTCGTCAATTTGCTTATTTTCACCCTTATACTCTTCAAAATCTTTTGAGAAAATTTCGTTGTACTGGGGCATTGTCATGTCTGGATTGCCTGTGATAATCTCCCGGATTCTTGCTGGTCCGTACTTTCTGATGTCTGAACCACCAACTTGGTCGGGCATGCCATCGGAGAAGAAGAATATCTTATCTCCCTGTTTTAGCTCGATGATGTAGTTTGTAAAGTCAGACTCCTCTTTCTTTGGATGAGGGATGCCCCCAATGGCTTTTCGGTCGCCTTTGTATTCAAGTAGCTCTTTGTTTCGTAAAAGGAACAGGGGCCTGTGAGCACCTGAGTATTGGAGTTCTTTCTTTTTAAGATTTATTTTACAAAGTGCAATGTCCATCCCATCACGAGCATCAGCATCGGGTCTGTCCTGTTTAAGGGTTTTGCGTACTCCAAAATGAAGTACGTCAAGAATTTTTCCTGCGCTATAGGTAACATCATGGTCAACAACATTGTTGAGTGTAAAGTAACCAATGAATGAGAGCAGAGCTCCAGGAACTCCATGCCCAGTACAGTCGACAGCAGCAATGTAGATGTAATCTTCTTTTATAAAAAACCAGGGGAAGTCGCCGCTAACCACGTCGCGTGGTTTATAGTAAATGAATGATTTTGGCAGATACTGTCGAATAATTTTGTTGTTTGGAAGTATTGAGGTTTGAATACGCTGTGCGTAGTTGATACTTTCGGTAATCTTTCGGTTTTTATCCTGGATTTCGAGTTCAATGCGTTTCGCTTCGGTAATATCGTGGCTAACGAAAAGGATTGTTTCGAGTTCATTCTCGTTAAATTCCGGAATTGCTGAGATATGCATTATGGTTTCACCAATTTTTGCATCGAAAGTAAGGTCTTCTTCAACTTTCTGTTTGGTGGTTTTTATGGTTTTAATTGATTCTTTGAAGAAGGAGAGAAGCGTTTCGTTTATTTCAATGGAGTTAAGGGTTTGGTTTATTAAGTCTTTCACCGGAATGCCAAGGTACTGCTCCACCATGGGGTTGGCGTAGAAGAATTGTCCTGCGGTGTTGAGGCGAATAATCATGTCGGGTGAGTTCTCTGATAGGGCCTGCATTTTGCTCCGCATGCGTTCCTCCTTCTCGGCTCTTTTGCGCTCAGTAATATCTTGGGAGTTAAGAATGATGCCATTAATTGCAGTGTCGTCGAGTAAGTTACGTCCGGTAACCTCAAGGAATATCTTTTCTCCATCCTTTTTCATGAAAGTGTACTGGATGGTGATGGGCATACGGGGAGAGTCGAGTAGCTTGTGGAACATGTCGCTCAAATCTTGCTCGCCCTTGCGGGTAAGCCTATCGATATCCTTTCCGCTCATCATTTCCTGGGGTGTGTAGCCTAAAATTTTTGTTACCGAAGGGCTTATGTAGGTGAGTTTAAGGCTGCTGCTGTAAATCGATATTATTTCTGATGCGTTTTCAAGGAGTGAGTGTAATCGTTTTTGAGCGTTTTCTACCTCCTTAATTTTTTGCTCAAGTTTGGCGTTCGATTTCTCGAGCTCTTCGTGTGTGGCTCTCATCTCCTCAGCATTCTGCCGAAGCTCCTCTTCGTTCTCTTTAAGTTCTTGAGTCATCTGTTGAGCTTCCTGCAGTAATCTTTCCGTTTTTTGGTTCACCCTTAGGTTAAAGATGGTACGGGCAATAATTTCGCCCATTTCTTTTAGGAAACGGATTGTTAGCTCGGGGATGTTATCGTCAAGCGAAGCAAACTCGATTACGCCCTGGAGTTTTTCGTCGGTTATAAGTGGTACTATAAGGAGGCTCTTGGGTTTCTTGTCACCGAGTATTCCTGATGTTATTGAAATGTAGTTATCGGGGATTTCGGTTCTGTAGATAAAATCACGTTCGTAGGCACATTGACCAATTAAACCTTGTCCGATTTTAAACTCCTGATTGATGAATTTTTTTCGTGAGTATGCGAATGTGGCTAGGTTTTTCAGTATTTTTTTATCCTCATCGTATATGTAGAGGGCACCTTGAATAACGTTTATGTAGTTAATGAGTTTAACCAGAACCTCGTAGGTTAGCTCATCGATGTTGTTATGCAATCGGAGTATGTGCGAAACTTCATCCTTGCCTGTTGAAATCCAATTCTGCTCCGATTCCTTCTGGTTATTCTCTAGGAGGTTGTCGCGCATAACCAGGAGCGATTTCCCGAGAATATCCTCTTCATCGCTAATCTCAAGGTTGGCATTGTAGTCGCCCTCTCCAATCTTTTTTGCAAAAAGAGCGTTTTTATTTATGTCGTCGTCACGTTGCTGGATTTCTTCCTCAAGGAAAACAACTTTTTCCTGATGCTTTGAGAGCTGAACCCAGGTGACATATGCAAAAAGTAATGGGAGTATGTCAATTATCCATAAAGTGGGGTTTGTAGAATGTATTGCTCCAATACTGCTTATTGAGAAGGGAATATTTTGTCCGATGAGTTCTAAAATCCAGGCAAGAACCATAAAAAGTAATCCTATTACACCTGCCATCACCACTTTATGGGAGATGAGCCTAGCTTGGGTGGTTGAAGATATTTTGCTATGAGTTACCATAAACTACTCCTCATTGCTTAGGGTTTTATTTTCAATTTGTACGCCCACGGACTTGCCCAGTAGTTCGAATACTTTTTCACAATCCTTTGTAAAGGGCTTAAATGAAGCCAGCTCAATTACGCCAATACATTCGCTTTGAGCAGTGAGGACAGGTGCGATAATTAGGTTTTTTGGGGTTCCTTTCCCAAGACCCGAAAGGATTGTAATGTAACCTTCGGGAACATTGTCGAGGTTAAGTAGAATCTTGTTTTTTGCAACCTGTCCTGAAAGTGTTTCACCTTCAGAAAACTCTCTTGGAATCTCTTCTGAGAAGTATGCGTAACCTCCAGAGAAGCAGAATTTCTTCTTCTGTGGGTTGTAGAGAAAAACAATTCCCTGAACGATTTCAAACTTATTAGCGACGTTGGCTAGCAGTTTCTCTATGTACTGTTCGTTGTTTTCAAAGGTTTCAAGGGGGATAACCGATTGTACTTCAGCGTCGAAGTCGACAACTGTTTGCTCTTGGTTTTCCTTACTTTTTTTTGCTACTTCTTTCTCTTCCTCTGCTTTACGTGCTTGTTCAACGGCTTTTTTGAGATGTTCTAGCTCTTCTGTTTTTTTGTAAAACTGCCGGTAATTTGATGCTGCTTTCTGGTATAGCATAACTCCAGCCCCAATTGCAAAAAGTATAAGAATGATGGGGATAAGAGATATTCTGCCGCCTAGCTGTAGGATGATGTTATGCATTATTAATGCCGAAGTTATGGCTCCGGAAAGAAGTATTAACAGCAGGATGCCGTGGCTAAATCTCGATTTGAATGAGAGTTTTTTCATTGGGCATCGGGGTTAGGGTTTAAGATTTTGTAAAAATCTAATAATCTCATTTGTTCTATAAATATGGTCGACTTTTGTGAGTCGAAGCGATGACTCGGTCATTGTTTTAACTTGGCATTCCTCAGGATCTTGAACAATGGCAATCCCACCATAATCCTTAATTTTTTTTAAGCCGTAAGCACCATCCTTGTTGGCGCCAGAGAGTATTATGCCGATTAGTTTATCGCGGTACACTTGGGCTGCAGTAGTGAAAGAAAGGTCGATGGATGGACGCGAGTGATTTACGGGTTCTTCCGTTGAAAGAGCAATTTTATTTCCCAATTCAACAAACATATGGTAGTTGGCTGGGGCTAGGTATGCTTTGCCGGGTTTAATCTGATCCTTATCATATGGTTCGATAACAGGTATTGAGGCCTTGATGGAAAGGGCTTCAACGAATCCGCTTCGAACATGTTTTAGCCTGTGAAGGCTAAGAAGCACAGGTAAATGAAAGTTTTGTGGTAATGAACTTAGAATTTTAGTTATCACCTGAAAACTTCCTGCAGAACCTCCTATTATAACTGCTTTATACATAATTTACTAACCTGTTTTCTTTTTGTAAACTTTTTCGGCATCGTTAATCACGGTAAATTTATTGCTTGTATTTGTATTATCCAAGGTTTCTTTTGCGCCAATGGCCAGGTACCCTCCTGCGACCAAACTATTTGAGATGTTATTTATTATTTTATCCTGTAACGATTGGTTGTAGTAAATAATCTGGTTCCTGAAAAGTAGAAGTTTAACGCTGTTAGGACAGTTGTTGAATAGGGTGTTTTGCTTCAGGAAGGTAACGTTTTCAATCAGTTTGGTATCAATTGTAGCCATTCCATTGTTAACGGTAACGTAATCGGAGTAGTTTTTGTCGCCGTTACAGCGTGTATAGTTCGCTTCATTGGTTTCAACCTGCTTAAAGTCGATTTTACCGCTTTTTATTTTATGTTCAATTACATTGCTGATGATTGAACAGTATATAGTTGATTCGTTTAGGATGCCCAATTCGTTGAGGGTGATACAGAGCGAATATAAATCTTCCCCCGAATCGAAATTGCCAACCCAGAATTTTAATTTTCCTGATGTTCTGGTGATATCAGGAATAATATCATCGCGGAGTGTTCGCCATAGTGAAGGATCGCGAAACATTTCAGTTGTTTCAGGAGTTATTTCACGGAGGAAATATTCGAAGTAGTCCTTGTTGTTTTTTAGCCTGTAAATTAATCCATCGGCATCCTTCAGTCCGTTGTTAATAATAATATCTTCAAGTCTTCGCTTAAATGAGGTAAGCGCATAATCGCTAAAGTCGTAATCAAAGGTTTCAAGTAAAGTTTTGATTACGTTTCGTGTTTCTACTATGCCTATTTCGTATCGTACCATCGTTTCGTTTTAGTCAGCAACTTAACCTTACTTTTCCTTGTCCTTTTTTAAGGAGTTAACAGTTTCCCTCAATTTTTTTTCCGTGTCTTTCGAGGCAGATATGTCGATTCCGATGTTAATAATTTTAATAACTTTCCCTTCTGTATTTTTAATAGGGGTGTAGTGTTCTGAAATCCAGATATTTTTTCCGCTAACGTTGAGTGAAAATTCTCTGGTTTTTTGAATGCCCAGAAGCAAGTCTTCCCAGAACTGTTTGTACTCTTGGGGATTATTTTTAGCTTGAAAATCAAGTTCGGAATGGAGTTTCCCTTCAATTTTGCTTTTTGGATCGCCAAGTGTTTCAACGTTTTTATTGTTGATGTATGTAATGCGACCATCGGGTTCAAATTGTGTTACAAGGCAGGTGGTGTCGAGGGCTTGAAGCAAAGCATCCATTTCCTCTTCGCGTTGCTTGGATAGTTCCTGTTCCATCTCGAGTTCCATTAAACTCTTTTCAATCTCTTCGGCTTGCGCTTGGGCTTTCAACTCAATTTTTTTTGATTCGCTAACATCCTGACCCAGGAAGAATATTTTAAAAATACGTCCGCTTTCATCGAAGGCAGGACTTATGCTTGCAAGCACATACAATTCCTCTTCGCTATGGTTCACCCACTTGAGCGTTCCCTTAAAGGGTTCGCCTATCACAATGTTCTTCCAGTTTTTGTTGAAGATCGCAGCCTCGTCGGAGTGAATGAAGTCGTTGATACGTTTATTCTCAATTTCTGTTTTTCCGTAACCTGTTAGGCTTAAAAAGTTTGGATTCGCCATTATGAAGTTTCCCTCCTCGGTTAGCTCCGCAAAAGCTAACGATTCATTAATGGCAGATGTCATACCTTCCATCTCGAGGGTTTTGCGTGCCATCTCTTCCTGCGTGGCTTGCATTTCCTCCATGTTCTGCCGCATTTCCTCCTCCTGAGCAGCCATTTCTTCACGTTGTTGCTGCGATTGTTCTAGGAGCTCATTGGTTCGGATGTTATTTTTCACAGCGGAGAGGGTAGAGGCGATGCTTTCTCCTATTATTTCAACGAATTCAATTTCATGAGGTTGAAACTCATTAAATGAAGCAAGTTCAACTACTCCAAAAATTTTATCTTCAAGCTTGAGGGGTACAATGAGAAGCGAACTTGGAGGAGCATCACCAAGCCCAGACGTAATCTCAATGTAATCTTCGGGAATTTCTTTTAGGTAAATAGTTTGTTTTTCTATTGCACAATTCCCTACGAGTCCCTCTCCTACATGGATAGTTTTTGTTTTAACCTTTTTACGGTTGAATGCGAAAGCCGAAATGAGTTCAAGGTATGGGGTGTTATCGGATTCGTTAAGAATAAATAGGCCTCCCTGGTTTGCGTTGAGATAGTTAACTAAATTTTGAATAACACTGTCGGAGAGAAACTGAAGGTTGTTGTTGTTTTGACGCAGGATATCACCAAACTTTGCAATTCCAGAAGTACTCCAGTTCCGTTGCTCATCCTGAAGTTTTCGTTGTTCGTTTTCCTTTGCAGTTTTTAGCATGCTGTTTTTCAGCTCAAGCAACGAATTACCAAGCTCATCATTTTCCCCCATGGTGATGAATTCAACATCGAGTTCACTTTTACCTATTCTTTTTGCAAAGAGCGTTGTTCGTTGAACCCCATCAATAAGAGAATTGAGCGGTAGAACAATTTGTCCAACCTCGTCATTTTGTAAATAATTAATCTTTGGAGCTACCTGTCCTGTTGACAGGAGGTTAAGACTTTTACTTACTGTGTTAATTGCCTTTATCAGTGGGTTTAAGGTTCTCCTGATAATAAAAAAGGAAATGAGGGTGCATGCTATCGCAATGGCTAAAAGAATTAGTATGCTGTTTTGCAGGTGGGAGAACGCCTCATCATGATTTATGGGAATCGCAACGAAAGAGTTGTAGGGTTCAATTTTTTTGAAATAAAGTGAAACGATCTGTTGCTGGGCGTTCTTATAGTCTTCGTATATAATTACACCTTTTTTTTCAGGGTTAGTGAGCATTTCTTTTAGTTGCTCACGCGGGAATTTCTGACCTTCTTTGTATAGATGAATCAGATAGTTGCCAGAAATGTCGATTAGAAAAGGGTAATCGGTTTTAAAGTAGGGGTTTTGGGTGAAGTATGGTTTAATTTGGATGTAGTCGTTGTGATCGAAGCCAGGTTCAGTGTTTTCGTTAATGAGGGTTATAATTTTTTCCAGCTGACCGAGGTATAGCATCGTTTGCTTATCAGTGGATATTTGTGATTGTTTGCGGAGCATGTAGTATGCTATAATGGCAGAAGCAGAAAAGAGTACAACCATTAGGGTGACAACCAAAAGTTGAATTCTTTGTTTGATGCTCATATTTTTTAAAAACTTCATGCCTAAAACTGATTATAACTGCAAAATTATTTTTTAATGTAAGCTTGCCCCATCTTGTCGAACTTAGCGGCCCATGGCCCCAGTATTGTTTCGTGCATACCTAGTAACAAAACGCCCTTATTGTATAGGTTTGAATGGAAGAGTTCGAATACTTTGTTCTGCAACGAGTAGTTAAAATAAATTATTACGTTTCTACATAGAATAAGGTCAAATTTGGCAAAAAAGAGATTCCCGTCCTTCACCAAGTCATGCTTCCTGAATATGGGTTTTTCAGTTAAAAACTTTTTCATGGAAATGGAGTCCCTAACCTTGTCAATATCAAAATAAGTTTCGTATGGAACGTCATTAAACTCTTCGTAGTTTAATGGGTTTTGTTTAATAACCTTGTCGAAATTATCAAGATACCCAATATTGAAACGGTATTTATACAGCCCCTTCTTGGCTGCATCGAGGACATCGGTATTTAGATCTGAGGCAAAAATCTTTGCTTTATCAAACATTCCCATCTCATTTAGGAGTATCATCATTGAATAGACCTCCTGGCCGGTTGAACACCCGGCATGCCATATGTTAATGGTTTTGTTGTTTTTAAAACGAGGAAGAATGCGAGACCGAAGGGTGTGCCAAACCTGTGGATCCCGAAAAAGTTCAGTAGTATTTACGGTAATTTCTTTTACAATTTTTTCTGAAAAATCGGCATCGCTACGTATGGCTGAGATAAGCCCTGTGATATCTAAATTAAAATCTTCCATCACCTTCTGAAGCCTACGCTTGAGCGATTTGTCCGAGTATTCGCTAAAGTCGTACTTAGAGGAGTTCTTAAGAGCACTTACAAAATATTGAAGATCTTGATCTGTAATTATCATAGGGGGCTCTTGGTAGTTTTTGCTTTACTGTCCTTGTGTTTTGTGTAAAAACAAATATGCAAAATACCAAAGAGTCAGAAAAAGTCATTGGCATTTTGTACAAAATTAACTTGCTAAAAATATAAATACTTTGCTAATCTGCAAAGTTTATAAAGCTTTTTTATGGTTATGAAGGGGGAAAAAGGGAAAGTTAAAAAAAAGTAAAGCAAAAATGTTTGGCGTTGAGTGTTTTTCGGATGAGTGAATGAGAGCTGAATTTATTTTTTTGCCAGAATTCTAGAAGTATCCCAATGTAAACCCTAACACAAAGAACACATTCTCTGTGTTAGGATTGATAATGAGTTTGCCATTTATCGGAAGTTTGAAACTTGATGAAATTTGCAAGTTTTGAGTTATCGACAAGCCGCAGCTAACCACGTTTGCCCCTGTTGAGTAGTAACCTTCGAAGGGAGTGAGGCCAACGTGAAATTCTGATTTAAGCTGCTCGCTTACTTCCCATTTATAGCTGGCTTCGATATAGGTGGAAAAGTAGTTTTCACCATTACTGGGGTTTTTATCGTCGCCAAAGAACAGCGTTGAGGCCGATATGCTCAGCGGGAATCTTTGGGTTCCGTTGAAGCTGAGTACCGCATCGAGCGTGTGTTTTGTTGTTTTATTGCTATAGTTGAATAGGTGGTTGAATTTAACCGTTTCGCTGGGACAAAAATAGTCGAGTATGGCAATGGTGAAACGTTTGTAGGTGTACGAAGCGTAAAGGTCGAACTCCGTGTAGCTGTTGTCAACCGTGTAAGCACCCCAGATGCCAACCAGAAAGTTTGAGGAGGTAAGGTTCATGGTAGGCTGAACGCTCCATGCGCTACAGGTAAGATTTCCGCGCCAAATATGGCGCGAGCGGAAATCGGCGGAGAAATCGAACTTCAGCGAATCCGATGCCATGTGTATTTTCTCTGATGGCTCGGTTAGGGGCGATTTCTTTTCGGTTTCACTTGAAAACAAAGAAAAAGAAATGAAAAATAAAGTAATTATGAATACTAGACTACCTCGCATCGATTTTACTCATTGAATTTGGCTGCGAAAATAGTAGTTAAAGATAATATTTTGTACTAAAAATAAAGGTTGTGGGTATGTTTTACAGCTGTTTTTACCTAACCTGACGCCACGATAACATAAAGATAATCAGATTTATATGTTGTTCGCTGATTTTTAACTTCACCAGAGTTCTAAAAAAACCACAAAATATTTGATATATCGGCTCCATTTCCAGAGTGTCGCAATGAAAAATGGAAATGAATTGACCATTTTTTTTGCTTGCATAATTTTTTTTTATCTCTATCTTTGGGCAAATCATTTACAATTGGAAATATGAAGTTTGGAGTAGTGATTTTTCCCGGATCCAACTGCGATCACGACATGATTTACGTGCTTCGTAACATCATGGAGCAAGAAGTGGTTGAACTTTGGCACAAGGACACAAACCTGCAGGGTGTTGATGTGGTGGTTCTTCCCGGAGGTTTTTCGTATGGCGACTACCTGCGATCAGGAGCGCTGGCTCGTTTTTCTCCAATTATGGACAAGGTTATTGAATTTGCCAACTCGGGTGGCTACGTGTTTGGTGTGTGCAACGGATTTCAGATTCTTTGCGAAGCTGGATTGCTCCCGGGGGCTCTGCTTCATAACAACAGCCAGAAATTTGAGTGTAAAAATGTGTATATCCTTCCCGACAGCAAAACTGCAGCACCAACTGTCTTCCTCCCTCGCAACAGAGCACTGAAAATTCCTATTGCGCACGGCGAGGGTCGTTACTATGCTGATAAAGAGATTCTTGCTGTGATGAGAATTAATGGGCAAATACTATTCCGCTACTGCGATGAGAACGGAAGCATTTCCGAATCGGTAAACCCTAACGGTTCTCTCGAAAACATTGCCGGAGTTTGCAACGACAGTTTCAACGTTTTTGGCATGATGCCTCACCCCGAGCGAGCAGCCGATGACGAGTTAGGCAATACCGATGGTAGATTAATATTTGAATCGCTCATTAAGTTTATTAAAGAGAAAGTGTAGAGAGCTAAAGCAACATTCTATCACAAACCCACATTATTTGTGGGTTTTTTTATGCCTTTTTACCAAATTTTGTTCTAATCCATTTCGGAAAAATTAAAACCCCTGCAACTAGGTAAGGATAGTAGGTAGCCAGCCTCCATACAAGAGCCATGGCAATAGCAACAGCACCAATGGAGGCGGATTCAACAGGGATGAATTCACCCAAGTACCTTTTGAAAACAAACTCGGCGAAGCCGCTGCCCCCCGGAGTTGGGCTAACCAGCATCATAATCCACATAACCAGCTGGCGGGCAAAAATAAGGAAGTGATCAGAGACAGCGAAAAAAGCCAAAAGTAATGCGTTAACAACCCAGTAGCGTGAGGTCCACGACAGGATTGTTGCCCCAAAAGCCTTGAGCCAGAACGAAAGCGATTTCTTTTTAAAATCCTTGGAGTTCTCAATTATTTCGGTACCCGCATCGTTGGCATCGTACTTCCAGCGCCTAAGGATAGGGAGTTTGAAAACCATTAGAATAACCCATTTCAACCCCCGTGGGTTGATGAAGAGTCCGTAGGAAAGAATAAGAACATATATTAGCTTCAAACTATAGCCAGCAATTGCAAACAGGAAAAGCTCGTTGGAAAATGATATTTCACCCTCAATGCCGCTAATGCCAAATAGAATTTTTGCTTTTACCAGAATAAGCAGCAGCGGGAACATTAGTATGAAATATAGCTCATCGAGCAGCGAGGTTGCCATTACAACGGCCGAGCTACGCCCAACGCTTAGGCCTTCCTTGTTAACGTATAGAATTGCCACGCTGGTGCCGCCAACGGCAGATGGAGTAATGGCTGAGGTGAATTCCCAAAGCATAATTACCCGAAAGGCCTGTTTTAGGGTTAGTTTCCCCTCGGAAAGCAGCATTAAACGGATTATGTAGCCAATATCGCGTAAAGCCATTAGCCCAAGGGCAACAATTAGCCAAACGAAACTCCAGCTGGTTAGGTTTAGTAGGGTGAGTGCTTCGGGGTTGAATTCGCGATAGAACATGTACCCAACAACTCCAAACCCAATGATTATTGGGTAAATTGCCCTGCTGAGTTTGATTCGGCTGAGCGGATTCTCGGTTTTTTCCAGTTTTTTTGCCATGTAGTACCTTTAACAAAATTAGCAATCTCTGGTTCATTTGCCAATTTTAACTATGTTAAGTTTACAATAGTTATTAATCAACTTATTGCTGATAATATAAGAGCATAATTTCGTAAATAGCAATAAAAGAAGGTTATGATAAAAAAACCCGACGTTTTTGAGGTCGGGCTTTTTAGGTTAAGGAGTTTTTTACTTAAGCCTAAAGTTGATTGAAAACTTGAACATAACGTTAACGGGTTTATTGCGCTGAGAACCAGGATTCCATCGAGGAGAAGATGCGACTACTCTGCTGGCTTCAGCATCAAGTAGCGGGTCGATGCCTTTCAGGATTTGAACGTTGGTTACGTTGCCATTCTTGTCAATCATAAACTCGAGGTAAACTCTGCCTTGAATGCCATTTTTAATTGCCTCTTCGGGGTAACAAAGGTTGCTGAAAACCCACTCGTTGAAACGGTTGAACCCACCACCCATGAATGTGGGTTTTGTCTCTATAACGGTAAAGTCAATAATTTCGTCTACCTCATCCTCCTCGGTTTTTACTAGTTCAATTATGTTTTTGTAAGTTTCCTCGGTAATCTCATCAAAGGGGTTTGACTCAACGGGTTCCAACACTTCATTATCATCTCGTATAACAATTGTTTCAATGGAAATTGCGGGAGGTGGAGGCGTTTTGATTTTTTCAGGAATGAAAATGGGGACATCTACTTCGGGTTCTGGTTGCTTCTTTAAAATGTAGTCGGGGAGGTTCACATCACCTTTGGTTGACCACTCAAAGGCAACCAGTGATAGGCCCAGGGCAATAATTAACCCAATTTCGAAGAAGATTGCTTTTTTCCCCTCCAGGTCGGCCTTTCTACTTTTTTTTGTTCTCATAGCTTTATGGTTTTTGGGGTTAGAGAATACTGGCCTTTTATAGTATAACGTGCCAGCCTTTGTAATTATGATGCGGCGGAGGAAGAAATTCCATAAGAAATCAAAATTATTTATGATGGTTCATGTGTGTTTAATAAAAAACCCGTCTAACCAATAAAGGTTGACGGGTTTTAGTTAGTTGGGTCTATGGGTTTTACTCCTGAACTGGTTCTATGTCCTCAGCTTTTTTCCCTCCTTTGCTTTTGGGCTTTTCGGTTTCAATTGTTTTCCCTTTTAAGTAGTTTGGAAGCTCCATGCCAGCCATCTTGAAAAGTTCCTCGAAAGGAGGAATTGAGCCGAGCATTCCTGAAAGGAAGTTGGCGGTTGCCGGGCTTTTACCATCCTTGCCGGAGCCCATGTTATCCCAAACGGTAACCTTGTCGATTTTAAGATTCTTAATGGCCTCAACCTGAGTTTTTACCAATTCGGGTAGCTTGTCGGCAATCATCATCATTACTGCATCGCGTGAGTTACCAGCGGCCTTGCTTAGCTTCTCGAAACCTTCGGCTTGCTTGGTAAGGATTTCGAAGATACCTTTTCCTTCTGCTTCCATCTTCATGAAGATAGCATCGGCTTCACCGTGTGCCTCTCGACGGGTGCGTTCAGCGATGGCTTCGGCATCAATCTCAATTTTCTCCTTGTTAATTTGAGCGGGTACCACAATGTCGGCTTTTTGGGTGGCTTGTTCCCGTTGGGCACGAATTGTTTCTGCTGCTTTTTCGGCGGCGTATGCTTCCTCGAGAGCTTTTGCTCGGGCAACTTTTTCGGCCGCAACAGCTTTTCGTTCAGCCTCCGCCTCGTTCTCGCGGCGGGTTGCGTTTGAGTTGGCGATGGTTATTTTTGCCTGGTTCTCGCCCTCAACGGCAGTAGCATCGGCCTGAGATACCTGAACACGCTGGTCGCGCATAGCGTTTGCCTCGCCAATGGAACCGTCGCGGTTCTTCTCGGCAACGCTCTTCTTGGCGTCGTTTATGGCCTTGGCGGCGGCTTCCTTTCCCAGTGCCTCGATGTAGCCCGACTCGTCGTTGATGTCGGTAACGTTTACGTTGATTAGCTTTAAGCCAATCTTCTTGAGTTCAGCCTCCACGTTGGCCGATACTGCGGCCAAGAATTTGTCGCGATTGTTGTTTATCTCCTCAATTTCCATGGTGGCAACCACCAAACGAAGCTGACCAAAGATGATGTCCTTTGCCAGGTTGCTGATATCGTCCTGCGAAAGGCCCAGCAAGCGTTCGGCCGCGTTATCCATAACGCCTGGTTCGGTTGAAATACCTACGGTAAATCGAGAGGGAACATCAACCCGAATGTTCTGCTGGCTAAGCGCATTGGTAAGGTTAATTTCAATGGAAATTGGGGTGAGGTTCAGGAATGAGTAGTCCTGAATGATTGGCCAGATGAAGGCTGCACCTCCGTGGATACACTTGGCCGAGCGCGCCTGATCGCTCTTCCCTTTCCCAACTTTACCGAAAACTACAAGAACTCTGTCGGAAGGACAGCGCTTGTATCGCTTTACAAGCGAGATGATAAGGATGAAAACGAAGATAACCAGAGCAATGGTTCCTAGTAGAATGTATTCTCCCATATTATAAAAGGTTAAAGGTTAAGAATGTAAAATGTAAAATGTAGAATGCAAAAGAATAAATAGATAAGACTACGCTTTTTTTACAAGGAGGATTTCGTCGTTAATCACATCAACCACCTGAACGATGGAGCCGGTTGGGATTTTTTCGTCTTCATCAGTCATTGCATCAAGGGTGCGATAGCCCTGTAGCTGAATTTGGACTTTCCCTGAAGCTTGCCTGTTGGGTGGGATGAACAGGTAAACCGTAGCGGTTTTACCAATGGCACTTTCCATATTTACATTGCCCGACTCAGTGAGCTTGCCTAAGAAATAGTAGATTGATGCCATAATAACCATCATAATCAGCCCGGCAACAGTGGAGATAAGAACTGTGATCCATGGCCCAAAACCACTGTAAATGCAGGCTAGCCCCACCCAGCCAAAAACGGTGAAGAATGCGATGAAGTTCTTAAGGCTTATGAATTGGAAACCAATTCCGTGGTCGGTGTCAACTCCGGCGTCAGCATCGCCCAGTGCATCGAGCCCGTCGTGGTCGGCATCGGCACCTATGAGCGTAAGAATAAGCTGAATTACAAAAACTGCGGAAGCAGGAAGTGTAATAAGCCAGTAAATGGATGCAAAGGTAGAGAGATCGTTCCACCAAGTGCTAAAATCGAGTAGTATCATTTTTTTAGGTTTAGGAATTGTGAAGATAATAAAAAAGACGCTTTGATGTTTTCTTTTTATTACAAAAAAATCGAGGAATCTACTTTTGTTAGATTCCTCGATTAGCTTTAGCGTAAAGTGAAGGTTTTATAACCCTTAATCCATAATTTATTGTAGGAATGGGTTAGCCGATTTTATTTGCCATATAAATGCTTGCTAGTTGGCGTTTAGTGTGCTGTAAACTTCAGCCCTGATTATTGACTTATTGGACATGTTATCGGCAATGGGACAGCGAGTTTCTATTTCATGAAGAAATGATTTTTTCTCTTCGTCGCTCATGTCGGCATCGATTTTAACGAATGCACGAATCTCAGTGAATCCCGACCGACCCTCGGTGGTTTTTCCCATAAGGAAATCCTTGTCGATATCGCCCTCAACTTCAACCTCAATTCCTCTGAGGTTAATACGTTTTTGGTTGGCAATAATCCTGCCAATCGCGCAAATGCATGCGGGGAGTGATGACAGGAATATTTCAAGCGGATTTGGACCCTCATCGTTACCTCCGCCCGCTTTTGGTTGGTCGATTACAAATGGATGTGAGCATCCTATCTCGGTTCTGAATCCAGAACCCATTTTTGCGTTAACTTTTACTGTTGAAATCATAATATTTTATTTTTGAAAATGTGTTAAACGTTTCACAGTTATAAACGAGAAAATATTTTAATTGTTACTATGTTTTACAACATCTGTGAAGGATTAGAAAATACTAGGTTCTTAATGGTTGATGGGGGAAAGATCTCTTTCAATATTGAGGAGTAAAATTTGGGTAAAGTATTTTTATTGAGAGACGGAATGGCTCGATAAGAGCTTATTTTTAAGGTTACTATAGGAAATATTGTAATAAAAAGAGGGTGTTTCAAAAGTAAAAAAAGGGTAAGATTTACTCCTCTGTGGAACTCTGTGGTTCCCTTGCGATACACTGTGATACAATAAATTATTAGTTTCAAAGAGGTTCTCAGTGTCTTTCACAGAGTCACACAATGAACTTTTGAGACACCCTCAGATGGTATGTTTGATTGAAAAAAGTGGTTGCTGCTTGTTAGTTTAGTTGCCATTCGCAGCCAAAGAAAGGGGGTGCTAATTGAATTCAAAAAGTTGATTCACCATGGTTTCAGCCTGATGAATAAAATCAGAGTATGTATTTGGGATCCTCCGATTTATATAAAGCAATAGAAGTCCAACTACAGTATTCTTTAGTTGAGATTTAATGATGTTAGCTTTTTCAGTTGGAACTAATTTTTGGGTAATACAGTATTCCCAGTCTGAAATACAAACATTCTCGAGGGAGTTACTTATTGCATTAATTGTTGCCTGCTTGTTCCCAAAGTCACCCACTTTTGCTAGGTAAAACACATCGAAAACACTAGGGTATTCGACAAAATAGCCAATGTATGCTAAAACTGATGCCTTTAGTTTTTCCAATCCTTCTGGAGTATTCTTGGTTTGGCTTTCAGCAAAAAGTTTACACTCCTCCTGAAAATCGTTTACGCAGAGAAAGACTAAATCGTTAACATCTTTAAAGTAGTTATATAGGGTTGCGTAGGAGTATCCAGCCTGATTAGCAATGTTTCTAACGCTCAAACTATTTATTCCTTCTCCTTTTAGGATGTCTTTTGCTGCTTGGATAAAATACCCTTTCATCCTTTTTTCTTGCAATTCTTTGTTACTCATGTTAACACTGTTCAATAAATTAACACCGCGAATATAATTAACAATGTTAAATTTGCAAAGTGTTTTTTATTTTTTTTACAGAAGGGTGTTTTTGAGTTTTTCTAAACTATTTATTTTGGAACGGAGGGAGTTTATTTGTTGGGCATAAATAGTTACTCGCAGCAGCAATTCTTCTCACCAAGAATTTGCGATTTGTAGAATGCAGAAAACGACTCCCCAATCTCGTTGCGAACACGGCGAAAAACAGCCATTACCTCTTCGTCGGAACCGATTGCTTCTGCAGGATCGTCGAAGCCAATATGCCACCGGTTAGCAACTTTACCGGTAAAGGTTGGGCAGCTTTCGTTTGCTCCCCCGCAAACGGTTATTACGTAATTAAAATGTTGGGATAAGTATTGCTCAACGCTTTTGGGTATATTTCCCGAGATGTCGATGCCTACTTCAGCCATTGCTTCAACAGCGTACGGATGCACATTACTGGAAGGATTGGTTCCAGCAGAAAAAACTTCAATGCTGTTGTCAAATGATTTTAGGTAACCTTCGGCCATTTGGCTTCGGCATGAGTTTCCGGTACAAAGGATTAGTATTCTCAATTGTTTTGTTTTTTTATTCTGCAATAGTAGCAAAAAAATAATGCATTAATATGAACAGAAAAGCATTATTACAGAACATGAAGTCCTAAAACAGTGATGTCGTCAATTTGTTCGTACTTATCGTTCATCCAGCGGTTCATTGATGCCTCGATAAGTCGTTGCTGTTGATCCATTGGTAGCTGGTTGATGTCGGTTATCAACCTCAGGAATCTTTTCAGCATGAACTTCCCTCCGTGTTCGCCCCCAAACTGATCGATTATTCCATCGGTAAACAGGTATAGTTTGTCGTTTGACTGTAGTTGTATATCTTGGTTGGTAAACGGGCGCTGCTCCTTGTGGTATAAACCAACGGGAATTCTGTCGGCTTTTACAGTAATTATTTCGTTGTTCCTAACAATTATTAGGTTAACGTGCGCTCCGGCGTACTGTAGCTTTAGGGTTGCAAGGTCGATTTCACAGAAAGCAATGTCCATGCCATCACGTGATACTGCATCTTCGCCCGATTGCATTAACGAGGATATGATTAGGTTACGGAGTTTTTCTAGCACCTGATTGGCTCGGGTTATCTCATTCCTCATAACAATTTCGTTAAGGAAGGCATTCCCAAGCATGCTCATAAATGCGCCGGGTACTCCGTGTCCGGTACAATCGGCTACGGCAAAGAGAAGGTGGTGCCTTACCTGCTTAAACCAGTAGAAATCGCCGCTAACAATATCCTTGGGTTTGAGAATTAGAAAGTGGTCGATATTGTTTTGCGATAGCACATTTGTAGATGGAAGTAGCGCGTTCTGGATTCGGCTGGCGTACTGTATGCTGTCCTTAATCTGCTTGTTCTGTTTTGATATTTTTTGGTTTTGCTCAGAGAGCAAATCCCGCTGGCTCATAATTTCAACGTTTTGCGATTCCAGCTCCTCATTCTTCCCAATAATTTCATTTTTCTGCATTTCAACTTCCATGGTTCGCTCCTTAACCATGTGTTCCAGAACCCTTTTTTGTTCAACCAGCTTTTTTTCACGGTACTTAATGAAAGCAATAATACCAATAAGAATAAGAATAATGTAAACGAAGTAAGCAACCCAGCTTCTCCACCATGGGGGTAAAACTTTAATGGTAATGCTAGTTCCTTCCTCGTTCCAAATCCCGTCGTTATTGCTTCCTTTTACCCAAAGCTGGTATACGCCGGGTGAGATGTTTGAAAAAGTGAGGAATCGTCTGTTCCCATTGTAAATCCATTCCCCGTCGGAGTTTGTAAACTTGTATGCGTACTGGTTCTTGTTTGGACTAGTAAACTCAAGGGCAGCAAACTCAACGTTAAATGCATAGTCGTTATGTTTTAGTATTATACTACTGTTTTCGGTAATGTGAATGTTTTCGGTTCCGCTACTACTCTGTTTTTGGAAGGAGGTAAACTCAACACTTGGTACGAACATGTTGTTAGACAATTTGTTGGGGAAGTAGGAGTTAAACCCGTTCATTCCTCCAAAGAAAATTTCTCCATCCTTGCTCTTATGGCCTGCATGCAAGTTAAACTCGGCACCCTGGAGCCCGTCATCCTCGCTATAAATAGTTAGCTTCGTTTCACCTTTTTTGAGTTCAGCAAGTCCGTTCCCGGTACCAAACCATACGTTTCCCCAGTCGTCTTCAATTATTTCATAAACTACGCCGGCAGGAAGCCCATCTGCTTCAGTAATGTAGGTGAACTTTTTGGTTTCTATGTTAAGCTTATTAATACCCGATTTAGTTCCAATTAAAAGTGATGAGTCGGAGGTGTAACAGATGGAAACAGTATAGTTGTCGTTTAATGTGTTTTGTAAACCTTCCTGGCGAAGAATGTGCGTGATTTTTTTTGATTGAGGGCTGTAATAGTTCAGCCCGTTTTTTGATGCAATCCACAGGGTGCTGTCGTGGTCGAAGGTGATTGAGTAAATCAGGTTATCGCTAAGATTCTGCTCTTTGGGAGAATCCTGTGTGTAGTGAACAAAGGAGAAATCGTTCATGTTAACATAGAATAATCCTCCCTGTGTTGCTATCCAAACATTGTTTTTTGCATCTTTTAGTATATGCGAAATTCTGAACGTTGACAGATCGGGAAGCTTGCTGGATTTATAAAACCGAGAGAAAGGGACAAACCTTTGGTTGTCGAAAACAAAAATTCCACTGCGGGTACCTATCCAAATTTCGGATTGGGTGTATTCAAAAATAACGTGGACGAAATCGTTGGGGATGTAACGTTCGTTACTAAGCTGTGATGAGTAATGCGTTACCTTGCCGGTTTCCCTGTTTACAATGTTTAAACCTTTGCCCCAGTTGCCTACCCAAATGGTTCCATCGGAGTGTTTGTATATTGATGCAATTACGTTGTCGAGCAGATCAACGGAGTTCTCCTCCTCCGATTTTCGATATAGTGAAAAGCGGGGGTCCTTTAGGTTGGTTTTATCAAGGCCGTTCAGTGTCCCAATCCACAGGTTGTGGGAGAAGTCGATGAATAGTGTATTTACTATACTGTGGTTTAGCGTGTTAGGGCTTTGGGTTTCGCTGGCTTCGATATTGTTCAAGAGGACAACTTCTTTGCCATCTATTCTAAGTTTTAGAACACCATTTCCTTGGGTTCCAACCCAGTAGTTTCCCTTCTGGTCCTGTACAATGGACTGAAACCAAACGTTGGCATTATTCACCTGAACTTTATAGTGACTGAAGGTTTCGCTTTGTCTGTCGAAGATATTTATGCCAGCAGGGGTTCCTGCCAGAATGTTGCCGTTTAAGTCTTCGTATATCGTGAGGATGTTGTTACTATTTATGGTTTTGCTATCTTTTTCGTTATGCTGAAAGTTGGTGAACTTTTTACTTTCTGGGTCGAATCGGGTTAACCCAAATGTTGTTGCAGCCCATATAATACCCTCGCTATCGATAATTATAGGCAACGTTTGTTCCTCCACATTTGGGTTTTGCCCAAGATTGTTTTGGTAATGCGTGTACTCTTCGGTTTTAGGATTAAAGGCATTAATAAGAGGGGGCGTGTTGGTGTACACAATGCCGTCATCGCTCACAACACAACCGTAAACATTGTCCCTGTAAAGGGTATTTCCAGGCTTTGTTTTTTGCTGGTACCTATAGAACTTGTTGGTGTTATAGTTAAATTTATTCAAGCCATTACGGGTGCCAATCCACAAATTTCCCTCTTTGTCTTCCGTTATTGAGTATACCCAGCTGTCCGACAAGGAGTTTGTGTCGGAAGGATTGTGCAAAAACTTAACGAATGAGTACCCATCAAAACGGTTAAGCCCATTCTGGGTTCCAACCCAAATAAAGCCTTTGCTATCTTGAAATATTGTGTAAACAACGCTTTGCGATAACCCCTGATTAATATTATAGTGGTTTATTCGATATGATTGAGCCAGGCTATTTGTATAAACAACAATGCTTATAAGAAACAAGCTTATTCGTTTCATGGCTACGTGTGTTATTAAAGTAGATTATATGCTATAGATCCTCGACAAGTGAAATACCCTATCGACAAACGTAAAAAAAAAGTTTTTTAGAAAACGTTAAGATATTATAAGAAACATTAAAAACGTCAAGAAAATAGTATTCTGATTTAATGTTGCGGAAT
>DAOSWM010000024.1:25323-40377 GCA_035380045.1 Tenuifilaceae bacterium | reverse complement strand
TTCATTGTGTGACTCTGTGAAGGACACTGAGAAACTCTGTGAAATTTATAATTTAATGTATCACAATGTATCACAGGGGAATCACAGAGTACCACAGAGAAGTAAATCTAATCCTTTTTAACTTTTGAGACAGCCTCTTTTTTATTAATAATGGTTAAAGGTAAACCATATGCTCCTGGTCGGTAATCTTTTCGCAGTAGTGGCATTTTAGCGAAACATTCTTCTTGTCAATTACCTGAAACTTGGTTTTAACTGCTTCAACGTTTGTTATACATTTTGGGTTAACGCATTTCACAATTCCTGTTATGCTATCGGGAACCTCAACAACTTGTTTCTCAACAACCGCATAGTTTTTAATAATGTTGAGTTTAGCTAGGGGGGCTGCAAGAGCAATACGATTAATCTCCTCGCGTTCGAAGAATTTATCGGCAATTTTTATAATTGCTTTCTTTCCAAAGCGATGGCTTTCCATGTTTGTTCCAAATGTAATAAGGTTGTCGAACTTGTCGAGCCCAAGGATGGAAATTACCTTGAAAAGGTTCTGTGCTGGTATATGGTCAATTACTGTACCATTCTCAATTGCGCTAACGCTCAGCTGTTTTTTTTCTACCATGGTTATATTTTTAAATAATTATTTTAATCCTAGAATTATTGCCATAATGGCCATACGGGTGTAAACTCCGTTCATTGCCTGTGGAAAGTAGTAGGCTTTTGGGTTCTCGTCAACATCGGTATGAATTTCGTTTACTCTGGGTAGGGGATGAAGAACGCGCATGTTGGGTTTTGTATTTGCCAACATTTTGTTGCGAAGCACGTACACGTTTTTTACTTTTTCGTACTCTAGCGGATCGGAAAAGCGTTCCCTTTGAACTCGGGTCATGTAAATGATATCAGCCTGTTCAAGGTTCTCGTTCAAATCTGTTTGTTCAGTGTACTTCAAACCGAGTTCGTTTAGGTACATCTTATACTCGTTTGGCATTTGCAGCTCTTTTGGTGCAACAAAAGTGAATGATGCGCCAAAACGGCTCATGGCCATAAGCAGCGAGTGAACCGTTCGTCCGTACTTTAAATCGCCAACAAGGAAAATATTCAGATTTTGCAGAGTTCCCTGTGTCTTTCGGATTGAGTAAAGGTCGAGCAGTGTCTGGGTTGGATGCTGGTTTGCACCATCGCCAGCGTTTATAATTGGAACTGGCGATACTTCGCTTGCGTAACGTGCGCTCCCCTCAATTGGGTGGCGCATGACGATAAGGTCGGAGTAGTTTGCTACAGTAAGGATTGTGTCCTTCAAACTTTCTCCCTTCGATACGGATGTGTTTGCGGCTTCCGAGAACCCGATAATTTTTCCGCCAAGGCGATTTACTGCGCTTTCGAAGCTAAGGCGAGTTCGGGTTGAGGGCTCAAAGAACAACGTGGCTACAACGTTTTTGTTCATAATGTTTTGAACTGGGTTCTTTTCGAACTCCTCGGCCAAGTCGAGGATTTTAATTATCTCCTCCTTGCTAAGCTCGTTAATTGCTACCAAACTTTTGTTTTTCATGCTTTTTGATTTAGGTATAGTTGTTAAAATTTTTTCAAAAAAAAGCCTCGTAAAAAACGAGGCTAATAGTGCTATTCAGTTCGAATAAAGTCTGCTATGGCAGAGTCAATTTTTTCAATTTTATCCATTACCATTTCGGTTTTTGCCTGCCTAACCGAGAGGGTAATTGAGCAGTTGGTATCGAAGTACTGTTCTACAATTCCCAAATCCTCATCCTTCACCAGCTTCATCACATCGTTCATGGCAGGGTACGCAAAGTTTACTTTGTAAATGTCGTTTACCGTTTTTGTAATAATTTCTGCGCTATCGAGTGCCTCCGATGCTGCTGTTTTGTAGGCATTTATCAATCCTGAAACTCCCAGCTTTGTTCCACCAAAGTAACGGATTACCACTACCAGTATGTTAGTTAAATTTCGGCTAACAATCTGCCCGTGAATTGGTTTTCCTGCAGTGCTCGATGGTTCTCCATCATCGTTGGCTCTCCAGTTTTCACCATTAAAACCAAGAACGTAACCATAACAATGGTGGCGTGCATCATGGTACTCTTTACGTAAATTTCCAAGAATATCCTTCACTTCCTCCTCTGCAGTTGCAGGAAATGCCAGGGCAATAAATTTACTTCCCTTCTCCTTGTAAAGGCCTTCCGATTTTGATTTTATTGTGTTATATGTATCAGAATCAATCATCGTTTCTAGCTTATTGCCAATATTATTATTGCTACACCTGAAAGAGCAATTCCTACCCAGTTCAATGCTTTTGGCCGTTCCTTGAAGAACGTGAACCCAATCAGCACGCTAAGCGTAACAATTCCTATGTTATTTATTCCAAAAACTACTGAGCCCATTGCCTGCTCTCCGGTTGAAACATCAACATGGTTAAGCGCAAGAATTAGGAAGTACATCGAACCAAAGTTGAAAAGCCCCAGTAAAACCCCTAAAATCCACGATTTAATTTTTGATAAATTTTTTGCAGCATTGTGGTTGAATGGTAGAATAAGAATGCCAATAACTAGTGAAACCGTGAAAGTTAACGAGGAGAATGTAGGGGTTAGCTCGTTGGTGATGTAAGTTGCTTGAGCAAATTTTACAAACGAGTCAACTATTCCCATCCCAATAAACAGGAATGCAGGAAGAAGAATCTTTTTTATATCTATCTGCTTATTATTCTTTTGGTATACAGTTAAGAGAACCGAAAGAACCGCTAGCAGAATTCCGATGGTTTTTAGTAAAGTTAGCGAATCGTTCGCATCGTAGTATATTGAGAAAGCAATTGGGGCAACCACCGACATTTTAACGGCAACGGTTGTAACGGCAACTCCGGCTTTTTGCGTACTTTTCCCAATTACGTAAAACATTACAATAAACATAACTCCAATTAGGAGTGCAATGGGAAACCACTTTTGGGTAAATACAGAAGCTGTGAAAGGATTGCTGCTACTCAAAAAAAAACCTGCAAGGCAGGCTGTGAGGTAATTAACTATAATTGCACTGAAAGTATGAACTTTATATCGACTTAGTAGTTTGAAAACCACAAGGATTAGGGCAGAGGAAAGGATGCTTAGCGCTAGAAAAATCATTCCTAAAAGTTTGAGCAAAATTATAGCTTTTTAATTTCTAGAGCAACTTTTAGTATTCCCCTTTTTTCGAAGCTTGTTAAAAAGTTATCAACAGGTGATTGTAATATGTGATTTAACACCCTCTGTGATACACAAAAATAAATGTGAACAACATTTCGATGATGGAACAACTAAAAAAACTACTTTTGTAACAGAATATAACTGTCTTATGATAAGAATATTTCATAAAATATTATTTTCACGTATTTATGTGGCTGCAGGGCTATTTTTTCTGCTTGCAGTAAACGAAACATTCCCTCAGGAAAAAACACGATTTGAACCATACGATCCGGTTCGTGTAAAATATAAGTTAACCCTTGCCTTGAATAACGCTATAACTGAACCTGAAGCTTCCTTATCGGTTATAAACAAAGCAATTATTGAAATTGAGAAAGCAAGGGACTGGAAAATGCTTTTTGAAGCAGAAACAGTTAAAGCAAACTATTATATAGCAAATCAGCAGTTCGATGAAGCCCTTATCGCAGCGAACCACGCATACCTGATTGCTGTTGAAACGAAATCTGATGTTAACAGGCTGAATGCTTACTGTTTACTCTCTCAAATTCATCTCGATAAAAATATTAGAGAGGAAATGCTAGAATATTTGTACAAGGGTTTAACCCTGAGTAAGCAACTGTTTGACACGACAAGCATTTCTTTTTTTCTTGTTACGATTCCTGATGTTGAGGTTGAGTTGGGAAATGTTAGCCGTGCAATGGAATATTCGCTTCAGGCAATCGATTTTTTTCAAAGTTTCAATGATTCGGTAAACATTGCAAAATCGCATGTATCGCTTGGAGTTATTCATAGTAATTTGGGTAATTTCCCTTCAGCAAAGAAGAATTTTTTTACAGCTCTTGAAATTTTTAGAAGTTTAAACGATTCATTATCAATTGGAAGAACCCTAGTAACGTTATCTGGAGTTTATATTAACGAGTATGATTTGATTGAAGCAGAAAGGTACTGTTTACTAGCTTTGAGAACACTCGAAAATACTGATATTAAGGAATTTTTTAACGCTAAATCTTTGCTTGCTGAAATAATGATGAGTAAAAGGAATTTCATACAGGCAGAACAATTAATAGTTGAGGTAGAAAGGTTTCAAAACCAAGTTGGCGATATAAGAGGATTACCTTTGACCTTAATTCGCAAAGGAGAGCTTTTTTTACACAATAATCACATTCAAAAATCAATAGAAGCCTTTAATTCCGCCTTATCTCATGCAGTACTATCGGGTTCAACCAAGCAAATGCAGCAAGCATACCTTGGTTTATCGAAAGCTCATGCAAGGTTATTTGATTATTCAAGCGCATTCAAAAATTTGAATCAATATGTACAATTAACAGATAGTTTATATAACCTTAAGAAAGTTAGCGAAGCAGCAAAACTTGAGCAAAAGGTTGAACAAGAAAAACAAGAAAAACTGATTGAGAAAAAAGAGTTAGAGCTAGAACGCAATAAAGTATTTATTTCAAAGCAAAGGCACAACCAGGTTCTGCTTCTATTAATACTTGCACTTTCCATAGCCATTATTATTTTTTCGTATCGTGAGTATAGGCATAAGAAGGAGGCAAATAAATTGCTCTCTGTACAAAAGGACATACTAGAAAAGAAAAAAAGATTTGCTGAAAAGCAAACCCGCGATTTTACCGATAGCTTAAACTATGCAAAGCGAATACAGCAGGCAATACTTAGGGCTTCGCTTAAGTTCAAGGAGTTTTTTAGCGAATCATTTCTTCTTTTTCTTCCCCGTGAAATTGTTAGTGGCGATTTTTACTGGTTTAAGGAAAAGAATGGACGATTACTCTTTGCGGTTGCCGATTGTACAGGGCATGGTGTTCCTGGCGCATTTATGAGTATTATTGGAACCTACGGCCTAAACAGAATTGTGTCGGAATTAAACATTTCTAATCCGGGAGATGTACTAAATAAAGTGAATGAGTTCTTTGGAGACAGTCTCGAGCAGCGTGAAGGTGCTGAAATATTTGATGGAATGGATATCGCTTTTTGTAACTATAATCCAGTAAATAAAGAACTTAGTTATTCTGGTGCAAACATCCCAATTTTTATTTCACGTAGAATTGGGTTACCCCCGGCAGCAAGCAACATTGCAACAAAAAATCAAAGCCATATTCTATACCAAATTCGTCCAAATAAGCAACCTGTTGGCTCATACTTTGAAGAAGTTAGTTTTATTACTCATAGCATTAAGCTGCTAGAAGGTGATATCGTGTATATTTTTTCTGATGGGTTTGCCGATCAATTTGGTGGTCCTGATGGAAAAAAATTCCGGATTACTGAGTTACGAAAGCTCATTTGTAATCTTGCCGATACTCCACTTGACAAACAGAAAAAAGTTTTAGAACGAACGTTTAACGATTGGAAAGGCAAAAAATCTCAGGTTGATGATGTTAGTATTATAGGCATGAAAGTTTGACGATTACAGAAAAAACTTCATATATTTTGTTGTAACAAAAAAAAGTGTACTTTTGCCAAAGTATTGAAATTACATCCCTTACAAAAGGTTTGTTTATAAAGAAGAGCGGAGAGAACAGGCTCGCTGATGCTCTAGCAACCTTCGCAGCTGGCGAAAAAGGTGCTAAAACCTGCCCGAAAGGGAATTATAAATTAAAAACCAGTTTATGAAAACAAAAAACGTTTTCCATTTCACTTTCTTTTTTGCCAAAGCAGGCGTAGTGTTGTCGTTTATCCAACACCGATTTTCATTTCTCTGTAGCAGCCAAAATGGGTCGGCATGTTCCATGCGCGGCCAGCGCAGCTGGTAATTTTTAGCCCCTGAATAGGATGGGTTTACTCTTTGCAGTCCAAGGGATTGCTGGGGGCAATATACTTTTACATTTTTCATTTATTGTTTTACATTTTACATTTTGATAATAAAAATGAATAATCAACCATATAGCTACGAAACTCTTCAAATACACGCAGGCTATGAACCCGATCCGGTTTCGTTGTCGCAAGCTGTGCCGCTTTACCTTACAACTGCTTACCGATTTAAGGATAGCAAACATGCACAGCAACTTTTTGCTCTGGAGGAGCAAGGAAACATCTACAGCCGGATAACAAATCCAACAACCGAAATTCTTGAAAAAAGAATCACTGCGCTTGAAGGAGGAATCGATTCGCTAGTTGTTTCATCGGGACATGCTGCTCAGCTAATTGCAATTACAACAATTCTTTCAGCAGGCGATTCGCTGGTTGCTTCGCCATACCTTTACGGTGGAACATTCAATCAGCTGAAAGTTTACCTGAAAAATCTTGGAATCAATTCTCGTTTTGCGAAAAGTAATAGCAGCGAAGATATTGAGGCAGAAATTGATTCTACAACAAAAGCAATTTATGTTGAAACAATTGGAAATCCCGGTTTTTCAGTTCCTGATTTTAATGAAATAAACAAGTTGTCAGGAAAGTATGGAATTCCCTTAATTGTTGATAATACGTTTGCGGCAGCGGGATTTCTTTGTCGCCCAGTTGAGTTCGGCGCTCACATTGTGGTTCAATCGGCCACAAAGTGGATAAACGGGCATGGAACTGTTCTTGGTGGAGTTGTTACCGATTCAGGTAACTTTGACTGGAATAATGGAAAATTTTCCTTGCTTTCCGAGGCATCTGCCGGATATCATGGACTAAAATATACCGAGAAATTCGGTAATGCTGCATTCATTGCGCGTGCTCGTTGCGAAGGTCTTCGCGATTTGGGCCCATGCATTAGTCCGTTTAATTCTTTTTTGATGCTTCACGGATTGGAAACTCTTTCGTTGCGGGTTGAGCGTCAATGTGAAAATGCGTTGAAACTTGCACATTGGTTAAAAACTCATCCTAAAGTTAAGTTTGTGAACTATTTAGGTTTAGAAGAGCATTTTTCTCATAGTTTAGCCAAAAAGTATTTTAAAAATGGTTTTGGAAGCGTGCTGACTTTTGAAATTGATGGTGATCAAAATAAAACTTCTAGAGTTGTTGACAGTCTAAAGTTGGTGAACCACGTTGCCAATGTTGGCGATTCGCGAACGCTTATAATCCAACCGGCAAACACAACGCATCAGCAGCTCAGCAAGGATGAACAGAAAAAAGCCGGCGTAACACCCAGCTTGCTGAGAGTTTCGGTTGGATTAGAGCACGTTGATGATATTATTGGGGATTTTGAGAACGCACTAAAGGAAATTTAATAGAAATTGAAATTTTGAAATGATCGGAAAAACCTACACTCACAAAGGAGAATTTAAACTAGAATCTGGTGAAATTCTTACAGATATTGAGATTTGCTACCATATTTCTGAGGAAATCATTAATAAACAGAAACCTGTAATTTGGATTTGCCACGCCTTAACTGCCAACTCCGACGCAGAGGATTGGTGGCCGGGAATGGTTGGCAAGGGAAAACTTTTCGATCCGGAAAAATACAATCTTGTTTGCGCAAATATTCTTGGAAGTTGTTACGGAACAACCGGAGCACTTAGCATAAATCCGAATACAGGGAAACAATGGTTAAACAATTTTCCATTGATCACAGTTCGCGATTGGGCAAATGCTCACGAAATTTTACGTGAACATCTGGGAATTGATAAAATTTTCCTTGTTACCGGCGGATCAATCGGAGGATTTCAAAGTATGGAGTGGGCAATCATGTATCCTGAAAGATTTGAAAATATGATGCTGATTGCAACAACTTACATGCAAACAGCTTGGGCAATTGCAATCAACGAAACTGAGCGAATGTCCATAGAAGCCGACTCAACCTTTTTTAATGGCGATCCGAACGGAGGGAAAGCCGGATTGGCTGCTGCACGTGGACTTGGACTTTTAAGTTACCGAGGTTACGAAGCGTACAACTTAACTCAATCGGAAAGTGACAACGAGAAAGTTTCGGATTTTCGTGCTTCCAGTTACCAGCGATATCAGGGGAAAAAGTTGATTGACAGGTTTAATGCACATTGTTACCACTCAATTACCCGAAGTCAGGATACGCATAATGTGGCCCGCGGTCGCGGAAGTTTTGCGGATGCACTTTCCAAAGTAAAAGCAAAAACGCTCTGCATTGGAATTACAACTGATATTCTATTTCCTCCGCAGGAGCAAAAAATGCTGGCTGATCTGATTCCAGGAGCAATCTACGCTGAGATTGACTCAGCATTTGGCCACGATGGATTTCTGATCGAAAATGAAAAGTTAAGTGAGATTATTAACGAATTTCTATTTCACACAAAGTGAAACGCACAAACGCACAAACAAACAAAATGAAAACACAAGATACCAAACAAACAATTGGACTTTTTGGATTTGGAGTGGTAGGCGAAGGCCTTTACCACGTTCTACAAAAGAGTCCGGCAACAAAAGCCCAAATAAAAACCATTTGCATTAAGGAACCCCAAAAGGAGCGTTCCCTTGCAAGAGAAATTTTCTGTACTGATTCACAAAAAATTATCAACGATCCTGAAATCAACCTGGTTGTTGAACTAATCAGCGATGCTGATGAAGCCTATAATATCGTGAAGTCCGCTTTGCTTTCAGGAAAAAGCGTTGTATCGGGAAATAAAAAAATGCTTGCAACGCATTTGGATGAGTTGATTGAAATTCAGCATCAAACCGGAAGCGCACTGCTCTACGATGCTTCTGCCTGCGGCAGTATTCCTGTTATTCGAAATCTTGAGGAGTATTACGATAACGATCTACTCCTCTCAATCACAGGAATTCTTAATGGATCATCGAACTACATCCTTTCAAAAATTTTCAATGAGAATAGTTCGTATCAGGAAGCGCTGCGAAAAGCTCAGGAACTTGGCTATGCCGAGGCTGATCCAACATTAGATGTAAGCGGACTGGATTCCCTTAGCAAGCTGATAATTCTGGCTGCGCATGGTTTTGGAACCATTGTTAATCCTGATCAGGTTTTTGTTGTGGGAATCAATAAACTCAACAGTTTTGATATCCGTTTTGCACGTGAGAAAGGGTTGAAGATTAAACTTATTGCGCAGGCAACCAAGATTAACGGAAATTCGTTTAACTTGTTGGTGATGCCTAAGCTGGTAAAACCCGATGATTATATTTATAACGTTGAGGACGAGTACAATGGAGTAATAATTCGTGGAGAATTCTACGAAAAACAGTTTATGTTTGGAAAAGGAGCGGGCGGATTTCCAACCGGAAGCGCAGTTTTATCGGATATTACTGCTCGCATGCATGGTTACAGGTACGAGTACAAAAAACGTAAGTACTTTGAAACGCCAAACTTTTCGAACGATGTAAATATTAAGATTTATCTGCGATATAAGGATATAATCGATTTTGGACATTTCGATTTTGAGAGTATCGATGAAAAGTACAGCGGGCGTGATTTCAACTACGTTACGGGAACTATCAACCTGAAAAATCTGCATAAAATTCAGAAATTGATAGGAAAACTGGATGTATTCCTTGCGTTTTTGGAAACACCGGAAGGAATCTGAGGAATATCGATTAGAGATTAACGATTTGTGATTTGTGATTTGTGATTTTTTCTCCACTATAACTTCTAAAATCTTAAATCGTTAATCCTCATTCTTAAATCAAAGAGCGATGTCAACAAAAGAAATATTAAATAAAATAATCACCCAGCGTATCCTTGTCCTCGATGGGGCAATGGGTACGCAGCTGCAAAAATTTATACTGACCGAGGAGGATTTTCGGGGAAGCAGGTTTGCTGAACACCCATCGCTGTTAAAGGGAAATAACGATATTTTGGTGTTAACTCGTCCCGATGTGGTGGAGCAGATTCATCGCTCGTATTTGGAGGCTGGGGCTGATATTGTTGAAACAAATACTTTTAACGCAAACAGAATTTCGCAGAGCGATTACGGAACTGAAAATCTTGTTCGTGAAATAAATCGTGAAGCAGCCCGAATTGCCAGAAAGGCTTGTGATGAATTCACAAAAATAAATCCTGATAAACCACGATTTGTGGCCGGATCCATTGGACCTACGAACCGAACTGCATCCATGTCCCCCGATGTGAATAATCCTGCATTCCGTGCAGTGACTTTTGATATGTTAGTAAATTCGTACAAAGAGCAGGTTTATGGTTTGGTTGAAGGCGGCGCGGATTTACTTCTGGTCGAAACAATTTTCGATACGCTAAATGCTAAGGCTGCGCTATTTGCCATTGGCAAAATTCTGGAAGAAAAAAATCTGGATATTCCAGTAATGGTTTCTGGAACTATAACCGATGCCAGCGGTCGGACGCTTTCAGGTCAAACGCTTCGGGCATTCGTTGAATCGGTTAGCCATTTTCCACTTTTCAGCATCGGTCTAAATTGCGCTCTTGGTGCAGAGCAATTGATTCCGTATATTGAAGAACTTTCAGAAAATACTGAGTTTTTTGTTAGCGCACATCCAAATGCAGGTTTACCAAACGAGCTGGGAGGTTACGATCAATCGGCTCGGGAAATGGCGAATCTTGTGGAGCAAATGCTGAAAAACCGTTGGCTGAATATTGTTGGTGGATGTTGCGGAACATCGCCCGAACATGTTAGGCAAATTGCTAAAGTTGCAAATCGTTATTCGCCAAGAATAATTCCTGAAATTCCAAAATATACAAGGTTAAGCGGTTTAGAGTTGCTGGAGATTCGTCCCAATACAAATTTTGTGAATATTGGCGAACGAACAAATGTTGCCGGTTCAAAAAAATTTGCCCGCCTAATTGCCGAAGGCAAGTATGATGAAGCTGTTTCGGTTGCCCGCGAGCAGGTTGAGGGCGGCGCACAAGTCATCGATATTTGCATGGACGATGCGCTTATCGATGGCGAAAAGGCAATGGTAACTTTTCTGAATTTGCTTGCAGCAGAACCGGAAATTTGTCGAGTTCCGTTTATGATTGATTCGTCGCGCTTTAGCATTATTGAAGCCGGACTAAAATGTATTCAGGGAAAAAGCATAGTGAACTCAATAAGTTTGAAGGAGGGTGAAACGAAGTTTATTGAGCATGCCAAAATCATAAAAAGTTATGGAGCAGCAATGGTGGTTATGCTTTTCGATGAGAATGGTCAGGCTGCTTCAACACAGCGCAGAATTGAGATTGCAGAACGTAGCTATAGTATTTTGGTGAACAAAGTTGGCGTAAATCCTTGCGATATAATTATCGATCCGAATGTAATGGCAATTGGAACCGGAATGAGGGAACATGCTGATTTAGCAGTAAGTTTCATTGAAACAACACGGTGGATAAAGCAGAATCTTCCTTTTGCCAAAGTTAGCGGAGGAGTAAGCAATTTATCGTTTGCCTTCAGAGGAAACGATAGGGTTCGCGAGGCAATCCATTCGGTTTTTCTTTTCCATGCAGTAAATGCAGGAATGGATATGGGAATTGTAAATCCGTCGCAATTGCAGGTTTATACTGAAATAGAACCTGATTTGCTTAAGTTAACCGAAGATTTGGTTCTTAACCGACGAAAAGAAGCAACCGAAAGGTTGCTGATGTACGCGCAGGAATCTCATGATGAGAAGGAAGAAGTCTCAAAAAAACTTGAGTGGAGAAATCAATCGGTAAGCAAAAGGTTGGAGCATGCGTTGGTAAAGGGAATAACCGAGTTTATTGATTTGGATGTTGCAGAAGCGCTCGACTTCTATAAATCGGCGCTAAAAGTTATAGAGGAACCGCTGATGGACGGGATGAAGGTTGTTGGAGAACTTTTTGGAACGGGCCGCATGTTTCTTCCACAGGTTGTAAAAAGCGCCAGAGTGATGAAGCAGGCAGTTGCAATTCTTGAACCGCATATCGAGAGTGAGAAAAAATCAGTTTTGCGTGGGAAAATTTTGCTGGCAACAGTAAAAGGCGATGTTCATGATATCGGGAAAAATATTGTTGGAGTTGTTCTGGCCTGCAATGGCTTCGAAATTATCGATCTTGGAGTGATGGTTCCTGCCGAGAAAATTATTGAAACCGCAATTAATCAACAAGTTGATATTGTTGGTTTAAGCGGATTAATTACTCCATCGCTGGACGAAATGTGTCACGTAGCAGCAGAAATGGAACGGAAAGGGCTTAAAATTCCGCTGTTAATTGGTGGAGCCACAACATCGAAACTTCACACTGCGCTTAAAATTTTACCAAACTATTCTGGTGGAGTAATACACATTAAGGATGCGTCGCAGGCAAGTTCGGTTGCTACTGAATTGTTGACTCCCGAAAAGAAATTGCAGCTGATAAGTAGGATAGATGCAGATTACGAAAAAGTTATTAAGAATTATAAAGATGCAAATCCTACTAAAATAAGTTTAAGTGATGCCAGAAAAAATCATTTAAAAATTAATTGGGAGAAGTACGTTCCGCCAAAACCTAAAGAATCTGGAGTATTTATTTTCAACGAATATCCGATTGAAGAATTGAGGAAATACATCGACTGGACTTACTTTTTCCATGCTTGGGAGATGAAAGGAAAGTATCCGCAGATTTTGAGTGATTCAATAAAAGGGAAGGAAGCGCTTAAACTTTACAACGATGCCTACAATCTGCTCGATTGGATAGTTAAAGACAAAAATCTTACAGCAAATGGGGTTGTGGCAATTCTTCCGGCTGCTTCGCAGGATGATGATATCCTTGTTTTTGAGGATGAATCCAGAACCAAAATTGCTGCAAAATTTCCGCAGTTTCGGAATCAGGAAATAAAAGCAGCTGGAGAACCAAACCTTTGCTTATCTGATTTTATTGCGCCTGTTGGTTCAAATATTGATGACTGGGTTGGAATCTTTGCTGTTACAGCAGGAATTGGCGTAGATAAGTTGGCAAAAGATTTTTCAGAAAAGGGTGACGATTACAGCGCAATTCTTTGCAAAGTTTTAGCCGATAGGCTAGCCGAGGCTTTTGCCGAAGTTATGCACGAAAAAGTTCGTTGCGAAATTTGGGGTTACGCCCAAAGCGAAAACATTGAGGTTGAAGAGTTCCTGAAGGAGAACTACGTTGGAATTCGCCCTGCACCGGGTTATCCATCTTGTCCCGATCATAGGCAAAAAGCAGAAATTTTTAGGTTGCTTGATGCTAAAAATAATGCAGGAATTGAGTTAACAGAAAGTTTGATGATGTTACCTGCTGCATCGGTTTCGGGATACTATTTTTCTCATCCTGAATCAAAATATTTTAATGTTGGAAAAATTGATAGTGAACAAATTGAAAACTATTCGAAGCGGATGGGAAGTAGCATTGAGGAAACAAAACGATTTATACCGAATAATATATAGAATCATAACCACAATAGGCACAGTAGTAACAATAGGTTAATGTGTCTTTTGTGCCTAGTGTGGTAAAAATTAATAAAAATGACAATACCTGAACATCTCAATAATTTAAAAGGCTCGCGCCTTTCTTTCGAACTTTTACCGCCAGTAAAAGGTAGCAGTATCAATACAATTTTTTCTACGCTCGACCAGCTAATGGAATTCAATCCGCCGTACATAAACATTACGTACCATCGTGAGGAACTTACTTACATCAATGTTAACGGACGAAAAACTCCGGCAGTTGTCAGGAAACGTCCCGGCACGGTTGGAATTGCTGCCGCAATAATTGGAAAGTATAAAGTTGATGTGGTTCCGCATATTATTTGCGGCGGATTTTCGCAGCGCGAAACCGAGGAAGCACTGATTGATTTGGATTTTTTGGGAATCAGAAATCTTCTGGTTCTCCGGGGCGATGGCGATAAAATTACGGGAAAGTTCGAGCCACATCCCGAGGGACATAATCATGCAGACGATTTGCTGAAGCAAATTATGCAAATGAATAAGGGCGAGTACATGGAGAAGTATGTTGAAAATCCCATTCCAACACATTTTTCGGTTGGAGTTGCCGGTTATCCCGAGAAACATCAGGAATCGCCAAATTTTGACGCTGATATTTTCCATCTGAAGCAGAAGGTTGATGCCGGAGCAGAATACATTGTAACTCAGATGTTTTTTGATAATAAAGTTTACTTCGATTTTGTTGATCGGTGCAGAAAAGCAGGAATCACCGTTCCGATAATTCCGGGATTAAAACCCGTTGCAGTTAAGGATCATCAGAGTATTCTACCCAAAATGTTTGGGGTAACAATTCCTACCGAACTTTCGAAAGCAATTTCGAAGTGTAGCACAAACCGCGATGTTTGGAAACTTGGAGTAGAATGGAGTATTACGCAGGCAAAAGAATTGCTTGCAAACGGTGCTCCCATAATTCATCTTTACACCATGGGCCGCGCAGAAAATATTGTTGAAATTGCAAAAGAATTATAGAATTTATACGGAAAATTCCCCCTTTGCTAAAGGGGGCCAGGGGGATTTATAACTTGCCTTTATATTTGAATCAGGAAATTTTTTCTTCCACAAACTTTTCAAGTTGAGACACAACATCGTCTAAGTTGTGTCTCACTTCATTCTCTGTAAATCTTAAAACTGTGTATCCCATATCAGATAATATTCTATCTCTTTCGGCATCTTTTTCTTGCTTAAAGTAATGCGAGTAGCCATCAATTTCGATTATTAACTTTAGTTTGCGGCAAATAAAGTCAACAATAAAGTTCCCAATTATAAATTGTCTGTTAAACTGAAAACCATGAAATTCTTTTGCCCTTAGAACTTTTTTCCAAAGAATTATTTCACCCAATGTTGAGTTATTCCTTAGTTCTCTTGAGAATCCTTTAAGTTTTTTATTGTAATTAGTTTGATTCATTAAAGTAAAGATAAAGTTTTTTACATCTAATCAAATCCCCCCGGCTCCCTTTTCAAAAAGGGGGAGTGTTCCGGAATTTTTTTACTTTTCAAAGATTTTTTTTATTAATATTCTTGTTTATTATTTGTTATTAATGAATTCTATGTGATTTCTTTTACATCTTTGGCTATTTCCCAACAATTTACTACTTTCACGGGCTCTATTTAAAAATTA